>JAXLVK010000043.1:0-51246 GCA_046329055.1 Bacteroidia bacterium
TTGTGGTTGATCACGGTGGTGCCTGTGAGGGCGCCGGGGCGGATCTGCACGGTGTAATCCTCTGGGCCTGTGCCGCTTTGGTCCACGAAGATGTTGCCCACGGCAGTCAGGTTGATGTTGGGAGGGGTGACGGTGGAGGCGCTGCTGATCCAGATTTCACCGTTGGCGCAGAAGAGCGGGCTGTGGAATGCCGGGGAGGCCGTGATGACGGTATTGTGCTCGGCCCGGCAATTTTCAGAGGCATAGAACCCGATCCCTGCGCCGCCTGTTCCCATCACGATGTTGTTGCGGGCGATGCTGTTGCGGCATTCTTGGTAGTTGGGATTGGCGATCTCGTCGAAGTATTCGGCATCTGTGTAGAAACCGAGCAGGATGCCTGCCTCCCCGGTTTCGCGGATGAGGTTTTCTTCGATCAGGCAGCCATCTGCGCCGCCTTTTGCATAGACGCCCGTGGTGCTGGTGTGGTGGATGTGGCAATTGCGCACGACCATGCCGTCACCGTTCACATTGTCAATGCCTTCCGCGTTGGGATCAGGTTGATTTGCCGGGCCGATGCCGCTGTGGTCAAGTTCGCAGCCGAGGATTTGGATGCCGTCACAGCCGGGCTTGATCTTGATGCAGTCGCGCCCTGTGTGGTGGATGTGGCATCCCCGCACGATGATATTGCTGGCGCCATGGCGGTCTTGGGCGGGCACGCCCCAGTCCCAGTTGGTTTCGAAGCTCAGGCCGTAGTAGTAGCCGCCTGTGAGTTCGAGGTTTTCCAGCGTGCCGCCATTGACATCGGGCTCGCTGTACCAGATGCAGGAAGCCACATCGGGATCGGTGGTGGAGGCTGCGAGGATGGCCCATTCGCCCGGAAAGCTGCGGATGGTGAGGTTGCTGACGGTGACGCGGACCTCGTTGCTGGGGTAGGTGCCGCCCCGGAGCTCGATGACATCTCCGGGGCTGGCGAGGGTGATGGCAGCATCGAGGGTCAGGAGTGGGTCGGAAAGGGTGCCCGTCGCTGCGTCATTGCCGTTGGTGGCCACGTACCAGGTCGCCGCCTGAGCCTGCGCCCAAAGGAGCATCAGGCCGAGGATGATTTTGGATTTCATTTTCACTTGGATTTTGGGCAAAGGTGGGAACGGTCACTGGGATGGCTCATGGTGGGTTTGCAATCGGTGGGTTTGGGTTGCTGATTGGAGTCGCTGCCAAATGCAAACCCAAATCCTCCGAATAGAGATTCCCGCATATAGGGAACGTGCATGCGGCGTGACTTTCGCTGTATGACCAAGAACCCATTGACGATTCGTCCATTTTCGCTGCTATGCCTGTACCTCGGCCTTTCGGTCGGCGCATTTGCCCAGAATGTCGGCATCGGCACGTCCAATCCCCAAGAGCGGCTGCATGTCGCGGGAGAGCTGCGCGTGGACGGCCTTGCCGGAAGTGATGACCGGGTGGTGACAGCGAGCACGTTGGGAAACCTACAAGCCATGCTGCCTGGTACGGCGGGGCAGGTATTGGCCCAAGGCGTCGCGGGTCCGGTTTGGCAGGATTTCAGTGCCTGGAACCTGATCGGGAATGCCGGGACCACGCCCTTGGTGAACTTTATCGGAACGACTGACGCACAACCGCTCGCCTTCCGCACCAACAATGTCGAGGCCATGCGTGTGACGCCGGATGGCTTGGTTTGCATCAATGGGACTGGTCCGTTTGCGAGTGACCGGTTCAGCGTGTATGCGGCTGGGAATCAGTCAGCGGTGAATGGCTATGCCTTCGGAACGGGCAATGCGGCCTATTTTGCCAATTATGGTACACAGGCGAGCCTCGTCTCTTGGGCAAGTGGCACCACAGGCTCAGCTGCGCAATTTGTTTCAGCGCATACGACAACGACATCCACGCAGCCCACGGTTTACGTCTATAATGGAACCGCCGCCGCAGCTGGGATTCTCCTGCGTTCGGACCTCGCCAACAACAATGCCCACGGCATCCAACTGGACATCAATGGGGCCTCCTCCAAGCAGGGCATCCAAATCGACATGGACGCTGCCACAATCGGCTCAGGAGAGGCGATCTTGCAATACGGCTTGGGCCACGGCCTCACGATACAGAGCTTCAACAATGCCAATCCCTTGGCATCGTTGCTTTCGCATCAGGCGGGGACAGGCCGAGCGGTGGAGGGCATCAGCTTCTTGCCGACACATACTTCTCAGGCGGCCTATTTCGGTCAGGGCAGCACGGGATTGGTGCCGGCAACTTATGCGAATGCGACCGCAGTCTGGGGACAGAGCGGCGGCATCCGCGGCGGCGCCTTCCTGGCGGCAGGGGGAACGGCAAGCACGACGATCTTGCAGGCCGTTTACAATGGCCCCAATGGCAACTATGATGCGGTGGGTGTGATCGGCGTTTGTGCTCCCAATCCCACTTACGGCTATGGTGTGGTCGGTCAAGGGAACTGGTACGGGGTCTTCGCCAATGGGAACTCTGGTGCATCGGGCGTCAAGTCGTTCATCATTGATCATCCATCGGACCCGGGCAATAAATACCTGCGGCACTTCAGCATCGAGTCGCCGGAGGTGCTGAACCTGTACCGGGGCACGGTGACCTGCGATGCGTCGGGTTTTGCAGAGGTGACCCTACCTTCCTATTTCAATGCGGTGAATGCGGACATTTCTTATCAGCTGACGCCGATTGGGGGCGCAGGGCAGGTCTTTGTGGCAAGTGAGGTGGATGGGAGCGGGAAATTCCGCATCGGTGGCGCGGCGCCCGGGCAAAAGGTTTGCTGGGTTGTGTATGCGGATCGGAATGATGCTTTTGTGCGGAACAATCCTGCTGCCTTGGAGGTGGAACCGGAGAAGCGTTCGGATGACCGTGGGCTCTACCTGCATCCAGAATTGTACGGGCAGCCGGAGGAGAATGGGCTGTTTTTCAGGAACCGAGTGAGGGTGGAGAAATGAGTAGGGGGGCGGTGATTTTTGCCACAAAGGCACTAAGGCACTAAGCTGGGTGTGTTTCGCTTGGTGACTGGGTTGCTTTTTGGGGAGTCGGTCCCTATTCGCTGAGTTTCAGGGGCATGTTGATGTCGCGGGGTCTGTCGGCCTCGACGTAGAAGGTCAACTTTGCGGATTTGAATCCCGGTGACTCGAATGCTATCTTGTATTTCCCGGGCGTCAAGGAGTTGAATGCGAATTGGCCGTCATTGTTGGAGAGCGCTTCTTTTTGTCCTCCCCCTTTCTTTTGGGTGAGGGTGATGTCCACTCCGAAAATCGGCAGGCCATCGTCGGCTGATGTGACGGTGCCACGGACGCTGCCTGTGGTGGGGGTTTGGGCTTGGAGGGTAAAGCCGAGCAAGAGGAATATCGTAAGGGCCAATCCTTGGCGGAGGATTTTGCTTTTGGGTGCGGGTGATGGGGTCATCATTTTCGATTCAGTTGGTGTGTGAATATCGATTCCGTTTTTCTTGGAAATCGGGGAATTGGGGGGAAGTTACGAAAACTTCGAGTTGGTGGATTGAAATGGAGGTACTGCACAGAACATGTCGAGGTGGTGGAGCGATTCGAGAATCCTTTGAATTCTATTTGCCACTTGGTTTGCGATGGCAGCCCTTCGACAAGGCTGCGACTCGCTCAGCGTAATGGCTCAGGGCGGGTATGCCAGCGGCAGCCTGGGCGTGGGGCCAGGTACTTGGAGAAGTTTAGCACTGGTGTCGCCGCCCTTTGGTTTTCGGCAGAGTTTGGCACTGGTGTCGCCGACCTTTGTTTTTTCGCCTGAGGCAAATGTTCGATAGCCCTGCGGCAAGATGCCGCGGGCTCGGGGCGGTGCCGCGGTCTCTGGGCGGTGCTGCGGTCTCTGGGCGGTGCCGCGGGCTCGGGGCGGTGCTGCGGGCTCTTTCGGGCCTTATTTCTTTAGTAGTTCGGCTTCTTTGACGATGCGGAGGAATTCGGCGCGGTAGCCTTCTTCGTCCTTGCCGATGGCGTCTTTGGCGAGGGATTTGACCATGTCGTAGCTCAGGTCGCCTTTGAATTTGGAGTTGCGGAGCAGCATGCCGAATCCTGCAACGGCGGCTGCCCACCTCAGGTTTTCGCTGGCATTGGCGGCTTGGATGCTTCGGGCGTTCAGTGGCTTCTCGATCAGCTTGCTCACGGAGTCTTGTGGCGCCTTGTAGCGGAACTTGACCCAGAGCAATTGGTCGGTCTTCGCATCCGCGGTGAGGGTAGGCTGGGTGAAATGCAGGTCGCTCTCGGGTTTGGTGGCCTTGCTGGATTTGGCAGGGATGATCTCGTAGAGGGCGGTCACGGAATGGCCTGAGCCGAGCTCCCCGGCGTCCTTCTTGTCGTTGTTGAAATCCTCGGCCTGCATGACACGGTTTTCGTAGCCGATGAGGCGGTAGCTCTCAACTTTGGTGGGGTTGAACTCGACTTGGATCTTGACATCCTTGGCGATGGTGAACATGGTGCCGCCCATCTCCTTGACGAGGACCTTTTGCGCCTCCAGCAACTGGTCGATGTAGTAGAAGTTGCCATTCCCGTTGTCTGCGAGATTCTCCATCTTGGCATCCTGGTAATTGCCGGTGCCAAATCCGAGTACGGAGAGGAATACGCCCGATTTGCGCTTCTCCTCGATGAGGCGGATGAGTTCGTCGTCGCTGCTCATGCCCACGTTGAAGTCGCCGTCTGTGCAGAGGATGATGCGGTTGTTGCCCTCCTTGAGGAAATTTTCCTGTGCGACTTTGTAGGCGAGTTGAATGCCTGCCCCACCTGCTGTGCTTCCACCGGATTGCAGCGCATTGATGGCGTCCTTGATCTTTTGCTTGTTGCTGCCACTTGTGGAGGGAAGCACGAGCCCGGGAGCACCTGCGTAGGCGACAAGGGCGATGTTGTCCTCGGGGCGCATTTGCTCCACGAGCATGTTGAGCGACTGTTGCAGCAGGGGCAGCTTGTCCGGGCTGTTCATGGAGCCGCTCACGTCCACAAGGAAGACGAGGTTGTTGGGTGGCATCTTGGACTTGTCGAGTTCGCGACCTTGCAAGCCGATCAGTACGAGCTGATGCTCCGGTGCCCATGTGCATGCCGTGGCCTCAGCGGTAATGCTGAAGGGATGCTCACCCGTGGGTTGCGGATAGATGTAGTCAAAATAATTGATCATCTCCTCCAAGCGCACTGCCCCTGCGGGAGGCGGCGGTGCTCCGTCTGGATGAAGCGCCGTACATTGCTGTAGCTCGCAGCGTCCACATCGATGGAGAATGTCGATTGCGGTGTCTTGGCTGGGTCGAGGAAGCGATTTTCCTCGATATGGTCATAGCCTTCGCGGTCACTGGGTTCGGGTTGTTGGTCGCCTTCGGCGCCTGTGCGGGGTTGGGCGATGGGGTCGGGGTGGGTGGTCACTGGTAGGTACAAGTGTGGCTGCTCCTCAACCCTTTTGGGGCTGATGACGTCCATCGACATGGTTGCTTTGGATAAGTCTCTCTGTCTCCGGTGCTCGGTGATGACGACTTCGGAGAGTTCCACCTGATCATGTATGACGAGGTTGACTGGCGGGTTCTCACCGGGCTTGATGGTAATAGGGACTTTCGGAGAGGAATTCCCGGCGTGCTGAGCTTGGATTTCGTAGGCCCCTGGCTCGACAAGGCTGATGGTGAATTTTCCGTCCATATCGGTGTTGGCTCCACTCTTGATGATGCCATTTTGGATCAGCCTGACGGTAGCGAATTCAATGGGGCTTCCTTGCTGATCCTTGACGGTTCCTGTGATCTTGCCGGACTGGGCTTGCAGGGCGAGGCTTGAGACTGTCACAAGTATGAGACCTAGGCCTCTGAGAGTGAAATGAATGGGCAAATGAGCAAATCTGTTGCGCATGGGAAAGGGATTAAGATGGTAGTGACTGGAAAGCCAGCCTTGTAAGGTCACGGGAGTTGAGTCTTGGGGTAAATGTAGGGAATAGGCGATCGCCAACCAAGGCAAATTGCCGCTTGGATTACTTGGTTTGGACAGCTTGGGACTGGGACCCCAATTCCTACTTCACCGTCTGCATCACCAGGTAGATCGCCAGGTCCCTCGGCTTCACCTCGAACCAGTGCACTTTGCTCCCCGAGGGGCGTTGCCTCCGGTGAGAGTAGTCCGGCGCAGCTGCCCACCCCATTTCCAATTCCGCACTGCCGATCTCCCGACCAGGCCCATAGAGCGAGTTCTGTAGGTAATCAGCTGTCACCCAAGAACAGGATCGATAGTGCCTGCGCCAATCCGGGAAAAAGTAGGGCCCACCATCGAGCGGACAACGCGAACCCCAGTAGCCGGCCTCAGAAGGATCCTCCAACTCCCACCACTCCTTGTGTACATCCACATGGAAGAAGCTGCTTTCCGACCACTGCGAAATGACCTCATTCGGCGAGCTATCCACATCATGCATGATCCGGTCCACCGTCGTATCGCGCATCGTCCCCAGTTCATGAACCTTGTGCCCCTTCGAGAAGAAATCCGCCACCCGGTCCACCAGCGTATCATACAGGTTCCAGACAAATGCTGTGTCCACCTCCATCGTATCCTCCACTGGGGCGACATGCCGTTCGATCACCGGATCCTTGAAAAAGAACTTCCATTCCACTTCATACAAGGATTCACTTTGTTGCGACTCCGGATTCTTTAAGGTGTACATGACTGCGACCCTCACCGGCGACAGTCCCGGGACCTTGCGTTCAAATGCAAAATAGGAATGAAGCGAGCAATCCACCATGCTCCCGATGACCCGCCATGAATAGTAGTTCCCGGAAGTATCCTTGGATTCATGATCGAAGTACTTGAATGCCTGAGCGATCTCCAGCCCACTCATATCCAACGCCTCACTCCCCAGACTGTCCTCGTAGCGTCGTACCTGATCAGCTGTAACGCAGTATTCGCAGTAGTTCAACCCGATGCGTTTGAATTGAGGGTATTTTCTAGTTGGAACGTGGACGGGATTGTCCACCTTTGGCGATGAGCATCCGCATGAAAGGAGGATACAAAGGAAAGTCGCTGGGAACATAAAAATTGTTTTCATCGCAATGATTCCAAGGTGATGCTTCTTGCTTTTTTAATTAAAAGTTCCTTCTTTTCGCGAAGTTCTTGCCTCCCTCTCAAAACGTCAACAACCGGTCCCGAAAAATCCGTAAGAGACAGATCTCCAGTGTCAATCAGCACTGTCCTTTTTGCGACATCAGAATGATCAAATTGTCCAAGCTCTGAGGGGAAAGAGGTGGAGTTGTACAATGACCCCAAATATGAACCAAAGGGGACTTCGTATGGCTCAGGATCGGTTTCCTTAAGTATTGCGGCTCTGCTCTTGTAAGACAAATAAATCTCCCTTGGGTCAAGTTCTGATTGCAATCCTGCGGACTTCAAATTTGCCTGTAGTCGAAATCCCGCAGTCCGCGGCTTGAAGTTGTGATGACTACTTGGAAACCTCACTTGCATGGGCGTTTCAACATTTCCATACCTAACCATTGCTGTCTTTACTTCATTGAATGCATGTACAGGGTAATTATTGAGCATTCCCCCGTCAACGATAAGGCCGTAATACATAAGATTCTCATAAGCGTTCTCATGCATACTCTTATTGACTCGATCCTCGATGGCGAAGGGCTTGAATAGAAATGGGATACTCATCGAAGCGCCAACAGCATCTATCACAGGAAAGTCGGGCGTGGCGGATACTGAAAACGACACTGGAATTCCTTGTATTGCATTAACGCCAGTAACTACCAGATCTACGCCGGTTAGATTGAAAAAGTCCTTAAAGTTGAATTTATGTGGATCAACAGTATTTAGCAGGTCTCCATTTCTCTTCAATTGAGCTTGATCAATGATATACTTCTTTAGCTTCTTTGCAAAATAGTTGCGAACAGCAATTCCCGAAAACAATCCTCGATCCACGACGAGGGAGTGTATGTATGCCTTAAGATTAGCGTGAGATGGGAATCGAAAACACAACGGCAGCGAATCCGTGGGAACCCTTTTTTCCTTTGGTTCTCCCCAGAATTCTGTATTAGTAAATTTGGGCCTTGGAGCAGACTCATAATTCCACACCGCATCGGTGAGCAATAGTTTTTTTATCAGAAAGTCGTTGTAAAATGCACGTGAGCAAAATCGATCCAGTTTCGTTTCAACAGCTCCAGCGATTATGTTCGGCCCCCAGTTTCTAGCAAATTGCTGAAAAAGGGTACGAATTGCAAGATACTCCGCAGGGGCAAAAAATGTGGGCCAAAAAGGTAGAAGTCCTGCAAAGTACTCCTGTCCGCTTTGCAATTTCGACTTGATAAAATCATCCAAAGGGGAAATTCCCTTTTTGAATCGAACATTACTCTCCGGATGGTATCTTCGCCACTTGAATGGTTCCGGATCCGAGAAAAAGCTCTCAAACTCGCTCATAACAATCATCTCATGCCCAGCAAGATATCCTCGAGTGAATGCGTTCATCTCTGTTTGCAATTCGGTCGAGTTAAGCCCCATCGCAAGGAAGAAGGCAGTTATCGCTCCTGCTGAAGATCCAGACACCCCCTTGAGTTTTCTATGCTCCGGCATAGATGACCAAATCGGGAACAAGGGATGAATGCCACCAGGTGGCGGGGAATAATCATACTTGAAGGCGGTTGCCGATATACTATCGGCTTTAGTCAGATTTATCGCTGATACTGCATACTTCCCCATTTTTCCCTCCAAAGCCTGAATAACGCCCAGGTACACCACTCCTTTGCCACCCCCGCCTTCAAAATGTGCGATAATCGATTGATTGCGAATCTATTGTTCCCATTTTGTTTTAGCTTATCTATTTGAGCACAAGAATTCTAGGAGTGATTCCAATTGACTCAAGACCACTCCCATTTCGTTCATCATCACCCCGGCGTAGTCGATCCCCCGTCATCACTCCCGCCACCCACCATCGACACCCACCCAATCCCGTCCCACCACAGGGCAACCCCTCGCCGTCGATGCAGCCGCTCTCCTTGCCTGCAGCACAGGCCAGCATTTGTGGAACCCGCACCTCCTCGAGGTGGGAGACACGACCCCGCTCAGTACTGCACAGCACCCATCAGCTCCTGCACGATGCTCAGGTACAGGTCGCTCGGAATGGTACCTGCCCGCCTGGATTTACCGGTGTTGAGGAAGTGCCGGCAGTCTCCTCAACTGGTCGCACAGGAACGAGCACCCGCGCCATACCTGCCTGAAGAAACTTGAGGAACTCGGGGTCGTTGTCCTGCAGCTGATACAGCATCTTCCAGCGCAACGCTTCCCGTGGAAGTAGGGGCAGAAGATGCGCCTGTACCCAGCCGAAGAGCTGCTCCAGGAACTTGGCGCGTTCGCCCTCATAAACCGCGCAGCAAGGTCCGTCTCGGCGATCGGAGGCTTGCAATCGATCTCGCCATCATAATTGGCGATGGCATCCGCAGCCGAAATCAGCAGAAGAGGTATTGATGCAGCCTTCCGGAGTTCGGTGCGCCTGATCTCGCGGCTGATCGCGGGATTGGTGCCGAAGACGTTATCGTCATAGCCAGCCTTTTGCCTGCAGCGGGTCCCCGTCGTAGGCGGCTTTCTTGAGCGTTGTAGGCGGCGAGGATCTTCTCGTGCTAAATCCTTCTGCCAGGCGGTGACATGCGCGGGAAGCACCTCACACCGCATGGTCATGTTGAGCGCCGTTATTTTCTGCGTCGTTGCTGACCGCTATCTATTGTACAGTCGGATTTCGCCATTCAGACGGGGAAATTCGACGGGTGGTTCGTTGATAGGTCGCGGATATGCCGGGGCCCCACTTGAAGTCACGCATGGGCTTCCAGTGCCCTACTCAATCACGGCGAAATGCGATGGCGACATAGACTTCCTTGGCCTTGAAATTTGGGCACGATCAACTCCACTGATTGGCACCCAGCCATCCCATCGACCTCCGGTGAGGCCTTCCTGAATGTGAAACGTGCAGACTTGAGCGCAGGCGGCTCATCCAAAATGCACACATTGTACAACCAGCTCCAGATGCGGTCAGTTGGAAAGTGCCAGATCCCCTTCTCCGAAAGAGGCGGCAACCCATACTGCGCTACTCCCGTCTGAGGCTGACAGTCGAAGGATCTCCTGACCGCGAATTCCAGCGGAGGGCTTGGACATCGCCCACAGCGGCGGCCGCTGGTTCAGGGATCAGGAACTCGAACATCAGCCGCTTGCCATAGTTCACCAGCTTCGACCATGATCTTAACCGCTCAGCGATAGAGGCCCACCACATGCGCGGTGCCGCCACGGCTGTCCAACCCATGCTTTTGCGTTTCCTCGTGATCATCGATCACCTTGCGGATGCGCCCTCGCGCTTACAGGCCCACGATGCTGCAGTGCGTGGTTCGTCACGCTCTGCGCATAGACCGTTGAGGAAGCATTGGACGTATTCGTGGAGGTGCTCGGCAAACCCGGAATTCAAGGCACATCGAATGTCAGGCCACAGCCATGACCATGCCAATAAAACCAGCGAAATGTCCTCTTCGGGATCACTTCTGATGCGGCAGCCTTGCATTCGCGTTCGGCCGTGGATGCTGTCGCGCTCGTCCAGGTCTCCTTCGTAATGGATACATAAGTCTCCTCCACCAGCAGCCTGTACGTCCTTCCGTACTCACCTTGGAGAATGTTCGATGGGCACTGGACATAGCAGCACAGCTTTTGCTCCACACGTAAGAGGTCGGCGACACCCAAGGGCTTGATCTTACACTTGCGCTCCTCCATAGAACATTTCATAGTCGGAGCCCATGTCGGGGATGTTCGCATTGTCGCAGCCTTCCTGCCTGATCCATGTATTCTGCCGACTTGCCTCCCAGATTCCACCACCCGTTGCCATCCGCCTCCCTCTTTCCACACCCACGTTCGTATCACTACCGAGCTTCAAGAGCTTCCTTCGAGGCTTGGGTTATGCTGTAGGCCAATCTCGCCCCCTCAGTGATCCCCAAGTCTGACAATATTTCCTGAGTTTCCTCCGATAGCCTCAGCGATGATTTCCGTCGTAAGGACAAACCGTGGACTGGGTAAGTCACAGGATCGTTATTGCCCTCCCTCAGTTGCTCTGTATTCCTCTGGTTCGAGTCTAAGTGTTTCTTCTAGCTTCCAGTTCAAACTGCCATTCCTCAAGAGATGCCTGATGCAGGGCAATGTCGAGTATCGCCCCCCGCTCATCCACCTCCTCGCCAGGCGGCTCCGGTGTAACAGGCGTGATCCCGGCCGCAGCAGCGGAAACACCTCCCGCGGCAGCACCACACGCCCATTCACCATCCGCTTGAGGTCGTCAGCGCTGGTGATCAGCTCGGTATCCCCGTAATTGTTCACCAAGTAGTCCAAGACCAACGTCTCCATCAAGGTCGTCCGTGTCACTCCATCTCCACCTAGAATCCAGCCGGTAAACAGATTGGTCCCAGACCCGCAGGGCCACCGAGTGGTCCAGCACCTCCACGCCGCCCATTGGCTGATGGTCGCGATCGTCAAGGCGATCCCAGGTTCAACTGAAACCACCGTAAAGCCCAGTATAGCAGGCATCAACAGCATCCAGCGCGGATCCACATCCGCGATCCAACCTCACCTGCCTTGTAGGTCTCGGCCAAGGCCTTGCAAGCGGTAAGTTTGGCAGCCTCAGTGGCATTCGGCAGGGTCGGTAATGGCGGCGACCAGATCATCAAAGAAGTCAGACCCAGCGGATAGTGCGTCGTACTCCACCGCCCACAGCCGCAGCGCCGACTTCGTGACACGCTGAGGATTGCGCACCGACACAAATCGGAACACCTCCGACTCAATCGGCTTCAAATTGAAATCAATGACAGACATAATTTATATAGTTATTGGTAAGAATTGCGTATCTGAATTACGGGTATTGCATAGTTGGTTATTGTGGTCAATTCTGCAAGGGGTGTTGATAACTATTTCGAAGTGCATTCGAGTATTCCTTCTGATTCCTCATGTACCGGGCCTTGATCCACTGCCTTTGCCTCGGATGGGCTGCGGTGGCGGCTGCGTTTGGTTCCCTTCCGGCCCGATGGATTGCGGTAAATTCCTGGTGGTGATGATGGTATGCGTCGTTGGTCCGGCTTGGTTGTCCTTGCTCCATGGGATGGGGATCTTGCTTGGCCTCTGTGCTTGGAGGTTGAGTCATATTCTTTTGCCTGCAGAGGATAACTATTTCCATAGTCAGGTTGGCCTGATGACGTGATCGACTTTTCTACTTCTGGTGAAACAACATCCATGGCGGCAGTGTCCAAAACGACCACACTCCCCCCAACCTTGGCAGCATCAGCAGCCTGATCGATAGCGACTGGGATGGAGTCTGGAATCTGGTCTTTCTTCCGCCGATTACCTCCCTTGAAATGCCCCTTGGCCTTCTCCAGGTGCTTCCCAAGCCCGGGCATGCCGCTCTTGGTCGCGATCTTGAGGTTGTGAAAATAGTCCAGGCAATAGACCATGGCATCGTGCTTGGCGCCGAGCAATGCCCCATCAATGGTCTCCATGATGCTCATCATGTGCAGCTGCAGCTTTTGCAGGTTTTCAAGGGATTCCATGCAGGCATAGAAATCATGGAGGTCGTGCCATTGGGGCATGACCTTGGGGTTGGACTTGCACAGGGCATGGATCTCTTCGATGAATGCAGCTTGGTAATCTCCGACCTTGATGCAACGCTTCCTGTCGGCTGAGGTAAGGTTGGGCAGCGGTGACAGGGTGTGGTGAAGGTCGGCGAGCAGGACTTTGGCTGCACTCAGCTGTGAGGAGGTGACGGGTGAGATAAGGTAGGGTCTTCTGATCATGATGCTTACGATGATAAGTGTTCTGAATGTATGCCATCCGCTGGCAGGATTTACCTCCGTGGTGACAAAGCAAAATTACGGTGGCCATTGAAGAACTGTTGCTGCTCTAAGTCTCGTTTGGGGGGCAATTGAACGAACGGGTACGCTGGAAGGACGAAGTGGCACTTTGGCTGGACGAACTGGCAGAAATTTATTGAGCAAATTCCAGGATACTGGACGGTTTTCGGCCGAAGGTGTAGCGTAGAGTGGTCGTAATTGTTGAGCTTTTTGCCCCGTGAACTAGAGCATCTGGGCATAGAATGGTTCTGCCTGATACCTCAGATGGCTTGGATGTATCCATTTGTTGATCAGCAAGGATACCCTTCACGCATCTGCCGGATGGGTGCAATGCCCAGTTGAGATACCCCTCATGGATCGTGCGAATGGGCGGAATGCCTCGGTGAGAGCCCCCTTATGGATCGTGCGGATGGGTGCGACGCCTCAGCGGGATACCCATCATGCATCATGCCGATGGGTGCAATGCCTCGTAGGAATACCCTGCATGTATCGTGTCCATGGGTGCGATGCCTCCGTGGGTTACCTCTCATGGATCGTGTCGTTGTGTCTAATGCCTCCTTGGGATACCTCACATGGATCGGCTGGATGGGTCTAGTGCCTCGGTGGGATACCTCTGATGGATCGGGTCGATGGGTCTAATGCCTCGAATGGATACCCCGGCATCATAGGCGCCGCTATTCTATTGAGGTTCATTGGCCTGACATGGTTCTTCTGGTGAGGGCTATTGCCCAGCATTGGCGCTCATTGGCAATTTAGAGGCCCATTGGATGAGACTTGGATGCGTGCCACCGAAGAACGGTAGAGCAATGCCATTTGATTTATCCAAGAAAATCCCCATATTGGCATTATGCAAATGAAAGTAATGAAGCTGCTAATCGCACTACTATTTTCCTTGATGCTCCCGATAGCGGGTATCGCACAACAGCTGGACTGGGCGGCTGCCATCGGCGGTGTCTATGGGGACGTGGCCGTATCCGTCGCTACTGATGATCAAGGCAATGTCTATTCGCTCGGTGTATTCAATGGCACCATTGACTTTGACCCAGGTCCGGCTACCCACTTGATGACTCCAGATAATGGATCTGATGTCTATATCCAAAAGCTCGACTCCGCAGGCAATTTTGTGTGGTCGGTAAGGATCGGAGCTTTCGGAGCTGATGAAGCATCCGAAATCCTGATCGATGGCTCCAACCAGCTCTGGATCTTCGCGAAGTTTGGCGTATCAGGAGTGGACCTCGATCCGGGCGCGGGAACCTTTTTCTTGCCTGGCACTAGCGCTTATGATTTGGTGGCGATTCGGCTGGATACGGCTGGCGGATTCCTTGGTGCTTGGGGCTTGGGTCCGGGTTCAAATTCTTCCTTGAACCTTCGCAACGTCACCTTAGACGTGAACAACGACTTGCTGATCACCGGCGGCCATACTGGGACGACGGATTTTGATCCCGGATCGGGCACCTCCTCCTATACCACCAATGCCTCGTTTTACATTGCCAAGTACTCCTCCATGGGCGCATTCCAGTGGGTGAAATTTATGGAGGTGCCGCCTATGGGTGGCGAGGTCTATGGCTTGTCCACTGACAATCAGGGTTCAATATTCTGGACCGGAAATGTCGGTGGAGCAATGGATTTCGATCCGGGTCCGGGTGTTTTCACCTTCACCACCCAGCCTATTCGGTATGGTTTCCTGGCAAAGTATGATTCAGGAGGTAATTTCCTCTGGGCAGACATGTTTACTGGAAATAATCAGACCATCCCGATGGCAGTCGCGGTGCAGAGCAATGGGACCATCCATGCTGTCGGGTCTTTCGAGATGACTGTGGACTTCGATCCTGGGCCCGGGACATACTTGCTCACCAGTCCCAACAACGATTACCAAGCCTTCCGTCTCCGGCTGAATGCTAGCGGGCAATTCATCGATGTACTCTCCTTGGGTGGTTCCGGATGGGAATGGATGAGTCACGTGGAGATCGATGGGGCGGGTAACCAATATGTTATGGGGAGCTATGAAGGCAATGTTGACCTCGATCCCACTTCAGGTGACTACTTCACGAACGAAACGAATCCGAATCAAACAGGTACGTTCCTGCATGGTTATGATGCAAATGGAACATTTCAATGGGCAAGGGTAGTCCTCCACAAGAATTATGCGGAGGATCTGCACGTTCCTGCCTCTGGGACACAGCACATCGCTGGTAGATTCATAGGCACGGATGACGCCAATCCTGGGAGTGCAATCCATAATATCGTCTGCAATGGCAATGTAGATGCCTACGTCATCAAGTGGAAGCATTGCACGCCTACGGATTCCATGATCGAGGTGAAAGGTTGCACCCTCGTCACCGTCAATAATATGCAATACTCGACCTCCGGCACCTACCTGCAGACCCTCACCAATAGCAATGGCTGTGACAGCTTGCTCACCGTGCAGGTGACAATAGGGACTGTGCCTAGCGCTGCCACCGTCAACATTTCAGGTTGTGACCAGGTCTTCCTCAATGGCCAATGGTTCAACTCGACAGGTACTTTCCAGCAAATTTTGGTGAACGCCGTGGGGTGCGACAGTGTCCTGACGGTGATTGCGGACATACCGCAGAGCACCGACACGACCATCAACGCCTCCGTCTGTGATTCTCTTCAGCTCAATGGACAGACTTACACTGCAACCGGGATCTACAACCAATATCTCACCAACGTTGCGGGCTGTGACAGCACCATCCGCATCAGTGTCTATGTCTCGCACTCCTCGGTAGATACCACCATCACACAGGCAGGCGACACTCTTACAGCCAATGCCACCAATGCCACATTTCAGTGGCTCGACTGCAACAATGGATTCGCACAGCTCCCCAATCAGACTGGCGCTTCACTCGTGCCCTCGCAGACGGGCATGTATGCGGTTCTCATCACGCAAAATAGCTGCCTGGACACCTCTGCTTGTTATCCCATCACCATCGTGAGCTTGCCGGAGGCGGTGGTGAGCGAACCTATTTCCGTGTCACCCAATCCCAGTTCGGGCCTATTCGAATTGCGGTACCAGTCTGATCGCCCGGAGCTGCTCCGCATGTGGGTCACGAATGCCTTGGGCCAAACGCTGCATTTGCAATCGGGGCATGCGAATGAGCCGATATTGCTGGATCTGAGTGATCTTGCTTCAGGGTGCTACATTTTGAATGTCGTCAGCCCCCACGCAACCTTTCAGCGTAGGCTCATCGTCGAGTGATCTGATAAAGAGGAACTGGGCACTGGTGCTGTAGGGATAGCTTCCTGTATCGGGAAGGAGATGTTGACCATAGGTGCATTCAAAGGAAAAACCACTGCGCCGCTGAATTCCTTCTTCAAAAAACAATCGGCTCCTTCGGCCCGGGGAACTTGGGTTGGGTGCCGAGGATGTAGCAGTCTAGGACGGCTTTGACTCGGGCGAACCATTCGCGGAAGATGACTTTGTAGTAGGGCATGCCGTGGAGGGGGTCGGAGGCGACGAATCCTGTGGCTTTGATGCCCTTGGCGTCGGCGATGAAGAGGGCGCGCTGCAGGTGGAAACGCTGGCTCACGATGATGACCTCGTTTTGGTCGAAGACGCTTTTGGCGCGGACTACGCTGTCAAGGGTGCGGAATCCGGCGTGGTCATTCACGATGGCTTCGTTGGGGACGCCGAGCTTGACGAGTTCGCGGCGCATGGCCTCGGTCTCGTTGTAGTTCATCTGGCTGTTGTCACCGCTGACGATGATCTTCACGACCTTGCCGGCATGGTAGAGGGCTGCGGCGGATTGGATGCGCTGGAAAAAGAAGACATTGGGTCCACGGGCGGTGTTGCGGCTCGTGCCCAATAGCAAGGCGACACGGCCCGATGGCACGTCTTCGACCTTGTCGTAGATGCGGGCATTGGTCTGCAAGACGACCCAGAGGTTCAGGCCTACGACAATGACAATGCCTCCCAACAGGGAAAACAATCCATACCGCAGGATGCGCGGCCCTTTTTCCCTGAAGAATTTGATCATCCTCCGGCGAACTTGAATTTGTAGCCTTCCTTTTCAAGGCGCTGTCCTACTTCCTTGCGCTTGTCGCCTTGGATGAGGATTTCCCAGTCCTTGACTGTGCCTCCGGTGCCGCAGGCTTGCTTGAGCATTTTGCCGAGGGCCTCGAGGTCTTCATTGCGGCCCCTCCACTCGCGGATGACGGTGGTGACCTTGTTGCCCTTGCCGCGGACAAGGTGGATGCGCAGGTCTTGCTGATTGGGAGGCGGAGTGATGCTTCCCGTGGATTTGCTGGCGTCGGAAGGCTTGTATTCCGGGTTCGTGGAATACACGATGCCTCCAAAATCCTTGATGATGTTCTTTTTCTGTGCCATCCTGCAATGGTGGAATGGGGCGCAGTCACTGCAACCTCGTGTCAAAGCAATGGAAAAAATCTGAATGCCTCAACCCCCTGGTGGTGGGGTTGTAGGGGAAAATGGACGAATGGTTGGTGGGTGATTCGCCTAGGGTCGAATCAACAATGGTTGGGGGGGCACCGTTGGTGCTACCGAGGGGGGACCCCGTCGGGGTCCTGGGCTGCGGGGCAGCCTTGGTTTTTGCCTTCTAAGACCCGATGATCTGGTCGCGGATTTGGGACATGATGGGGTGGTGCTTGGCGGCGTAGGTGGTTTCGGTGATGCTGCCGACGGGTTGCAGGCCGCGGATGGCGGAGGTGATGAAGATTTCCTTGGCTTCGCTGAGGCGGGGGAGGTGGAGGGGCATGACTTGCATGAGCAGGCCTAGGTTCTGCGCGGTGCGGATGACGCGGGCGCGCATGGTGCCGGGCAGGCAACCGGAGCCGAGCCATGGGGTGATGATGCGGTTTTGCACGACGACGAAGATGTTGGCGGAGGTGGCTTCGGCGACTTCTCCCTTGCCTGTGCGTAGGAGGGCGTCGTCGTATCCCTGGGCGGCGGCGCTGCGTGCGGCCATGATGTAGGGCAGGGCGTTGCAGGTCTTGACGGGGGAGAGGGCGCTGTGGTTGATGGGGTAGGAGTGGGCGATCATGAGGTGGAGGGGCGGGCGCAGTGCCCATGGGTCCTCGGCGATGGGGCTGATGTGGGCGGAAATCAGGGGCGCGTCCTGCGTGGGAAGGAAATGCCCGCCCGGGCTGCGGCGCACTTGCAGGCGCAATCGGCCGAAGCCGGAGGAGTCTTGATCTTTCAACATTTTACCCACAATGTCGATGGCCATGCTGCGATAGGAATCATTGTCCAGTCCGACGAGGTCGGGATCCAAGCCCAGGATTCCCATTCCCTCGATCATTCGGTCCAAATGGGCCTCCAGCGCAATTGCCTGACCTCCACGCACCAAGATGGTCTCAAATAGGCCATCACCATACCGGAAAGCCCGGTCGTCCACTGCAATCTCCACCTTGCCTGTGGTGGTGACTTGCCCTGCCTCGTAGTAACGCTCCTGAATTGGCATAGTCTTTGAAAGGAAAATTCCCGACGCGGGCCACGGGGGCCTTTGTCGATTTCGACCTAATTTTAGTAAAATCGCAGGTCATTCTGCCAAAGATTAAAAACACGATTGCAGCTATGAAATTCACAAGAACGTTGATCGCATTCTTGATGGTCTTGGCCATGGGCAGCACAGCCGCCTTTGCGCTGAATCCGTCGAGGGAGTATAAGCAGCTCCCCACCAAGTACAACATGATTTACGAGGAGGAGGACGTCACAACAGCCGATGGCGCGACCCTCAAGGCATGGTACTTCCCCGCCACAGAGACAAAGACCACTCAGCTGGTCCTCATGTGCCACAACGGTGAGGGCAACATGGCCGACTACCTCCGC
The DNA here is from genome assembly GCA_046329055.1 of Bacteroidia bacterium. Classification (GTDB taxonomy): domain Bacteria; phylum Bacteroidota; class Bacteroidia; order J057; family JADKCL01; genus JADKCL01. Next base: position 18,630 of record JAXLVK010000043.1, read on the forward strand.
AAGGTGGATCAGTTCCGCACCAATGGCTTCAACGTGGTGATCTTCGACTACCGGGGCTTTGGCAAGAGCAGCGACTTCGAGATCGACAACAACATGTACCTCTATCCCCACTTCCAAGATGACGTGAAGGCCATGATCGATTTCTGCCGTCAGAAGTACGTGCTGGCATTCCACATCTACGGCTGGGGAATGGGCGCCGGCCTTGCCATGGGCATTGGTTGGAACCGCACCGAGATCAAGAAGATCATCGCTGACACCCCCTTCCTGAGCATGGAAGACCTCGAGAAGCGTTTCAGCACCTGGGACACCCCGATGGAAGTGCCCTTTGCTGGTTACGACAAGAAGTTCGAGCCGATCTACTCGCTCGACGCAGAGCCCGCTTGCCTCAAGAACAACTACAAGGCAGTGAAGCTCATCATTGGCAGCAATGACATCCTCTTCAAGGTCGATGACATGAAGGCGCTGCAAAAGAAGCAGGCCAAAGTGGTCAACAAGGACATCTACGTGGTGGAAAACCCCGACCGCATCGACAACTTCATGGTTGACAAAGCGGCCTACTTCAAGGTGGTCAGCGAGTTCCTGAAGGCGCAGTGATATCTGCAAAATAGAATTGAGCGGACACTTCGAGAGCCTCAGTGTCCGCTCAATTTATTTTTTGGGGGCAAGGTGAAGCCTTGGACTTCCGATGAGACTGCTTTGCTGCCCAAGCCGCTGGCGAATGCATTCAAATGCTTGGCGCAGTTGTCATGTCTAGCGTAGCCGAGAACTGCGGAGCATATCACGAGTACCCGAAAAGGTGGACAAACACGAGTACATCTGGCGTGCATAGAAACACGCTCTGGGGATGCTAGAAGTGCTCATATCTGTTCACATTTAGCGGCCTTCGCGATGTACTCAGTGATGTTTGATTTCAAAGGTCTTCCTGATTTGCTTCGCGGTTGCTGCGCTGTTCTCGGTTCCAGCCCCTTGAGCCTCCGCTCCCCGACTTCGCCGGGACGGGTGACAAGACAAACGCAAAAGGGAGGATCATCACTGCGTTGATTGGAGGTCAGAAAATCAGCTTTTCCGATTCCATTCGCCGGAGGCAAATGTTCGTTAGCCCTGCGGCAGGATGCCGCGGGCTCGATGCTTGCAGGCGACTCACTGTTCAATGTCATTGATTCTCGTTCCTCGATTCCTAATTTCGCGGCGTGATAAGAAGAGTCGCGTTCGGATTGCTTTTGCTGTTTTCGGGGATTCTGTTGGGTCAGACGGTTCAGTTCCCGCCGGGGTTTGTGATGGAGGAGGACTATGTGGTGGGCCTGAATCAGCCGACTGATCTACGGTTTGCGCCGGATGGCCGCATTTTCGTGACGGAAAAGGGGGGAAAGGTGCGGATCGTGGAGGATGGGGTCTTACTGGACCAGGCATTTTACCAAGTACAGACACAGGTGCCCTACGAGCGTGGCTTGGATGGGATCGTGTTGGATCCTGATTTTGAGAACAATGGCTACGTCTATCTCTACCATACCTTGCCGGATGTGGATCAGAACCGGGTGATCCGGGTGACGGCCGCTGGGAATACCGCGATCCCGGGCAGCGAGGTGGAGATCATCCGCTTCGACACCCTCTGGGCGGCCTTTCACAATGGGGGCAGTATGGTCTTCGATACCACGGGCAAGCTCATCATCGGGGTGGGGGATGGCACGGGCTGGTTCACAGCGCAGCCGATGGACGAGATCCTGGGGAAGATGCTCCGGATCAATCCCGACGGCAGCATCCCCACGGACAATCCCTACTACAATACCTTCACCGGACGCTACCGCGCCATCGTCGCCAATGGCATCCGGAATCCCTATACCATGGACATTTCCCGGACCACAGGCCGCATCTTCTTCAACGATGTGGGGAACCAAGCCTGGGAGGAACTGAACGAGTACAAACCCGCCTCGAACTATGGCTGGGCGACGGTGGAGGGGCCGCTGGGCAACAATCCGCCACCGGATACCAACTATGTGGACCCGCTCTTTGCCTACGACCATACATACGGCTGTGCGATCGTCGGGGCGGCATTTTACGAGCCCATGGTGCAGCTGTTTCCGCAGGAATACTTCGGGAAATACTTCTTCATCGAGTACTGCAAGGGCATCCTGCTCCATATCGACCCCAATACCCATGCGGTGACCGAGTTTGCCACGGGTCTGGGCACCTATTGGAACAATATCGAGACGGGGGCGGATGGCTACCTGTACATGACGCACATCTTCGACGGGAAGATCGCCCGCATCTCCTATCGGGGGATCAATGCGCCTCCTGGCATCTCCGTGCAGCCGCATTCGCAGACGGTTCCGGTCACCAAGTCGGTGGATTTCAATGTGGTGGCGCAGGGCGATTCCATGACCTACGAATGTTTCGTGGATGGGGCGATGGTGCAGAGCGGCTTGTCGGATTCCTTGACCCTGACGTCCGTGACCATGAGCGACGACGGGACGGAGGTCTATGTCCGTATCAGCAATCCTCATGGCTACGTCAACTCGGACACCGCGCTGCTGCATGTGGTTCCGGGTGCACGTCCCTCGGTGCAATTCATCGATGTGCCTGCGACCTATCAGGCTGGGGATACGGTGCGCTTCGCGGCGCAGGTCACCGACGCGGATCAGGCTGGGGTGCCGCTGAGCGACTGGCGGTGGAAGATCGACTTCCATCACGACGAGCATGCGCACCCGACCATGGGCTGGACGACCGGAATCGATCATGGGTACTTTGTGGTCGAGCATTTCGGGGAGGTGGACACCAATGTCTTCCTCCGCATCCACCTGAATGCCACGGACAGCTCGGGGCTGTTGACGGAGTCATTTGTCGATGTCCTCCCGCAAAAGGTCACGATGATGATCCAATCCATCCCAGCTGGCATCGAGGTGGCGGTGGTTGGCCTGTACGATACCACGAACTATGCGCTGCGCAGCCTGAGCAATCAGGGCCGGACGGTCAATGTCCCGCATGCTGCGGTGGTGGGGGATTCGGTCTATCGCTTCTACGAATGGTGGGACCATGACACGAGCACCATCCGCTCATTCACTGCTTCGAACCATATCCTGACCATGCGCTACGTGCTTGTGGATCAGTACTTGAACGGGGTTGCCGACACCGGAAATATGTCGGTCTATGCGGACACGGGCCTCAGTCAGGTGTTTTACCGGAGCCATACCGTGAACCGCGTCCATGAAAACTGGGACGTGTTGAGTCCGTATCCCTTCGAGCAATTCCCTGAGAATTATTGGTCGGTGCGGTGGAAGGGCATGGTCTATGCGCCGATGACAGGCACTTATACCTTCTACTTGCGGCATGACAACCATGTGCGGTTTTACTGGAATGACAGTCTGGTGATGGAGGAAACCTCCGCATACGCGACGGTGGAGGTGGATACATTTGAACTGGACCTGAAGGCCGGGGAGACCTATTACTTGCGGCTGGACTATGACCATTACCGCATCTTCGCGCGGGTCGAGTTGGATTGGCAGTTTTCAGTGCTGGAGCGGGTGCCTGTGCCATTTTCCTTGCCGAAGCCGCAGGAGCCCATTGTGGACAATTGGGTAATGATCACCGCCTATCCGAACCCTGTGACCGGGGACTGGCTCACTTATTGGGTGGATGCTGACGACTTCGGCGAGGCAACGGTACAGCTGTCGCTGTTCGATGCCATGGGCAAGCTGCATGTGCAGCAGACTGAGCGTGCCACATTCGAGCCGCAAAAGCTCTACGTTGCTGGTCTTGAGACCGGAATCTACTTCTTGCGCCTGCGGGTTGGCACCACGGAAAAAGTGATTCGTATCATGCGGAGGTAAGCCGCTCATCGTCCAGCCGACATTCATCTGCTTATCATTTGAGACTGCCATGATTTCTATCTATCTTCAAGCTGATTTTGGTTAGATCACTTGGACTTGAAATCTGGCGTCTTTATGAAATTTCAAAAGTTACTCTTCTTGGGTCTGTTCCTGCCGGCAATGGCTTGGGCACAGGCACCTTGCACAACAACGAATGCCTCTGGTTGCGTCTGCAAGCAGAATGGGCAGACGGACTGCGACCTGCTTCCAGACGTGACGGTGTCGGGATGGGCGCTTTCCAACTACAATGGCGGCCCCACGGAATACCCTCAATCGGGTGCCGGGGTGAACAACGGGCGGCTCCGCATCACGGGTTCCACCCCGAACATCGGCTACGGTTCCTTCACGGTGGGTTCCCTCGACATGTGGGTCTGCGGAAGCGATACCTTCAACAACTACAATACCGCGCTCGCCAACTGCAACACCCCCAAGCAGTTGATCTTCCAAAAGATCTACCACAAGAACGGGAACACGATGACGTACTCGACCCGTTACGCTGGCACGATGACCTATCACCCCACCCACGGGCACATGCACGTGGACGAATGGGGCATTTTCACCCTTCGTATCCAGGACCTGAACGAGCCCAATCCGCTCCTGTGGCCCATCGTGGGTGACGGGGCCAAGCTGGGCTTTTGCTTGATGGATTATGGCACATGCTCTGGTTACCAAGGCCACTGCCGCGACTCCCTCGGCAACATTCTCACCAACACGGACTTCCCGAACTACAACCTCGGTGGCGGGGGCTACAACTGCTCCCCGATCGAGCAGGGCATCTCTGTGGGCCATACCGACATCTACGATGAGAGCCTCGACGGCATGTGGATCGACATTCCCCCGGGCACCTGCAACGGCGACTACTACATCGTGATCGAGATCGACCCGCACAACTACTTCTTGGAGTCCAATGAGAACAACAACTGGTGCGCGGTGCCCTTCACGCTGACACAACAAGTTCCCGTCGGGCAATTCACCCCTACGGTTACCGCAAGCGGTCCGACCACCCTCTGCTCCGGCGATGCCGTGACCCTGACAGCCACCCAAGGCAGCACCTATGCCTGGAGCAACGGTGACACCACCCAAAGCATCACCGTCAACACGGCAGGAACCTTCACCTGCATGGTGACCTCCCCCTGCGGCAGTGGTACCTCGACCCCCGTCGTCGTGACCGTTTCCAACAACACCACCGCTCCGACCGCCACGGGTTCGACCGTGTGCGAAGGCACTACCGCCACCCTCAACGTGAACGGCACCGGCAACTATGACTGGTATGATGCAGCGGTTGGCGGCAATCTCGTCGGGTCTGGAGCGTCCTTCACCACAGGTTCCCTCTCAACGACCACCGACTTCTGGGTGGAAGGCGTGCAAACCACCCCTGGCCAAGTCTCCAACCTCGGCCCCCTCGACGGCAGCTTCGGCTCCGGCTCCTTCCAACAAAGCAATACCCGCTACCTCATCTTCGATGCGCTCACGGACATCACTTTGAAATCCGTATCGGTGAATGCCCAGGCTGCTGGTGACCGCACCATCGAATTGCGCAACCTTTCCGGGACCACAGTCCTGGCCTCCACCACTGTGAACCTGCCCGCAGGCTACAGCCGGGTGACCCTGAACTTCAACGTCCCAACCGGAAATGGCTACCAACTCGGTCTGAGCCTGACCTCCACCGCAGACCTCTACCGCAACAGCTCCGGGGTCAGCTTCCCGTATTCCGTCTCCAACGTCGCTTCCATCACAGGTTCCAGCGCTGGTTCCAGCTTCTACTACTTCTTCTACGACTGGGAAGTGCAGACTCCGGACATCGTGTGCGTGACGCCGCGTACCCAAGTGACCGCCAATGTGAACCCTGCACCCATCGTGAGCTTCACGGGATTGGCAAGCGGCTATACCACCATCGACCCGAGCGTTACCTTGGTGGGAACACCCACGGGCGGCACCTTCTCAGGCCCCGGCGTGACTGGCAATAGCTTCAGCCCCTCCGCCGCTGGCGTGGGAACTCATTCCATCAGCTACGCCTATACCGATGGCAACGGCTGCGAAGCCACCGTGAGCATGAACACCACCGTGACCCAGGCCACAAGCGCTCTGAGCGGCATTTTCAATTCCTCGCCCGCCATCTTCCCCAACCCTCACAATGGCTTCTTCACCCTGTCCATGGACCTGGCAGGCAGCCATGCGGTTTCCGTGGACATCGTGACGGTGACCGGACAGGTGATCACGCATGAAAGCCTCGGCCGGTTCACAGGTGCCTACAGCCATCAGTTTGACATCTCCAAGCTGGCCAAAGGGGTGTACTACGTGGAGGTGAAGGTCGATCAGCAGAAGGTCCGCACCATGATGGTGCACCAATGATGACCAAAATCATCGTCTGAAACATGAAGAAAAGCCTATTCAGGCTCCAAAACATCGGGAATATCGCGGCTTTGGTCGCGATATTCCTGCTTCTTGGAGCGACCAAGCTCACCGCGCAATCCGGCGTCACCACTTACAACACCTCCAATTCCAGCCTGCCGGAGAACTCTGTCTGGGCCATCACCGTCGCGCCGGACGGCAAGGTCTGGATTGGGACTGATTGGGGGCTGGCATCCTTGGACGCTGGAACCTGGACCGTCTATCAGACGACGAATTCCGGCTTGCCGAACGATGCGATCAGGACCCTCTTGGTGGATGACAGCGGCAGCGTATGGATCGGGACAGTGATCGGCGGAGTGGCCAAGTTTGACGGCAGCAACTGGACTGTTTACAATACCACCAATTCCAGCCTGCCTGCCGACCACGTGCAATGCCTGAGCAAGGACGCTTCGGGCGCGATCTACATGGGAACGGACGATGGGCTCGCAAAGCTCGATGACACGACTTGGACAGTCTGGAACCTCCACAACCTCGGCAATGTCAGCAACAACGTGACTTGCCTGTATGTGGAAGGAAGCGACTCGCTCTGGCTGGGAACGATCAACGGTGGCATGGTCCACATCGAGGACACCACGGTGACCACCTTTACCCATTCGAACTCCGGCTTGTTGGACAATACCCAAAATGGCATCGTCAAGGACAGCGGGGACGATCTCTGGATTGCCAGCCCTGCCAATGGATTGATCTACTACCGCAACCTCCAATTCCTCACTTACAATGCATTGAACTCCGGCAATCCGACCATGAACCATACCTGCGTGCTCCTGGACGGGAATGAGGCCAAGTGGATGGGCAGTCAAGACCGAGGTGTGGTGTACTATGATGCGCCGGACTGGCGATGGTATGAACCTGCGAACAGCGATATCCCACAGGCTTATGTGCGTTGCCTCGCTTTGGATTCTGCGACAGGGTTGATATGGGGCGGGACTGAGCAGAGCGGGGTGTTTGTCTTGGATCCCAACGTCATCACGGCAATGGATGGGTCCAATCCGCTTGCAGGCATGCAGGTATTCCCGAATCCTGCCTCTGACGTGGTCCATTTCACGAGGATGGTGGAGCGGGTGAGCTTGGTCGATGTGCAGGGAAAGGTCGTCGCCCAATCAGAGCTAGCGAACATGCTGGAAACCAGCCATGTCTTGTCGGGGATGTATTGGTTGGTGGCCGAGGCTGAGGGGCGCGTGGAACGGATTCAGGTCGCCATCTTGCGTTAGGGACGGCCGAAGTCCGTGCAGGAATAGTCTTGCGAGTCCGTGGGGCCTTCGCTGGGAATTTGCTCTGCGACCACGAGGCAGTAGGCTGTGGGGAGAATCCAAGGGTAATCAGAGCCAAGGATTGTGATCGGGGCTCCGCCGTAACTCATCACTGGATAATAGTGGAAGGTCCATTCAACCTTGAGCTCGATGTTTTGCGCCTCAGCAAGGACAATTTCCTTGATAATCCCTTTGTGGTCCGAATCATACCCGTTTAGGAATGTGGGGTAAAACGAAGACGTCCAAGGATAGAACTCAGGAGGATTCGGATTGGTGACAAGGGTGCCCTCTTCTGCGCAGTTGGTCGAGGAATCGACCTGGGCAGTAGAGCTTGAGAGAAGCGGTCCCGGTTGGATGCTCAAGGTGATGGTGTCTGATGGTTCTGCAAGCCCTTTCAGGTCCAAGAAAAATAGCCCGGCCCGCGTCATGACCCTCGCCAACTCACGGTGGTCCTTGTAGATGGTGACTTCGACATCGTGGGGGATCAAGTCTCCCCGCGTCGTGAGGACATTTCCGGAGACCAGGGTGTTGGTGGGCAGGAAATCGTCCGGAGTCTTGGGGTTTGTGTCGCTGAGATGGGTTTTCGGGCGAAAAGGAGCTGATGTCTGCCCCTGTTGTGCAAGGAGCAGGAGGGAGGCGGCGGCAGCCGCGAAGCGGATGTTGCGCTTGCGGACAGGCTTGCTATCGATCCTCGGTTGTTTCTTGGCTGTGTCCGGCGGGAAATGGAACTGGACATAGTTCACGCAGATGTTCCCAGGATCTGTCCGCAACAGGGCGATGATCTCCTCGGGCGACATGGCGCTGATGTTGTGCACGACCTTGGAGCAGGATTGGCAGAAGCGGTTGCCGCCTTCGCGGGGTTCCATGCTCTGCCATGGCACCGAGCAAGGTGTCTCGAGCTTGATGAAGCCTTGTCCGATGTCGGGTGTTTCCATGTTCAGAAGCTCATGCGGCCCATGACCCTGGTGTTGCGTTTGGGAGGTGTGTATTCCACGTGAACCTGAAGATTCTGGGCGTTGCCGAGGGAGGTCTCCAACTTGCCGTCACCGTACCTCCGTTGATGGTATTTTTCACCCAAGTCAAAGATCTTGCCCTTCACCTCGACGGTGATGAGGTCCTTGGGGTTGAGGTGTTCCGCGAGGTCCACGTGGAAGAAGCCCCCAACGGCCATCAATCTGGAGACGACCCTTCCCCTGTGGCGAATGACGACCTCCAAGCTATCGTTGACCAGGTATTCGTTGCCCTCCCGGACGATCACGCCGGATACCAGGGTATTGGTCTCGGTCGTGGGGACGTTGGAGGGTGGGGCCTGATGTCGCGGGGAATGGGTGATGTGGGCTTTGGGATTCGGAGACATGGCAGGCATCACCAATGGCGCTAGCAGCAGGATCGAGGCCGATGCCAAGAGCTTCCTTGCCAAGCGCCAATGCGGCCTAGGGGGTTCCTGACGGAGGACGGCCTTTCGGTCCGGGGTGATGTTGACCGCGACGCAGAGCTTGCTGCCACTGGATTTGTAGGCCGCCTCGACCTCCTTCATGGTCATGCCGGAGATGTCCACGACCTGTTTCTGGCACTGGAGGCAAAAGCGATTTTGGCCGTCGGCAGGTTGCAATTCATCCCAATCCAAGCTGCACGGGCTGGAAATCCTGAACTTGCCGATCTGAATGGGTTTTGGTGTGTCGCTCATGTATCCAATGATAAGCAAATCGACCGATTCCCACAATGGTTCAGCGGCGCATCATGGCCCCACGCATCATCTGGTTGTAATGATAGACGATGGGCAAGGTCAAGGTGGCATTCTGCGGACTCGACACGGATATCGCGAATCTGGTCTCGGGGTATTTGCGGTCGCTGAGGGAGGTATGGAACTCCTGCGCGGGCACGAGGACCGTGACGGAATCGGAGGCGGTGACGGAGTCGGGCAGGTAAAGGTGGAAGAATCCCGCTTGGGTGGTGATGGCCTGCTGCGTGCTGTCGGGCATGGTGAGGATGATCACGATGTCGTCCTCGATGTTTTCGCCGTATTGGTTCAGCAGGACGGAGGAAAGCAAGAGGGGATTCGGCGCGGAGTAGAGGCTGTCGGGGCTGGGGAGGGGCTGGTCCTGCCTGGGCTGCCATGTGATGGACTTGAGCAGGGGAGGATTGACCATGGCGATGCCCATGGTGGCAGCAGCTGCGGCGGTGTAACGCAACCAAGGCGGCAGGTTGAAGCGCAGGCGGCTCTTGGGCTCCTTGTCCAGCGGCGGATTGTGGAGGAAGAATGTGGCGCAGATGCTGCCGCCGTTGCGGGCTTCGAGGGCTTGGATCTCGCTGGGCTTCATGCCGCTGATGTCGAAGACGCGCTTCTGGCAACGCTGGCAATGGCGGGCAGCCTCGTCCGTGGGGCGCATGGTCTCCCATGGCTCGATGCAGGGCTCTGGGATGCTGTACTTCCCGAATTGGATGGGAGGGATGCTGGGCTTTTCCATGGCTTCGGTCGCTGGGAGCTTATTCTTCGTCATCGATCCATCCGAGTCCGCCGTCGATGGGGTAATCGGGGAAGTCGTAGTCGATCTGGAGGACCAAGTTCTGGGAATCGGCGAGTCGGGTAGTGGCCTTTCCTGCACCGTGGCCATTGTTTTCGTAGTGGCCCTTGGCGGTGTTGGCGGTCTTGCGGACGACGATATCGATCACGTCCGTGGGCTTGAGTTTGCCGCCGAGGTCACAGGTGAACATGCCATTTTCGCTCTTGACGATGCGGACGAGCTTGCCGTTGGCGAAGATGGAGACAGGGATTTCAAGGGGGACGAGTTGGCTGTCTTGGTTGATGATGGTGCCGCTGATCAGCGTGTTGGTGTGGGTGGGGTCCACGGTGCCGTTGGAGATGAGGCCGCCCTCGTCGAGCTTGGCCAATGCCTGCCAACTGATCTCGGGCTTCCCGGTCGGGATGGCGGATTTTGCCTGTCCGAAATGGCAGAGCAAAATGAAGGAAGCAGCAGCGGCGAATTTCTTGAAGAAGAGGCTCTTGTGCTGCTTGACTTGCTGGATCGATGGAGGGGCGAACTTGGGCCGCTGCACCTTGATGCTGCCACAGACGTTGCCGCCATTGGCTTGGAAGAGGGCTTTGATTTCGTCCTCGTTCAGGGTGCTCATGTCATGGACCAGCTTCTGGCATTGGCTGCAGAACTTGTTGTTGCCCTGCGGGGTGAAGGCATCCTGACCGACCGTGCAGGGCGAATTCAGGACGAGGCGACCAGTCCGGTACTGGATGGAGGCTGCGGGGTTTTGCTCAGGATTGGACATGGGCTTTGAAATTCTGACTCGTGATTCAATCTACTAAAATTCACCGAGTTCCATATCGAAACTGCCTTGGATTTTCGGCTTTGACCATTAGGTGCGCTCAGGATGAAGATTCCATAGGGGAGAGTTTATTTTTTCATGAAGACAGCAACTTCGTCTGGGCACACCGGGCAGAATCAGTTGTTGCGAGGTTTGTAGTACCGCAGGTTCAATGCAATGTTTTGCGCATCATGCAGCCGTTTGGAAAATCGCCGCTCGGCACGGTACCAGCCTTGCCCCATTCGCTTGCCCTCAATGAAGAAGTCGAGCGTGTCGGATGGCTGGGCAATTTCAGAGAGGTCAAGCTTGAAGAGGTCGCGTTTCACGTGGATGGTGGCGATTTCCAGACCGCCCTTCGAAACATGTATCTCGAAACCAAGATCGGATTTCCAAACCTCTTCCCTGATCAGTACCCAAGTCACCAAGGTATTCCAAGGGGAGCCTCCCGTAGCTGCCCGATCGGACATTTGCCCATACAATCCTGAACAAGTCAAGATCATGCAGAGCACCCAACAAGCAATTGGAGGAGATTGTTTTCCCATGTTCACGAAGGCAATTGTGATTGGAACGAATCCTGCCCCTTGAAAATTGCTTGGGCTTGGCTTGAAATCATCTTTTCTTTCGGCGACTATCATTGCTACATCCTCCTTATGTTTGCCTGCTCAGCAACCGATGCAGGCGCCGCGTCACTTCGGAACTCAACACCATGGAAAAATCCTTCGAACTCAAGTCCTCCTACACACCCTCTGGCGACCAACCGGAAGCCATCCGACAACTGGTCATGGGATTGGATGAGGGCGAGCGGCATCAGGTATTGCTCGGTGTGACGGGCTCGGGCAAGACCTTCACCATGGCGAATGTGATTCAGCAGGTGCAGCGCCCGACCCTGATCATGAGCCATAACAAGACCTTGGCGGCACAGCTTTACGGAGAGTTCAAGACCTTTTTTCCGGACAATCTCGTCGAGTACTTCATCAGCTACTACGATTACTACCAACCGGAGGCCTTCATCCCCTCGACGAACACTTACATCGAGAAGGACCTGAGCATCAATTCGGAGATTGAAAAGCTCCGGCTGCGTGCCACGAGTGCCCTGCTTTCCGGCAGGAGGGATGTGATCATCGTCTCGTCCGTCTCGGCGATCTATGGCATGGGCCGCCCGGAGGACTTCAAGGCGAACATTTGGACATTCCAGGCGAAAGAGCGCATCAGCCTGAATGCCTTCCTGAACAAGCTCGTGGACCTCTTCTACAGCCGGACCACGGGGGACTTCAAGCGCGGCAATTTCCGGGTCAAGGGGGATACGGTGGACGTTTATCCGGCTTACGAGGACTTCGGCGTGCGGGTGATGTTCTTCAGGGACGAGGTGGAAAAGATCAATCTTGACCCGGAGACAGGCAGGAGGCAAGGAGAGCCTGTATTCCTATACGATGTACCCCGCCAATCTCTTCGTGACGCCCAAGGACGCCCTCAACACGGCGATCAAGGACATCCAATCGGAATTGGTGCAGCGGGTGGACTATTTCAAGAAGCTGGGCATGTTCCTGGAGGCGCAGCGCCTGCTGGAACGGACGGAGTTTGACCTGGAGATGATGCGGGAGCTGGGTTATTGCTCTGGCATCGAGAACTATAGCCGCTACCTGAGCTATCGGGATGCAGGGACTCGACCTTATTGCTTGCTGGATTATTTCCCGGAGGATTACCTGATGGTGATCGACGAGAGTCACGTGACCGTGCCTCAGGTGCGGGGCATGTACGGCGGGGACCGTAGCCGTAAGATGGTCCTTGTGGAGCATGGATTCCGCCTACCGAGCGCCCTCGACAACCGCCCCCAACAATGGGACGAGTTCGAGAGCATGATCAATCAGGTGGTGTATGTGAGTGCGACGCCGAGTGCATTTGAATTGGAGGCTGCGGGTGGTGTGGTCGTGGAGCAGATCGTGCGGCCCACGGGTTTGCTCGACCCTGAGGTGGAGGTGCGCCCGCTGATCAATCAGGTGGATGATTTGTTGGAGGAGATCGACGAGCGGACGAAGCGGGGAGAACGGGTGCTGGTCACCACGTTGACCAAGCGGATGGCCGAGGAGATGGCGCGGTACCTCGCCGACCTCAAGATCAAGTGCCGCTACATTCACAGCGAGGTGGATTCCTTGGAACGGGTGGACATCCTGCACGACCTGCGGGCTGGGAAATTTGACGTGCTTGTGGGCGTGAACCTGCTGCGGGAGGGCTTGGACTTGCCGGAGGTGACGCTGGTGGCGATTTTGGATGCGGACAAGGAAGGCTTCCTGCGGAGTGCGCAGGCGCTCATTCAGACGGCGGGACGCGCCGCGCGGAACGTGGATGGGCGCGTGATCCTCTATGCCGACAAGATCACGCCCGCGATGAAGCAGCTCATGGACGAGACCGACCGTCGCCGCCGCATCCAGATGGAATACAATGAGAAGCACGGCATCAAGCCGGAGACGATCAAGCGGGAGAACGTGGATGTCTTCGGCAGCGCATTGGGACGGCGGTTGAAGGGCGAGCCCGAGCCGGAGGAAGTACGGGATTGGAATTTGGCCGCTGATTCCGCGGAGGCCGAATACCTCAGCGTGCCCGTCATCGAGGAGCGGATCAAGGCCCTTCGGAAGGACATGGAAGCCGCCGCAAAGGAACTCAACTTCGTGGAGGCTGCAAGGATACGGGATGAGCTGTTCTCGTATCAGGCGATGCTGAAGGAAGCGAAGAGCAATGGGTAATTGATAGGTGATAGTTGACAGTTGATAATGAATAGTTAAGAATTGACAACTGTTGTTTGACGGTTGGGTGGGGATGTTTGAGGTCTCGGATCATCTGCTGGGGCTTATCTTCAAATTTTCTACTGGCAGTTTTGGTGGTATCGCCTGACTTGAATTCCCGCATTTGCTTATCTATGCTTATGAACACCTGGTCGGACTCGGAGCTTCGGGAATTTCAGCGGGAGCTGCGGCGGGTGATTGCTTGGACGGAGGGCCTCGCGAAGGGCTTTGATCATAGCGCAGGGGAGTATGGTCATGTTTTTCGACGGACGAATCCGGTGGTGGATGGGGAGCCTCTGTACTTGTTCGAGGGCGGGTCTGCTTCTTGGGGGCTGGACAGGTGGTCGATGGACATCTATGATCAATCGCTAGATCAGGCGAAGGAATCCCGAAATGTTGGATTGAATAAGGCCCCCCTTCTCATTGGTGAAATTGGGCGGATACTTTGCTTTGAGACCTGCATTTCCACTGCTGATGGCGCTCCGAATGCTGAGAGCTTGAATTTCATGGACGAGATCGATGCACCTCCGATCGACACTTGGCTCTATTTGATGCGGGATTACGATCATGGTGACCATAAATGCAAACAAACCCTATTTTGCTGGATTCCGAAGGCATTTGAGGCAGTGGTGCAGCGGGCGATTGCGGTTGAAATCCTTGACAGTTATCGATGGATGGATGAGAACGACCCTGAGGCATACGAGTGGATTGCGGATCGGATGGCCTTGGGTTCTAGCACCCAACTATCCATCGAGAGTCTCTTGAAGCATGGGTATGTATGTCATCCTGAACCGCCGTACGAAGGTGGAATCGAGGGTTTCATTAGGGAATTGAAGGCGCTGTTTTCCAGCTATTTTGATCCGGGATACGTAGCCGAGGAGTTCAAATTGCCAAGGGAGTTCAGTGAATTCTTGGAGACTGTCGAGGGTTCCTACTTCCGAGGAAATTGGGCGGGGCTGTTCGGCATGGAGGGCATTTACAACACAACCAAATATCAACTGGAACTTTGGGAACCCGGCCCGGAGAATCCCGTCTTGTGGATCGATGTCGGCAACTGGTCGGACAAGCATAACTTGGTCATGTGCGTGAGCAAGTCGCATCCCGACTTCGGGAAGGTGATCGATGCCTACGACGACCATCCCTATTGCTCGGAGGATTTCTACAACTTTGAGGAATGGGCTGGGATCGATGAGTATGCTATGGGGCCGGAGTGAGACGGAAAACAAGGCGAAGGGGACAGTCCCAAAATGCTGAGGCCGGAACTCCCCAATGGAAATCCCGGCCTCAACTATCCACTGTCAACTATCCACTACTCCACCACGAGCCTGCTCACGTACTTGCCGGATGCGCCTTCCACTTGGAGGAAATAGACGCCTCTCGCGAGGGTGCTCAGGTCGAGGGTTTGGCGGAAGCTGCCGCTCACGGAGCTGTAGTCGTTTTGGAACATGACTTGGCCCATCAGGGACACGAGGCTGACGCGGACGTCTTGTGCTGCATCAAACTCGGAGGTCACCACCACGCGGTCTTTGGCGGGGTTGGGGAACACGTTCACCACCATGTTGGTGGGATTGGCCACGCCGATGAAGTTGATCACCACGGTGTCGGTGACGGTCTCGGAGAAGCACTCGTTGGAGACGGTCATGGTCACAAGGTAGGTGCCATTGGCGGCGTAGGTGTGGATCGGGGAAGCGGAGTTGGAGGAGCCTGTGTCACCGAAGTTCCAGGAGAACTGCAGGTTGCCACCGCCAGAGGAGGTGTTGGTGAAGGTGGCGTCCATCATGTTCACTGAGGAGGTGAAGCTGGCATTGACTTGGGTAATGAAGGGAGAGATCACCACGCTGTCCATACCTGCACCGCAAGCATCCATGACGTTGAGGTAGTAGGTGCCGCCGCCAGTGACCCAGGTGCTGGCTGTGGAATCGCCAGTGCTCCACAGGTAGCTGGAGTACATGCCAGTCGAGCCCAAGTTGATGGTGTCGCCTTCGCAGCCGCCAGTGGTGTCAGCAACCACGAATCCAGAATAGACCAATGCCGATTGAACGATGGTCACAGTGTCCATGGAGGTGGCACAGTACTGGTTGACGGTCACGGTGTAGGTGCCGGGGGCGCTGATCCAAGTGGTGGCGGTGGTATCGCCATTGCTCCAGAGGAGGGGTTCGCTGGTGGAAACACTCAGCATGACGGTGTCACCTGTGCAGATGGTGTCATCCATTCCTGCGAAGCCGGGAGCCAATGGGGCCGGGGCAGCGGTGATGTTGATGGTGTCCATGCCCAACTCGCAAGTGGAGGACCAGTTCACGTAATAGGTGCCTGCGGAGTCAGCGTAGATGCTGTCCGTGGTGGCACCCGTGCTCCATGTGGTGGTGGTGGTATTGTAGGGGCTGGTGGAGAGGGAGATGGAGTCACCAGGGCAGATTTGCTGGTCAGCTCCCAAGAAGCCAGTGTACGAAGTTCCTGTCACAATGGACATGACCTCCTGTGGCGTGAGGGCACGGTTGTACACGCGGAAGTCATCCAACATGCCACCTGCGGGAGCACCCACGTTCGTGTTGTAGCCCACTACTTTGAAGGGGCCGGTTCCAGTTACGTTGGGGGCTGTTTGAGCGACGGTGCTGACGAGAACGCCATTCAGGTAGGCACGGATTTGGTTGAGCGACTGGTCATAGACGTAGGCGCATGAGGTGGGAGTGGAGAGTGCCCCACCGTTGATGTAGGTGTCGGTCAGGCCACCACCGCGGATGATCCAGTTGGTCGAGCCAGCGACACCATTGGTGAAGCAACGGAAGCTGTTGGAGGTACCGTCACCGAAGATGTAGTACAGGGTGCCATTGGTGGAGATGCCTTGGGCGCGCCATGCGATGGTCCAGGAGCCTGTGCCGAGGTTGGTCGCCCAGTTGGTGTTCACGTAGTCGGTGGAGGCTGACACACCGCTGCCCATCACCGAGCCATTGCAGATGCCGTTGGCGTTTTGGGTAAGGCCGCCCATGAGGGTGGCAGTAGCGGTTCCGGTAGGAGGGTTGGTGGCGAAGTTAGGCACGACTGTGCCGGTGCTGTCAAACTTGTACCAAATCAGTTCAGGGGTAGGGGCTTGGGCCAAGAGGCTTCCGGTCCCCGCAAGCAAGAGCAGGAGGAAAAGGTAGATTTTTCTCATAGCAACGAAATGTGATTCTGATAAATAGTTGGGTAACAATGCGTTTTGCAAAGATAAGGAAAAATGGGGAGAATCTAATCCTGAGAAATTGGGGCCCAAATTCAATTCGTAGCGGCCAAACCGGCAATATTCGCATGCCTTTCCCTGTTTGGAATTTTGGAGGACAATTGTTAGGTTTGTTTTAAGCCAGAAAGAGCGCCTCGTTCATTTTTGGCTAGTAGGTATTTGTTCATCAACTATTTCTCCAAACTATGAAGAAAAACTCTACCTGGAGGATTCTAGGTCTGTTGCTGTTGTTGCAGGCCATGGGTGGCTTGGTGCAGGCACAGCCATTCACTTATGACAACCTCATCACGATACCCGGTCAAGTGACCGCATCGTGGCCGACCGTCGGCGCGCCGCTCGACCTTTACATCCGAACGGGAACCCATGATTTTGACCCAGCACGGCCGGGAGGCCGATTCAACGGCGTTTCCACCTACTATTACTCCATCAACGCGAATGCTGCTCAAGACAACTTTCATTTGCTCGGCCCGACCCTGTTCATGAGGTCACAGGAGTGGGCTGGCATCCGTCAGATCAATGAGTTGGACACGCTGACCACCATCCACTGGCATGGCATGGAGCTTCCTGCGGGCAATGACGGCGGGCCGCATGAAACCATTCCTGGCGTCCCGCAACCTGTCGATGTTTCTTGGTGGCTCTTGGACTCCGCCGCCACCTTTTGGTACCATCCCCACTTGCATAATGCAACCCTGCCGCAGGTTCAGATGGGACTCTCCGGTATGATCTACATCGATGACGATGAGACTAGCATTGACTCACAGCTTCCAAGCACTTATGGCGTGGACGACATCCCACTCGTGATCGGTGACCTCGGGTTCACCAATAATACCTCTGTGCCGGGCATCATTCAGCAGGCAAAGGGAACGCGCCCCTACAATGTCGTCAATGGGGTGATGAACCCTTACTACACTGTCCCAAAGGCCATGGTGAGGCTCCGGATCTTGAATGGATCGACGAGGAAGGCCATTCGATTCGCGCTTTCGGCAGACACCACACAGAGCAGTCCGCTCTTGCCCTTCTACCTGGTTGCTGATGACGGCGGCTACGCCATGCACGGCGGGGACCAGTTCACGGTGCTCACGATTGGTCCTGGATCACGGACTGAGATAGTCATTGACTTGACCGGTGCTGGCAATGGCGATAACTATTACTTGCGCAATCTCGGCTCCACTATGGGGCCGGAGTTCGTGGGCGGGCATCCAGGAGCAAATGCGCCTGGTCAAGGCGGAAACGGTAATGGCAACCCCAATGGTGATGTGACCAAGGGGCCTGCATTCATCAAGTTGGTGGTGGACACGAACATTGTTGGTGCTGTGCAGACTGCGCCTTCATGGACCCGTGATTGGAATGAACTGGGCTTGAGTGACACAGCAACAATTGATTTCCGCCGGACCAAGTACCTGGTTTATCTGCGAACCCCCACTGGCGGCCCTGATCTGGGCTTCGTTATTTCCGACAATGAAGATGCGATTCCTGCTGTAAATCCCAACAATCCCACCTATCAGGAAGCTCTGGACTTCATGAACCAGAACACGTTCGACATGGGGCTCTTGAACGACGTGATCTGCGTTCCCAGCACAGAGGAATGGACGATCGAGAACCGTACTCCGGTGGCTCACCCGTTCCACATCCACAAAATCTTCTTCCGGATCACGCAGATTGACTCGATGGATTGGACAACCAATACGGTGTTGAGCACCATCGACATTCGCGCCGCAGGCTTGGATGCACCCAAGGACGACGTGCTGATTCGCCCGAATTGGAGGCTCAAGTGGATCGGAACATTTGATGATTACGGCGCGAACGGTGTGCCGCCTGCAGATTCCGGAATGATGTACCACTGCCATATCCTCACCCACGAGGATGCCCTGGGCGGCGGGATGATGCACCAATTTGCTCTTCAAAAGGATGTGCCCGCCGGAAGTTGCGTTCCTACTGTCCGCCGGACGGAGGTCAAAGTAGAAGAGAAGGCGACCCTTTTCCCCAACCCCACGGACAAGGAACTCTACCTGCAAGGTTCGTCCACCAAGCCCAGCACTGTGCGCATCTACGACTACCAAGGCAGGTTGCTGAGCGAGCAGACCTTGGGGGCATTTGAAGGAAATGTACCGGTGGATATCACCGGGATGCCGCGCGGCCTGTTGCTCGTGGAGTGGGTCACAGCGAAAGGCAAGGTCACCAAGAAGGTGGTGATTCGATAGCACCACATTCACTCTGGAAAATAGGAATCAGTCACTTGGCTGATTCCTATTTTTTTGTGGCAGATGCTTGAAGTCAATACTTGATCGAGAGCGTGATAGGATCGACGGAGAGTTCCGGGTTGAAGCCGGACACCACGGTGAGTGTCTGCATGTCGAGCAGGGTCAGGTAACCATTCCGGCCTTGGCAGGAGCTGGGGTGATGCTGGGAAGGACCCGAGGTGAGCTCATTGCGGGCCGCCACCAAGAGCTGTCTCTCCACCTCATCCGCGACCAAGCCATAGGGCTGATAGCCCGCGTACCGCATTCCCTCCAATTGGTGGGAGGCAATGTCCACCACAGCGATGGAACCGAGTTCATGCGGGCCGGTGAATGTCACTGCATCGTCAGGGCAGCTTGCGAACAGGCGCCCAGTGGAAGGAGATACTGCCATGTTTGCCGCGCCGGATGGAAGCGGGATCACTTGGATCAGGCCATCGTTGGCGGCATCATAGACCCTGATTTCGTGGCTGTTCCAGCAGGAGACGAAGTACTTGTTGCCATCCGGGGCAAATGCGATCTGCAATGGTTGCAACTCGCCAGGGAAGGGATTGGGACTGCCCTGGAGCAGGTCCACCTCCCGTCGATTGGTTAGCACTCCCTGGGCATCGTAATCGAAGATGACCAACAGGCTCTGGGTGAATGCTGGGAAGTAAATCCGGTTGAGCGTGGGATGGATGGTGGGTGTGAGGGTCTCGATTCCAAGTGGTTGCGGGGTGCCGACCATTTGGTCATTCTGCAGATCGAGCACGGCGACCTCCTCTCGGGTGTAGGAGGCCAAGAACCCAAGGCTGCCGTCTTGGGTAATGGAGAGGTTGTCCCAGGCAGAATGCCCGAGAGGGATCGATGCAACAAGTTCATCGGTGAGGGTGCTGTACTTGTCCAGGCTCGTGCGGTACACTGCATAGGAAGCGTACCAATGTTGTCCATCGGGCGAGACGGTGACATCGTAGAGGGCCTCCCGGATTTCCGGGTCACCGCCGACTGCAATGTACCGCATGATCTGCCTGGTTTCCGCATCCAAGACTGTGACCCAATCACATCCATAATGCCCCACGTACCATTTGCGGCGTTTTGGCTTTGGTGGAAAACGCTCCTCATCGTCCCGGTTTTTGGCACCGAGTTGGATCCACCGCTTGACCAGCTGATAGTCGATTTCGTCCAGTGGATCGCCTCCGAGTGGCATAGTGGGTGCCAGAATGGGGCCATTGGTACTGTCAACATTCATCGCATACAGCAGGAAGCTCTGTTCCGGCGAGTAGGGAATGACTGCGCTACCTCCTCGGCTGCCTTCGAACAGCGCGTCCCCAGACCAGGTTCAGCCCTGCGGCGGCATCCTTGCTTTCGGCATTGCGGCAGCCGCTGGTCGCGCATCTGTTTTTGAGGATCTTGAGATTTCCTTAGGGTAGCGGTTGGGGGCAGAGGGATCGTCGTTGCATCCCCAAAATAGGGTGGAGATGGCGAGGAGCGCCGCCACGAAGAGGGGAGAATTTCCCGGAAAAACAAAAAAGGATGGCAAGCAACGGCGTTGGATAGCGGAATGGATGATGGGAGGGACGTTTGGGCGATTCATAGCTGGTGCATGACCGATCGATGCAACGATTTGCCGCGGCTGCATGCGGAATTTCAGCAAAAATGCCGATAGGATGGTGAATGATTCTCTGGACAATTGCCGCTTTTTCTACCGAAAGATAGACAATTGCAGGGTTTTGGACAATTGTAGTGGGGAGAAGTTGGGTGGTCAGGCAAAGCCTATGACTACCTAGGAGGGATCCTCGGCCTTGGGCGGCTCGACCGTTGGAGGGTCGTTGGGTTCGATGGGCGCCTCGTTCTTGGTCGCCTCGATCACTGTCGGCGTGACAGGCTCGGTTGGCACCTCGGTCTTTGGCGTCTCGGTCACTGGCGGAGTGGCTGGCTCGGTGCGTGCGTCGATCTTTGGCTCTGTCTTCTCCAGGACCGGACCCTTGCTTGTGTTTGCCTCCCGGCCCGGCTCGTCGTAGAGGTCCCTCCGGATCAAGTCGGACACGAAGACGAACTTGTCAAGGTGCTCATTGCCAGAGCGGAGGATGGAGCGCTTGTCGCCTTCCCATTCCTTTTGGCCCTTGTAGAGGAACATGATCTTGTCGCTGATGTTCACGACGGAGTTCATGTCGTGGGAGACGACGACGGTGCAGGTGTTGAATTCGTAAGTGATCTCTTGGATGAGCTTGTCGATCACCGCCGCAGTGAGGGGGTCGAGGCCGGAGTTGGGCTCGTCGCAGAAGAGGTATTGCGGGTTCAATGCGATGGCCCGGGCAATGCCGACACGCTTCATCATACCGCCGGAGAGTTCGGCAGGGTAGAGATGGTTGGTATTGGCCATGTTCACGCGGTCCATGCAAAACTCCACACGCTTCTTGATCTCCTTGGCGGACATCTTGGTGTAGAGCTTCAGCGGGAAGCTGATGTTGCCCTCGACCGTCATGGAGTCAAACAGAGCTGAATACTGGAACAGCATTCCCATGTTCTTGCGCAGCTCGCGGACCTCCTTGAACTTGGCATTGAGGAAGTCGGCGCCTTCGTACTTGATGGAGCCGCCGTCCGGACGCATGAGGCCCACGATGCACTTGAGCATCACGGACTTGCCGCTGCCGCTCGCCCCGATGATCATGTTGACCTTGCCTTGCTCGAAGACAAATCCCACGCCCTTGAGCACCTGCTTCTCCCCGAATCCCTTGACGATGTTCTCGATGACGATGGCCATGGATCAGATGAGGAGTTTGGCGAGGGTGAAGTCGGCGAGGAGGATCACGATGCAGGAATAGACCACGGCGCGGGTGCTGCCCTGCCCCACTTCCAAGGCGCCGCCACGGACGTGGTAGCCTTGGTACGCGGCGATGGAGCTGATGATGAAGCCAAATACAAATGACTTGATCACCATGAAGTTCACGTAGAAGACTTGGAAGTACTCCTGCATGCCCGCGATGAAATCCTCCGAGGACACCTCGCCCGTGAGGTCACCTGCCGCGAGACCGCCCGCCATTTGGAGGAAGGCCGCGAGGATGATGAGGAGGGGGAAAGTGATGAGGGAGGCGACGATCTTGGGCAGGATGAGGTAGGTCGCGGAGTTGATGCCCATGACCTCCAAGGCATCCACCTGCTCGGTCACGCGCATGGTGCCGAGTTGGGATGCGATCGCTGAGCCGACCTTGCCCGCAAGCACGAGGGAGGTCACCGTGGGCGCGAGTTCCAGCATGGAGCTGTTCGCGACGGTGGTGCCGATGAGGGAGTCCGGTAGGAGGGGGGATTCAAGCTGATAGGCCGTTTGCACGGTCATCACCGCACCAATGAAGACCGAGATGAGCACCACGATGAGCACCGAGCCGACGCCGATCGCGTTGCATTCCATGAGGATCAGGTTCCAATAGACGGAAAACTTCTCCGGCGACTTGAAAAGCTGCCGAGGAGCACCAGGTACCTTCCCAGATGGTAGAAGATCTTCATGAACGCTCAAATATATAGGCTCGGGCTGAGAATCGGAAACCGATCGCGTGAATGAAAATGGCTTCCATTTTCATTCATTCAGAAGTATGCCTGTCGGGAACCTTGCAACTAGCATGCTCGGATTGTCATTTCAACTGAAGCGAAGCGAAAGGAGAAATCTCTACGTGTAGAAACACCCGCAGGAATTACATAATGGTCTGCGTTGAGTGCTACTATTCTCAGAGATTTCTCCCTGCGGTCGAAATGACAGGGTTGCTGGCAAGATTCCAGATAAGGATCTTCAGAAGAGCTGATCGGCATCGGTGAGTCGGCTGTCGTCGGTCATGTCCTTGGGCGGATCCTCGCGGAATTGGTCAAAGGGGTAGATTTCCTGGAAGAAGTAAAGCGCCTGCCCGAAGGGGCCCACGATTGTGACAGCCTTCATGTAGCGGTAGCGGTCAGCCCATTTGAGCCAGCGGTTGCGCTTGACATGTCGCCTGTATATCAATGCATTGACGAGGAGAAGTATGAGCCATACCACCAATATCACCCTGTCCTTGCCCTCCGGCAAACCTGGCTGTTCAAATGCAGGAATCTGGAGAAAGATCATCCCAAATGCCACAAGTGGCAGGCTGATGTAGATGAATTTCAAGGCGGGATGCATGCCTAGTTAGATGATCTGTGAACCGGGAGGCAGCTGCTGCGGCGGGTCTTGGCGGTTCGAGCTCGAACTGCTTGCCGCGATGTCCGGGATTTTCACATCCGAGAAAAAGTACATGAAGTAATAGACGATGGGGGCCATGCCTGCGAATACGAAGAACATGACGACCCAAACGATGCGGATTTCCTGTTCCAAGTTCGGGTTCATGAGGGCATGGCGGACATAGAGCACGGTACCCAGGGCGAAAGCCAGGAAGCCCAGCAGCATCAGCAGGAATTGGATTCCCATGAAGCCTGCCATGATCCCGTGGCCCGAGTGCGGGGCAGCCATGGACATGCTCATCGCGCCAAACATGCCAATGAAGAAAAAGAAAAACCAGAACACACCGATTGCCAACGGGGCAAAGGCGAGGATGCCGTACAGGAGGCGGCCGGATTTTTTACTCATTGTGGGTCAAAAAGTGATGTTGAATGAAACAGTGAGAGCAACTGCAGATCCAAGGCTCACCAAGGGTTCTTGGGGTTGCCAAATGGCTCCGATGGCGGCAGGGGCTGCTCGTTCACGATGTGGACGAAGAAGTAAACGATCTGCGTGATGCCGTTGGCGAAGATCATGCCTACGATCCAACCGATGCGCGAACCGTCGTCGAGGGAGCGGTTTTTGCTGATGTGGATGATGTACATGATGAGGCTCGCGAGGCTCAGGGCGCTTGCCACGAGGATGAGCAAGAGCATGAAGATGAACAGGCCGGCGACCTCATCACCACCGCCATAACGCGGCGCGGATGCTGCGGCGAGGATGAATCCCGCTACCCCGAATACCGTCAACACGATCGGGGCGAAGGCCATGATTCCGTAGAGAGTTTTATTGGTTCCCATCAGTAGTCAATGTCTCAGTTGTATGAAGGATCATTTTATCATCGCACGAGGTCTAGAAGCCGTTGGCGGGTGTGCCAGCCGTGGATCGGAGTTCCTCTTCCTTGTGGATCCATTGGAAATAGTAAACGATCTGTGTGATTCCGTTCGCAAAGATCATCCCCAAGATCCAGCCTGTGCGTGAACCGCCCTCAATGGACCGGTTTCTGCTGATGTGGATGAGGAAGATGATGAAGCTCGCGAGGCTCAGGGCGCCAGCCACAGCAATGGCCGCAAACATGTAGAAGACTTGCATTACTGCCTCAGGTTCACTCCCATGGCCCGGCACAGCGACTGAGAGG
This sequence comes from Bacteroidia bacterium, assembly GCA_046329055.1. Classification (GTDB taxonomy): domain Bacteria; phylum Bacteroidota; class Bacteroidia; order J057; family JADKCL01; genus JADKCL01. The sequence goes on from JAXLVK010000043.1 coordinate 43,046, forward strand.
AGGATGTATCCTCCCAAGCCTAGTACAATCGCGAGGATCGGGGCGACTGCCATCCATTTGTACAAGGTCTTGTTGGTTCCCATGGGTGTCTTATCGAGTGGCTGGTGAAAGCTTGGCCAAAGCAGATTGGTCTAGAAGCCTTTGGCTTGCTGCTGGGCCTTGGCCTCGAGTTCCTCTTCCTTGCGGATCCAGGTGAAGTAATAGACGATCATGCCGATGGTCCCGGCAAAAACGAGCAGCAAGATCCACATGGTGCGGCTGTTGTCGGGGATGTGGCGGTTCTTGGTGATGTGGATGATGTACATGATCAGGCCCACCATGGCGATCATGCCCACGAGCATGGAGGTGATCATCATCATGGGGAATTGGGGTGGCATCTGATCATTGGCATAGCGACCGGGATGCTCGAAGATCTCAGCGAACATTGTCCCCATGAGGACAAATACGGGAATGAGGAGGATGAGCGGCCCGAAGGCGAGGATGCCGTAAAGCGTCTTATTGGTTTCATCTAGAGTAAGCGATTCAGGACGCAATGATACGGAAAACCATGCCGCTTAGTTGGGTTTGGAACGGGCCATGAACTTGAAAAAGTAGATCAGTTGACCCACGATGCCCGTGAGCAAGAGGACGAGGATCCATGTGAGGCGGCTGTTTTCGGGCACAGCCTTGTTGCGCATGAGGTGAATCATGTTGAAGATCAAGGCTGCTAGATTACAGAATACGGCGATGCCCATGTAGAGCAGGATGCGGGTCATGGTGCTCCTCGGGACTGCGCTGCATCGCCTTCAAGATGCCGCCGTAGTTGCCCAAGGTCCACATTCGAGAAGATCTCCACCTCGATCAGGACGATCATGATGATGGGGATGAAGAGGAAGATGCCGTAGAGGATTTTGGTGCCGCACGTGCTCATGGTGCTGGGATTTGTGAATATCCCTTGATTCGAAGATAGGGGTCGTGGGCTTAACTTGCGCGCCATGAAACAAATATTGATCACAGGCGCGAGCCGGGGCATCGGCTTGGCCATCGCAAGGCGCTTTCACAAGGAAGGATGGACCGTCATCGTCTGCGCTCGCCGCAAGGAGCATCTGGACGCGGCTGCAGCTGAAATGCCTGGACTCGTCACCTATACCTGCGACCTGAGCGTGAAGGAGGAGGTGAAGGCATTTGCAGCGCGCATCATCGCGGAGCACGGCCGCCTCGACATCCTGGTGAACAATGGCGGCTTTTTCCTGCCCGGACAGCTTCATTCTGAGGACGACGAGGTCATGGAGCGCTTGATCTCGACCAACCTCTTCAGTGCCTATTACCTGAGCAAGGCGCTTTTGCCTCCTATGATCGCGGCCGGGCAAGGGACGGTGGTGAACATGTGCAGCATCGCTAGCATCACGGCTTACAGCGCGGGTGGGGCTTATTCGGTTTCCAAGTTTGCCCTTTTGGGATTCTCGAAGAGCCTGCGGGAGGAGATGAAGCCGAAGGGGATTCGGGTGATTTCCATCCTGCCGGGGGCGACGCTTACGGATAGCTGGGCGGGGGTTTCATTGCCGGAGGAGCGGTTTGTGCCGGCGGAGGATGTTGCGGAGGTGGTTTGGTGCTGTTGTGCGCTGTCTTCGCGGACGGTGGTGGAGGAGGTGGTTATACGGCCTCAGTTGGGGGATATTTGAGCCGGTTTTCCTTTATTTGGCTTGACTGACTGTTGTTTTGATGAGAGATGACTCCGATCAACTGGGGAAGGGATGAAAGATGAAAGATGAAAGATGAAAGATGAAAGATGAAGAGCGAGGAAAACGATGCTCTGAGGGGGAGCGACGGACCGGCAGCTCTTTGTATGGATGAAAGATGAAGGACGAGCAGCGAAGAATACGGTGCTATGAGAATGAGCGGCTTCTTGGCAGCTCTGAGAATTGGTGGAAAACGACTTAGATAAACCAAATAATATCGACATGAGCAAGGGACCTTTGCATGATAAGTCAATGGATTTCGCGGTCAGGATCGTGAATTTTTGCAAGTTTCTACGGAAGCGGAAGGAAAGTGTGATGGCCAAGCAGGTGCTGCGAAGCGGTACGGCCATTGGGGCATTGATTCGGGAAGCGACGCATGCTGAGAGCACGGCGGATTTTATCCACAAGCTTTCGATTGCCCTCAAGGAGGCTCACGAAACAGAATACTGGATTGAGTTGTTGTATAGGACTGAATATATCAATTTGGTGATGTACAACAGCTTGATCAAAGATTGCAAAGCGATCATCGCCATGCTTGTGAAAAGTGTCAAAACCAAAAAGGAGAACTTGAGAAAGTGATTGCCAGCTCGCTTGGTAAACAGAAGCATCGATCAAAAATGAAATACTGCAATGACCTTTACCGCCGCAGCCGCCTCCGCACCCACGAGGTGCGCATCGGCGACGTGGCGCTCGGTGGTGACAATCCGATTCGGATTCAGTCGATGACGACTACGGATACGATGGATACGGAGGGGACGGTGCAGCAGACGCTGCGGATGGTGGCGAGTGGGGCGGAGTATGTCCGGATCACGGCGCCGAGTATCAAGGAGGCGGAGAACCTCCGGGAGATCCGGAAGCGGCTGCATGCGCTGGGGTGCAAGGTGCCTTTGATCGCGGACATTCACTTTACGCCGAATGCGGCTGAGGTGGCGGCGCGGATCATCGAGAAGGTGCGGGTGAATCCGGGCAACTATGCGGACAAGAAGAAGTTCGCGCAGATCGATTACACGGACGCGACGTATCAGGAGGAATTGGAGCGTATCCATGACCGCTTCGCGCCACTGGTGAAGATTTGCAAGGAATATGGGACGGCGATGCGAATCGGGACGAACCATGGAAGCTTGAGCGACCGCATCATGAGCCGCTACGGGGATACGCCCTTGGGGATGGTGGAGAGCGCGATGGAGTTCCTCCGCATTTGCGAGATCTACAATTATGATCAGGTCGTGCTTTCGATGAAGGCGAGCAATCCGCAGGTGATGGTGCAGGCTTACCGCCTGCTTGCTGCGAAGATGCTGGAGAATGGCAAGGTCTATCCTATGCACCTGGGCGTGACGGAGGCGGGTGAGGGCGAGGATGGCCGGGTGAAGTCTGCTCAGGGCATTGGGGCGCTGCTGATGGATGGGATTGGGGATACTGTGCGGGTGTCTTTGACGGAGGAACCGGAGTATGAGTCGCCGGTGGCGAGGTTTTTGGTGGATATGTTTTCGAATGGAGAAGGGGGAGATGAGCGATTCGAGCGCACTTCGACAGGCTCAGCGTGGCACCTCAGGGCCCGTGGAGAGATGAGAGATGAGAGTGGAGAGATGAGAGTGGAGCCCTTCGAGAGCCTCAGGGCCCGTGGAGAGATGAGAGATGAGAGTGGGGTTGCGGGCAAGCTGGGGGCTTTGCTGGGTGGTGGGGACTTGGGTTCTGAGGTTCCGTTTTATGATCCATTCAGCTTTACGCGGCGGGCTACTGACTCCGTGTTGAACTTGGGGGGGCATCATGTGCCTCGGGTGATTGCGGATCATGGGGCTCGGGCGGCGACTTATGCGGATTTGAGCGCGATGGGCTATGCCTATGCGCCGGATCTGGACAAGTACAACATTGCTGAGATGGCGGCGGATTTTATCTTCACTGGGGGTGAGATGCCGACTTTGTCATTGCCGGGTGGTCTCAAGCGCATTGTGGACGCGAGCCTGTGGACGCATCTGCGGGACCGGGATTCGGTGTATCCGCTGTGGCCTTCGCCGGAGGCTTTTGACCATGCGGAGTTTGATCATCCTGTGTTGAACTTTGTGGTGTGTGAGATTGATCAGATTGATTATTTCGCTGGAAATCAATGGGATCGAATGGTCTTGGTGATCCCTGCGGAGGGAAGCGGGGCTGGACATGCTTGGCGATTTGCTGCTGCCAAACTCGCATCGTTCGGGGTGAATGCCCCTGTGGTCCTGCGCACAAGCCTGCCGACGGAGTTTCCATTTTACGATGATTCCCATTTGCCGGAACTCTATCAACTGAGCCTGGAGGCCAAGCAGCAGCTTTTCCTGGCGGGCATCAGCGGGGCGCAGATGGTGGACGGGCTCGCGGATGGTATGATGGTGGGCCCGAGCAATGTGATCACGAACCGGACCTGCTTTGGCATTTTCCAAGCGGGACGCCTGCGCATCACGAAGACGGAGTACATCAGTTGCCCGAGCTGCGGGAGGACGCTGTTTGACCTGCAAGAGACGACGGCGCGGATTCGCAAGCGCACGGAACACCTGAAGGGGATCAAGATTGGCATCATGGGCTGCATCGTGAACGGCCCCGGCGAGATGGCGGACGCGGACTACGGCTACGTGGGCGTGGGCCCGGACAAGATCGCACTCTACCGCGGCAAGGAGGTGGTCCACAAGGCGGTGAAGACGGCGGACGCGGTGGATAAGCTGATCGAACTGATCGCGGGGGATGGGAATTGGGTGGAGGGGTAGGTTTTTGATTCCTTTTTTGTACTGGAGGGAGTTTGCCACGAAGGCACAAAGGCACGAAGCTGGGTGGGCATGCTTTGGGGGATTGTGGGAAGTCTGGAATGAGCTGACGTGTGTATTTTATGTGTAGGAAGCGTGTATGTGGTGTGAATGTTTTCCATAGTCAGGGCATAGGAAAGCCAAAGGAAGCGCTTGAGCACTCAGATTACGGACAGGGCTAAAGCAGGGTCCCAGTAGTGTACCGTGACGGGCCAACGCCAAACTGATATCTGGTTGGTGTTGAGCTGATTGCTGACTGGTGGTGGGACATGACTACGCTAAAACAGTGGATCATGCATCCAATGAGGTATCGCCCAAATGGAAACCTTCTCCCAGCTAAACATTAAAAAAAAGTGCAAAGAACAATATGCAGTACAGAGATCGTTGGAATGAAAATGAGGTGAATGTAAGTGCCTTGAGGCAAATACTTGCCCTGATTTCAAAAGGGGGCATTCTAGGGCCGAACTACTCTCCCTTCCCATTGGTGAACGGAAGAATCGACATGCGTGGCATTGACTTTACCCGTCACAAATGGAAAAGTGTGGTCGCTATCGGCGTGGATTTTTCGGGCTGCACTTTGAGCTATTGCTGGGTCGAGGAATGCCGATTCGAGAATTGCCTATTTGAGAAGACCGAGATGATCCAACGCACTGATCACGCGAATAAATTCGTCGATTGTGATTTCGTTCGATCAAAGTGCAATCAGATGGGATTTGGTAATCGCGGATCACAGTTTGCACACTGTAGGTTTGATCAATGCAATTTGACCAGGGCAAACTTTTACCGCCCCGAGTTTGATTGGTGTGTGTTTTCTAATTGCAAATTGAACGGATTGGACTTCTGGGGAAGCTCATTTGAAAATTGTGCCTTTGCAGGGAAAGTCGAAGATGTTTGGTTTCGGGGCGGTTACCCCCTGCCAGGAATGGAAAAGGAATATGGTGTTCCTCGCAAAAATCGAATGTTGAATGTTTCCTTTGCCGATGCAGAGGTGATTGGAGGAACATTTAGCGACGGTTGTGACCTTTCTACTATTCTACTTCCCCAAAAAGGTAATTATCGTTTGTATTCAGGTTGGCGGCAAAGGCTTGAAAGATTGCCCAGTATTTATGAAAATTGGCCTCCAATGGAAAAGAGAGAGGCTGATATTTTCATGCACTCACATTTGTCACATGCAATTCGCCAAGATTGGTATCTGTTGAATGTTGATCAAATGCGTAAGGAATATGGACAAGAGCTTTTTGATAAGTTGCTTCATGAGATGGATTGTTAAGGTAATGATTCAGAATATGTTGTAATGGTCTAAAGTATCTGGTGTGTCTGTGGGCAATAGGTCAGACCATCTGCTCGCCCTTCGAACCCCTACTGGCTTTCCGGAGTCAAGGACTCTACTGGGTTGAATGATGGTATTGGCGCATGAGGATGCATCCTCCTTGGTGGCGATGGCTCCTCCACGGCTTTCAATCAGCGATCTTTAGTACCTGTTCCAAGCTGCTTTCTCGGAGCTTGTGCACAGATGCCCACTGTGAAGGCGGAGAGGGGACAGGGTTTTGGTTGGGTCGGATCTGGGACAGCATGCAGTGTCGCGGCGGTATGCTTCGAGCGTTGGTGCGAATAAATGGCGGGCAAAGGGGTAACACCTCGTGAATATCTCTGTTGGTGAGTATATTCGTGTACTGAACATTGATATGGAAAAGTTTGCTCTTGCATTTTTTTACAATGGAAGGTACATCCTCGCGCCTATGGTTCGAACTGACCAGAAGGCGCTATTGGAATCTGGGGACTGTGTTGAAATTTTCGAGTCGGGACCAGGGAGTCGTTCGGGGAGTGTGATGATCCAGACACTTAACGCATTCAGAATGGGGACTCCACATCCTGATCTCCGAAACCTTAAGGAATCGGAAACCCCAATCCTCAGGTTTCTTGGGCTAAAGAAGTACTCACATTTGATGAAGTCGGCGAAAGTGGTCGAGTTGCGGCTGGAAAATGGATTCGTGAACTTTCTACCAATGAAAAATGAGGGTAAGGGTGGATATACTGACATTTTAGAATCTGAATTTGCGGTTGAGGCAACTTCGGTTGATAGGCTATTTCAGTCTTTGAAGGATGCGTTTGATCGTTGTAGGTAAAGGATGGTATATCAGAGCAAAGTGGACAAAATATACCATGAATAACGTAAGCCTGCAAGTTGAAATTGCTTTCCAGATCCACTGGTTGCCTTTTGTTACAAACCTCATTGAACGTACACTATGAATGCAACAGCGATCAAGGTCTATTCGATGCAATGGTTGTCAGATTTTCAAGAACTTAGACTGGTCTCGGCCATGAAGCTCTATCGAATCGTGGGCCCCTTGATTGTCGGTATAGAATTCGATTCTAGACCTGCCTCAGACAATTATCAGGTATTTGTAACGATGTATGGCCTCTGGCAGGAGGACATAAGATATTGCCTTCGGTATCCGATAATCTTTGAGGGGCTGGTTGACCAACGCGGGTTGCAAATCTTTCTGGGTGATCGTGATCATTCAACAAGGTTTGAGGATGCTCGAAGGAGTTTGCGGGAAAGTTTTGGCCACTTGGTCGAGGGCAGTTTGGAACTAGGCGATGCACTTCGATACTGTGATCAATACATAGCTGGTAACCAGCTATCAAGTTCTCCAAATTCCTACCGTGTAGCGCATGTGTTGCAGGAGGAAATCTCTCTCTGTCTTGCGGTATCGTCAATTGGAAGAGCTGAGGAAATCTACAGAAAAGTGAAGGACACAGATTGGGACAACAACAATTTCCGGGCATTCAAGACAAGTGTTTCTGAATGGAGTGACAAGATTGAGCGGCAAATGGGTGATCCCGAAACAATCCGAGCCAATGTGCAATTGAATCGGAACAACCCAAAGTTGAAACACCTGTTGGTGTCCGAGTTAGCCATGTCATAAAATGGAGGGGAGCAAATTTCGCATTTCGGGGTATTTCTAGGAAGTTTTGAAGTGTTCGAAGCTCTCTCAGGAAGAAGCGTTGAAGGGGATCGGTATCGAATTTTGTACTTTGCTCAGAATTGAAACCGACGACATGGAAAAAGCACTTCAAATACAGAGAATATTGAATGAAGGACAGGGCTTGGCCATTCTCAAGGAGAAACTCCGTCTTGTGGAGGATGTCAACGTCACTTGGGGGAGTGGGATCAATATAGCTCATAATGTTGTTCAAAATTCAAGCCAATTGCCCTACTCCGCGTCTGACATCGTCCATCTCCTAAAAGAAGTAGGAGTGGATTTGCAAGCTAAGAACAAAGAAGGGCAGTCTCCTTTGCATTTCGGGGTGTCTCTACTAGGAAGTGTTGAAGTGGTCGAAGCTCTCTTGGGCGCAGGTGTAAATGTGGATCAGACAAACAATCGGGGAAACAGCCCTTTGTTCGACGCTGTGATGCAATTTCGAGGAAGGCCTGGGCAACTCAGAAAGATCGAGCTCCTCTTGGCGGCTGGGGCAAACCCCGATCTCCCCAACTTGAGTGGGCATACCGCAAGGTCAGTGGTAAAGGAGCGGCATCAAAGGCTTTTGGCAGGAATCGGCAAGCCAGAATGGGATCTAGAATCGACTTTGAAATGGTGATTTGATGCCTAATGTTTGCTCGAGACTCAGTGCAATCGCTCTTAATCTAGGTAAATTCGAGCCCATTGCAATTCTCGGGGCTGGGCTACCCGGTTCAAGCCGGTGCCTG
>JAXLVK010000044.1:0-51179 GCA_046329055.1 Bacteroidia bacterium
TAGGCCCGGTCGGTGAAATTGTCCTTGCAGGGGAACCAACTCCGGCCATAGACATGGGGATCGGTGGTCAAGCCCACACCCAAATTGAAAATGCCGCCATTGACGAAGTACATGCCCCCAAAGCCACCCGCGTCCAGCGAGCCCCGCCCTTGGTACCAGACGCTGATCTCCGCCGTGTCCCCCATGACGGGCGCCAGGCTGGGATGGATGGCGAGCAAGGTGTCATTGTAGGAAAATGATGCATTGACGCCATCGACATGGATGCTGTCCACCGTGAAGCGCAACAGATCCAGTGTGATCGAACTCAGGCTATTCACCGTGGAGACGACTTGGATGTCGGTGCGGGCCTTGATGTATTTCTGCACCGTGCCATTCACCATCGTGTCCACGTTGATGTCGTAATGGATCACGTCCAGCGAATCGGAGTTGGTGGCTTGGGCATTGTGACCCAGCATTAGCAGTAAAGGCAATAGCAGAGAAGGAAGGCGAAACAGATTTCTCATTACGCAGCAATTTAAGCAGGAATCAGAAAAGAAACCGCCGATTCAGCGGCTGCATGACTTGCGACTTGCATCGAATGCGAGGCAGCGGCGTCCCGAATCGAATGCGAGGCAGCGGCGTTCCGAATCGAACGCGAGGCAGCGGCGTCCCGAATCGAACGCGAGGCAGCGGCGTCCCGCCGCATGCCCATCGAGTCCGCCGCCTCCCGGCGGCGAAGCGTGAAACCATGTATTTCCATCCCGCCTGCCACATAATTACCTACTCTACCACCGCGCCGCCGGGAGGCGGCGAGGTCGATCAGCGTGCGGCCGGAGGCCGCCGCTTCGTCCTTTAGGCAATGTCCTTCAGGAAGCCGTACTTCTTCCGGTATTGGTCGAGGTAGGTCTTCACCCCTTGGTTCTCAGGCTTCACCAATCCCGGATCATCCGCGATCAAGTCAAATGCCGCCTCCCGCGCACTCTCAAAAATCACCCCGTCCTCGATGAAATTCGCGAGCCGCAGCTCGGGAATCGTCCCGCTTTGCCGCACCCCGAGGAAGTCCCCATGCCCCCGCAGTTTCATGTCGATCTCTGCGATCTTGAACCCGTCATAGGTATCCACCATCGCCCGGAGCCGCTTTTTCGCATCCTCGCTGGTCTTTTCGCTGGCCATCAGGATACAGTAGCTCTGCTCCGCACCCCGCCCCACGCGCCCACGCAACTGATGCAATTGCGACAGACCGAACCGGTTCGCATTCTCGATCACCATCACAGAGGCATTGGGCACGTCCACACCCACCTCGATCACCGTCGTGGCGACCAGAATCTTGCTTTCTCCCCGCTTGAACCGCTGCATTTCCCAGTCCTTAGCCTCCGGCTTCATCCGCCCATGCACAATCCCCACTGGATACTGCGGAAACCGTCGCGTCAGCGCCTCATAGCCCTCCGTCACAGCGATATAGTCCAGCTTCTCGTTTTCCTCGACCAAGGGGTACACCACATACACCTGCCGCCCGGCCTCGATCTCCTTTTGCATGAATCCAAATACCTGCAAGCGCTGCGCCTCCGTCCGCACCGCCGTCACCACGGGCTTCCTTCCCGGCGGCAACTCGTCGATTTTGCTCACGTCGATGTCCCCAAACAGCGTCAGCGCCAGCGTCCGGGGAATCGGCGTCGCGGTCATGACCATGTTGTGCGGGTTCAGGTCGGCCTTCTTCCATAGCGCGGCCCGCTGCATCACGCCAAATTTGTGCTGCTCGTCCACGATCACCAAGCCGAGGCGCTGAAACTTGACATTGTCCTCGATGAGCGCATGCGTGCCCACGAGGATATGGATATAGCCCTCCCGCAAGGCGACCAGCAATTGGCTGCGGACGCTGCCCTTCACGCTCCCCGTGAGCATCGCGACCTTGAGGCCGAGGGGCTCGCAATAGCTCTTGATCTTCGAATAATGCTGCTCCGCCAAGATCTCGGTCGGGGCCATCATCGCCGCCTGAAAGCCATTGTCGATCGCCATCAGGATGCTCATGAAAGCCACCATGGTCTTGCCAGACCCCACATCGCCCTGCACCAAGCGGTTCATCTGCACAGGCCGGCGCAGGTCGGTCCGGATTTCCCGGAGTACCCGCTTTTGTGCCCCTGTCAGCTCAAATGGGATATGCTTCTCGTAAAATTCGTTGAAGTATTTCCCGACCACCGGAAAGGGATGGCTCGGGCGCAGGGGCATCTCCACGAGCTTGCGGTGCGCCATGATGAGCTGGAAAAAGAAGAATTCCTCGAATTTGAGCCGGTCCTGTGCTGCTTGCAGGCTGGCGAAGTCCTCCGGGAAATGAATTTGCTGAAAGGCGAGGCTGCGACCAGGAAGGCTGTATTTCTTGAGGATCCCCGTGTTCAGGTTCTCATTGATCTCGTCCTTGCCGGATTCCAGCATCGCGCTCACAATCGTCCGGAAGCCTTTGGAGTCCAAGCCGGCGTTTTTCAGCTTCTCGGTCGAGGCATAGAGCGGGATGATCTTGAGGCTGTGCAGCAGTTCCTCCTGACTTTTCCCCTTCTCGATCTCCGGATGGGCGATTTGGATGTTTTTTCCGAAAAATCGGGGCGCGCCGAATAGCACGATCTCCTCCCCCACTTTCAGGGAATCCTGGATGAACTTGATGCCCTTGAACCAGATCAATTCGAGCTTGCCAGACCCGTCCTCAAATGTCGCCGTGAGCCGATTGGCCTTGGTGCCCTTGGAGATTTGAAACTCGGTGATCTTGCCCAGCAGGGTGACGCTCATGCCCTCGGAGCGGATGTCGCGGATGCGCTGTACCTGCGAGCGGTCCACGTACTTGCGCGGGAAGTAGGTGAGCAGGTCGCCAAAAACATGGATTCCAGCCTCACTGGCAAGCAGCTCTGCCCGCTTGGGGCCCACCTTTTTGAGATAGGTGATCTCCTGCTTCCAGTAATTGTACACCGCCATCGCGGCAAAAATAGGGATTTAGCCCAAAAACAGGCCACAGGCCGGGCAATCACAATTCCCTGACGGGACTTGGGCCTCACAGGCTGGGCATTTACTGGGCAGGTTGCAGGAATCGACGGTGAAGAGGTCCATCATCCGCGACTCGGCCTCCTCCTTCAGTTCTTTGGGAACGAGGAACTTGATGGGCCCTGCGAAAAATGCAGCCGCATCACCATAGATCGCAAACAGGCGGTCACCCTCCTTGCGGTAGGGCACAGCGATCCGGTCCAGCAGCATTTCCACGCCGATTGCCTCCCCTTGGCTGTGGGCGACGGCGATGGGACAGTATTCTACAACTTGGAATGACATGGGGCTATTGCCGAACCTCGATGGCGGTGCTTTCGACCACATTGCTGCGGTTGCCAGCCCGGTCCACGATATAGACCCCAAAGACGAGGGGCTCTTCAGTGGGTTCGTAAGGAGGTGTGGTCAGCAGCACGGATATCTCGCCCTGAATCGAGGGTTTGCGGGTTTCTGGCGTAAGGCTCGCAAATGAATACGATGTGAACCGCGCCGAGTCTGCTGCAAATGCAGCCCTGCGGTCCTCGATGAACAGATTCTTGGTCGGGTCACCCTCGTAGCCCAAGTCTCCGTCGCCATCCTGATAGTGAATGGTCAGCTTGATTTCGTCAGCGGTGAATTCTGTCGCGACACTCGGAGTGATGCTCACAAACTGGATCTCAGGCTCCAACGGAAACACCGGGGAGTCGTCACATGCTGTGAGCAGCAAGAGGGCAAACGGTATGAACAGAGCCTTTTTCAATTCCGAATCAAATCGACATTCAAGATAGGCAGAATTCCATTCGGATTCAACCCTAGTTTTTCAACGAATGATAGAGGGAAAGGTTGCGGAGGGCAAAAATTTGGTATGCCCGGTTTGTCACTCAAATGGAATCATCTCGAAGCTGCCCAATCCCAGGTCCACCACGATGGTCATGGCCTCTTGCGCATGCACCTTGTACGCGAGGCTCGTGAAGGTATTTTCCCCCGTTTTCACGAACCCCTCAGGGACTGCGGACGAGGAGAAGATGTTGCTGTTGATGATGATCTTGATGGGGGCGTCCTTGTGCACAAGCAGTGTGCAGCTTCCGGCTCCCACGTCGATGCGGACCATGCTCTTGTTTTGCATGGTGGGACCCACCACGAGCTTGGTATCGCCCATCGCGTTTTCGATGAAGACGTTTTCTGCGCGGGCATGCTCAAGGTTGCGCACCACGATCTTGGACATACCGCCACTCACTTGCATCACCTTCATGGAGGTGGCGCTCGCGCGGTTGTAACAGATCACCACATCCGCCGCCCCGCTCACGATGCGGAGTCCCTTGATGCGGAGGTCGGTCAGGTCCAATCGTGCGCTGCCATAGCCCAAGTCGAGGGCCATCAGGGTTTCGACTTTGGGGTCGAGCCCGAGTTCCATCACATACTTGGAGGGATCGTCATCGATGGTCATGCTGCCGGAGACGCGGTAGCTCACCGAGGCGCTGCCGCGCATGGACTGACTCTGAATCGTGGTCTTTTGGGTATGCGCGCCCATGGACATGTTTGCGCGCAAGTGTTGTTCGGATGTGGTATCGAGTTCGCAAATGGGTTCGGGCTTGCCGACGGGGATCGAATATCGGGCGGTTGTCATGCCCGGACATCGGCCCGGAACGATATAGGTCTGCCCAAGCGGAACCTCGATATGGTACTCATTGGCGATGAGGAAGGGGCTGCTCGGGATGGTATCCGCATGCACCTGTCCCTGCGCGGTGACAAGTTGCGGCAGCGCTACAGCTGCCAAGGATATACCCAAAACCATCCGAAACATGGGCTTCTATACGTACTAAATCGAAACAGGTTGTGGGTAGGATCAAAAAATTGTACACTTTTTTAATGCTGAACGCCAGAACCTTAGGGGTTCTGGCGTCCTATTCTGTGTCCGCTTCCGGGACTGTAGATCAGAGTTTGATGAACTTCCGAGTCAGTTTTCCAGCGGCGCCTTGCACGCTCACGAAGTACACGCCTGCATCCACGGAAGACAGTGCGAGGTCAATCGGGTTGGAGCCGACTTCGGATTGGAATTCCTTCTTGATCACGGCCTTCCCAGCCTGATCGAAGACGGACAGCGTCATCGACTCGGAACGGTCATTGAAGAAGTTCAGGGTGATGTGGGAGGATGCAGGATTCGGGCCAACTGCACCCCACTCCAAACCGCTCGGGCCACCAAAGTTCACTTCCACTGCCTCGGAGTTGTCGGTATTGCCATCTTGGTCCATTTGGAGCAGACGGTAACGGTTCACGCCGGGCATGGGTGAGAAGTCGGTGAATTCATAGTGAAGCATGCTCGTGGAGTTACCGGCGGCATTCACTTGCCCAATCGGGGAGAAGTCGTCGGAACCCAGGGCGCGCTGCACCACGAAGAGGTCGGTGTTCGTCTCGGAGACGGTGCTCCACTTCACACGGACTGCATTGTCTTGGGCGATGGCATCGATCGTGCCCCACTCCACAGGTAGCGGAGCAAAGGTGATCTTCATGTCAGCATCCGGATAGCAACCTGCAATCGGGTTACCACCGCCTTCCACACCGTAAACGCGCACGGAGTCGGGCAGGGTGTTCACGACGAAGGTGTAGGTGATGCACTGCTGATTTGCGCCACCGCACAGGGCCGTGGAGGTCACACAACCAAATGGCTGGGAAACGCAGGGCGGGGTACCATAGTAACCCGGGTCCACGTAGATCACCGTGCCTTGGCTGTTGTAGGGAGCTCCCTGCGGACCAATGTTGATGCCGGGCATGGTACAGTTGCTGAAACCACGACCGGAGGTGATGTTGGCAGGGAGGAATGAGCTGATGTTGAACACCGGGACGTTCGGGACATTGTACCACCCGAAGCTGATCGAGCGGGTGTCATTGTCCGCGCCCTTGGTGGTGCCGGTCCGTCCAAAGCCGTTGCACACACGGATGCAAAGCGTGATGTTGGGTGCGGTCCCCGATTGACAAGTCAGCGAAATACCTGACAAGTTGCATGCAAGCAGCTCCGAGGTGCCCGTAACGAGCAGCATCACAGCCACAACCAATGCCTTGAGTGTAAATCTTTTCATAAAATGGCCCTTTCTATTCCGGGGAGCTTCACACCCCCTACTATCTACCGAAGATACAATGAGCTAAATTACATTCATTTGGGGAGATTTCCAAGGCCCATTTTCGCCAAAGGAGCTGCTCCCCTTACATCCATCAGAGCTTGATGACCTTGTGCATGAGCTTGCCACTACCGCCCTGAAGGCTCACGTAGTACACTCCGGCGTCAAGATTGCTCATGGTCAACCGCAGTTCATTGGCCCCGACCTCGGACTGGGTTTCCTTGCTGAATACGGTCTTGCCAGCCGCGTCGAAAATGCGCAGGTTCATCATCTCAACTTGCTCCGCATAGTAGGTCATGTGCACAAAATCATGGGCCGGGACGGGACCGATGGCGCCCCATTGCAAGCCGCCGGAGATGCTGAAATTGGCCTCCACGATGGGTGAGGTCATGGCTCCGCCATCCAAATCGATGGATTGCACCCTGTAACGGTTCGTTCCATTGGCGGGGGCCAAATCCACGAAGGAATAGGACTCCAAGCCGGTGGAATTGCCCGCTGCCTTCACGATGCCCAGCTGTTCAAAGTCTCCCGTTCCCGTGGACCGAGAAACCAAGAAAAAGTCGGTATTGGTTTCGCGAATCGTGGACCAGCGCACACGCACCGCTTTCTCCTGATGGATAGCCTCGACATCGCCCCAAGTAACAGGCAGGACGATGAAATTCACCAACATGTCTGCATCTGGATAGCAGCCTGCCAGGGGGTTGCCCCCACCCTCCACGCCGAAAACGCGCATCGAGTCCGGAATTTGGTTCACCTGAAAGCGGAAGGTCACACATTGCTGCGCCACATTGCCACAGGGGACGGTTGTCGAAATGCATCCATAGGGATAACTCGAACAAGGCAGAATCCCGTAGTAACCCGGATCTGCATAAAGTACAGTCCCTTGACTGTTCGTGGGTGGTCCTTGGGCTCCGATGTCATAACCCGGCATCGTGCAAGGGAGCGTCGGCCGCTGACTCGTAATGGTTGCAGGAGTGAATCCCCGAATCAGAAAGCCCGGATTGTGGTCATACCAACCAAACAGGATGCTGCGGGTATCGCCTCCAGCGCCATACACGTTCCCTGTCCTGCCGTATCCCGAACAGAGCTGAATGCAAATCACGCTGTCGTTCGGATAGCCAGGTACAATCAGCGGTGTCGTTGTGATTCCGCAAAACGTCGCTTGCGACAAGTTACAGGCCCAACCGTGGGCAGCAAAACTCATCAGGAACGCGACAATTGAAAGTTTGAGAGTAAAATTTCGCATAGGCTGTGGTTCTGACGCAGGTTTTTTAAGCCTGCTTTGGGTGAACAATGATTGATCGACGAATACTGGAAACCCAAACACCAACATTCAACCTGCAAACGCTTTTGATCGAAATAGTCTGAAACGTTCACAAGAACCTCAGATGAGAGTGCGTGGATTCATTGCGAATATAGTGAAAATCAAGGGCAAACTCAACCATTATTGGGACAAACCTTGCACCGAGCGGAACTCAATCCACCCGGACGATGCGGTGCAGCAGCTTACGGTCACTGCCATTCAGCGACACGAAATAGGCTCCTGAACGCACCTCGACCAGATTCAGATCGATCTCATTGGCGCCCACCTTGGAGGTGATCAACTTTGTCATCACGGCCTTACCTTGCGCATCGTACAGGCTCAGGTTGAGTGTCTCGACCCGGTCACTGTAAAATGCCATCCGGACATGGTCGCGGGTCGGGTTCGGTCCTATCGCTCCCCATTCCAAGCCACTCGGTGCCCCAAAGCGGACGGTCACCACCTGTGAGTAGTCGGAATTCCCTTCCCGGTCCAGCACAAGCAAACGATAGGTGTTGCTGCCTGCCATGGGAGCCATGTCCACGAACTTGTAAGTCTGCTCCACTTCGGAGTTTCCAAAAGCCTGCACCTGCCCGATCGGGTCAAATTCGGCATGCTCATTGAGTCTCTGAACCACAAAGAAGTCCATGTTTGATTCGGTCACCGTGTTCCATCGCAGTTGGATGGTTCGGTTCACCTCCGTGCCTGTTAGATGCCCCATGACCCCAGAAAGGGGAGCACCCATCCGCAACACGGATCCCATGTCAGGATCCATCGTACAGCCGGCCATTAAATTGCTCTCGCCCTCAATTCCGAACACGCGCACCGAATCTGGCACTTTGGGAACCTGAAAATAGTAGTTGATACACTGCTGTGAAACATTCCCACATTGGGCGGTGGAGTTGATGCAAGCGAAGGGTTGTGCCACGCATGGCGGGAGACCGTAATAGCCTGGGTCAACGTACATAACGAAGTAAGTCACCGTCAATGGGGGATCGAAAGGACCCAATGAGTATCCCGGCATGGTGCAGTTGCTGAATCCCCTGCCGCTGGTGACCGAGGTGGGGATAAATGCCCGAATGGCTGAATCCACGGTGTCTCGATGGTAAAACCGAAATGCAAATTCCCGTGTGTTGCCATCGGCACCAGTGACCAAACCCGTCCTACCATAGCCCACACACAGGTTGATGCAGATCGTGGAATCGAGGGGATACCCTGGCAGCAAGGAACCTCCCGGCGTGATCCCGCACAGCGTCATCGAGGACAGGTTGCAGGCCATGCCCGAAGCAGCCATCATCATGAAGAGGACCAATCCCCAGATAGTCTTTTTCATCGTGGTATCATTTGCGAGTCAATCACCTGCTGAATGACCCCTGATTGCCCTACAGAACCCCCAAAGCCCTGAACAGCAATACAATGATAACGATTTGCAAAATCTACTCCAAGAACTTGTCCGAATCGCAAGTTCCTTCAATCCACCGGGGCAAATCCCCTCGTCAGCGGTTGCCACTCCACTGAATTTCCTCCAAATTTGCCCATAGACTTCGCCACATGCACGAAATCGAACCTTTCTACGGTTGGCTCGGCTATTACACCAACGAGGCCGACGACAACTCCCCCTACCAGGAAGCCGACCATGGCGCGTACCAGCTCGAAAAGGGGGTCTATGAATACCTGGCCCACCCACTTTGGGACGAGTTCGGCTCGGACAGCCTGCTGCTCAAGATCCTTTATGCGAACTATGAGCAGGGCTACGCGATCGTCGAGCTATTTGGTGTGTGGAACGACCTCCTGCAAAACGATTACCGCCTGCTCGCCGAAAATTTCCTCACCTACATGATCGACGCCGGGATCACCCGATTCGTCTTCGTGATGGAAAATGTCCTCAACATCTACGTGGACGCCGACGACTACTACGAAGCCCTTCAGGACGAACTCGGCGATGGATGGATATGCCTCCTCAGGCCGCGGGACCACGTGGTCGCGGAGATCGAGGAATACGGCATCGGGAGGTATTTCTTCTGGTCGGAGGAACTCAATGCCCTCAATTGGCGGAAGCTCAAGCCATGGGACCTCTTCGCGCGGGTCGAGGAGAAACTCCCCAAGCTCCTGAACTAGCCCCTGCTCAGAACACGTACTTCATCTGGAAGGCAAATGAGCGCTGCTCGCCGATGTTGCCGGGCAGGTTCGCGTACTCTTCATTGAAGGCGTTCTTGGCGCTGAGGGACAGCTGCATCGACTTGGTGAGCTGCGAAGAAAACACGAAGTCAAAGATGTCATAGCCCTTGGGATGGCTCAGCACCCAGTCCGCCGTCCCAGGAACCCCGATGTAGAGGAACTGGTCGATCGTGAGGATCTGAGACTTGTGACGGTAGTTGCAGGTAAGTCCCCAGCGTCCATAGCCGATGGTGCCGCTGAGGCGGTTCAGCCACTTGCTGCGGTACTTCAGCGCGCGGGGATTGTCCTCGCGGTGGAAGGGCGCATCGTCAGGAGAGTTCAGCGCGGTCACCATTCCCAAGGCATTGAAGGTGAAGGGTGAGCTTTGGGGCCCCACGGTGTTCAGCAGGTCCACCTGCATGGAGTCCGGAACGGGTTCCATGTTCACGGGGTTCATGTAGGTGATGCCGCCGTTCAGGTCGAAGTGCAGCTTGTCGTAGGTGAACTGCGCGAGCGCGGTCACCTCCACACCCGTGATGCGGGCATGGCTGTAGTTCCGCGCGGCAAACACCGGAACCGAGCCGAAGATGAAGGTATCCGGCGACTGGATGCCGAACTCGATCATGTCGTGGTAATCCATGAGGAAGCCGGCCGCATCCAGGTAGCCCAAGATGGAACGGGTAGCCTTGCCCACGAGGAAGCCTTGGCGGAAGCCAATTTCTGCGCTGTAGCCCTTTTCCACCTTCAGGTCAGGGTTGGACTCGATCACGAGACCGCCTGCATTGGTTTGCAGGTAGCGCTCGGCGATGGACGGCGCACGGAATGCCTGCCCGAAGGAGGCCCGGATGTTGCTGCCCTTGGTGAATTCATAGTTCACACCCGCACGGAAAATCGGGGCCGCATTCACGATCGAGTCATCGAAGACCCACTTGTCGAAGCGGGCACCGAGTGTCGCGCTCAGCTTCTCATTGATCTTGCCATCCAGCTGTGTATAGCCAGCGGTGTTCATGGATTTGTGCTTCCCTTGATAGACGCTGTCGCCGCGGATGGTATTGTAGCTGAACGTCCCCCCAATCACCCAGGTGAGGCGCTCGTCCAGCAGGTGCGTCGAGAAGTTGTAGTCGTTGTAGTAGATCGCATTGTAGTTGCTTTGGTAGGTGTCATTCGTGTTCGCGGTGCGCATCATGCGGCCACGGTACGAGTGCAGGTTGCCCTTGGGCGTGAGGTACTTGATGTACGGGTCGATGTTTCCGCGCAGGTTCCATTGGCGGCGGATGCTCTGCGAGCCGGAGTAAGCCCCCATCGAGTTGAACACGGTGTCTCCACCGAAGGTGATCAGCGTATCGGCGGGCAGGTAGCTGTCCCAAAACAGGGCTGTGCTCGTGCTGTCGAAGCGCATCATGCCGTTGATGCCCCATGTGAGGCCGGGAACCGCCTTGGGACGGAACTTGGTCAGCACCTGGGCGCGGCCCTGCGTGGAAGAGTTGTTGAATTTGTAGCCGGTGTCATGCCAGAAGTCCACGAGGCCGACCACATCGTGGCGACCGATCTTGTGGCTGTGGAACACGTTGATACCGGCATTCTTGGCGGATTTGTTCCCGTCCCAGTCCAAAGCCTTGTTGCGGGGAGAATCGTACATCGCCCCACGGAGGCGGATGGATGTCTTGGGCTTCTCCGGTGCATCGGCCATGATCACGTTGATGACCCCGCCCAATGCACTCGAGCCATACAGCACGGAGCTAGCACCCTTCATCACTTCGATCTGCGCGATGTTGTCGGTGGGCACCATGTCAAACTGCGCGATGCCCGCATCCGGCGAAAGCAGCGGCAGTCCATCCAGCATCAGCATGACCCGGCTACCCACGCCGTAGGCGTAACCCGAGCTGCCCCGGATGCTGGGCTGCCCATCGATGATATCGACACCGCTGTTTTGCTGCAGTGCGTCCTTGATGTCGTGGCTGATCTGCATGTCCACCTTTTTGGGGCCGATCACATCAAACGAGCCGCTCAGCTTGCTCACGTTTTGTTGCCCCTTGTTCGCCGTGAAGACAATCGGGTCGATCAAGACCTGCTTCCGCTGACCTGTGATCAGGTCCACGTCATAGCTGTCCTTCCCATCCTCGGTGACCACCACGAGGGTAGTATCCGTCGTGAATTCCACATAGCGGAACAGGAGGCGGATTTCAGCCTGCCGATCTACCATGAAGGAGTAGCTGCCGTCCTCCCCGGTGCTCATGCCCATCTGAGTGCCCACGACGATGACCGTCACGCCTTGGATGGGAGCCTTGTCGTTGCCATCGATGACCCGACCACGCACGTTCACTTGCTGCGCCAGCGCCGCCGCGAACCCGAAACTCATCAGCAGGATCATCATCCCTGCACGCTTCAACCTTTGGTGAAATGCCATATAGGAATATGGATTTTGGATTTCCGAACTGTAAATAAAAGGAAAAAACCATCCACGCAATCAAGTCCGGCGTGGATGGTTTTCCCAGAAGGCCTTGTGGATTCTACACTTAGCCCCTCAATTGGCTCAGAATACGTACTTCAACTGAACATTGAAGTTCCGCTGCTCCCCGATGATACCGGGCAGGATCACGTACTCCGTATTGAAGGCGTTTTCCACGCTCAATGAGGCTTGCAGCGCCTTGGTGACCTGTCCAGTGACAATGAAGTCCACCAAGCCATAGCCCTTGTTGTGGCTCAGGACCCAGTCCGCGGAGCCGGGAATGGCCACGTACAGGAATTGGTCGATGGCCAGCACCTGGGACTTGTAGCGGTAGTTGCAGGTCAGGCTCACAGGGCCATAACCCACGGTGGCGCTGAAGCGGTTCAGCCACTTGCTGCGGTACTTGAGCACCCGAGGGTTGTCGTGACGCTGGAAGCTGGCGCTGTCCGGCGCAAACAAGCCGATCAGCATCCCGTAGGCATCGAAGTTGAAGGGATTGTCCTGCGGTCCGACTGTGTTGAGCAAGTCAGCCTGCAAGGAGTCCACTCCAGGGTTCAGGTTCACCGGATCGATGAAAGTGATGCCACCGTTGATGTCGAAACGGAACTTGTCGTGGGTCCATTGCAGCATCATCGTAGCTTCGATGCCATTGGTACGGGCATGGGCATAGTTTTTGGCCCAGAACACGGTCTTCAGGTCGAAAGGATTGAAGCTGTCAGGATCCGGCGGCTTCACCCCGAACTCGATCATGTTGTTGTAATTCATCATGAACGCAGCCACGTCGATGTAGCCGAGCAGGGAGCGATTGTTCCGGGTCTTGCTTTGGAACAGGAAGTTCTGACGGAAGCCCACCTCTGCGGAAAAGCCTTTTTCGACCAACAAGCTGTTGTTGGGGGCGATGGTAAGGCCACTTGCGAAGGTGTTGGTGTAGCGCTCGGCGATGGAGGGGCTACGGAAGGCTTGACCGAAGGAGGTACGTGCGCTCGCACCTTTCCACAGTTGCGCGTTCAGACCCGCACGGAAGATCGGCGCCGAGTTGTTGATCGTATCGTCGATGTTCCAGTTGTCAAAACGACCGCCAAGCGTAGCATTCAGCCAGCTCTTGATTTTCCAATCGAATTGGGTGTAGGCCGCCGTATTCAAGGCATGGTGACCACCTTGGTAGAGGCTATCCCCGCGGACGATGTTGTAGGAGGCTGTACCACCAATCACCCAGGCAAGGCGATTGTCAAGGAACCGCTTCGTGAACGTGTAGTCGTTGTAGAACATGTAGTTCCGGTTGCTCTGCTGCGTATCGTTGATGTTCGCAGTGTGCATGAACCGGCCGTGGTAGTGGTGGACAGCGCCCTTGGGAGTCAAGTACTTGAAGAAGGGGTCCACCGTGTACCGGGTGTTGAACTGCGAACGCGCGGAGTTGCTACCGTCCAGTGCACCATAAGAATGCACGGGGGTCGATGAACCAAATGCCATCACGGAGTCATCCGGCAGGTAGGAGTTCCAGAAAAGGAAGGTGGTGCTTGAGTCAAACTTGGCGCTCGCATTCACACCCCAAGTGAAACCTTGGATGTTCTTCGGGCGAAACTTGGTCATCACCTGCATACGGCCTTGGGTAGAACCCGTGCCATAACGCCATCCGGTGTCGTGCCAGAGGTCCACCAATGCGGTGAGGTCAGTGGTTCCGATTTTGCGGGAGTGGAACACGTTGATACCGATGTTCTTCGCAAACTTGGTGCTGTCCCAGTCCAGGCGCTTGTCGTGCGGGGCATCGTAGGCACCGGAACGGAGGCGGATGGAGGTTTTGGGCTTCTCAGGCGCGTCGGCCATGAGCACGTTGATGACACCACCGAGGGCGCTCGAACCGTAAAGCACGGAGGAGGCACCCTTCATGACTTCCACCTGTGCGATGTTGTCCACGGGGATCAGGTCAAACTGCGCAAAGCCAGCATCGGGAGAGAGCAGCGGCAGCCCATCCAGCATCACCATCACCCGGCTACCCACGCCGTAGGCGTAACCCGAGCTGCCCCGGATGTTGGGCTGACCATCGATGATGTCCACGCCGGAGTTCTGCACCAAGGCATCCTCGATGCGGCTGGAAATCTGCAAGTCCACTTTCTTCTGCCCGATCACGTCCACGGAGGAGGTGGATTCGGAAAGTTTCTTCACGTTGCGGCTATCGGTGATGATCATCGGGTCGATCACGATGGACTTCAACTTGCCGAAGCGCATGTCGATCTCATACTCGGACTTTCCGGCTTCGGTAGCGACCGTGATGGTCGAGTCCATACCATTGTAGGCGAACTTTACCTTGATTTCAGGTGCGCGGTCCACAGCAAAGCTGAATTTCCCGTCCGCATCTGTGAATGCGCCCTGCGCGCCGGACGAAACTTGTACCGCCTCAAGAGCTGTCTCCTCATTGATGTCCAGCACTTTTCCTTTGATGGTGACTTGCTGTGCGACCACCGAAGTGAAGCACGCGACCATCAAAATTGCCCCTAAAACAAAGACTCTTTTGATCTTGTCTATTGTCATAGATTTCCCATTTTGAATCGAACTTAGAAAAAAGAAAAGAACCGCCCAAATCCTTGAGGAACTTGGGCGGTTCTTCTATTGTCCTTGGCGGACGATCAACGCACAGAAGTGAACTTCTTCGTTTGAACGAATTCGCCGTTGTTGATGCTGAGTTTCAGCATGTAGGAGCCGGTTGCAAAGTTCTTGGAATCCAGAACGATCTCCTGCTCACCTTGGCGTTGCATGCCCTGGCCGAGCACGGCAACTTCGCGGCCCATCAGGTCGATGACGCTCACGGTCACGTCTGCATCAGCAGCGAGGGTGTAACGCACGTTGGCGGAAGCGCTGAAGGGGTTCGGAGCGATTTGCAGGCCTGCATTCGCGAAGGGGGAAGCTGCGGAAACAGCGTTGCCGACGCGGTAGAAGACCGGGATATCGGAGGGGAAGGACTGCACACCGACGAAAGGCACGGTTACATAGGCAGTACCGGTCACGATGATGGAGTCATACCCAGGATATGCAGCGTTGGTAGCGGTGGGCGTACCGTCGATCAACACGCAGCCGCGGGTCAGTTGCGGAGGCTGGGTGATGTAGTGGCACACGGGGTGGTTGGCGTTGCATTGCCAGTTCAGGCCGGCAGGCACGCCAGTCACGCTGCTCACAGCAAAGCTGTCGAAGTTCAGGGTGAATCCGAAGACCACGGTGTCGATGGGGAACACGAACTGGATCACCTGGTTGGTGGCCGTGTTGACGTTCATGTCCTGAAGGGTGTCACCGGGGTAGATACCGGGAGAGGTGTACTGGAAGTCCACCTGGCAGGGCTGGGCGCTCACTGTAGAGAAGGAGCTCATCAGCATTGCCACAAAAGCAAAAGAGAGAAGTACAATTTTCTTCATAGTTCTATTCGGGAGTGTAACTAGTTTCAAATACCCAAAATTCAGAGCCAAGATAGAGCAAGGTTTTGGAATTGCAAAATCCCGGAAATGCAAGGGAGGCCCTGCGGCCTCCCTTGAAGTCTCTATATCATTCGATTTCTTTTCGAGAATCTCCCCGTTTCAGAGGCAAGGATTGCTTCCGCAGCGACCAATCTGACAGCCGGAGTCATGCCCTTGGTTGCAGTTTCCGGTGCGGTAGCGGGCCACGTGGGCAGGTACGCCACTCCAGTCGATGCAGATGTCCTGGACATTGGTAGGATTGCCGGGAGGAACGTGGCAGACCCAGACTTTGTGGTCGGTATTGTTGTTGCCATTGCCGCAGTTGCCGTTTCCGCCGCCACCATTGCCGCCATATCCGCCACCGTTGCCGCAGTTGCCATTGCCGCCGCCTCCGTTTCCGCCATAACCACCATTGCCGCCGTAGCCGCCACCGTAGCCGCCATATCCGCCACCGTTGCCGCAGTTGCCGTTTCCGCCGCCTCCGTTTCCGCCATAACCACCATTGCCGCCGTAGCCGCCACCGTTGCCGCAGTTGCCATTTCCGCCGCCACCATTGCCACCGTAGCCACCACCGTTGCCGCAGTTGCCGCCGCCATTTCCACCACCGTTGCCTTGCGTATTGCAGCTGCGGTAGGAGTTGTGGCTGCCATTGCAACCAGGAGCATGGCTCAGTTGGCTATTGCAATTGTTGCCGTTGTGGGAGCCGGAGCAGTTGTAGCGGTGACCGCCGCGGGATTGGCAGGTTTGGTTGCCGCTGTGGTTGCCGTCGCAGCCACGGGTATGGCCTCCGGTGCAGGAATGATTGCCAGAGTGGCTGCCTGCGCAGTTCTGACCATGACCTTGGTGGTTGCAATTGTTGGAGCCGCCGCCGTGGTTGCCGCTGCAGCCTGCATTGTGTCCGCTATTGCCGCCGCATCCGCCGCCATTGCCGCCGTAGCCGCCGTTTCCACCATTGCCGCCGGAGTTGCCACCGCCAGTGCAGGCCACGTTCATCACGTTCAGCTCGATTTGATCCACGCTCACGGGGGCTCCATTGCTGCTCACGGTCACGCTGTAAGTGGTGGTGGCAGTCGGGCACACGTTGATGCTCGCTGTGGTGGCGCCAGTGCTCCATACATAGGTCAGGGTACCGGTGAGGCCAGTGGCATTGGCGGTGAGGGTGGTGCAAGCAGGCAGTTCAGGAATGCCCACCGGCAGCACAGCACACACATCGTTCACAGTCGTATTGTTTTCGAGGCAACGCAGCAGCTCGAAGTGGGTCACCATCGGTGACAGCGGCGAGTAGTACACGCTATTGGGTTGGTTGGCCTTGGGGTTGCGGCCCCAGAGGGTGGTCTCGGACCCAGTGGTCACGGCACCATAGAGGTTGAGGCGGGCAGCCTGCGTCTTCAGCACCACATCAAATGCCTGCCCGGGCAGCCCACTCGTCGCAAATCGCAAGCTCCAGCGGTTCAGGACCGGGTCCAACACTTCACTCCCCCAGTCGGTCGTCACTTGCGGCATGCCATTCATGTCAAATTGCAGGGTGTTCGTGGTAGCGACCTTCCATTGGGTGGTCTGCCCGTACCAGCCGGGAGCCATCGCGAAGTCGCAGTCCATGTAGTTCACTCCTTGGTAGTAGCCTTCCTTCATCAGGATGTAGCCCCAGCGCATTTGATCGCCCACACAGGGAGTCTGACCATTCACGTCGTAGCATTTGTTGATCTTCTGACTGCCGTCCTCGCTGTAGAGGAAGATGGTGTCCACCAATTGACAGATGGAATCCAGTGCAGGGTGAGGATCGCCAGCAGCGCCAGCCAGGGAGGGGGTAGATCCCTCGTCTTGCAGATCGGTCAATTCCGGGCTACAGCTCACCATGAACCAACTCATCATGACAAGCAGCATCGCACCAGCAGCAACCTGCCCGCGCAGCCACGAGCATCTCGGAGGCTGTACACCCGGCTGACAGGTTGTAGAGGGAACACCCGCAAGGGCGTTGGATGGGTTTTGGTCGGAGGTAAAGAAGAACTTTTTCATAGCTTCAAGACGTTTATTGCACACACCAATTAGCTCTCGGGATACCTCAATATTACCCGTCTCCATAAGCCCGTCCAATCCATTATCCCCCAGTTTATCCTTCCTGCCCCGTAAGGTTTCTGCAACGAATCAGTCCCGCGACTAAATCGATTAAGTCGCCTCATTCCAGCCCATTCGCCACCACCATGTAAGGAAATGATTCGAAGTTTGAAATATATATTTCCCAGCCGATTGCCGCCCGATGTAAGCATTTCACAGGAAATGGAAACTTGCCTTTTGGGGGTGGGCGGAGGCCAGTCTTTACACTTCGCTGAATGTCAATGGCATGGCAGGCGAAATGTCCTCTGGGAAACAAAACGAATCCAGCCACAGTTTCTTATTCAACCAAGGATTCCTGCTCATGCCGCATCTCCCCACAGGCGCCATCGCCCCGGATTTCACCCTTCTGGACCACCAGGGGCAGCCATTTACCCTGTCCGAGGCGCTGCGAGATGGGCCTGTCGTCCTGTACTTCTATCCCAAGGACAATACTTTTGGCTGCATCCGGGAGGCCTGCTTCTTCCGGGATGCTTACGAGGACTTCATCGATGTCGGGGCGCAGGTCGTGGGCGTCAGCGCGGACTCCATCACCTCGCACCAGGAATTCAGGGATCAGTACAACCTGCCGTTCACGCTGCTGAGCGATCCGGATCGGTTGGCGCATACATTATATGGTGTGGATCGATCCATGTTTGGCCTCCTCGCCTCACGGATCACATACATCATCAGCAAGGAGGGGCGCATCCTGGGCATGATCGACTCCGTCATCGACTTCCAAGGCCACGTTACCAAGGGATTGTCCATGCTCAGGCGGCAAGTGCTCGCGCCCTAAAGCTGCCGCCATTTCGCTACCGCCATCACCTCGCCCACATCGTTGCGCAACAGGAGCACGTAGATGCCTGCCTGCAATCCTTCCCACCGCTGCTCCATCCGGTGCTCC
Organism: Bacteroidia bacterium; assembly: GCA_046329055.1. GTDB lineage: Bacteria > Bacteroidota > Bacteroidia > J057 > JADKCL01 > JADKCL01. The sequence goes on from JAXLVK010000044.1 coordinate 18,443, forward strand.
CCTGCCTCCATCCAGCCCAAGGGCCGCCTCCCCACTGTGTGACCGCACACGTCTTGTACCTCCAGACTCGCATTGCATGCCGCATCCAGGCTCCAAGAGGCTCCCACAGCATTGCCCCATTCATTCAGCAGGACAGAAAGCCGACCCGCCTTGGAAGGAGGCTTGACGCCCACGGGCGTGCCACAGCGATAGTACAGGGTATCTTCGAAAAGGACCGGCTGCACCCCAAAGGGCAATGTCGTCCACATCGCATGCCTGACGACGATCGAATCATAAGCTGGAAAACGAGGGCTCTGCGACGTGCAAGTCCCGGTGAACCGCATACAGGTCCGGTACAATGAATCAGGACTCATCGCATAGAAACAACTGGGTCCGGCCCCTCCGCAGCCGAAGGTCAAGTAGTTCGGGATGGCCGTCACCCCTGCAAGTGTCGCACTGTCAAAGGGGAGATTGAACCCGAACAGCACCGTGTCCGCAGGCAGTAGGATATTGAAGGTCACATCGATCGTCGTGCCCGGCTGCATTGGCGGCAAGGTGTCATTGGGATAAATGCCCACCGAAGTCAGTTGCGAGTCGATCACACAACCCTGACCGTAGCCCCATTGCAGCAGGGTCAATGCCGAAGGACGAAGGCAACGCTTCTTTTCATATTGATCGATTGTGAAGAATACCTGCCAATGCCTGTCGCGCCCATATCCGTTTGACGGGGCCAGATGTATCACCATTTCAGGAACCGCACAGTGGACAGCTCATTGGCCCGAACACGAACCAAATAGATGCCGCCTGCCAAGCCGAAACATTGAGCAGGATTTCCTGCCGCCCAGGCCGAATCGCATCCTGCCGTACAAATTGCAGTTGCCGTCCAGTCGTCCATCAGCCCGACCTCAGCGGATGCCTCGAACGGAAATCCATCATCACCCGCCGATTCACCCGCCGGATTCCCCGCGACCCTCCAATCCGAGCGCCGCCTGCTCTGCCACAGCATTCCCAAATGAATCGATCCAGTTCTCGAACAATAGTTCAACACCACCGTGTCCGGCAGCACCAGGACCTCCCCGTGGAATGGTGATATGACTGGAAAACAACGCCTTGAGCTGATCCAGCCCTGAATCAGTTCTGGTTGTGGCAAGCCGTCAACGCATAGTTCGGATGCAAGGAATATTCAATGCAAAACGTGCAGCCACTCGTATCCCAATGTGAAACTCCACAAGGATAAACACACTGGAACTGCATCTCAGGAGGCATCCAATCGAAACCATCCAATACCACACTGTCCACCAGAAGCGGTATCCCAGAAATTGGTGTCCCGAGGCAGCACGATCTCCACCCGCTCCGCCTGTGAATGCCGAAAATCTTGATCAGCGTATCAGAGGGGTACACGCCCAGTGTCCGCGGCATTCAGGGAATGGGGACAATTTTGCCCCCCAAGCCATCCCAGAAAAAACCAAGCCAAACACAAGGAAAAACGTCCGAGAATAGCCCTCATGAAGCGCATCCATTTCAACACAACTTAACAAAATCCCCAAAATCACCAACCATTCCCCCGATCAACTGTCAACTGTCGGCTGTCCTCTATCAACTATCAACTGTCCCCTATCAACTATCAGAAAATGCCCAGCCACTTCTTCCGGCGCGGAAATCCGATATAAGTCGTCCTTCTCGATCTGCACCGGAAATGTCTCCGCCGACGAACCCTGCCCCTCCGGGCTCTTGCCATCCTCCGGACAAAACTTGAACCGATGCCATGGAGCGGACCATTCCCCTCCTCATCCCAGCCCAACCTTGGTGCAGCAGTCCCCCCGCATGAGGGCACCGGTCCCGCATCGCCAGCAGCGTATCCCTTGCGCACCCTGAACCGAGCGTCACCTTCACCGTCACCCGGCCCAGCTTCCCCTCCGGCACAAACTTCGCCCCCATCGCGAAGTCATCGGCACGCACCCATTCAGTATCAGCGGATCAATTCATCAATCATAGCCGTCAATTTAAGAAACAAAGCGGCGAAAAAACGAGCCGGCGAAAACGAGGCGGCGAAAACGAGGCGGCGGCGTCTCGCCACACGCCCATCAAATTAACTGGCGTCTCGCCAGCGAGAAAACCATGGCCCAAGAGCGCAAAAACGCGAGCACAACACAGTCCAGGGCAACGGGCGGTGAAAACCGAGGAATACGAAGGTTTGCCGCACGCCTATCGAACCGCTGGCGTCTCGCCAGCGGCGAGCTTGATAAAATAGCGAACACAAAACGGGTTAGAGGCAACGAGGCGGCGGTGAAAACCGAGAATACGAAGAAGGTTTGCCGCACGCCCATCCGAACCATGGCGTGCCATGGCAAACCCAAGAGCAAAGAGGACAGCCCCCAGAGCCGCTTGCAGGGAGATCAGCGAGGTCGAGCGCATATACCAAGGTCGCACATCCCTCACCCCACAGCCCCCAAATCCTCAAAGAACCCATCTCCTCTGCCCCCATCCCCAAAATCTCCCCCAGCACCCGCCCCCGTATCCGCCGCCGTCACGGCGCTCCGGCAACTGCACTCCCTCGTCCCCGCCAAAGCGATCGTCCACGGACACTGCCGGCTCGCCCCGCACAACCACCCAGATCATCGCCTGCAGCGTCGCACACGCCTCACGCATATCATGCACCGCACCAGCAGGCACCTGCGCATGCGAACGCGCCAGCAGCGCATCCCGCTCATGCAACACAATCGCCCCCGCCAAGATCGCATTCAAAACCGCCCGGTTCCGCACCCGGTCCGCATTCCTCGCAAACCGCGCATCCCCCGGCAATTCATTCAAGCCCCAGCGCCCCACACAATTTACCAAACTGCGCATCATTCCCCACAGCCAGCACCACCTCGCGCCCATCACCCGTCGCATGGCCTGCTCCCGTAAGGCACGATGTTCGGATGCTCGCTTCCGATACGCTGCGGCACCACACCCCCACCAATGATCGCCGCCTGATTCCAGTGACGCCAAACCAGCCCCCAGCAAATTCGTCCACCTCAGCCCCAGTCCCGTCCGCTCACGCTGCAACAAAGCCAGCAAAATCTCCTTCAACTGATGCGCAGCCAGCAAGTCCATCAAAGCCACAGGCATCCTGATGGCCCCGATTCCGGCGTCCCATTCATAAAAGTAAACCCCGCCTCCGCCTGAATGATCGCGTCACGTCCACACGGGGATCATCCCGCCCATAGGCAGTCAAATCCACCGCCGATCAACCGAGCATTCGGCCCCATCCGTCGCGGCATCCATCTCAAGCTTCTCCGCATCCCCCGGCTTGTAGGACGCCACCACGATATCCGCCTTCGCCGCCAACCGATGCAAAGCCCTCCCCTCAGCCGTCCGCAGATCAATCCCGATCGACTCCTTCCCCCAATTCACCGACGAAGAAATAAGCCGGCCGATCATCCTCTGAAGCCTCCGAAGCCAGCTTCCAAGGTCACGTCCTCCTCCTCCAGCAAAATGCTCCCACCTTCACCACCCGCGCCCCGGTTTCCGCCAGGAACATCCCAACACTAGGCCCAGCCAGCACCGAAGCCAGCTCCAAAACCATCCAAATCTTTCCAGACTATCCTTCATATTTTCTCATTCGAGGCAGCGGTGAAAACCGGGGATCACGAAGGTTTGCCGCATACGATCGACAAAACACGCCTCCGGCGGCGCAGGAGCCAAAATCTCAAAACCCAGAACCAACAACCCATCGGTTGCCCGACGCCGCTCCTTCGAGGTGGCGCCCGGAACGGGCCGCCAATCGGTTGCCCGGGGTGGAAACCCCGGGAATCAAATCCCCCACCCCCAAATTTCACCATCCAATCCCAATTTCCCCCAAGCCCCTATCTTCAACAAAAATTCTTGCACTACCTGATGCCCCAACCACCCTCCAAGGCAGACCGAAAGAGCGCCCTCTCACATGAAGGCCAGGACCGCGGCAACAACACAGCCACCTCCCCGGCCTGAACGGCCTGCCCGCCATCGCCGCAGTCACCATCATGCTCACCCGCGCACGACTACCTCCGCGCCCTCGACACTCCCCATCCTCGGCACCACCGAAGCCGCCAGATTCGCCGTCTGCTTTTTGCCCTCCCGCAGCGGTTCCTCATCCACCTACCTCCTCCTCCGCGAAAAGGCCGGCTCTCCGCATCAACACCCTCAACCACCACTACGGCGCACACTCAGGATTTTGGCCATGACTACCTTTTTCGGCCTCACCATGCTATTCAACGTCCTCGCCGCCGAACCCGTCATGCCAGACTCCCCCCTCTACCTCCTGTTCGCCGCCAACATCCCCCTCGCCGCCCAGCAATACATCAACCCTGCGCATCCACTATGGTCCCTCAGCGTCGAGGAACGGTACACCTGATATGGCCATGGCTGTTGAATTCGTCCGAAAGCCCCAATTCGCCCTATTGGCATTTTCAGCCGCCTGATGGGCGATCAAGCTCTCCCGTTTCCATTTCGGCGGCGACAGCGTCGCCCATACCTTCATCCAATTCACCCGATTTGACTGCATGGCCCTCGGCGGATTGGGCGCATGGCTCTGCTGGCGGGGCATCCCCGATCAGCTCCGGCGCATCATGGTATTCCATCGGTCTAGATCATTTGTTGGTTGTCACTGATCACTTTCGTGCCCAGCCTCTTCCATGTCACCCTCCTCATCGACCACACCCTCATCGCGGAGCCACCGTCGTCCTCATCATCCTGAACCTCGTTGGCAATCCCCGCCCACTGATCCCCCTGCGCGGCCGTGGCTGGGGAATTCGTAGCGGCATATCCTTCAGCATTTACATGTGGCATCCCCTCATCAACGCCCTCATCGGCAAGGAGCCCATCCAGCCCATCACCATGCCGGCCTTGCCAGCCAAAATCGCCATCGTCATGACCGCCGTCTCAGCCCTCACCATCCTCACAGCCCACCTCAGCAAGTGGTTGGAAACCTTCAAAGCCCAAAGACAGATTCGCCCACTAACCCAAAACCGACCAAATTGTCCACCCCCTAAGCGGCAACCAAAACCCAAGGCCCAGAATGGGCCACCCCGGTAGAATGGGCAAACCATCGGTCGAATGGGCCCTTCTCGGTCGCCCAGAATCCAAAATCACGAAGCCGCATCCGAAACATCCTCGCGTCACGTTCTCATTACAATCCCGATCCATCCCGACCACCATGGGCCGTCATTCACCACCTCCACACGCTGCCTTGCAAACTCCTTGGCAGGAAGTTCTCATGCACGATCCGGTACCCCCGCCCAGCATCCACGATCAGAGCACGATCCTGAAACCAACACCGCCCACTCGAGTACGGAAGCATCAACCAATAGCTGACCACACCATCAGGGTTCGCATTCCCATTGATTGGCGCCAGCCGAAGGTGCATCGTAGCTCACCACCAGCTTCCAGAAAATCCTCATCTGTTAAATGTTCGGCAACTGCCCCTCAACGAAGTGCCCCTGCGCCTTGAAATGCCTGTGCACCGTCTCTCGAGCGATCGCCTGCGTCAGCGCCGGCCCCGGAACTCCTCCGCACCCAGGTCTCGAAATGCACCACCGTATCCAGCGTATCCAAGAGCCACTCAAGGCCATCCCCGAGCCATCCCCATCCAGCACAACCCGTCCAGACCTAGCTCCAAGCGCGGGCCGCCGCCTCCTCCCTAGCACACCCAGCCAGCACCGCCACCAACACCATCCACCACAGCACGTGTGTCGCCCTCATACGATCATCGCCCTTGTCGCCCGGCTTCGCGCACGCACACGTTCCACTCTACCCTTGGAAGAAGAAAGGGATACTGTCCTCCGCCCCATTCACCCAGCCGTCCCCGCACCTTGTCGAATGCCAGCAGTGAAATCTCAAAACTCCGGCATCCCCGTCCGCCAAGATCGGTTGCTTCCGAGCCTCGTACCCAGTGCACCGCCCCAAAATTCCGCCAGGCCACCTCGAAGATGCGGCTCCCACCTGCTCCACGATCACATCTTGCCGTTCAGCATCCTTATTTTCGCCGTGGTACTCTCCTCCGGCGGTTCCTTTTCACCACTCAAGCTCTCTCCGCACTGTAATCAAACCCATCGACCGCACCTCGAAGAAGTCCACCTTCCGCAACCGGGTCCATCATGTGCTGGGTGAATGCATCCATTTCAGGCGTTCAGTATGAAGAGGCTGGATTTTCCATCCCCCAAAGTTGGATCATTCAGAGGGAATTCCGAAAAAGTGGTTGAGCCCTCGGTAAAGTCTGAATCGGGAATTCAAGAATTCGCAGAACTGCGAAGACTCTTCTGCCATTCCGAAATTCTCAAATTCTGATTCAGACATCACCACCACCGCCCATTTCGCCCGCCAGAGGCGAGCAGTCAAATCGGCTGGAATGGGCCTCTGCCTCACCTGAAAGAAAAAGGAGCCCAAAGGCAGCCCAGCAATTCTGTAATTCTGACAATCCTGCAAATTCCGATCTCAGAGCCAGAAATTCCGGGAGATATTGAACCCAGGATATCCCCCTTCAGGATGTCCTGCCGGGTAAACGGAATCGCCCAGGCCTCATTGATCGGGGTGCTGTTCACCAGCATGATCTGAAACACGTGACCGCCGGTCACGATGTCCAGGCCCACCGAGGCGCTGCTGAACAGGTTGCCAGTCGTGCGGGGCACCGCATAGTCTCCAAAGGCATAGCTGTACTCAAAGCTCAGGCCCAGCCGCTTGCGCAGCTTGATCTGTCCCATCGCAGCCAGGGCAAAGATGTCATTCTTGTCAGCTGCCGCCTCCACCAGGTTGTGGTGGATATACGTCGGGGCGATCTGCACCGCGATCCGCTGACCAAACTTCCGCGCGATCAGGATTTGTGTCACATAGCTCATCCGGTGTGCGAAGTTCGCGTAGCGGTCAAATCCGTTCAAGGTAGCAGCATCGTCCCGGGCCGAGATGATGTTCGCCTTCCCATACACCCCCAGCGTGATCGGCATGCCGCCATCCTCCTGTTGCAGGATGTTGTACTTCACGTAGCCATTATAGACCTTGTTCAGTTGGTCGCGGCCCACACCCACCATGAGGTTGTCGCGGATGCCGTAGTCAAACATGAACGAGATGCTCGCCGGGCCGTCCAGACCCAGAAAATTGTACAGCTGATCGTTTCGGAGCGAGCCGAAGCGGTGGGAAATGCGGTAGGCGAGCACCTTGGGGCCCACCTGCATCACCGTATGGTTGTTCACGCACCGTGTGCCGTAGAAGATCTCCTTGACCTTGCTCCGGGAGGGCGTCTGCACAGGCTTCTCAGCGGCAGTGCTGTCCTGCGCCATCACTTGGCCTAGGCCCAGGAGCAGCAGCAGGGATAGCAGGGTAAACTTTTTCATGCGCATCATTGGAACTGATGTGTATTGGCGTCTCTGTAATCGATCAATTGTTGGGGGCACCTTGCGCGATCCACTTTTGGATCATCACCTTGTGGCAATCGCTCACGTTCTGCGGGCCATTGCTATAGGGCGGAGGCATCGGAGCGGGATCATGGTTGATCAGGCGCGCCACCAGCTTGCCATTGTCAGCCACACCCTTGATACCGGGGTACGAGGTGTAGTCGGGCTTCTGTATCTGTGCGCCGGGATAGTGGCAGTCTCCAAATGCAGTGTCCGTGCAGTGCTTCTGAAAGATCGGGAAAATGCTGTCCGCAAACGAGATCGTCGCGGTATCATTCGGGTCGCACAAATCCGTCGGAGCGGGCCGCAGGTCATTGTCCACGTTGTGGAAGGAGCAAGCCGTGATTGCCGCCAGCAAAAGCAAGGTGACGGGTAAAATCAATTTGAAATTCCTCATTGCAACACTGATTGGGATCTATTGATTCCTAGCAAACAGGGCGGAAAATAGAAAACTTTTCCGAAATGGCCTCAAGATGCCGTGTCCATTATTTTTTATCTTTGCTCCAAATCCTGAAGCCAGCGTGGAACTCTCCTCCCGAAAGATCATTACCCTAGAGCAGTTTATCATTGAGAGTGAAGCTGCCCATCCACTGGCGACCGGAGAGTTCTCGCAATTGCTCAGGGACATCGCCCTAGCCGCCAAGCTCGTCAACCGGGAGGTGAACAAGGCCGGACTCGTGGACATCCTCGGACTCACAGGGGAGGTCAATGTCCAGGGGGAGCATGTCCAGAAACTCGACGTCTTCGCCAACGACACCTTCCTCAGCGCCCTCGCCATCGGCGGGCAGGTCTGCGTCATCGGTTCGGAGGAAAATGAGGACGTCATCCCCGTCAGCAATGCCCAAAGCCGCAACGCCCGCTACGTCGTGCTCATGGATCCCCTCGACGGCTCCAGCAACATCGACGTCAACGTCGCCGTCGGCACCATCTTCTCGGTTTATGAGCGCATGAGCCCCAAGGGCGGCCCCGGCGGCCTGAGCGATTGCATGCAAAAGGGCTCCGTCCAGGTCGCCGCAGGGTACGTGATCTACGGCTCCAGCACCATGATCGTCTATACCACCGGCCATGGCGTCAACGGATTCACCCTCGACCCCAGCATCGGCGAGTTCCTGCTTTCGCACCCGAACATGAAGGTGCCCGCCAAGTGCAACATCTATAGCCTCAACGAGGGCAACTACCGCAAGTTTGAACCCGGCCTCAAGGAGTACCTCCGCCACATCAAGGGCAAGTACGACCCCACCGTCCGTCCCTACCAGAGCCGCTACATCGGCTCCCTCGTCGCGGATTTCCACCGCAACCTGCTCCGCGGAGGAGTCTTCATTTACCCCGGCTTCATCGACGATCCCAAAGGCAAGCTCAGGCTCATGTACGAGGCCAATCCCATGGCTTTCCTCATCGAGCAAGCAGGCGGCGTAGCCACCGATGGAAAAAATCGCATCCTGGACATCGAACCAGAAGCCCTCCATCAACGTACTCCGCTCTACATGGGAAATCACTACGAGGTGGAACTCATCCACCAGTACCTGAATCGCTACGCTGTTAAAGAGTTTGAATCTTAAATCAATACCGATCTTCAATTATGTGGAAGAGATTTGTACGCGCCATTAGGGCCCTTTTCGGCAAAGCCGTGAGCGCCATCGAGGACCCCAAACTGATCCTCGAGCAAAACATCAGGGACCTGAACGACCAGGTGCCCAAAATGAATGAAAACATCGCGACCGTCAAGGCCAGCGTGATGCTCCTCGAAAAAGAAGAGCGCAAATACCAAGTCGAATACGACGACCTCGTTTCCAAAATGAAGGCCGCCATCAAGGCAGGGCGCGACGACATCGCCGCCAACTATGCCATGCGCCTCGAAACCGTCAAGTCCAACCTCGCCAAGACCAAGGAGCAGCGCGCAACCGCTCAGAGGGCTTACGAAAAGGCCCTGGAGGTCAAGAAGGCCTTCATGAAGGAAAAGGAGCGCAAGATCGAAGAAGCCCGCGAGGCGCTCCGCGCCCACGAACGCGCCAAGTGGCAGGCACGCATCGCCGACACCATGGAGCAGTTCGAGACCGGAGGCGTGGACCAGACCCACGACGAGATGCTCCAACGCGTCAACGAGGAGACCGCCAAGAACGAGGCGCGCATGGAAATGGCCCTCGACAGCGTGGACACCGACAGCATCAAGATGGAGGAAGAGGCTGAGAAAATCCGCGCACAGGAGCTCGTCAACCAGTTCAAGCTCGAGATGGGCATGGACGGCGGCGGCCGCAACAGCGTGGACTCCGGCTCCAGCACCACCACCAACCCCGACCTGAACAAGACTACTTGATTCCGGTCATCGGACGTGATTTCCAAGGGTTTTCATCGCATTAACACTGAAACACATGGCTGAAAAACGTCCCACTGGCGAGGAAATGCGCCAGAAAATGAAAGAGGAGTTCAAGCAGGACCTCCGCAAGCGCAAGGAATTCTTGGACAGCGTGAAGGAATACAAGCGCACCAAGACCCTCAGCGATGCCGTCGTGGACATTTCCAATGCCGCCACCCAAGACGATACCGACGTTTGGATCGAGAAGGTGAACGAGAAGTCCGCCATCACCGAAGCCAAGATGGAAGTCGCGATGGACAGCAGCATCGACGTCGAGGTCGTTCCGCCCAAGCAGCAGGTATCTGCTGCCACCGAAGCGGAAATGCGCAAGATCCAAGCAGCAGAACTCGTCCGGCAAATGAAGGCCGAGATGGAAGCCGAAGCCGCCAAAAACGCGCCCAAGCCAGAAGTCGCGGCCCCCAAGGAAGAGGTCCAGACCCCCAAGCAGGAAACCCCTGCCCCCGAGGTCCCCACCGATTCCGCGACACCCGCCGCCGAGGACGTCCCCCCGCGCAAGCTGCTGGACGGTATCTAAACTCCCGCAATCAATTGATTTTCCCAACGCCGAGGCCCATGGTCTCGGCGTTGTTGTTTTCCAGACATCACCTGTCCTTGAGTCCCTCTACCATTTGGTCGAAATCGTCTTTCTTCCCCGCTTCTTGCTTTAGACGCGCCTGATTGAATCTATCAAACTCCCGTTCCGCCAGCTCCTTCGCCATTTGATGCGAAATTCTTCCGGCATCCTTGAGAATCTCACGGTCATTCAACTGCAAAAAGGCATCGAGCTTTTTGATCCAGTCCGCCATCCGCATCTCCACACGGCGCATCGCTTGCCCTTCCGCAAAGAGCAAGTATTGCTCCACCAGGTTATTCAAAGCAGCCAGTTCAGGCTCAGTAAGGTAGTTTTTGGCGACCGTAACCTCCTCCTTGCGAGGCTGTGCTCCCCTGAAGTTGGTCAGCCCCATATTCGCCTTCTTGCTGCTTGCCCTATCCACGACAATCTCAGCCGCAGTCATTCCGGTGATCGCCCAATGCATCTTGTTTTGGACGGTCTTGAAAAACGTGATGCTTTGCTCATCTGTCGGATCATAGTCCACACTGAGAGAGTAGATATCCGTCAACTTTCGATAGAACCGCTTTTCCGAGGTTCGGATATCCTGAATCCGCTGTTGCAGTTCCTCGAAGTAGTCGAACGGAACATCGGGGTTCTTGAGACGATCATCATCAAGCACAAACCCCTTCACCAAGAATTCCCGAAGCGTCTTTGTAGCCCAAATTCGGAACTGGGTCGCCCGACGGGAATTCACACGGTAACCCACAGAAATGATGGCGTCTAAGTTGAAATGCTTGACCCGATAAGTTTTCCCATCCGCAGCAGTTACCGAGATTTCCTCGGCAACTGATTCTACAGACAGCTCACCATCGCGAAAAATGTTCTTCAAATGAAGACCAATGTTGTCCGTGGAACACCCGAACAACTCAGCCATCATCTTTTGCGAAAGCCATACTGTATCACCATCAAATCGGACATCTAATCGCACCTTCCCAGCTTGATCGGAATAGATGACGATCTGCGAGTTCGGTGAGCCTCCTTTGGTTTCAGCCATATAGTTGCATGTATTTCTGCAAAACTAAAGCAGAAACGCAACAAAATCAGCAAAAAGATCGTTTTTTTAGCTCAACCTATTTCCCCATCACCACCAACCTCCGCGAATAGCTCCCATTGTCGCCGCTCAGGCGAACCATGTACACCCCAGCGGCCAACCGGTTCACCTTCAGCGTATAGCCTCGGGCAACCTCCGCATGCAGAGGTTGAGTTTGCATGACCACCTTGCCCTCCGCGTTGATCACCTCCAGGTTCAGCGGCCCTGTTCCAAGATGCTGAATTTCATAGCCAATGAGGTTCACAACATCGGCAGCCGGGTTGGGAAAGATCTCGAAGCCCTTTTCCCCCACCGCCTCGGCGACCCCAGTGGAATTGTCACAGGCAAATTCCAGCGAATCCAACAGGAAGGCGTAGTGATCATTGTCCCGCTCGTACGTCCATGACATCGATTGAATGCCGGGGCCATTCCACACGAACCACCCATTACAATTCGCAGCCAAGGGAGTCACCACATTGCCTGAGACGGAATAAGCGCCTTGCGTAGCCTGAATCGCATCGGGCATTCTTGGAAGGCCATTGATCCGGAAATCGCTGAAGGTCTCCTCCGGGCCAGCAGCAGGCACATCATCATCCAAGTCCCGAATGAGCACCCGGAGATTTGAAACCGGAGCAGAAAAGGACAATGTCGTGACCATCGACAGCGGCAATCCGAGCGTCGGCCATGGAACCAATGCCGAACCGCTGGGATGCCCGACCGAAATCGGCCCCGAGCCATTCCAATTGCGGCTATGCTCCAGGCTCGTGGTCAATGTCGCCATCACCTGCGATCCCTCACACAGCATCAGGGTGGTATCGGAAGTGTAGCTGCTGCTAACATATTCACTCCACGAGAAATCCATCAAGGCCGAACTTTGGCCAGAAACCCGGGCGAAACCAGCTAGAAAAAAGCAAAGCAAGAAGGTGTAAACGGATTTTTTCATCATTCCGATATGGATTGTGTTTGCCTCAATATCGGAATCCATTGCAAAAAGTCAAAGCCCGACGATCAGGAAGGCCCCGTTTGCCGAACAATGTTTCAAAGCCGCATCCTGATTCGTGGCTTATCTCGAAGCACCCGCGACCACCAATTTTCTAGTCAGGGACTGCCCCAGCCTCTCCAATCGGACCAGGTACATCCCCTCCCCGATGCCTACAAGATCAATTTCCTGCTCCAAATACGCTCCATGGACTCCGAGTTCCTTGCCCATCACCAGCCGCCCTTGGAGGTCGAAGAGCTTCACTTGCAGCGGAGCTGCCCTGCCCACTTGGGACGCATTGAATTCGCAAATCAGCCGTACCCGATCCCCTGCAGGGTTGGGCGAAAGCACCACACGATTGGCCAATCCGGTCTCCCTGTCATCCATGCCCACAGGCAGGGAGGTATGCACCTTCACCAGAAACTCCGTCGTTTCCCGGCTGCGGTACGGTGCCCAGCTTCCACCCAGGATTTCATAAGTCCTCCTCGATATCGGCCCAAATTGTTCCGCACCCAATGCGATTCCCGCGCCTTGCTGCATCCACGCCACTGCAAATCCACCTGCGGCCACACTGATCGCAGGCTGAATCGCCACCGCATTCCACCCATCCTCGATCACGTCACCTGCCGCGACTGTCGTGGTGCTCAGGACATTGTTCGGATCCGGCTGTCCATTCCCATCCAATCCATGAATCCGAATCCTGAAGCCCACAGGTGGAGGAGTCTGCAAGTCCCCATCCCCTGTGATATAGACCATCACCGTGTCGATCAAGGCAGGAAATCCCGGAGGCACCATTTTCAGAGCCACCCCATCGTTCGGATTGCCGCCTGCCCAAGAAACTGATTCGGAGGGCGGAAACCCACTCGCAAAACTCAGCGTCACATCCCCGCCATTCCTCGCCACGCCCACCACCTCGACGGAATTCGCATTGTTGGTAGGATTGATGTCCTGACCGCCATCCGTCTCGATGTTCACATCATAGTAGTATTGTCCGTTCAACGTCAATTGCAGGGGATCGCCAAATGAAAGCGTGACATCGCTCCCATCTGCCAGCCCCACCGTCGCCGTGGTGTCCGCCCAGATCGTCGCCAATTGCATATCCCGCAACCGTCCAGCCGCCGTGATCGTGGTCGTGATGGGCGTATTTCCCACATTGCCGATATTCGTTTGCAGCACGGTCGGCGTCCAGAGATAGACGAATTGTCCCGCATTGTCGGCATCCATGCTCCAACGAGGGGTGGCATCCGGCACCAAGAAGGACGCGCCACTAGGGTAAATCCATTTGACAACATAGTTGCTAGGCGGCACGGCGTTTCCAGTGGAGAAGTTCAGCCCCAGATTGCCAGTGACATTCTCCATACCGATTTCCATGAAGGTAGGGCAGCTTGTCCCAGCAGGGAAATTCGCTGCATCGGTGTTCAAATACTGAAAGGTGATCGCCGAATCATTCCCGCTCAGAATCAACTCAAATGTATTGCTGCCAATCCAGTCAGGCGTGCTATTGCGCCACCAAGGCACATTCATCCATTGGATCACAAAGGAATCGACATTGTTGGTCCAGTACCACAGCTCGCCATTGTTGGGGTTCTGCACATCGTTGCTGATGAATGTGAGGTCGCTCATGAACGGCGCCACGATATTGTCCCCGATGCCGCCCGGAGTGGGAATCTGAGGGAAGCAACTTGCGATATTCCCCACGTTGCTGAAGGCCATCCAGCCATTGCTGCCCAGCTTCACACTGTTGTAGTCGCTCCAGTAATAGTGAAAATCCCAGCCGATGTTGAAGGGGCCCACGGCATTGTCATCCGCCAATCCAGCGACTTGCACCGCACCCGGGCGTCCCGTGACATCCACCCAATGCATGGTGATCCCGGGCTCATTGGAGTCCTTCCAAATGTACCCGTAGGGATCGGGTCCGCCAGATCCGGCCATAAGGTAGCCGCCCGTCAGGGTCAGGAGGAGCATCGAGCAAAGGATAGAAGCCTTCCGTCGCAAATTCATGGACTGATTTTGAGGAATTTTGACCAAAGGTAAAAGGGGTGCCGGCATTTTCCCACTCTTTCCGATCCACCATCCGCACATCGCCACCACCATAAAATGCAAAAGGGCGAATCGTCTGATCCGCCCTTTTGCTTCTATCATGCTGTAGATCAACGGTTGATCACCAGGCGGCTGGACATCTTGCCGGAGACAGTCTCCAGGTTCACGATGTAGAGGCCATTGGCGAGGTCGGAACCGTCGAAGTTCATCCGGTGGTGACCAGCAGCAGCACCGATTTCGGACTGGCTGAACACAGTCTGACCGAACATGTTCACGACGGTCACTTTCACGTCACCAATCGTGGGCAGCTCGTAGCGGATGGAGGTCACGCCAGTGGAGGGGTTCGGCACAGCTTTCAGTTGGAGAGCAGTGTTTTGGTCATCCTTCACACCGCTGCCTTGGGGGCAAGTGACGGAGATGTTGGCGCTGATCATGAAGTCGTTGACGGTGATGTCACGGTAGGGGGACCAAGCACCGCTCAGGATTTCATAGGTACGGCGGGAGATCGGGCTTTGGGTCTCGGTGCCGAGGATCACGTCGCCACCACCTTGGAACCAAGCCACGTACCAGCCACCGGAGTTGATGGTGGAGGTTCCGCTCATGCGCACACGATACCACACGCCTTCAGTTGCGGCGTTGGCAGCCACGTTCACGCTGTCCAGCAGGGTACCCGGCATGCCGTTGTCACCGTAGATCTTGATGTCGAAGGGGCTGTGCTGACCAGGGGTCGGAGCACCTGCGGGATCCACGATCCACACGTCCACGTTGTTGATGGTGGCAGGGTAAGCCGGAGGCATGATGAACACGCCAGCACCTTCGTCGTTGGCACCGCCAGCCCAAGAGATACCGCCATCAGGCTGGGTAGCGCTGGAGTAGGTCAGGTTCATGGTGTCACCCACGCAAGGAGCGGCAACCACTTCCACGGTGTTGATGTTGTTGCTGGGGTTGATGTCCTGGCCACCAGCAGTGGTGGTGGTGACTTTGTAGGCGTAGTGCTGATTGGGCACAGTAAAGGTCACCTGGGTGGGGAAGGTCACGGTGCTGTCGTCGCCAGCAGCCAGACCGGTGCTCAAGGAAGTGGAGCTGGTCCAGAAGGCGCTGGAGGAGCCGGGCAGGCGGATGTCGCCAGCGGCAGTGATGTTGCTGGTGATGGCGGCGTTGCCCACGTTGGCAATGTTCGCGACCATGTCCTGTGCGGTGGCATTGGAGCCAGCGATGTAGAACTGACCAGCGTTGTCAGCATTGGCATTCCACTTCGGAGTAGCATCAGGCACTTGGAAGGTGACGGTGGCAGGGTAGTAGAACTTCACTGCGAAGTTGTCCGGGGGCAGAGCCTCGTTATAGACTTCCAGGCCAATGTTGCCGGTGATGTTCTCGATACCGATTTCCATGTCAGCGTTGCAACCGCCGTTGTCCGTCCAGTTGGCGGGGTCGGTGTCGTTGTACATGAAAGTGATGGAGCTGTCCACGCCGCTCAGGATGAGCTGGAAGGTGTTGCTGCCGATCCAGTCAGGGCTACCATTGGTCCACCACGGAACTTGGCTCCACTCGATGATCAGGGTGTCGGTGTTGTTGCTCCACCACCACACTTCAGCCGGGTTCGGGCTGCCGGGGCTGTTGGAGGTGTAGATGAGGTCGCTCATGAACACGCCCAGGTAGTTGTCGCCGCTGCCGCCTTGGGTCGGGATCAGCGGGAAGCAGGAGGCGATGTTGCCGATGTTGTTGAATCCTACCCAGCCATTGGAACCCAGCTTGAACTGATTGTGGTCGGTCCAGTAGTAGTGGAAGTTCCAGCCAAAGTTGATGAAAGCGACAGAGTTGTCGTCGGTCAGGCCAGAGACCTGCTGAGCACCAGGAGCGCCAACAATGGAGTTCCAAACGTAAGCGGGACCGCCGGGCTCGTTGGAGTCCTTCCAGACGTAGCCGTATGTGTCAGGGCCACCGGAGCCAGCAAAGGCTTGGTTGAACCCCATGGCGCTGACAATCGCCAATGCAAGGAGTAGAATTCTGTTTCTCATACTTGTAGTGAAATTCTTTTTCAAACTTATCAATGTGCCTCAAATATAGGCGATTCCGTTCAATCTCCAACGGCTGACATCCCCGCCTGAGCAGCAATGTCGGCTCGGCGAACCTCAGATGGGCCGCTTCGGATCAAATCGCTCCAGCAAGTCTGCCAGTCTCCGGACAAACCTGCCACCGAGAGCGCCGTCGATCACGCGGTGGTCATAGCTATGGCTCAGGAACATCATGTGACGCACGCCGATCATGTCGCCCATCGGCGTTTCGATCACGGCAGGCTTCTTACGAATCGCACCCACGGCCATGATCGCGACCTGCGGCTGCAGGATCACAGGCGTACCCATCACGTTGCCGAAGGTCCCGACATTGCTCAAGGTGTAGGTCCCACCCTCCAATTCGTCGATCTTGAGCTTGTTGTCGCGCGCCCTCGCAGCGAGGTCATTCACGCGGGCGGTCAAGCCAGCCAGGTTGTATTGGTCCGCATTGCGCAGCACCGGCACGATCAGGTTGTCCGTGGGCAATGCCACCGCCATCCCGATGTTGATGTCCTTCTTGTAAACGAGCTTGTCGCCATCCACGGAGATGTTGACGCCCGGCAGTTCCCTCAGCACCTGCGCCAATGCCTCGATGAAAATCGGCGTGAAGGTGAGCTTCTCCCCGTATTTTTCTTCGAATGCCTTCTTGTTCCGCTCCCTCCACAGCACGATCTCGGTCACGTCGCACTCCACAAATGAGGTGACGTGGGCGGAGACATGCTTGGAATAGACCATGTTCTCGGCAATCATCTTCCGCATCCGGTCCATCTCCACGATGTCCACATTTCCGGAGTGGCTGTAGGTCTTTTGCTTGACCATCAGGTAGCCTTCCGGGGCAGCAGTGACAGCAGTCTTGGCCGCAGTTGCGGGTTGCGAGACGGGGCTGCTTGCCGGGGTCTTGGCTTCTTGGGAGCCATTCGAGGTCGCAGGGGCCAGTTTCGTGGGATTCTTGACGTAGGCCAGGATATCCGCCTTGGTGACCCTGCCGCCATTGCCCGAACCAGCGATTTGCTCCAACTCCGCCATGCTCACGCCCTCGGTCCGTGCGATGTTGAGCACGAGCGGGGAATAGAACCGACCGGAATCAGAACGCGGGGCAAGGGGGCCGCTTGCAACAGGGGCGGCCTGCGCGACAGGCTGAGCCACTGCAACCACTGCCTCGGCGACGGGAGCAACCGGAGCTGCAACCTCTGCTGCCTTAACTTGGCCATTGGCCGGGGCAGCACTTGCGCCTGCGCCCGCTGCGGTTTCGATGATGGCGATCACGGTTCCCACGGGAACCACGTCGCCCTCCTTGAAAAGCACTTCGGTGAGCGTGCCATCCACGGGGGAAGGCACTTCCGAGTCCACCTTGTCGGTCGCGATCTCCAGAATGGGTTCGTCCTGCTCAATCTTTCCACCAATGGCCACCACCCACTTCAGGATGGTCGCTTCGATGATGCTCTCCCCCATCTTGGGCATGATCAGCTCTACTCTCGCCATACACTGTCTTATTGGTTGAAATCCTCCAATTGCGGTGCAAAAGTAACCATAAAAAGTTCTGGAAAAAAGCGTGGGGCCACCCACAAAGGATGGCCCCACGACTAAGCGATGTCTCGCTGGAGATTATTGCTTCACGACACGCTCAACCACGCGGTTGGTGCCGTTGTCCACTGCGATGAGATACACACCCTTGGCGAATTGGCTCAGGTCGAGCTTGGTGCTAGCCTCGCCAGCGGCAAGGGTCACTTCAACCTCGGCAAGTTGCTTGCCATAGATGTCGCTCACGATCACGGTGTAGCTGCGGTCCTCGTTGCAGTTCTGGCAAGCCAGTTCCACGTTGAGTGCGCCGCTGGTCGGGTTCGGGAATGCCCTCAGGCTCATGTTCACACCTGCGTCGGTTGCAGCTGCTGCGTCATCACCCGTCTTGCAGTTGCCATTGCCATGGCCGCTGTTGGAGCGGGGGAAGGTGCAGTTCGCGCTGGAACCGCAAGCACCCAGCTGGTCGCCGTGGGACAAGTGGTTGGCCACTTGGGAGACGGGGATGCACTGGTTCTGTGAGCAGCCGTAGCGGCCGGGCACGATGTGGCAGATGGACACCTTGTTGCTGCCGCAGCTGATGTTGCGCGGGCACACGGCCACGGAGTCCACAGAGCTGCAACCGTTCGCGTCGATGGCACGGAAGTAGTACACAGTGGTGACGGTCGGGCATGCGGTGTAGCTGTAGCCATTGGCCAGGACTTGGCCAGTGCGGGTGGTCCAACGGACGTTGTAAGCAGGAGTACCACCGGTGACCGTGCCGGTCAGGGTAGCGCAAGCCTGGGGAGCGTAGGAAGGATAGACCACTTTGTGGGGACCAGCGTCAGCAACCACGCGGGTGGGCTGGGTCACGGTGCCAGAAGCGGTGGCTGTGCAGCCGTAGCCGTCGGTCACGGTCACGCTGTAGGTGCCAGGGTTCAGGCCGGTCAGGGTCTGAGCGGTGGAACCGTTGTTCCAGCGGTAGGTGTAGGGGGCGCAGCCGCCTGCACCGTTGGCAGTCACAGAGCCGTTGCGGGAGCCGAAGCATGTCACGTTCTGGACGCTCACACTGGCGCTCAGCTGGGAAGCTTGGGTCAGGGTGATGCTGGCAGTGTTGGTGTTGCCGTTGCCGTCGGTCACGGTGACCACGTACAGGCCGGGGGTCAAGCCGCTCAGGTTGGCGGTGGTGGCACCGGTGCTCCAGAGGTAGCTCAGGTTGCCGCAGCCGCCGCTGGCGCTGAGGTTGATGGAGCCGTCATGGCCGCAGTTGCTGTTACCGCCGCCGCCGC
This sequence comes from Bacteroidia bacterium, assembly GCA_046329055.1. Classification (GTDB taxonomy): domain Bacteria; phylum Bacteroidota; class Bacteroidia; order J057; family JADKCL01; genus JADKCL01. Next base: position 37,683 of record JAXLVK010000044.1, read on the forward strand.
AGTTGCCGCTGCCGTGGCCGCCATGGCCGTGGCCGCTGCCCAGGTTGCCGCTTCCGCAGTTGCCGTGGCCGCCGTGGCCGTGGCCGCTGCCCAGGTTGCCGCCGCCGCAGTTGCCGTGACCGTGGCTGCCGTTGCCATGGCCGTGGCCGCTGCAATTGTTCACGCGGCAGTTGCCATGGTTGCCATGGTTGCCGGTGGAGGAACCATTGTGGCCGGAACCATCGTGGCCGCTGCCGGAGCCGCTGCCATGGTCGCCATTGCCGGAACCGCTGCCTTCGTGGCCGGAGCCGCTGCCAGAACCGCTGCCGGAGCCGCTGGTACCGCTGGTGCAGCAACGGGACACGTTGTAGCCGCAACCATCAACCGGGCTGCTCAGGCTCACGACGATCGGAGCTGCATTCACAGTCACAGTGGCGGTGCAGGTGCTGCTGTTGCCATTCACGTCAACCACGGTCAAGGTCACGGTGTTCGCGCCTTGGGTGGTGCAGGTGAAGCTGTTCGGATTCACAGAGATGCTGGCGATGCCGCATGCGTCGCTGCTGCCGTTGTCAACTTGGCTGGCGGTGATGGACACCGAGCCGTTGGTGGGGGCATTCACGGTCACATCTTGGCAAACTGCCACAGGGGCGACGTTGTCCACGACGGTCACGGTGGCGCTGCAAGTAGCGGCGTTGCCATAGATGTCGGTGACGGTGAGGGTTGCAGCATTGGCGCCCACGTTGGAGCAGCTGAAGCTGGTCGGGTTCAGGGTCACGGAAGCGATGGCGCAGTTGTCGGTGCTGCCATTGTCCACTGCAGAAGCGGTGGTGCTGCCGTTGCCGCTGTTGTCAAGGGAGACGGTCACGTCTTGGCAGTGGGCCACAGGGGCTTCTGCATCGACCACGGTCACGTTGAAGGAGCAAGCCACGGTGTTGCCAGCCGCGTCAGTAGCCACAAAGGTGTTCAGGGTGGTACCGACAGGGAAGGTGCTGCCGCTGGCGAGGCCAGCTGTCTGGGCGATGGTCACGCCGGGGCAGTTGTCGAATGCCTCGTTGTCATACTCGTACAGAGCGCCGCAGATGCCGGGATCGTTGGCAAGGTTGGCGTCGTTGTCGAAGTTGTCATTGGCGCCGCTGATCAGACCACCGGCGATGCCGCAGTCAAGCGTGGGAGCCTCGACGTCGCTCACGGTCACAGTGAAGGTGCAAGATGCAGTGTTGCCGCTGGGGTCAGTGGCGACTGCAACTACAGTGCTGGTTCCAACCGGGAAGGTGCTGCCGCTGGCAGGGGTCATCACCAGGTTGGAGGTACAGTTGTCGGAGCTGTTGGCTGCGTAGCTCACCACGGCGCTGCATTGGCCAGGATCGTTGCCTTGGCTCACGTTGGCGGGGCAGGTGATGCTCGGGGGCACGTTGTCGGAGATCGTCACAGTGAAGGTGCAGCTGGAGCTGTTGCCTGCTGCGTCAACTGCAGTGGCGGTCACGGTGCTGATACCCAAGGTGAAGAAGCTGCCGGAGGCAGGGTTGGTGCTCACGGTCACGCCGGGGCAGTTGTCCGTGGCGCTGGCGGTGTAGTTCACGTTCGCGCCGCAGCTGCCGAGGGTGGCGCCGGCAACGATGTTCGCGGGGCAGATGGCCACAGGAGCCTCGGCATCCACAACGGTCACCACGAAGGAGCAGGAGACAGTGTTGCCTGCTGCGTCAGTTGCGATGAAGGTGTTGGTGGTGTTGCCGACGGGGAAGCTGCTGCCGGAGGGAAGACCAGCGATTTGGCTCACGGTCACGCCGGGGCAGTTGTCGGTAGCCTCGTTGTCGTAGTCGTAGAGCGCGCCGCAGGCACCTTGATCATTGGTCAGGGTGACGTCGTTGGCGAAGGAGTTGTTGGGGCCGCTGATGAGGCCGCCTGCAACGCCGCAATCCAGGGTCGGAGCCTCGGTGTCATTGACGGTCACGGTGAAGGAGCAGGTGCTCTGGTTGCCGGAGGCATCCGTAGCGGTTGCGGTCACAGTGGTCGTGCCAACGGGGAAGCTGCTGCCAGATGCAGGGCTCAGGCTCACGGTGGCGCCGGGGCAGTTGTCGCTGGCGCTTGCGCTGTAGGTCACAGCAGCGGAGCAAAGTCCGGCGTCATTGCCACGGGTGATGTTGCTGGGGCAGGTAGCAACAGGTGCTTCTGCATCCACCACGGTCACCACGAAGGAGCAGGAGACGGTGTTGCCCGCGTTGTCAGTGGCCACGAAGGTGTTCGTGGTGCTGCCAACGGGGAAGCTGCTGCCGGTGGGCAGACCTGCTGTCTGGGTGACGGTCACGTTGCCACAGTTGTCGAGGGCCTCGTTGTCGTAATCATAGAGTGCGCCGCAGGAACCTTGATCGTTGGTCAGGGTCACGTCATTGGCGAAGGAGTTGTTGGGGCCGCTGATGAGACCGCCAGCCACGCCACAGTCAAGTGTCGGAGCCTCGGTGTCCACCACGGTCACAGTGAAGGTGCAAGCGGCTTGGTTGCCAGCTGCATCGGTAGCGGTTGCGGTCACGGTATGCGTGCCGACTGCGAAGGTGCTACCAGAAGCAGGGCTCAGGCTCACAGTGACGCCGGGGCAGTTGTCGCTGGCAGTTGCGCTGTAGGAAACTGCTGCGCCGCATTGGCCGGGGTCGTTGCTTTGCGTCACGTTGCTGGGGCAGGTCGGCACCGGAGCCTCGTTGTCGGAGACGGACACGGTGAAGCTGCAAGCAGCGGTGTTGCCGGAGCCGTCCACAGCCACGAAGGTAACGGTGGTGCTGCCGAGGCCGAAGAAGGCACCGCTAGCAGGGCCTGCTGTCTGGGCCACGGTCACCAAGCCGCAGTTGTCGCTGGCGGTGGCGGAAGCGAAGGTCACAGCGGCGCCGCATTGGCCTGCATCGTTGCCCACAGAGATGTTGCTGGGGCAGCTGATCACTGGCGCTGTCACGTCGTGCGCGATGCCCACGGAGACGGTTCCGGTAGCGGGGCAACCATTCACATCCGCGACGGAGTAGGTGTAGGTGCCGCTGGCCAACCCGGTGAAGGTGCTGGAGCTGCTGGGCGCGCCGCCGTTGAAGCTGTAGGTATAAGGTGCGGTACCGCCAGTGGCGGAGATGGTCACCGAGCCATTGGCTTGGTTGCAAGATGCCGGAGTGCTGCTGGCCGTGACGGTCACAGCGCTGCCTGCGGAACCGACGACCACGCTGGCATTGGCGACACAGCTATTGCCGTCCACGACCAACACATTATATGTGCCAGCGGCAAGACCAGTGAGGTTCGGGTTGGAGGAGGAGAAACCGCTGGGGCCCGTCCAAGAATAGGAAATCGGGAAGGTGCCATTGGACACGCTCACCGATGCAGTACCAGAGTTGGTGCCGCAAGAGGTGGGAGTCGATGTGGCGCTAGCGGTCATGTTGCAGGGGACGGGCACCGTGATGTTGAAGGAGGTGCTACCCACGCCAGGGCTGGGGCAAGCGTTGTCCTGAGCATTGATGGTCACCGTGTAGGTATTGCCCACATGTGCAAGGGTCGGCGTAAAGCAGAACGTACCAGTGGCAGAGCCAGCGGTGTTGGTGTTCTGCACAAAGGTGCCGGGAGGGATGATACCGCTCACAGCACTCAGGGTGATGTTGTTGTTGTTCGCGTCGGTGGCGCTCACTGGCACGCAGTAGGTTTGGCCCACGCTCAACACCACGTTGGGTAGCGGAGCGATCACGGGAGGAGCGTTGTTGCAGCTCTGGATGATCACCTGCATGTCGCGCACCACCGAGCCGATCAGAGTACCATTGCGGTACTCATCAGCACGGACACAGATCACAGCGACCTGCCCAGGCACGGTTGGCGTGAAGCTGATGGCACCGGTGGACGAATTGATGTTTATCCCAGAGCTGGAGGACAACGGCGTAGTGGGGGAAAATCCAGCTGAGTAGGACACGTTCGTGGTCTGAGCGTTCCTGCAAGCAGTGATGGAGTACTGGATCGCATCGCCATCAGGATCGAAGCCGTTCGGTGCGAACACTGCAGGCTGGTTGGCACAGAAGGTCGCAAACGGACGATTCAGGAACTGCGGGGTGCTGTTCTGGATACCTGTGCGGAAAGTGGCATCGATGAACAGGTTTTGAGCTCCGGCGTTCGTCAAGGTCGTGATTGCCGCGTTGCGGGCGTTGTTGGCGACCTGCACACGGTAGCTCTCGTTGGGAGCGAGACCGGAGACAGTGCCAATGAAGATGTGCTCCTCAATGCCAAAGGTCGGGCTGTTAGGACCCGGGCAGCCGGAGACTTGACCCGGACATACAGGGGTGATGTCCGTGATCGTGGTACGGTTCATCGTGACGTTGGTGGTGGCACCCGTCGAAACCCGAATCAATTGAATCGTGGTCGGAGTAGTCAGTGCGATACCACGGCAGTCACGGTACACCCGTTCTGAAATGGTGTAGTTCTCACCCGATACCCATGTCACACGAAACTCCGCTCCAGCGTAGTGCGAGGCCAGAAGACTCCCATGGCCGAGCACCGCGAGCAGAAGCAACGCCCAAATCTTGGGTGTGCTCCATGTTCGGGAACATCGATCGAACCCGAAGCGTAATGAAGTGCGTCTCATAATGTTGAATGATGAAGTAAGGAAATAGATAATTTAATTTAGTTGATTGTGAAGTTGACCAGCCGCTACGAACCTGAATTCCATTGATGGATCCGAATGTTCCCGACGAGACGGGCCAAAACCTCATTTTGAAAAGAACGAGAACTATCCAAGTGTTCCATGCCGTGAATGTAAGAAAACATGCCGATTTCACCAAGAAACGAGCAACGTTTTCGCCAAAAAAATTTGCCAAATGGCTCCTGCGCGTCATTGACGCAGGCAACAGGAATCACAGCCCTTGTTGATTTTTGACCGAAATGGCCAGTTTGCTTTTTGAGACCAGCTTAGAGAGCCCAAAGTGGCGATGCCAATGATATTATCAATTGTACACTTGTTACCAACAACTTCTTGGCCACATCCCCTCCATCACAATGAAAGATTACCGCCAAAACATTCATTCATCAGGCCCAATGCGCCAAATAGATCGACGAAACGCGCTTTCATTCAACCCAATCTCCCGCCAAACCCTAGGCCAAGTCAATGAATTCTTACCTTTTCAAAATGCGCTCGCTCCATGACCTTCCACCCACCGCGACCGCGAGATGGTAAACACCGGCCGGGTACCCAACGAGGTCAATCCCGACAACCGCACCACTTTCGCCCATTTCCGACACTTCGCGCCGAATTTCGCGCCCCAGCAAGTCAGTCAGGACCCATTCCAGCTGCGATCCACCCTCACAATCCTCGCATACGAGCTCAAATGAGGCTTTTCCGTTGGTCGGATTGGGATACACCCTCCCAGAGAGCTCATTTCCCAACACGGTCTCCCCATCGGCCGACTTGTGGCTGCTGCCGCCATTGCCCTGCCCATTCCTGCGCGGGAAAGTGCAATTTGCCCGGCTGCCGCAAGCTCCCAATCGGTCTCCATGGTCCAGATGTGAGGCGACCTGCGATGCTGGAAGGCACCTACTCTGCGAATACCCATATCTGCCGACCACTGTATGGCAAATTTGAACCTTGTTGGACCCGCACCCGATGTCGATGGGACATACCGCCACACTGTCAACCGCAGTGCAGCCCCGCGCATCCGTCACCCTCAGCCGATAGACCGTCGTGACGGTTGGGCAAGCCGTGAAGGCTGCAGTCCCTGCCAAGGGCAGACCATTGGAGGCCGCCCATGTGTAGCTGTATGCCGAGGTGCCGCCCGAGGCCGAGCCCACCAAATTCGCGCAAGCCTGCGGCGCATACGCCGGATAAGTCACCTGATGCGCGCCAGCATTGGCCACGAGCCGGGTCGGTTGCGTCACCGCGCGGCTCACGACCACCGTGCAGCCATTGCCATCCGTCACGGTGACAGCATAGCTACCCACTCCAAGGCTGGAAATGCCCGCCGTGCTCGCCCCATTGCTCCACCGGTATTGGTACGGCGGGCAACCGCCTGCGCCCTGCGCCACGAGGCTGCCGTTCCGCAACCCGAAGCAGGAGACATTTTGCCCGGTCACCTGCGCCACCAGTGTCGGGGTTTGCGACAGCACGATGCTCGCGGTCCCGGAGTTCCCATTGGCATCCGTCACGGTCACCACGTACATCCCCGGCGTCAACCCAGTAAATTGCGCACTGTGCCCGCCATTGCTCCAAGCATAGCTCAGGTCACCGCAGCCACCCGTGACAGCCACATTGATCCGCCCGTCCCGGCCACAAGTGCTTGGGCCACCCAGATTCCCACCGCCACATCCACCATGCCCATGTCCTCCACCGTGCGACTGCTGTCCACTTGTCCTGCATTCATGCCCGCTTCCGCTGCCATGATGCCCCTCACCCCCACTCCCAGAGCCGGACCCACTTCCGCCAGAACCGCTGCCAGAACCCGATCCGCCCCCATTTCCAGCCCCACAGCAATTGCTCACGTTGTAGCCACAAGCATTCAATGGGCTGCTGAGCTGAATCGAGATGGGATTGGCTTGCAGGCTCACTTGCGAGGTGCATGTGCTGGCATTGCCACTGCCATCGGACACGGTGAGCGTGACCGACTGAATGCCACTGCTGCCACAACCAAAACTGCTCGGCGTCACGGCCAGGGTGGTGATCCCGCAGGCATCTTGGCTCCCGCCATTCAGCTGACCCGGATTCAAGGTCAATCCCGACCCCGGCACGGCCAATGTCACATTTTGGCAAATCGCCACAGGCGCCACAGGATCGACGACTGTCACCAGAAATCCGCAAGACGAAGAATTGCCCTGCGAATCCGAAATCAACAATTGGGCGGGGTTCACACCCAGGTCCGCGCAGGAATACGTGCCCACCGAAACCGTCCGCAACACGCTCCCGCAGTTGTCCGTGCTGCCTGCATCGGCGGCAGCCGGGCTCAGGCTCCCAAATCCAGCGCCATCCAGCAAGACCGTAACATCCTGACAAAGCGCGAGCGGCGCCTCGGCATCCATCACCACCACTTCGAATGCGCAAGAACTCGTGTTCCCGGCAGCATCCGTCGCCACAAATGCATTCAACGTCGCCCCAATCGGGAAGCCACTCCCGCTCGGCAAGCCAGCAATCTGCGTCAGCACCACTGCCCCACAATTGTCGGTGGCGGCATTCGTGAAGGAGAAAACCGCGGTGCATTGCCCCAGGTCATTGGCCAGGGAGTCCGCTCCAGAGCCCATGGTCGAATTGCTGCCGCAAACGATCGACGGGGCCTCATGGTCTTCCACCGTCAAATGCGTGGCGCAGGTGCCTTCGTTACCTTCGGCATCGGTCGCGGAATACACCACCACATGCTGGCCCACAGCCAGGAAACTGCCAGAGGCAGGGCCGGAGACCTGATTCACCGCCGCCAAGCTGCAATTGTCCGACGCGGTTGCTGAGGCAAATGCAACACTTGCCCCGCAAAGGCCCGGCGCCGCTGCCATGACCTGATCGGCGGGGCACTGGATGGTGGGCGCGATGATATCCGCCAACGCTCCCACGATGACTTGACCAGCAAGGGTGCAGCCATTGGCGTCGGACAGCAGATAGGTATGCATCCCGGTCGCCAAGCCTGTGAAAAGCGAACCGCTTTGGCTCGGACCGCCATCGAGGGCATATTGGTACGGGGGCGCGCCTCCCACGAGGGCAAAGTTCACGGTCCCATTGGCGTTGCCGCAGGTGGTATTGGTGGCGTAGGGGGTGACCTCCAGGTTGGAGGCGCCATTGCCCACCAGGATGGAGGTGGTCGCGACGCAGGAATTGCCGTCCACGACCGTGAGGTGATAGGTGCCCGGCAGGAGGCCCTGCAACTGTGGCGTGAAGGCGGTGAAGCCACTCGGGCCAGTCCAAGTATAGGAATAGGGCGCCTCGCCGCCATTGACGATCGAGGTGAGGTTCGTGAAGGCTGCGCCGCAGGGCGAGGTTTGCTGCACGGAAACGGACATGCCGCAGGGAGCCGGCACCGTGATGTTGAAGGTCGCGACCCCGATGCCGGGGCTCGGACAGGAGCCGTCCATCGCGTTCACGGTGACGGTGTAGGTGCGCCCGGCATGGCCCAGATTCGGCGTGAAGCAAAAGGTCCCCTCCGCAAGGCCGGGCTGATTGACCGTCTGCACAAAGGTCGCGGGCGGCAGGATTCCGCCGACGGCACTCAGGGTGATGGGATCGCCATCGGTGTCCTCCGCAGAAAAGCTCACGCAATAGGACTGCCCCGGATTCACGACCACATTCCCGGGATTGGTGATGGAGGGCGTGGCATTGGTACAATTGCTGACGATGACCTGCATGTCCCGCACCACGGAGCCCACCAGGACCCCATCGCGGTATTCATCGGCACGCAGGCAGATGATCGCGACCTCACCGGGCACGGACGGCGTAAAGCTGATCGCCCCCGTATTGGGATTCAGCACAATGGGCGTGCTGGAGCTGAGTGGATTGGTCGGACTATAGCCGGGATTGTAATGCGTGGCCGTGGTGGAGTTCGCCCAGCAAGTCTGCAAGGCATAGACGATGGCATCGCCGTCAGGGTCATAGCCATTGGGGCTGAAGACGGCGGGCTGGTTCACGCAGAAGGTCGCCACTGGGCGATTCAGGAACCTCGGCGAGCTGTTTTGTAGGCTTGTGCGGAAGTTCACATAGACGAACATGGTCTGGTTCGCTGCACCTGTGGTGATGGAGAGGTTCCGGGCGCTGTTCGTCACCTGGAAGCGGTAGTCCTCATTTGGGTAAAGCGAGGGCACATCGGCTTGCAGGATATGCTCCTCTAGGCCAAATGCATTCGTCGAATTGGGGCAAGGGGAGGTCTGACCGGGACAGAGCGGGGTGATGTCATTGATGGAGATGCGGTTGAAAAAGACGAGTTGGGGAGTATTGTTGGAGAGCCGGACCAGCGTGCCCACGAATGGGGAATTGAGGGCTATGCCCCGGCAGTCTCGATAGACAGCCCGGGTAATCCGGTAATCGTTGTTTGACAGCCAATCAATGCGGATGTCCTCACCCAGGAAGTGAGAGGCATGCGACTGATGGAATATCAAAAAACTACAAATCAATACCCATACCCCCCGTTGGAGGCTGGAATGCACCAGACGACGTGTTGAGTGATCCACGTCGGCAGATGCGCCGATGAAGCAATACATGTTGGTTAAGAAGAACTAGTCGTTGATCGAAAAATACCGTTCGATAGTTGGCATCGGGATCAGGTGACTAACCTTTGAACACACCGGATTCGCCATTGAAGCACCTTGTAAGAATCCGGCTAACTTTTACGGGCGGAAAGCCCCTGTCCTCTGTGGAAAACATCACAAATATCCATAGAGGATTTTCTTAATCCAAATTTCAGGAAGAATCAGTTGTAAGAAAATTGAAAGAAATATCGAAAATGTGCTTCTAAACCGTTGCAGCCCGGACATCCGACTCGACCGATTTCAGTTGCCGGAGACAGAAAACCAAGGCTGCATTCGCTGCCACCTCGATGTTCACCCTCCGGTCCCACATGAGTCGGATGTGCATCGCCACACTGCCCCGCGGCCCCGAAAATCCGATCCAAGCCTGTGGCCGCTCGTTCTCAGGCGCATCCTTGGCCGCCTCCGCGATACCAGTGATGCTTACTGCGTATTCTGCATCCAACACCCGCCTTGCCCCTTCAGCCATCGCGATCGCTACCGCCTCCGAAACTATGCCATGCGTCTCGATCGTCTCCGCAGGCACGCCCAGCACCGCCTCCTTCACCGAAGCCATGTACGCCACAACTCCGCCCCTCAACACGGACGAAACTCCACTGTGCTTCACCAACTTGGCCGCGATCTCGCCTCCGGTGCAGGATTCGGCCGTCCCGAAGGTCTTCCTCTCCCGCATCAGCCACTCCGCAACCAACCTGTCCGGCGACTTGTCCTCCAAGGAATAGACGTACTCCCGGAACAGGTCCACCACCATGCCCTGCGCCGCATCCAAGGCTGCTTCCATCCCCGCACGCTCCTCCGGCTGACCGCTGATCTTCAACTCCATCTTGGTTCCATCGGAACTCGGCAGGTAGGCCACATCAATCCGCGGGTCCAGGTTCGGCTCGATGCTCTCCATCTTCTCCGCCATCCGGCTCTCGGGAATGCCCGCCGTGCGCACCACCCTCGACAGCAACAATCCTGTTGGGAACAGCTCCTTCAGCCATGGAATGACCTTGTTTTCCATCAGCCATTTCATTTCAAACGGCACCCCCGGCATGGACACCAATGCCCGTCCGTCCACCTTGAAAGCCATCCCCGGCGCGGTGCCGCGCTCATTTTCCAGTACCTCACAGCTCGACGGCACGAAGCTCTGCAACCTGTTATGCTCCAGCAGCGGCCGGTTCAGCCGCGCCAAATAGCCCTCAATCCGTTTCAAACTCGGCTCATGGCAGACCATTTCCCCACCGAAGATGTCGAGCAGCACCTTTTTGGTGATGTCGTCCTTGGTGGGCCCGAGGCCTCCCGTCACCAGCACAGCATCGTGCCCAGCAAGCAGCCTGTGGATCGCCTCCGTGATCACCGGGCCGTCGTCATGGATCACCAGCGTGGTTTCCACCGAGTATCCTGCCGCGATCAGCGTCTCCCCCATGTAGGCGGCGTTGGTGTTCACGGTGCGGCCCCGGAGCAGTTCCGAGCCGATGTTGAGCAATGCGATCTTTGCCATATTCAGTTGCGGGGCCCGACCATTCAGCGAGAGCCCTCCCTGCAAAAATCCCTCAATCGAGCGGATTGTTTCAAGTCAGCCCCAAAAAGTATTTGCCAGCCTCCCACCGGGACGACTGGCAAACGAATATGGTTCTTAGATAATGTATCCCAATGAGGCGAGAGGCCGGAGCCTGTCCTGAGGTACTCGAAGTCTTTCAGAAGCCCCCTTCGCTTCCTACTCGATCGAGGTCTGCAAGACCATCCGGACCTGCATCCTCATCCCCAGCTCCAGCACCTCGACCATGGATTGGACATCCAAGTCGCGGTCCAGCCGCAGCACCACAGTGGGATCCGGAACATCTCCGATTGCACTTTGGAGCTCTTCTTCGAGGTTATCGAAGGCAACCTCATTTTTGGCGATGTAGTATTTCTTGTCAGCTGTGACACTAAGCGTCACTGGCTGTTTAGTGAGATTCTTGTCTGGGCTACCAGATTTGGGCAGCGTCAGCTTGATCACCTGCGGATTGGCGACCGTGGCCACGATGAGGAAGAACAGCAGCAGGAAGAACATGATGTCGTTCAACGCTCCCGTGCTCACCTCATGGTGAAACTTGGATTGGCGCTTAAGCTTCATGGACAGGCTGATGAAGTACGTTCATGAACTCGTAGCTCTCCGCCTCGACGGCGACCGTGAACCGGTCCACCATCGCATTGAGCAAGTGCATCCCGCCGTAGGCCACCATGCCCACCACCAATCCGGCGCAGGAGGAGATCATCTTCTCGTACAAACCTCCTGAGATCACACCGATGGAGATGTTGTCCGTCAAGGAGATGCTGTAGAAGATCTTGATGATACCGAGGATGGTACCGATGAAGCCGAGCATGGGCGCCACGCCGGAAATGATACCGAGGTAGTTCAGGCGTCCAGTGATACGACCAATGAGGACGTTGCCGTAGCTGCTCATCGCACCATCGATCTCCGGAGCCGGGGCGCCGAGGCGCTCCACACCTGCCCCCAGGATCTTGAGGAGGATGTATTCGCTGCCTTTGCACAGGCTTGTGGCGAGCTCGACGTTGCCGCGACGCAGCGCATCGTACAGCGAAAGCACTTGACCACGGTCCACACGCATGGAGCGCTTGATCGCCAGGTACCGCTCCACAAGCAGGTAGATCGTCGCAAAAAACAGCAAAGTGATGGGGATCAAGATGTACCAACTGTCCAGGTACAGCTGCAAAATTGTCACCTTCTTGGCTCCTGCGCTGGAAACCACCTGCCCGGCAGCATTGGCAACCGCGGCCGCCGAATCAATTTGTAGTCCTAACATGCGAACAAATTTTGGGCTAAACTACAATCAATGCCTTGAGCGGCTGGAATCTGCTATGCACACCCGCCTAGCGGGGCGACAAGTTTTCTGAACAGTTCCAATCAATCTCAGGCAAGGGGTAGTCTTTCTTCCAAAGGCTTTCGCTGTGTCGTATGGCTGGAAATACGCGATGCCCACGCCTCTGGTTCAGCGTGCTGTAAGGTCATGCGGGATTTTTCAGGCAGGCTTTTCCCCGAGGAGCATGAACATCATGGCCACATTGCCATACGCGGTGCCTTTGGGGATCCACTGATCGGGGGCGCGCTCCACCATGTTGGGAAACGCATTGTAAGGACTGAAGGGGAATTCCTCGAATTTCCGGAGCTGAATGCCGTTTCGGAGCAATGCTTGGATGAGCTCGGAAAGGCTGTGACTGTAGAAATACTCCTTCATCGGGCTGAATTTCTCGTCACCCGCATAGCTGCTCGTGAACTCCTCCTCGAATGCATGCCCGGGATTGAAGTAGGGATACTGAATGGTGAGATTGTCCCAATTCAGGCCATACCACTGCGGATGGAACTCGGCGATGCAGATCTTGCCGCCCGGCTTGAGGTAGCTGCAAGCGATGTCCGCCCATTCATCCAGGTCCGGCAACCAGCAAAATGCCCCGTAGCTCGTGAAGACGATGTCGTACTGCCCGGTGAGGTTGCTCCGCAGGTCTTGGATCGAGGATTCCACGAAAGTCGCTTCCAAACCTGCCTGCTCCGCCAATTCCCTCGCCTTGGCGATCGCCACCCCGCTGAAATCCACTCCCGTCACTGTCGCCCCACGCCGCGCCCATGAGAGCGTGTCCAATCCAAAATGGCATTGCAGGTGGAGCAGGGATTGTCCGGAGACATCGCCAAGCCCATCGACCTCAGGCTGCTTCAGGGCACATGCCCCAGCAAGGAAGCCCGGCACATCATAAAATGTACTCGCCACATGGCCTGCCACACGGGCATCCCAGAGCTTTTTGTTGGAGTCAATGATCTCTCTGTTGTCCATGAGGAGGGTGATGAATTGTGAAACGGAGGATGGAACCTATTTGCTGGGATAGGCTTCGTAGGCGATGTTGAGCACCTCCTTCGGCAGTCCCTGTGCATCGTAATTGAGGACGTCGGTCAACCGGCCCATGGCATCGTAGCCGCGGGTCTCTGTGGGCTGGTTGGCGATGGTGCCCCGGTCGGCGATTTGGCCCTGCGGGGTATAGGTGAAGAGGAATGTCCGGGCTCCGGTCTTTCCGGTCTCCACCTGCTTGATCACATGCCCTTTGTCATCCAAAGTGTTGTCGTACTTGACTTGCGCCACGCCCTTGGTGCCACGGAGATCGAGCTGCTTCACGGTGCCGTCTGGATAGTAGGAGTAATCCTCCGTCTGTCCAGTCGATCCGTTCTCGATGCGGAGCAGCCTCCCGTTGGCGTCCAGCGTGGTTTTGATGACCTTGCCCGCCCCTCCGCTGGTTTCGGAGATCACTTGGCTGCCGTCCGGCATCACT
>JAXLVK010000045.1:0-51092 GCA_046329055.1 Bacteroidia bacterium
CTTTCATTTCTTGGCATTGGAGCGGCGGCCCTTCCTGGTGTACTACCTGAACAATCTCCTGCTGCCCCTCTGCTTCGTCGTGGTCTATTCCATCAGCTTCGTGAATTTCCAGACCTACGCGATCAACCACTTCGAATGGGAGATCGTCGGGCGGTTGATGGGGATGTATGCCGGATTGGCATCGGTGACGGTGCTGATCCTTCTGTATTTCATCCGTGGCAGCAGAAATTTCGTCGCATTGATTGGGGAACGTGCCTCTCGGAAGCTCAATCCGCGCAGGACCATCATCTCCAAGGCCAGGTCTGCGATGGGGCTCCGAATGCGGGTGGACTATTACCTCGCATCGCCGATCCGATTGGCATCTCCTGACCCCAATGATCCCGTCGAGTTCAGGCAATTGGTCAAGATCCTGAATCAGAACCACGGGAATGCATTGTTTCTGGAATTCCTGTTGCTGGCATTGATCATGGGGCTGGGGTTGTTGGAGGAGAATCCCGCATTTCAGATACCGGCAGGCGCGAGCATCCTGTTCTTGTTTTCCATCTTCCTGATGCTGGTTTCGGCCATCATTTTCTGGTTCAGGAAGTTGGGGCCGCTGGCGCTGATTGGGTTGGCGTTGATCTATCTGGTGTTTGATCAGGTGAGTGTGTTCAACAATGAGCACCCTGCCTTGGGGATGAATTACGAAATCGATCGTGCGCCCTACACCTTGGATCACCTGAGAGAGGTGAGCAGCGCGGAGGCGATCCAAACCGACATCCAAAACACCACCGAGACCCTGAACCGATGGCTCTCCGACTATGTTGCCTTTCATGGCACAGCCAAGAAGCCGAAGGCTGTGATGCTCTGCGTCTCGGGTGGCGGCTTGCGGGCGGCGTATTTCACCATGCGGGTCATGCAAAAGCTGGACAGCCTCACAGAAGGCAGGCTCATGGAAAGCACGCGGCTCATCACGGGTGCATCCGGCGGCATGGTCGGCGCGGCTTATTTCCGGGAACTGTACCTCAAGAAGAAATTGGGCGATATCGAAGACATCTGGGGGCCGGAATACAGTGCCCGCATGTCCAAGGACCTGCTCAACCGGACCACGCTCAAGATTGTGACCAGTCTGTTCCTCCCAACCGCGCAGGAGTGGATCGGCGCATCCAAATACGACAGCGATCGGGGTTGGTCCTTCGACAATCAGTTGATGGCCAACTTGGGCGTCTTCCAGGACAAACGGCTCGCGGAGTACGTGCCTTTGGAGGAGAGTGCGTACATCCCGCAGATGATTTTCTCGCCTGTGGTGATCAATGACGGCCGCCGCATGTACATTTCAGCGATTCCGGTTTCCTATCTCACGAGGAGCTATGATTTCGAGGGCGATTTGGAACCCGGCGTGGCAGGTGTGGACTTCCGACGCTTTTTCAAGAAGCAGGACGCGGACAGCCTTCTGTTCGTGACGGCCTTGAGGATGAATGCCTCGTTCCCCATGATCACGCCGTACATCCTGATGCCCAGCAACCCGCCCATGGAAATCATCGATGCGGGGGTCGCCGACAACTATGGCCTCGAGACAGCTAGCCGCTACCTGCGCCATTTTGCGAATTGGTACAGTCAGAACACCTCCGGGCTCATGCTGCTGCAAGTGCGGGACTCACGCCTCCAATCCATGGACCTGCCGAAATATCGCAAGAAAAATTTCCTGAAGCAGATCCTAGACCCCATCGGAGCCACGTACAGCGCCTATTACATGAGCAATGACTTGGCGACTGAGCAATACATCCGGGACATGGACCGACAGACAACCGGAAACCTCAAGTTCGCCTCCTTCCAAGACGAACCGGTGGACACAGGCGGCATACGCGCATCGCTCAGTTGGCACTTGACCCCGAGGGAAGTTGCTGGAATCGAGGAGGCGCTGTCCTCCCCGGAAAACAAGGCCCTCTTCGACTCGGTATCGGCATGGCTCCGCGATCAATGAGTGGGATCAATCCACGGCTGTGAGGAAGGTGATCAGGCGTTCCCTATCGGCGGAAACTGAAATCCAGGTTCGCGTTCCCTCCGCCAATTCGCTGCCCCAGCCGCCTCTTTGACGGAACAATTGCACCTCCTTGAACGCGCAGATGTCCGGTTGGGCCGCCGCCGCTGCTGCCAGTGGATCATGGAATTTTTTGCCTTCGCTGTGTTTGTCGAGGTAGAGTGTCATGCCCAGCAGCAACATGTCCCACGCTTGATGCCTACCTCCCAGAACCTGCATGCGCTCGTGAAAATCTGCATCGTAGATCATGCCGTGGCAGACATTTTTCGAGATCAGCATGCGCTCCCCAATGTTGGGATTGGCGAGGAGTTGGAGGGCCGCCTCGGGGGCACCGTTGAAATTGTAGGTGGGGCAGGTGACCATGCCGGCGAATTTCTCGAGGCGGTACTGCTCGGGGACGACATTGTCGCCGGCGAATCCGCCTTGCGCGACCCATCGGGAGATCGGTTGGTCTGGTGCAAGCGGGCGCAGCCCTTTGAGAGGCGCTCCTGTGAGCAGGGTCAAGTCAGGCCACTGCCGGAGGCTGTCTAGCAGGACTTCAGCAGTCGGCGAGTCAGGCTTGGCATGGGGGAAGTCGCCCAACCAATCGCGGTAGAAGCGGCCCACGCAGTTCTTGTCATAGCCAGGGGCAGCGCTGCCAATGGGGATATCCGGCAAGCCGCAGGCATCCAAAACGTAGCGGATCATGCCGACCTGCTCGTCGGTTCCTGGCGTGACGCTTACCGATCGCAGGCGGTAGGCCGGATGCGCGATCAGGATGAGCAGGGTGCAAAGGTCGTCAGGGTCGCCCGTCTCGGTATCAAAATGGATGTCCAGGGGCAGATTGGGATGGTGGTTCATTCTTATGTTTCAAAAGCGTTTGATGGCCACAAAGATCAGGCCTCGCGATGCGGAACGAACCATTCGCCGGGTCAAATGCAGGATTTGCTGCCTAGGCAGGAATTTTCAACGAATCAAAGGGAGGGAGTCCCTCAGTTGCGGGCCCAAATGTTGTACTTCATGATGCAGTAGATCGCGCGAAAGCCGTCCTTCCAGTTGATCTTCTTGCCTTCCTCGTAGGTGCGGCCATAGTAGCTGATGCCGACCTCATAAATGCGGACGCCGGGGATGCGGCTGATTTTGGCGGTCACCTCTGGTTCGAATCCAAAGCGTTTTTCCTTGAGTTTCAGGCTCTGCACCATTTCCCGGCGGAACATCTTGTAACACGTTTCCATGTCCGTGAGGTTCAGGTTGGTGAACATGTTGCTCAGGTTGGTGAGCCATTTGTTGCCCCGGCTATGCCAATAGAAGAGGATGCGGTGCGGTTGCCCACCGATGAATCGCGAACCAAACACCACGTCCGCAAAACCATCCAGAATCGGCTTCAGCAGCAGGTTCCATTCTTGGGGATCGTACTCAAGGTCGGCGTCCTGCACCACGACGTAATCGCCTGTGGCTTTGGAGATGCCGGTATGGAGTGCCGCGCCCTTGCCTTGGTTCACCTCGTGGTTGAAAAGCTGGATCTCGCGGTCGGGATGCTGCGCGATATAGGCCGTGATGATCTCCTTGGACTTGTCGCGGGAGCAGTCGTTCACACAGATCACCTCCTTGGTGATGCCCTGAATGAGCGTCACCTCGTGGATCTTGTCCAAGATATTGGTGATTGTGCGTTCCTCATTATAGACAGGAACCACGATGGTCAACTTCTGATTTCCCATTGTACCCAAGAATAGGGCGCAAAGATAGACAATGGCCGCTCAAAAACCAGAAATGCAGGGAATCCGCTCGGTATCAGCTTCCAACATGGTAGATGAAGTCGCCGACTAGCCGGAAATCGATGCCGTAGGTGGAGTAGAGCTTCAAGGATTGGTTGAAGGGGAACGTGGTCAGGTTGAAGCGCACGATGGCTTTGGCGCCCATCTGCTTGAGCCGGGTGAATTTGGCTTGGTCCAGTTGGGCGACCAACACGCTGCTCCCTGGCTCGTCCACGATGCCATTCGCATCGACATGACCACCTTGGAAATAATGGCCATTGCCAAGTTGGTTGAACAGGCTGTCGAACACTGCGCCAGTATGATCGACGAACAGGACCTGGGCATAGCCGCGGATGGGGAAGCCATTTTCCAAAACCAGCTTGAGTTGACCAGATTCGACGCCCTTGGGCAGGGTGGCATCGCTCAAGTCCATGTCCAGCGTGTCCACGATGATCAATTGCGATGCCTGCAGGTGGAGCGGCACCTCGATGTCGAGGAATGCGGCAAGTCTGCTTTCGTCGGTGGCGAAGTTGTCATGAAGCTCGGGGTTGCCGTTTTGGTTCACCAAAACCTCCATATCGAAGCGGAGTTCGTCGGGCAGCACCCCCAGAAAATCGCGGATGTTGGAGTTGCTGGGCTTGAGTTCGACCTCCGTCGTCACCGTCTGCCCCACGTTGGGGAGGCGTGGGCCACGGATTTCGGTGGGGGAGTTCATGAGTGCTCCTGTGAGCGAAAGGCTTTGCCCCTTGCGATGGTTGATGGCCTGCAATTGCCTGACGGTCAATTGTCCATCCACCCCGATGCTGTTTTGGATGGTGAGCTTGACCTTGGGGTTTTGAAGGAACAGATCCCCCCCGATGATGTTGTTGAAGAATGCCAGTTTGAGCGAATCGGCGAACTCCACCGTGCTTTGGCCGAGATAGCCCTCGATGTACGACGGGACGATGCCCTCCAAGCCATAGGTGAGGTCGATCGAATCCGTCAGGTCCATGGTATTCAGGTTGCCCGAATACAGCAGGTCGCCCGTGAGGTGGTAGGGGAACAGGTTCACCGAGTCCCCGTTCAGGGTCATGTCGATGTAGTAATCCACCAATTCCAGGTCGATGTGGGCCTCAGCGCCATTGCCTCCGGGGACGAGGCGGTCTTGGACGAGCACGGCCTGGCCATTTTTGATGGCAGTCGGCAGGGCATAGGTGAATGCGATCGTGTCTTGAAGCGTGGAGTAGGCATCTAGGCGCAGGTGCCCGGTCTTGGACTTGATCTTAGTGATCTCGACGCCATTGTCGAAGATGTAATTGATGCGGCTCTTGTCGTCGATCACCCGCTGCGCGGGGAAGACGGCAGTGGCGCGGCTCGCCCGCAGGCCCCGCACGATGATGCGCACGCGGAGGTAATCATTGGGATCGTAAGTGAAACCGGGTCCGCCGGGCGACGTGATGCGCTCCAATCGCGCCGCCATTTGGCTTTCCACCGTCTTGCCACTCAGGTCGGAGACGCTTTCCACCATTTGTCCCGGCGCAATCGGCCCCACAGTGTCCTTGACGAGGGTGTCATGGTACTGCCCATTGTTGCGGAGGTGGTAGATCACCTCGGAGATGTTGATGGGCAGGTGATTCTCGATTTGCACGACCATTTCGCCTGCGATCAAGTCCGCTTCCTCGAAAAACTGCGACGCATCAATCGTCTGATCGGTGGTGGAATTGAAGGTGAACGGCGGCACGAACGGGATGAAGGAACCGGGCTGCAGGTTGCAGAAGATGGTTTGCCCCTGAAGGCAGAGCTCATCCGTGATCTGCTGCATGGTGATGTCCTGCACCAGGGTGTCCGTGGCGAGGGTGATGGAATTCAGCGTGATCTTGGCCGCGTAGCTCGTATCCGGCACCACGAGGTAATCGCTCAGCGAGAGGTCGATCAACGTGTCCCGGTAAACGACAGTGATGAAATTGTCGGGGTCGGTCTTGACCAGACTTGTATCCTTCAACAACTCAGCCAAGCCCACACGTGACTTGATGATCGGGGCAACCAGATTCTGATCCCAATTCAAGCCATCCTTGACCTTGAATTGACATCCAAAGAGCAGCAAGCAAATGAGCAAAGGGGCGAGCCGGAAACCTATCTGTCGCATTCGATACGATTTTACTCCAATCTTGAAGTATGAACAAGTTAGCCAAAATGCGATCGGGAATGGAAACAAATCCCCGTCCCATCTTACTTACCCAAATGATCGTTCAGTGCTTATTTGCTTGCTTTTTCATGAGGTTGCATTGGCTCCAAGCCCCTCACCGAAACGCATGCGAAACCCACATCTCGATCCTCAGGATCGGGTTTTCGGGCATGAATTTGCGGAAGCTGATCACATCCGGGTTGCGGGCGACGTCGCCGGGGACATTCACCCCATGTTCACGCAAGAGCACCGCCGGGATGCGTTGACTGCGGGCATATTGCCAGAGTTGAATGACCTGAGTGGAGTTGATCCCGCTCGTGATGAGCCCGATGAAGAGGCCTGAGACTGCGATCTCGTCGTACAGGTGCTGACCCCGTGGATGCTCCGGGTGGTCAAAGCTGTAGATCGCCTCAAATCCCTGCTTCTCCACGAGGGTGCCGAGTTCATAAACCATGTGCGCGTCGGTTTCCGCGATCGAGTAGGTGACAAGCGTGAGGTCTCATGAGGTGAAGATAAGAAAAAATAAGGGGTTGATTTCGGCTTGGATTGGTACCGAACGCCTCTTCGGTTGCTGTCTCCTTTGGACTTGGTTCCTGTTGGGTACGGGTTTCCCTGCTCTTTACTTGCTTTTCACTTGCTCGCCGTGCTTGTACATGCACTGCATACTCACTGCAAGCCCACTGCAATCCCACTCCAAACCCACTCGCGATCTTGAGTTCCATCAAGCAACCCTTTGGGAAATAGCATCATAGGGTATTTGCCATTTCCGGCTCTATGACACCTTTTCTTGCGTTTCACCGATCTGCCCGCCCGTACACCTCCCGGCGCATCGCCACCAGGATCGCGTTCAGCTTCTCGGCGTCCGGCTTCTCCGGCAACGTACTCCTGCAAATCGACGCTCCGCAATCCTACCCAGCCGCGCCTCGGCCTCCGTCAGTAGTTCGTCGTAATCGCTCTCCACTACGGATCGCCAGCAATTCCTCCTGTTCGGGCGACGCACCAGCAAGATGCCTTCCGCGATCTCCGCAGCCATGTCCAGCAGCCGGAAGGTGTGCATCATGTTCTTCGCATCGTAGCCTTGCCATGCGCGACCGTGCCCTCGTACCGCGCCTCGTTCCGCAGCTCCACCCAGTCGTACGCCTTGTAGTCCTTGCAATAAATCGTGTAGCCGTCCTTGTTGAAGGCCATGAAGGTCGCAGGCTCCATGCCCTTGAGAGGATCGAACTCAGGCTCACGCCATTGGAATTGTCCTTGGCGGCGACCCCTTTAAAGCCCAAGCGACGCGCTTCGTCTCCTGCATGGAAGAGCGCATAGATGTCGTGCATGTCATGGGACATTCACCAATCCGCAATCCTCCTGCCGCCATCCGCGACGACCCAGCCATTCCAGCAAGGGCACTGCGCCTTGACCCTCCGGAACAAAGCAAAAGTCCAGGATGCCCTTGCGCTCCTTTTCCATAGGGTTGACGACCTTCTTATTCAGCCCACGCGCCTTGTAAATCTGCGCCTTCGCATATCCTGCAAATGCCTCGTTGCAGAGCTTGCTCAGCACATCCTGCGGCTGAATCAAGTCCATGACCGGGTCGCGGTGCCGCACACAATCCTCCGGCGTCGCCAACAGTTCCAGCATGGTCGGATTGTTTTTCAGCAGCAGATCAATGAAGCGGCCCAATTCATAGAAAACCACGTCATTCTTGTCGTCTGCCACCTGCTCGGTGTAATGCAGCCCGTACAACTCGTCTTGAGGCAAAATGAAAACGCCCCTCACATCCACGTCGGAAGTCGGTGTATTCAGGCCGTAGGCATGGCTGCCGCTGATGGACTCGAGCAGTATCAGGTTGCGGTCGCGCAGGTCTTGGATAGTCAGTTTCATCGGGCAAAAGTCATTTCAATAATGCAAGATCAGCCATTTCTCGGTGCAAATCGCGCATTTCCACCACTGAAACGTGCAATGCAAAGCCCGGACGGACAACGCTTGTTAGGCATCTCCCAATTTCCTGCCTCAAATCATGTCGCTTTCTTATGGAATCCGCGTTTCGATTGCACCTAGAGGCTAAATTTGCAGCTTTCAGCACCTTAGACATGAAGAAAATCTCAATGATCCTAGTCTTGTGCGCCTGGGCCGCCACCCTCGCCCGCGCTCAAGAGCCCACTCCCGTCACTGCCAAGTCCCAGATCACGGACGTGACGGTCTTCCTCACCGGCGCCCAGGTGAGCGAGGAGGCGACATTTTCCATCCAAAAAGGCGACAACATCGTGGTCTTTGAGGGATTGGCCAAGAACATCGACCCACGCAGCATCCAAGCCGCCGCGCCGGACATCGTCCTCATCAACTCCGTGCGCCACGAGGTCAACTACATGCGGCAGCAGGCACAGAGCCCGCGTATTGCTCGCCTGCAGGACAGCCTCCGCATCCTCAACGAGCGCCAAGAAGTCCTCAGCAATGAGCGCACCGTCCTGACTCAGGAAAACCAACTCGTCCTCGCCAACCAGCAACTCGCCGGCGAAGCCAAGGGCGTCTCCACAGATGAACTCCGCAAGGCAGCCGACTTCTTCCGCACCCGCCTCCATGACATCAACGAGCGCCTCCTCACCAACACCCGCTCCCAAACCAAACTCACCGAGGAGCGCAACAAGATCAACCTGCAACTTCAGGAGCTTAATTTCCAGAAGGATCAACCCAGCAACGACATCGTGGTCAAGCTGAAGTGTGACTACGCCCGCACCGTCAAGGTCGGCGTCCGCTACTTTGTGCCCGATGCAGGTTGGGTGCCGAGCTACGACCTCCGCGCCAAGGACACTGACAGCCCTATCACCCTCGACTACCGCGCCGACGTTTGGCAAAGCACTGGCGTCAACTGGAAAGGTGTGAACCTGACCCTCAGCTCCGGCGATCCCATGCAGGGTGGCACCAAGCCGGAACTGACGCAATGGAACTTGAGCTTTGGATACCCGGTTGGAAACGCTTATGGGATCGTGGGCGGCGAGCAGACCAAAACCTACGACATGATTGCCCAGGAAAAAGAAAAAGGCAAGGCCGATAACTATGGGAGGACCACCCTCGCAGATTACACCACCATGCGCAACACCGCCACCACAGCCGAATTCGCCATCAGCATCAAGCAAGACGTGCCCAGCGACGGCAAGCATCAGCAGGTTTCCGTGCAGTCCGCGACCCTGCCCGCATTGTACCAGCACTACGCCGTGCCCAAGCTCGACAAGGACGCCTTCCTCATTGCCCGAATCACCGGATGGGAATCCCTGAACCTGCTCCCTGGAAGCGTGAACATCTTCTTCGAAGGCACCTATGTGACGGCCGCCTACCTCGATCCCACCTATACCCAGGACACCTTGGATTTCAGCCTCGGCCGCGACAAGAAGGTCATCATCGAGCGGAACATGCTCAAGGATTACAATGCCAAGAAGGACATCGGCCTCAACCGCGAGCGCACCTTTGGCTACGAATTCGTGATCCGCAACACCAAGAAGTCCGTCGTCCACCTCAAGGTTCTGGACCAACTCCCCGTCTCTCAAGATGAAGCCATTGAGGTCAAGGAGATCGAACTTTCGGGTGCCACGAAAGTGGAGGAAACTGGCCTCCTCACCTGGAACATGGACTTGCAACCAGCGGCGACTCAGAAGTTCAAGCTGATCTTCTCCGTCAAATACCCCAAGAAAAAAGTCGTTCCCGGCCTCTGATCACCCCCATCCAATGAAAACGATGAAACAATTGAAATACATGGCTGCCGCGCTGCTGATGGCAGGTAGCCTCCACGCCCAGGACGAGATCGAGGTCAAAAGCAAGATCGAATCCGTCACCGTCTTCCTGCGTGGCGCACAAGTGACCCGCACAGCCAACGTTCCGCTTCACAAAGGCAAAAACGTGGTCTATTTCCGAGGCCTCGGCGAGGGCATCAACCCACAGAGCATCCAAGCCGCCGCTCCCCAAGCCTACCTGATCAACTCCGTCATACACGAGGTGAACTACCTCGACAAGCAGATCGAATCCCCCAAGGTCAAGATGCTGCAAGATTCATTGGAGATCATCCAGAAGTTGGTCGAGTCGAACACGCTCGAATTCAACGTCCTCGAAACCGAGAAGGCGATGATCAACAAGAACCAGAGCATCGCCAGCAAGGAGCAAGGCATGAGCGTGGACGAGTTGCAGAAGATGACGGAGTTTTACCGCTCGCGCTACACCGAGATCCTCGACAAGCAGCTCACCTATTCCCGCTCCAACAACAAGCTGGCCCTGCGTCGGAATGCCATCAACCTCCAGCTGAATGAGCTGAACGCCCGCCGGAATCGCCCCAGCAATGACATCCGCGTGATCGTCCAGTCGGAAGGAGATGCGACCGCTCCCATCGGCCTGAGCTATGTCGTGAACGAAGCCGGATGGGTGCCCAGCTACAACATCCGCGCAAAGGACACCCAGAGTCCCATCACCCTCGAGTACCGTGCGGACGTCTATCAAAATTCCGGCGTGGATTGGGAAGACGTGCAGCTCACCCTGTCCTCCGGCAATCCCAACACCGGAGGCACCCAACCTACGCTGAACCCTTGGAACCTCTACGTGGAGGAGCCAATCGTCTATACCATTCAGCGCGAGCGTTACAATGCCGGTGCATACAAGAAGGCAGAGGCAGCGCCTGTAGCGGACAAGTCGGAGGAATCAGACTGGGGAGGGGCCTCAGACGAAGAAAGTCCTGCTTCGGAACCCGAAATGACGATTGACTATGAGTCCACCGCGACGCTCGCCGACTACACCACAGTCCGTGAAGGCGCGACCACGGCGGAGTTCCGCATCTCCCTGCCCCAGACCATCCGCTCCAATGGCAAGGCCGAGCAGGTCACTGTCCGCAACGCCAACCTGCCCACTTTCTACCGTCACTTCGCGGTTCCCAAGCTGGACAATGACGCCTTCCTCACCGCCGGACTTACCGGATGGGACACGCTCAACCTCCTGCCCGGCAAGGCGCAGGTCTTCTTCGAAGGCACCTACGTCACCGAAGTGGACATCGATCCCGCCTACACCAATGATACCCTGAACCTGAGCCTCGGCCGCGACAAAAAGATCGTCATCGAGCGCAATCAGCTCAAGGACTTCAACAAGGTGCGCACGATCGGTGTGAACCGGGAGCGGACGTTTGCCTACGAAATCAAGGTCCGCAACACCAAGGAAGGCGCCGTGAATCTCACGCTTGAGGATCAAATCCCAGTGAGCCAGGACAAGGACATCGTGGTGAGCCTTGTCGATGCATCCGGCGCCAAGCTCGATGAGGCGACTGGCAAGCTCACTTGGGTCTTGGACGTGGCCAAAGCCGAGACCAAGGTCGTGAAGCTGATGTTCACGGTGAAGTACCCGAAGAATCGGAGCATTCCGGGGATATAGTCGGCTGATCCAGACTTTTTTGCTACGAAACAATTACGGACAGGTCGCGACCTGTCCGTAATTGTTTCTGGTCTATTGGTTCATGGATTGCAGATTTCTCCCACAAGATTTGACCCACAGACCAAATCCGCCTCAATGCTCCGGATTCCGGACAAAGGCGTCATCCGTCAGTGAGTAGAAAAAGGCCTTGAGGGCCGCTCTCTCTTCTGGGGTGATGATGACACCTGCGGTCCGCGGGTCTTGATTGGGGTAGTGCGCCCCGCCCGAAGCAAAGTGATCGAATACTTCATCCAGCGAGCTCATGCTCCCATCGTGCATGTAAGGAGCGGTGAGATAGACATTGCGGAGGCTGGGCGTCTTGTATGCTCCCCGGTCAGCCTCGGAGAGTGTCACGCGCATCCTTCCGGAGTCAGCAGTGGTCACTGGCAGGCCGATATTGTAGAATTGGTAATCTGTGAGGTTCGGGCCGCTGTGGCAGCTGCCGCAGCGGAGGCGAGTGCCGTTGAACAGGGCCATGCCGCGCTCCATATCGGGGCTCATCAGGTCGATGCCTTGCAGGTATTGGTCATAGACTGAGGTGGCACTCACCAGCGAGCGCTCATACGCCGCGATGGCCCGGACAAGCCCGTAGGGGTCAGGCTCCCTTCCGTAGGCGCGTCGGAAGAGCGTCGGATATTCGATGTCCGCTTTGAGTCGGTCGATGACATTCAGCAACTCCTCGTCCATCTCAGCGTGGTTGTCGATGGGGGCTAGGACCTGCAATTCCAGCGTGGGAACGCCGCCATCCATGAAAAAATAGGGATGCCAGGCGAGATTGAAGAGGGCGGGGGCATTGCGGAAGCCGCGTCGGCCCTCGATGCCCTTGGAAAACTGGGCGGTGTCGCTGAAGGCAAACGCTTGGAGGTGGCAGCTGCTGCAGGAAATGCTGCCATCGCGCGATAGAATCGGGTCATGGAACAGCCGCTTCCCCAATGCGACACGCTCCGTAGTCAGGGCATTGTCAGGCGGGACGGGCATCGGCTCGAAATGCGGCGGCAAGTCCACTTGGTAGGCGAGGTCACCGACAGGTTCGTCCCTCCCCTCCAATTGGCAGGAGGATAGCAGGGCCAGGGCCAAGCCAAATACGATCCATCGCCGCCCTCTCATCGCTACTGCATTGCCGCCTTCAGGTTGCGCATCACGCGGCTGGCAAGTGCGGGATCGTCCGTGGTATGCGTGAGGAGGGTGTCCGGAAGGAAGATCGTGTCATCTGGGCCGAAGAAGATCCTCTGCAAGTCAATGTTGACGGTGCGCTGTGTCGTAGCGCCCTCGGTGACCGCGATGTCTTGGCCGGTGAAAGCCAAGTCTTGACGGTTGCTGTCCAGCCCGACATGGAAGAGGAAGATGTCCGGATCCAAGCCTCCAATGGTATCCGCTGAACCCTCGATTTTCACGAAAATGTAATTGGTGAACCAGCTCCAATACATCCCATTCACAGAACTCATGGGGTGCTCTACGGGGTAGTCGCTCGGAGCAGTGCCGTTTTGGAGGGAGTCCAGTCCCAGCGCGAATTTGAAGCCTGTGTAGTTGCCGACGGGCACCTCGCCTTCCATCGTCAGCGCGGTGGGCTTGTACAGGTCGAAGAGGGCGACCTTGTTCACGCTGACGGTGCTTTGGTCGGACTTGATGAGCTCGAGGTTGCTGATGTAATACTTGAAGGTCTGGAAGGAGAAGCGGCGTCCAGCAGGCGCATTGTCGTAAAACTGATCCATGACCAAGTCCTGATTGCCCCATTTCCAAGCAAACTTCAATTGAAACTTGGCGGGATCGGGTGTGGGCGGATCGTCCTTGCAACCGACGATGGCCAGAATGAGCAATGCCGGGAGCAGGTACAGGATCGAGTGTCGCTTCATATCAGTAAAAATAAAGTCAGGGTCGGCCTTTTCAGCCGACCCAGACGAAAATCATAGTTCAATTGTGAAAGCCGCAACGAAGTTGTTCGCGACGGTGGTTGCCAGTGGCATGTTGTCCATGGTGTGCGTGACCGCGTTGCGCAGGTCCACGCCCTCGAAGACCTTGGCCCAGTCGATGGTGAGATGGATCATCGTGCTCTCTCCGCTGGAAAGATTCATGGCCTTGGACATGGTCAAGGTGCGCAAGAATGCATCCGATCCCACATGCAGCTCGATGGGGCCGTCGATGGTGCCGGTCATGGTCGCGCTTGTGTCTGCGAGGCCCTCCACCTTCAGGAAGATGTAGCCGGAGTTCCAGCTCCAGTGGTCAAATGTGCTGCTGGTTGCTGCCAAGGCGTGGCCGCTGGCATAACTCGTGGGGTCGCTGTGATTCGCTGCGGAGTCCACTCCGATGCTGAATTCGAGTTCTTCGTATTCGCCAGCAGGCACCGCCCCCATCTCGTAATGCTCCGTGCCAGCGACGACTTGGATGTACTCTTCGAGGTGCTCGTGGCCCGTCGCGGAGTGCAAGGCAGCATCGGAGAGGTAGAACCTGGCGGTGGTCAGCTTGAACTGACGGCCATCGGCATCGGTATAGGTAGTGGAGGTGCTAAAGGGCTGGGTGCCGACCATGTGGGTGAAGTGGAGGCTCACGGCATTGGTGGTGTATTCGCAGCTGCCATCGTCTTCCTTGGCATCAGGATCATAGTTGGCGCTCAGCGGGTCGGTGCAGCCCTTTTGCTTGCAGCCGGAGGTGAAAAGCATGGCGCCGAGGCCAAGGACGAACAGCATCGCCCGGGAAAGGGATGAAACAGTGGTTTTCATGATAATCTTGGTAACGAATTATTGTGTACGAACAAATGCAGGCTTGAATGAGCCGGTCAGCTCAAGCAAGCAATCTCCATGGTGGTGGAGTATCCGGGTTGGCTACCATTTGTTCCAATATCCAATCATTCGAAATAGGCGGCATCTCCATGCCCCTGTTCATCAATGGGGGAGTTTTGGTCTGCCCCGTTTCGATGTAAACCAATTCATTTTCCTCCAACTGCAGCAGTGGGGCGCGACCATGCTCACGCTCCTGCTCCTCCAGGGTATGCTTCAGGAAACAGGAGCCTTGGCAACTGTTGCCCTCGATGCCCCGGCTCACGCAATAAGTCTCCGCAATGTTTGCCTGTCGGGCTTGAAAGACCCAGTAAGGCATCCATCCTCGGACCAGCAAGGTCAGGGACATCAGCAGCAGAAACAATGCAGGGCCTTTTCGCACCGCGACTCAATTATTCATTGCAAGATACCCATGTCGTCCCAATATCGAAGCAGCTTTTGTTACCATTCGGACAGAAATCTAGCATCGTTCAGGTGGAAAATCACGGAGTCGTGATGCCTGTCAGGAAATCCTGCATCACCTGTTGGGCGAGGGGCAGGTTGTCCACGGTTTGGGTGGATTGGCGTGGCAGGTCGAGACCTTGGATGCCCTTGCCCCAATCGATCGTGATCGGGAAGGTGTAGGAGGCGCCATTGTCCACGACGAATGCACGGGCGAGGTTGGCGGGGGTCAGCATCACGTCCGAGGCGAGGTGGAAGTAGAAAAATTTGTCGATTGCGCCATTCATGGTCGCGCTGGAATCCACCCTGCCTTCGAGCTTGAGGAAGACATAGCCGCCGCTCCACGACCAATTGTCCTGCATGGGGTTCATGAGGGACAGGGGATGGTCATCCGGCCACAGGGTCGGGTCGCTGTGATTCGCGACGGAATCCACCCCGATGTTGAAGCTCAGGCTCGAATAGCTGCCAGGATCGATCGTGTCCAGCAGGTAATTGGCGACATTGGCTTTGATCTGCAGGTATTTGTCCAATGGGACGGGGCCATCATTGCTTCCGAGCCAGGGGCTGCTGATGTGGAAACGCGCAGCGGAAAATTTGAAGCGTCGGCCGCTTGTGGTGGTGTAGATCGAATCGAAGGAAAATGGCTTGCTGCCGACTATGTTGTTGATGGAGAGGGACAGGGTACTCGGGGAGTAGGTGCATGTGCCGTCGTCCTCAGTCGCCTCCGGATCGTAATTCAAGCTATTGGGGTCGGTGCAACCCGGGTGTTTCTTGCAGCCCGTCGCCGCCAAAAGCATCGCAAATGCCGCGAATGCCAGCCAATGGAACCGAAATTTCATGTCTAAAGTTACGCCTTGAGTGGCAAATGCGCCAATTCTTCCTGTCCTCAAGCCGTCAGAGGGATGGAATGCCGATCACCAGAGGATCAACCTGCCCCGGATTTTGCCCCCGGTCAGCTCCATGCTCTGTCCAGTGCTGTTGTACACGGTGCAGTTGAAGGTTGCTCCTACCACCCGATGCGTGGCAGGCAGGCGGCTGTTGTCGGCTTGGGCGGTGTATTCGGTGATCACGAGGCTGCCCGTTCCGAGGGGACCATTGTCGGTGTTCCATTCCACGCCGCTTTCATCCCAGATGGAAATGAAGGCCCCAGAGACAGCGGTTTGGCCCGTATCCCTCGCAACGCGGCCGATTTGCAATGTGCCCGTCGAAACCAATGCTTCATAGGCGGATTGGGACCCGACCTGAGATGAGGTGACTCCGACGACACCCACCGTCCCGCTGTTGGCGAGGTTGGCTGGGATCGCATTCGTGGCGGCGGCATTTTTCGCAATGCAGGTAAACGGCGTGTAGCACCATCCATTGGCGGCATCCAGCCCGGCGAAGTCCCCGACGATGTTGTAGTAGTCCTCGATGCCCTCCTGATAGGTCACCGTATCGCCATCCAGGACCGCTTGGAAGTAGTAATCCTCGGTAATCACATTCGGATTGATGGGATCATTGTCCTTGCAGGAGCTGAAAGTCAGGCCTGTTGCGGCCAATGCGAGGGCGAAGATGGAATGTCGGAGACCCATAGGTGCGAAGCGTTGATTCAATGCCGGAATTTAGAAGCAAAAATCGTGCTAGAGGAGCGTGTTAGGTGATGTGAACGAAAATTTTGCCTCTAGCCTTGTCACTGCAACATCACGGCGATCGTCGCGAAGACCATGCCCAGCAGGACAAACAAGGCGATGAACCGCACCGCGTGGAAGGGATTGAGGTCAGCATTCTTCTTGGAGCCCACCACGATGTAGTAGCAAATACCGCCCAGCATCGAGGCCAATGCCAAGCCATAAAATACCAACGCCAGATTGCTGATGCCTTTTCCCATGTTCTTCGAATCTACGCCAAATGCCCGGATTTCGCATCCCGTTTCCTGACAATTGGCACCGTTTGATGGCAAGCTCCTCCAATTCTCTTAATTTTCGATTCATGAACTGGAAACATTGGTATCAGGGATTGGTACGGCACCGGGCAGCCTTCCTGCTTGCAGGCTTGGCTTGGATGCTGGGTTGCGCACCAACGCATGTCGTGCGGCCGCTGGAAAAGGGCACGGTCGCGGTCACTGGAACGCTTGGAGGCTCCATTTTCGACAATTTTGGCTACCCATTGCCCGTCCCGAACACCACGATCGGAGCGAGTTATGGGGTGACCGACAAGTTGACGGGCTATGCTTCCTTTTACCCCACATCCGCGGCCTTCGGCGTCTTGCAGTTTGACTTGGGGGCTTGCTACGGCATCCTCCAACCCGATGGATGGCGCCCCGGTGTCAGCGTGACTCCTGGCCTGAACCTCGCGGGCGATGTCTGGGAAAGCCACTTCAAGCTCTGGCCCCAACTCGACGCAAACGCCTACTGGAACTACGGCAAGCGCCGCAACTTCGCCTACGTCGGCCTCTCATCATGGTACGAATTGGCGGGTAAGCGCGCCCATGGCCAGGATCAGCCCCAATTCATCCTGCCCGGATTCCAAATCGGCCATACGTTTGGCGGCGAACGCTTTGACTTCACCACCGAGCTCAAAGTGAACAATGTCGTCAAGGGCAACCGCGACCTCACCGTCTCATGGTGGGGGCTTGGCAGCCAAGGCGCATTGGGCATCTATTTCGGTTTCACCAAAAGGTTCGGCGGCAAATGAAAACGAACAAATACCTCCTCGCGACCCTGCTGGGTTTGATGGCATTGACCCAGAGTTGCTTCCGGCTGGACAGCAATCTCTTCAGCCCCGACAATGAGATCACTGAATACCTCCATGACGACTATCCCAAGACCGATGAATGGGACCTCGTCCTCGATGCGAGCTATGACATCCCCGACAGCTTGGTCCACGACTTCACCTTGGAGTCCCAAGCCGACGGAGAGACAGCGTCCACGACCATCGCAGTCACCTACCTCGGAGACATTTCCCGCATCGCCACGGACACGGTGATCCTCTACTGCCACGGCAACTACGCCCACATGGACGTCTATTGGCAACGTGCAAAGGGCTTGGCCAATCTCGGCGGCAAAAACCGCTTCGGCTTGCTGATGATGGACTACCGCGGCTTCGGTCTGAGCGAGGGCACAGCGTCCGAGGAAGGCATGTACGCTGATGTGCAAGCCTGCATCAATTGGCTGAAGTCCATGGGGCTCACCGACGACCGCTACATCATGTACGGATTCAGCCTGGGGTCCGCGCCTGCGACGCAGCTCACTGCGCATCCAGTGGGCCTCACACCGAGCAAATTGATCTTGGAAGCGCCCTTTGCCAGTGCCGAGATGATGGCGCAAGAGGGTACGGGATTGGCAGTCCCCGGCAGTTTCTTCACCAACCTCAAGATCGACAACGCCGAGGAGATCAAGCTCGTGCAGCAGCCGTTCCTGCATATCCACGGGATTGACGACCATTTTCTGAGCTTTGAGAACCACGGCATGTCCGTCTGGAACAACTACCATGGCGTTTATGGCGAACAGGCCGCCATTCCGGGCGCCGGACACAGCACCATCGTCAAGACCATGGGAATCGAGGCATACAGTGAGCGGGTGCTGGGGTTTGTGTTGCGCTAAATGGGGGATGGGTTCCCAGCGTTGGGGGGGCTTCAAGCGCTCGCAACGCTGGAACATAATGCCCGCCAGAAGCATTGCTCCTGGCGGGCCAACCGCTAACAAAAGAACGATCAGAAAAGCATCCTGATAAAAGCTTTCGACCTAGTGACCACTGGCCGGAGCCAAGCGTTGCGTCAGGTCATGAATATCTTTCACGGGACTGTCCGAGATTTCCATTTTCAAGGTGTGCACGGGCACGGTATTGAGGAGGACGCCCACAGGTTGCGAGATGGCGAGGCGGCCGTCGGGCAGGAATCCTGCGAAGGTCGTGGCTGCTCCGCTCAGGATCGTGGGCTCAAAGGTGAAGTCCGCCGACTTGGGCCAGAAGAATTGCACGGTGTTCAGGCCCTCGGGCAGGCTGTAGAGGGTGAGGATGCGCAGGGCCTGCCCCTGAGGGTCGGTGAAGCGCACCTTGTAGCTCCTGAGGGCGGAGGTCTTGCTGGCCGTCTCGCCGATGCATGCGATGCCCAATTGCTTGAGGTCAAAGCTCAGGACCTTGATCTCCTTGCCGTCCGTTGCGGGCTTGCGCTTTTCGGGGATGACCTTGCCGTTTTCGTCGAATTGGATCACGCCGAAGCCGTCGTCTTGGCTGAGAGAGGCTGCGTTGGATTTCCGCGCCGTGGGCTGGATGGGGGCATCGGAGGTGCCGGTCCACTTGCGGGACTTGGGATCCAGGTTGTAGTGTGAGAGGGACTGGGCAAACTCAGGGGCCACTTGCTGCTCGATGTGGATGGCCTTTCCAGGTTGCAGGGAAAGGGGCTGCCCATTTTGCGTGGCATTCACCTCCAAAACCAGATGCTGCTGGATCAATTGATTGTCGGCTTGCATCGGGAGGCCCATGGCGATGAGTTCGGCGGGCTGCGAGATGGTCCGGATCGCGAGATCGATGTCTCCCGTGACAGGCTTGCCATCCGGGGTTTGGAAGGCATCGGCGGGCACTTGGACGGTCACGTTGCCGGGAACCTCGATGGCTTGAGGCTTGGAGGCATTGGCTTTCACCGACATCACGGGCAGGGCGAGTGCGGGGATGGGTGCCTTCAGGAAGGCATTCTCCTCAGCCAGCAACAATTCCTTGGGCATTTTCGCTGCCTCCTCGGTCTTGGCCTTTTCCTGATCCTCCTGCTCGACTGCCCAGAACACGAGGAATGCAATGGATAGGATGAACACCAATCCTATGAACGCCTTCGGGTTCTTGTACAGCGGCCGTCTGTAGATCGGCTGGGTGAGGTTGTGGTAATCTGCAAGGATGCGACCAAAGTCCTTGTGCTGCGCGATTTTATCCTCGCTTGGCAGGGGCTGGTCGATATTGATTTTGTACTTATTCTTCATAGTTGCCTCCCAGTTTTGCTCTCAATCGTTTCCTGAGGCGCTCCACGATTCGATAGACTTTCACTTTAGCGTTGTTTTCGGTGATCCCCAAGATGAAGCCAACCTCGCTGAAGGGGCGGTCCTCAAAGAAGCGTAGTTCAATGATTTCCACCTCGTCTGGGCTCATCTCATGCAGGGTCTCGATCATGACTTCTTGGTAGAGTTCGGCGAGGTCAGCGGTACGTTCCTCGTCCACCATGCCCATCACCTTGTCGATGTGGGACTTTTCCATGCTGATGGTGCGGTCGCTCTTGGTGTTGCGGAAGTGCTGGTTCACCTCATTGGAGGCGATCCGGTAGAGCCATGCTGAAAAGGGCACGCCGCGGTAGGAGTATTTCGGCAGGTTGACCATGGCCTTCAGGAACACTTGGGCGGTGACGTCTCCCGCAACCTCTTCCTCCCCGGTGCGCTTATAGACAAACAAGAAAATCTGCCGATAATATTTTTCATAAAGCACTCCAAACTGGCGCGGGTCCTTCTGGGCCGCCTCCACGATGCGCAGCTCCTGCTGCAATTGCGATTCACTGAGTCTTTGGCGTTCCAAAGTCTTCATGCGTTTAATTCAGGTGCTTTTCACTCAATAGAATGAACTGCATGCGGAAAGATACAGGGAGCGACTGGAAATTTTTCAGGCCCGATACGGGAGAAATGACCTTTGGTTCGCCGGGGAAACCCTATGGCATCCATTTTGCGTATTTTGCAGCATGCGCAAGATCGCGATCCTCGGCATTGCAGCCGCTACAATCAGCCTCTCTGCCTGTACCCAAGATACAGGCGCGAGTGCCGAACCCAATGTCCTCTCCCAAGGCCTCGTGGACAAGTCTCCCCGCCTCCCGACGACCTTCGTGGATACCACAGGCGGTACATACCCTTGGGCGACCATGTACAATCCCGTCCAGTCCATCCAAAATCGCATCGCGCTCCCGGAGGGCTACCAGCGGATGGCATTGCCTAAAGGTAGCTTCGGTGAATGGCTCCGCGGCCTGCCCCTGAAGCCGGGCAAACCCAAGGTGATGCTCTACAACGGCCAAGAAAAAACGAACCAAGAGGCCCAGTTCGCGGTGATGGACATCGACGTGGGCAAGCGCGACCTGCAACAATGCGCGGATGCCGTGATGCGCCTGCGCGGGGAGTACCTCTTCTCCACCGACCAATTCGACGCCATCCATTTCAATTTCACGAACGGCGAGCCCTGCACCTGGAACAAATGGCGTGAGGGATACCGGCCATCATTCGCAGGAAACAAGACGACCTGGACCAAGAAGGCGCAGCCTTCCGATTCCCATGAGAGCTTCCGCGCCTACATGGACATGGTGTTCATGTATGCCGGAACTGCATCCTTGGAAAAGGAACTGCCACGCATAGGAACGTTGAAGGAATTGCAAATCGGGGATGTGTTGATCCAAGGGGGCTTCCCAGGCCATGCAGTATTGGTGGTGGACGTTGCGGAAAATTCGGACACGGGCAAGAAGATGTACATGCTGGCACAGAGCTATATGCCGGCCCAGGACATCCATATTCTGCAAAATCCGAATGACCCGAAACTCAGCCCCTGGTACGATGCCTCAGCAGTGGGGCCTGTAGAAACCCCGGAATGGACTTTCCTTCAGCAGGACTTACGTCGCTTCAAGTAACTCGCCATGGGCCATCAACGAACTTTCGCTTCGAACCAAGGTGCCAAAAGAGGCCCCTCCATCGTCTTGATCGTGATTGGAGCATTGGTCATCGGGCTAGTGATGGTGATTGCCATCCGAATCATGAGTGTGCTTCACGCTCCGATGAACCTCGATCTAGGTATAGGGGGGGACGAGGGGCAGGAGAGATTGGCCAAAAGACGGGTCATTTCTCCAGTGGATGGCTTTGATTTTCCAGTGGGGCCGCCAGACGCGAAGAAGTATTACAATGCGCAGCCCTTCCAGAAAAATGACCATTTGGGGGAGGATTGGAATGGGGTAGGGGGCGGAAATACCGACAAGGGTGACCCCGTGTACAGCACTGCGGATGGCGAGGTTTCCTCGGCGGAGGACGCAGGTCCGGGATGGGGAAACGTGGTTCGTGTCCAGCACAACGTTGGCACCGAAACGAATCCTAAGATCATCGAGTCCTTGTATGCGCACTTGGATCACATGGACGTCATCGCAGGCCAATCCTTGAAGCGTGGCCAAAAGATTGGAACCATCGGAGATGCGCATGGCGCCTACTGGGCCCACCTCCATTTTGAAATGCGATGGGATCCGAATATGCCGCTCGGCGGTGGCTACAGCAAGGATACCACCGGATTCCTGATCCCCACCCAATTCATCAAGGCACACCGAACAATGAATAATTGATAATTAACAATGAACAATGGTGCTTCCCGCCAATTCTTAATTATAAATTATTCATTATCAATTACTTATGTCTATGTTGTTCGATGAAGGCGGTTGGATCCACGAAGCCAATCGTGTCGCCATCGTATCCGCAGCGGATGTCCTTGCCGGGCTTTAGACGGGTTTCGTAGTGCAGGTGTGCATGGTATTTGCCTTCTGCATTGCCGATCGTGCCAATGATCTGGCCACGGCGCATCTCATTGCCGACACGTGCCCAAGCGGCCGAGACGTGGGCGTAGAGCGTCTCGACATACCGTGGGGATTCCTCAGTGCCATAGTTGTGCAGCATTCTGATCACGGTGCCCCATCCGCGATTCACGTAGCCACTGAAAAAGACGACGCCGTCTGCCGCAGCATAGACATAGTCTCCGAAATCACTGTTGCCGCCTCGGTGACCATTCCAGTCTTCGCCTAGGTGTTCCAGGCCCACTGGGAGGAAGCCACGTGCCTTGAAGTAGTTTTTGGCATCAGGAGGCGCAACTGGATAGTCGAAGCCGTCACAGGGCCTCAAATCCTTCCAGAAGATCGCCTCCAACGGCGGAGGCTCATCGCGAGGGAGAGCCTTTGGCATCGTTGCGGTATCAGCAGGACGGAGGCTGTCGCCGGAGTAATCCGTCAGATTCTCGACCCCGGCATCCCCGCAACCCATGCACGCCAATGCCAAAAGCAGGCCAACCAGGACATGGCGAATCTTGGCGCTCAAAGACCAAGGAATGGAGGCTGGTTTTGGGTCGATCATCCGGTCTCAAAATTACACTTGTTTGGTTAAGAGCGAAGTGATGAGGCACTCGAACCTCCGGGACGTTGGTCGCTGTCAAGTCGCAGAAAAAATCCCAAATCTTTCGTCATAAAATTTCCGAGGTTTGTTGAGGTCTGTAGGAAGTTCGTCGAAGAAATCCCGGACTTTATCGGTTTAGATCAAAAAAATTTCGAAAAGGTTGATGCAAGTCAGAAAACGGTGTGTATATTTGTATTGTTAAGTTAACACAATGAGATCAGGCGCTCGGAGCAAAAGTCTCGACCAAAACTCCAGCGATGATATAAGTTTAGAGGGTGATTTTTGATTCTTTTCATGAAGCCCCGGGTCCCAAACCCGGGGCGACTTTTTTGCCCCTAGCCATCACGATTTCAGGCAGATGATCTCCCTACACTTAATCCCAAGATTGGAAGGAATTTGTCCGGCCTAGAAAGGCACGAGCTTGGACATGCGGTTCTTGGCGAGGTATTGCCGCACGGTATCCGTGCTGCGCTCCACTGACCCCACAGGTTGCAGCATCCCCTTCACCGCCACGGGATCGTCCCAGCCCTGATTGGCATCCAAGTAGGCAAATCCGATCAGCTGTCCCTTTTCGATGCCGATCACCGCGATTTCATCC
Source organism: Bacteroidia bacterium (assembly GCA_046329055.1). Taxonomy (GTDB): domain Bacteria; phylum Bacteroidota; class Bacteroidia; order J057; family JADKCL01; genus JADKCL01. Next base: position 23,296 of record JAXLVK010000045.1, read on the forward strand.
TGACTGCGTCCCTCGCCGAGGTAGAAGAATGCCGGATGCGGCAAACCCAAACCATCCAAGGCAGCCCTGAGCCGCTCATTGTAGTCTGCGGCCTCCTCCAGCCCGATACAGGCACCCATGCAGAGGCTAGCGTCCTCCTCATGCCAGGAGCAAGCGCCATTGCCCGGTTCCAATCCACCCAGCTGCGGACAGAGGTGATGCCTGCGCAACCTTGCTGAAAGCGCCGCCTTGGCGTCCGCCTCTGACCCGAAATCCCCGAAAGCCTGCTTGCCGCGTTGCACCTTGTCGATGTAGAGCCGGGTATAGCCACGTTGATCTTGGTAACACTGTACCGCGAATTTTGCAGCCGTTTTGGCCTTCGATTTTGCAAGTCCCTCGTCCATTCGCGCCAATTCGGCATCCAATCGCAGTAACGCCACGAGCTCGTTTCCGGTCAGTTCCCACGTGATATCACGCAGCCCCTCAGGATCGTAACCGAGCTTGCCTTTGCTCTTCTTGGCTGTGCTGAGCTCCTTCAATGCTGCCTGCCTGATGTTCTTGGCCGAATTCACGTGCACAGCGTTCCCCTCCGCATCATGGAAAAAGTAGATGCCGGTCTCCTCCGGTAACATCGAAAGGCGCTGCCGGTCCAGGTTCTCGGGCAGTCCAGCGAACTCGTCCTTGGTTCGCAGCCGCCCGCGATTGCCGATTCCTTGCAGTGAAAGCAGGTGCTCGAGCAACTGGACAGTGGCGTCGGCGTCCCCCTTGGCGCGGTGCCGTGCGAGATTGGGAATGCCGAGGCGCTGACAGAGCGGACCAAGGCTGTAGGTCGGCAGGCCGGGCATGAGCGTGCGACTGAGTCGGACGGTGCAGAGCCGCTCGCGGGTGTAGTCGTAGCCCAGCCGCTTGAATTCCGCCCGGAGGAATCCATAGTCAAAGCCGACATTGTGAGCCACGAAAATGCAGCCCGTGGTCATTTCTACCACTTGGCGGGCGACTTCGTAGAATTTGGGGGCGTCGGCCACCATCGCATCGGTGATGCCCGTGATGTCGGTGATGAAGGGTGGGATCGACTGTTCAGGGTGTACAAGCGTGCTGAATTCGCCCACTTTCCTGATGCCGTCATGGAGCACAATGGCGATTTCGGTGATGCGGTCTTTCTCCGCTCGCCCGCCAGTCGTCTCCAAGTCGATCACAGCATACATCGATTCAGCAGTTTCAGCTCGGAAATTTAGCCCACAGCAAGGCGGGATTCAAGAGATGTGGAAATGTGACTGGGGGGTATAAAATGAACAGAGGGAGCGATTCATCTCCCTCTGTCTGTCAAAACGACCAACCTAAGAACCACAAACTATTCGGAAATCTTGAATTTTACGTTCGTAACCATTCCGTGAGAAAGTACTGATGCAAAGATGGGGGGGTGGGGGCAGGAATGAGAAGACAAAAAACTGGCCAAAGTAACAGCGTAGTGGCTAGTGGTTTGAGGACATTTGGCAAGGCGATGACCGCTTGGGATAGCCATTGGCTTCAATTTTTGCATTGAAAATGTTCAATGGTAACATCACAAGCGCAAGTAATTCGCAGCACTGGATTCAGGCCGGTCGGCTCCGTTTGGGGCTTGCCCTGTTCTTATCCGTTCCAATGCAGGCATGGAGATTCCAAGCGCATTGGGCTCCCGCTGGTGACTACGAGCAGAATTTGTTGAAACTACTTGAACGCCAGGCGAATGCCCGCAAGGATGAAGTGGCAGCGCCAGTAAGCAGTTTCGGACTGCGGCAGGCTCTTGCTCAGGTTCGTGAGGGAGTAGGTCCACCGTCCCGTCAATGCAAATTTTGGATTGAAGAAATAGGATGCACCCAAGCTGCCGGAGATATTGAACTTGTTGAACATCGGCAGGACGTTCTGCTTGGTGTTCCCAAACCCTGATTTTGCAGAAATGAGGATGTTGGCGGAGGGGCCGACTTCGAGCAGGAGGGAGGATGCATCGGGTGTGCCGACTACACGGTACCGCAGGAAAACCGGAACATCGATCGCGCTCAAGTCAAATTTTCCGTAGGCATTTTTCACCTCCCGGCTGCCGCGCATGCCAATCAGGATCTCAGGACTGAGGGAAAATCGGTCATTGAAATCGTACCAAGCGAAGCCTCCAAGGCTGAATCCTATCTTGTTATAGCCACCCCAGCCATCGCCGTCGATCTGACTCGCCACGCCCGCCAACAATGCTCCGCCACCAACATTTTGCGCGAAAGTTGCCAATGGTAACACCGAAAGGGCAATGAGCAAGGTTGCGATCCAGCTTTTCATGAAGCAAATGTAGGCACTTGACCGCGCAATGGCTAGCCTGTCATGAAGTGGCGGCTGGTATGGCACGATGGTTGCCGGATTCCAATTTTTTCTATTTTTCGAGGAATACTCAGGATTGACATGAAGTTCCGGTTTCCCCATCTCTGCCTTTTGCTGCTCGCGCTGGCATTCGCTGCCTGCGGCGGCAGCAAGTCCAAGCAAAAAAAGCCCACCGCCAATAAAGAGCTGCCTGCCGAGTTGGCCACGGCCTACCGCGAGGATGCAGCACGCTTGGCGGTACGAGAATTGCTCACGACCACACAGTCGGGCGAGCGTGGCGCGGAAATTCCCCAAGATCGGATCGATTACTACTTCGGCTTGCTTTCCAAGGTCTATTGGATGACGGTTGAAAACGATACGATCCCGAACCTGTCGAACATCCACACCTTCAAGACGCCGAACCTGCACAAGGTCTTGGTCGTGCTCGAAAAGGACTCCCCCTTCAAGGAAAACTGGAGCAAAGGCGTGACGATGACCAACAATCTCTACCTGAATCAACTCGTCGCCAAGCACAAGCTCAGCATTGAGAACTATCGGGAGTCGAGCCTGGGGCCGTCATTGCTCCTGGTCTCGCCGCAAACCTTGAACACGCCCGAACTCGCATTTCTCATCAAGAATTTCGAGAGCATCCGTCACGCTGAGGCCGAGGGCATGGCCGGAGACGGCAACGACATCACCTGGGGAAGCGACAGCAAAAACGCCATGGCGCTGAAATTCAGCATTGGAGCAGGGGACTGCCCGAGCGGCTGCATCCAACGCAAGACTTGGGTCTTCTACGTGATGTCCGACGGCAGCATCAATTACATGGGGACACGTGGCACGATTCCGGCGGAGTTGGAACCCAAGGAGTGACCTCCTCAATACCCATCCTCGTCTTCATCCTCCTCTTCGCCGAAGCCCCCGCTGAGCAGGCCGCTCATCAGGTCTTGGAAGACGAGGCCCTTCTCCAGCCTTGATTTTCCGATCAATGAGAACTCCGCGAGGCCATGCAGGACAAATTCCATGAGGAAAAGGCGGTCAGCACCCTTGGAGTCGGCTTGATATTTTACGATGATCGCCTCCAAGCCGGGGACAGATTTCAGAGCCGCCTCGTATTCGGCCTCGGTCATGTTCAGGAGCATGTCCAGTCGCTTCCCTGAGCCAAACCAGCGGATCACGACCTCGTAGGGATTCTCCTTGCTGTTTTTGCGCAGGCCCTCAGGATCTGGGAAAAACTCCACGAATTGTGACCGGATGGCCTTCCCGATCAGGTTTTGCGCGACGATCGCAGGCCCTTCCTGCTCGCCTTCATAGACCAGCTCGATCTTGCCCGTGATGGCGGGAATCACGCCCCAGAGGTCGCTCACGCGGGCTTGAACCTGCTGAAGACCCGCAACCAGGCACCTGCGCTCGGCCGCGCTCGTGAGGTTTTCCAATGCCGAGATCGTCAAGCGGGCAGAAACCCCACTCTTTTGATCCACGAATTCGCTGCCCCGGGCCTCGATCGCGATCTGCTCGATCAGTCGGCCGAGAATGGGGTGGATGATCACCCGCTTCTGGGCCTCAGCGCTAAGGTGCGCCTCTTGTTCGGTGATTTTCTGACCGATTTCCAAGGATTTCGGGTAATGGGTCAGGATTTGGCTTTCGATCCTGTCCTTGAGCGGCGTGACGATGCTGCCCCGGTTCGTATAGTCCTCGGGATTGGCCGTGAAGACAAACTGGATGTCGAGGGGGAGCCGGAGCTTGAAGCCGCGGATTTGGATGTCGCCTTCTTGCAGGATGTTGAAGAGGGCGACCTGGATGCGGGCCTGCAAGTCGGGCAACTCGTTGATCACGAAGATGCTGCGGTTGCTGCGTGGGATCAGGCCGTAATGGATCACCCGTTCGTCAGCATAGCTGAGGCGCAGGTTGGCGGCCTTGATCGGGTCCAAGTCGCCAATCAGGTCAGCAACCGAGACGTCGGGTGTGGCGAGCTTTTCCGCGTAGCGTTCGCTGCGGTGCAGCCAATCGATCGGTGTGGCGTCTCCTTGCTCGGCGAGCAGTTCGGCGGCACTCCGGCTCAGTGGCGCAAATGGATCGTCCTGCAACTCCGAACCGCGCACAAATGGAATCCATTCATCCAACAGGTTCAGCATGAGCCTTGCGAGGCGCGTCTTGGCTTGGCCGCGAAGGCCTAGCAAGATGATGTTGTGGCGGCTGAGGATGGCGCGTTCGATGTCGGGGATCACCGTGTCCTCGTAGCCCCAGACGCCAGGGAATACCTCCTCACCGGCCTTGAGTTTGAGAATGAGGTTGTCACGGAGCTCGTCCTTGATGGAGCGGCTGCGGTATCCAGCGGCTTTCAATTCGCCGAAGGTCGAAATCTTGGGGGGATCCTGTTGCATACGCATAGCTTGCAGGCAAGATAACCGTTTTGGGGCTGGGATTGTTCGTCATGGAATCGGAATGCGAATGCCCTTTTCCTTAGATTCGCGGCAGATTTTTCAAGGAATATCATCGAAGACAGCGCGCCATGCCACGTAAAGCTCCTGATTTCAAGTATTGTATGACCCAGATGCGGAGCAATTCGCCCCAGCGTCAGGATGAAGGGTTTCAGTTGCTGTTGCCGCATACGGCCTTGTATGTGGAGCAACTGATCGAGGAATTCAGGGTGGAGACCGACCATGGGCTGAAATGCTGGCTCCTCGAATTGATTGGTCACGCGCGGTCAGAGAAGGCATTTGAGCTGCTGAAGGAGCATCTCGCTGTGGGTGATCTCGCCTTCCGGGACTGGGCGATCCGCGGTTTGCAGCGATTGAACACACCCGAGGCGCGCAAAGTGCTGAAGCAGCGTGGCTTTGACGGGATGACTTTCTGACCTTCTCCGCAGTCCTTGCAGCTGAACCATGGCGATTGACTAAATTGGGGCTGGTCGCCAACGCACTTCCCAATATGTTCGTCACAGTCACTTTCATCGAATTGCATAGCCCTTGGCAGTTTTTTGCCCTCTCCAACCATGGACGGAAGATTCAGGCGCAGGCGAAACGGTCGGAAGGCTTTGTGCGGATGAAAAATACGGGCTGGTGGAGGCATCATTATACCCTGAGCATCTGGAAATCCGAGGCTGAAATGAAGCAGTTTGCTAGGTCCGGGGCGCATTTGGAGGCAATGAAACAATCCGCCAAGCTCGCTAGGGCCTTGAGTACCTACACTTACCAAGCGAATGAGCTTCCCTCCTGGACGGACGCAAAGCGCCTGCTCCATGAGAAAGGCAAGCAAGTCAAATTCGGCTGATGGCCAATCAATTGCGGCATGAAATACGATATCACATTGCTCACCGATGCCCGATACGTCGCTCCCAAGCCGGGGGACTGGTACGTAGAGAACATCCATTTGGAAGACAGGCTGCTGCGGGAGGCTTTGGAGCGCAGGGGCCTAAGGGTGCATCGGACACATTGGGATGACCCGGAAATGGATTGGACGCAGACTCGGGCGGCGGTTTTCCGGACTACCTGGGATTATTTTGACCGTTTTGGGGAGTTTGCTCCATGGTTGGATCGGGTTTCAGAACTCACACAATTCCTGAATCCGCTTTCGCTTGTGCGCTGGAACATGAACAAGCGGTACTTGAGCGATTTGGAACTGCTCGGAGTGAACATTCCTCCGACAGAGTTCATCTCCGTTGGGGATCAGCGGACTCTCCTGGAAATCATGGACTTCCGTGGCTGGCGTGAATGTGTTTTGAAACCCGCGGTGGGCGGAGCTGGCCGGCATACCTATCGCTTGGATTGCAGCAATTGGCAGGGAGTGGAGGGGCAGTTTCGTGAATTGGTTGCGGAGGAGCAGATGTTGTTGCAGGCGTTCCTGCCATCGGTGCCGGAGCGGGGCGAGGTGACGCTCATGTTCATGAATGGGCAATACACGCATGCCGTTCTCAAGCGGGCAAAAGACGGTGATTTCAGGGTGCAGGATGATTTTGGTGGAACCGTCCGAGAATACCATCCTAGCCGTAGCGAGATCGAATTTGCGCAGGCAGTCATCAATCTTTGTTCGCCAATGCCGATCTATGGCCGGGTGGACATGGTCTGGGATCTGGACGGGGATCCGGCGGTTTCTGAGTTGGAGTTGATCGAGCCTGAGCTTTGGATGCGGAATTGCCCGGAGTCGGCGGAATTGTTTGCAGAGGGGCTGGTGAATGCCTTGGCGAATTTGGGAGGTGCGAGGTAAGTTTGATGGAATATGCTGGTATTCAGGTTATATCTTTCGCAAACACGATCCGGAATTCTGGCGATCTTGATGGTGCTGGTGATGGCCCTTTGTGTCCGGTCCCCATCAATGGCTCAATCGTCCGTGATCTGTACTTATGAACCGGATTCCGTTTGGAAGCATTCGGGATTGATGAAATCGGAGGAAGAAGCTGTAAATCAATATTCCCAAATCTTGGAGGCCAAGGTGAATACCCGGACGAACTGCTTTCCGTATCGGAATGACAGCTTGTTGCGGAACCTTTCGGGTGCCGAGATGGCTGAATTGGAGCGACTTGAACTCGAAAAGGCGCAATTATTCAACAGGTTCGAAGAACTGGTGACGGATTTCGCCACCAAGGCGCATCAAGAGAGTGTGGATCGCATTGGCAATGCGGCAGAGAGCGCCGGAAAGCAATGCGGTTGCATGGCAGCATGGCCCAAATCAATGGTTTTGTACGGACCGGTGTATGACATATCCAAAGAAGTGATGGTCAAGTTGAAGGCCGATACATCGCGATTGAGGGAATGATTTGGCCCTATTTGCCAGCCCTCGATCAACAGCGCGCCTCCTTCTTTTTCTTCCCAATCGTGCCTTTGTCCATCATTTTCATGATGTATTCGCTCACGGCTGGAACCTTGCAGGCTGTCCCGCCCATCTCCACTGATACCTTCCCGATTTTCTTTGCAATCGCAAGAGACTTGTCCGTCAGCAAGGGCACGTAGGATCCAACCGCGATGAGGAATCCGTTCATCGTGTAGCGAGTACGGTTGAGGCTCTGGTGGATGGTGTTTTCGACCCGATCCAGCAATTCATTGAGCTTTGCAAAATCCAGTTCGTCGTCATTGCGCAGCGAAACCCAGTTGCTGAGCGTGCTCCAGCCAGCGGTCTGCGATTTTTCGTCTGGCGCATCGATCCATTCCAAACCCAACTCCCAGCCGTGGGGCGATTCCGCAGCGATCCAAGCCACAGTGTATTCACTGATCATGTGCCAGGTGGCATTCTTCGCCCATTCCTGAAGGTCTGACTTCGTGATTTTCTTCTCGTCAGCGATCAGGCCAGCAAGGTACATCGCATCGGCATTCCCAGTTCGGAAGAGCGCCAGTGAGAGCTCGTTGTTCTTTTTCACCTTCTTGACGATGGTCTTCATGTCGCCGACTTTCACGCCGTACATGCTGTCCACAGGAGCGCCATGATTGGCAAATGTCTTGAGCGTTTGCGCGCTGCCCATCTCCTTGAGCTGGGCCATCACTTCATCGACTGTCATTGCTAATGCGATTAATTGGATTCTGATGTCAAGATAAGGAATCTGAGGATGAGTGTCATAGCGACGCCGATTCATTTGGAGCACTTGAACCAATGCGGGTCAACGCTACCCACCTCATCCCAGGTTTCCACCTATCCGGTTGTAGATGAATTGGGGCTTCCAGTCCCTTTCCGGGCCAAATCTCATCTTTTTGATGGTGCGGAACGGCCTAGCTTCCAATCTGGCAAGAACCGAGGCAGCATGAACATTTTCAACTGGAAGGCATGTGATTTCCTTGGACTCCAGCCTTCTGAGCAACATGGCCAACCCAGCATCTTCAGTTTTCGCTACGATCAGGCCGTCACCCCAGGTTGGGAGATAGTACCCCGTCAATTCCCCGCTCTCCAAGCATGCGTACCCCTGAGGCAGATGCTTTGAAAGTAACACCATACGGTGCTCGCCCGTCGTGATGCGATCCAGCTCCAAAATCGCTGCCCAATGCGACGGCTGGATAGGGATAAGGACCGCGGATTCGGGGTTCGGGGGAATCGTTTTCGGCAATTGGTAGAATTCGTAAGCCCCATCATCCTGAAATCCCGCCTTGGAATATACTGGCGCGCCGAGTTCCGTGGCCAGGAGGTACGTGGTATCCGTTCCCAAATCCCGGCTGATGGCAAGGAGGTGTTCCGTCATGCGCTGCCCATGACCTTGTCCTCGATGCTTGGGTGAAACGATGATATGGCCAAGCCATGCAGTATCTCGGTGCAGGATCAGGCAGCCCGTTCCAATCAACTCGCCATCTGTGACCAACTTCAGGGGCAAGTAGGACTCAGGGTGGGCAAGGTAGTTGGTGAACGGCGTCAGGATGTCTGGCCAATCTGGAGGCCGGATCGCCTCCAAAAGGGGAAGGTCGCTGGCAGTAAAGGGTAGGATTTCAGCCATTTGATTCAAGAAGGCGCCTTGGAACTTTTCGCAATACTTTTTTCCTCGTTTTCGAGTTTGCGCTGCAGTTTCCTTACGTCTTCAGCTACGGGTAGGTTTTCCGGCACCACGCCCCGTCCGCGCAGCATCTTCCTCACGGCGACATTGTTCTCAGTGTGTTCCTTGACGATTTCTGTTTCACCTCGCAGGTCCTTGTCCACGATGTTGTGGCTGGTCAATTCCATCGCGAAATCCTTGGCCTTAATCACGAGGGTTGGTAAGAAATCAGCCAGGGTCCGGTCCTTGGGAATGCCTAGCCTGATTTTCATTTCGCTAGTGGCGTGTCCTCCGAAAAGTGCCTTGTCACCTTTGGATCGGATGTTTGCGAAGCCGAGTTCGTTGACATTCCTCTCAAAGAGGAGCTTCGAAAGTTTCTTTTCGGACCTTGAAAGTTTGTCCCGTGCCGCAACCCTCTCGAGCTCGTGCATGCGTTGCTGCACGAGTTCCTGCTTTCTCGTTTGAACAGCGAAATAGGTCTGAGCGAATGCAACCGGATCCTTGGATGGGTCGCCATTTTGTGCAATCAGGTAGCAGGCGTAGCGGGTGAGGGCGATGTCGTCGATTATTCGTCCAGCGCCATTTCCCAAGACAACCTCCTTCGTCACCAAGAGGAAGTGGTCATCCGGGTTGGCACCAGCATTTTCGCATGCTTCACGGGCTTTCGCGACCACCTTGAGGAAATTGTCCCACTTCGAGTAGTCGAAGATTTCTTGCAGTTCGCGGGCGCTCCAGCAATCGACACCGTCAATCTTGAGGCATGCGCGCTCGAACTGTTCGAATAAGAGAATGATTAGATCTTGTTTCATGGGCCAAAAGTAAATTAAAGTTGCACAATGTGCAAAAAATTGTCCGAAAAAATATCTCAAAGTTGGGCTTGGCTAAAAATGTTGGCTGCGGGTGCTGGCCTGATGCATTGATAAACCGGTTTTGGTGTTCGATGGGGAACATGTTCCCGGGTTCGGGAAAATGCTCGGATTGCGAAATTTGGCCGATTTTGGGTTGGGGAACATGTTCCCGGGTTCGGGAAAATGCTCAGATTGCGAAATTTGGCCGATTTTGGGGTCAGCGAACGGTTCGGCGACGATTCCTTTGAAAGTCCTGGAATACGTATTCGCCCAATCCATTCAAGCTGGAATAGAACGCTCTTCCGTTGTTGACCTTGGTGAATTCTTGCACGAATTCTTGTAGCCATTGATCCTTGGCGATCATGAAGGTCGTGATGGGGATCTTGAGACGCCGACATTGGGCGGCAAGTGTCAGGGTCTTGTTCAAGATCTTGCGGTCTAGGCCCCACGAGTTTTTGTAATACCGGATGCCCTCCTTGATGCAGGTGGGCTTGCCATCCGTGATCATGAAAATCTGCTTGTTGGCAGTCTTGCGGCGGCGAAGCAGGTCCATTGCAAGCTCCAAGCCAGCGACGGTATTGGTATGGTAGGGGCCGACCTGTAGGTAGGGGAGGTCCTTGATCTCGACCTGCCATGCGTCGTTCCCAAATACCAGAATGTCAAGGGTGTCCTTTGGGTAGCGGGTCGTGATCAGCTCCGCGAGTGCCATCGCAGTCTTCTTGGCGGGAGTGATGCGGTCCTCGCCGTACAGAATCATGGAGTGGCTGATGTCGATCATGAGCACCGTGGAGCAGGCCGTGGTGTATTCGTTTTCACGAACCTCGAGGTCATTTTCCGTGAGCCGCTGACTGTCAGGTCCATGATTGATCTGTGCATTTCTGAGCGAATCGGTCATCGCGATTTGCTCAATGCTGTCTCCAAACTCATAGGGACGGTGATCGGCGCTTGCTTCTTCGCCAAGTCCGGTTTGCGGGCTGCGGTGACCTCCTCGACGGGCTTTCTTCAGCTTCCCAAAGATCTCCTCCAAGGAGTTTTGCCGAATCGTCTTCTCGGACTTGGCTGTCAAGTCAAAGTTCCCCTCCTCGTTGTCGCGGATGAATCCTTGGTTCCGCAGGTCCTCGATGAAGTCACCCATGCCATAGGCGTCATTTGTGAGGTTGTAGCGGCGGTCGAGCTCATTCATCCAGCTCAATGCCTCGTTCACGTCCCCGTTGGTGTGTACCAGGATTTGCATGAAGAGGCCCTTTAGCCGATCAAACGTCGTCTTGGTGGACTCCGGGGGGATGTATTCAGAGAAGCGGTAGCCTAGCATGTTGCAGAATTACGGAAGAATTGCCGATGAAGGCAAGGGACGCTCAATGCTTAGCCGTTTCCACGCGTTGCTTCAATGCAGCATTCATCTGCTCAAATCCTGCCTTGGTCTTGGTATTGAGCATTTTGCGGAGGAGCGGAACGAGGATGCCCCGAAATCGCTCGGCATGGATCAGTTCTGTGCCTCCCTTCGCCGTTTCCTTCAGCTCGAACCGATGTTCCCCGTCAAAAATGCCCCGAATCATCAGGTGCCCCAGCCACTTGAACTCCTTGTTGGGTGTAGCTGCCAACACTTTCGGTTTGAAGGTCATCGCGCTGCCGCCGGGAGGATGCAGAATGACAAGCAGTTTTTCACCTGGCTTGGCAGTGCCCTCGATGCGCTTGATGAATGGATTCCAGCTTGGGTAGCTTTCAAAGGCCATCAATTCCGCCCATACAGCGGCTGGTTTCGCATTGATTTCGATTCGGGTGATGATTTCGGTCGCCATCTTATTTTCTTTTTGAGTTTCGGGCTGCGATGGGAAGTTCCATCTCTCAGCGATGACCCAAAATTCAGGTGGCGATCCTGCAAGCCGCTTGACAAATATCAAGAAATGCGCTTCCGGCGAATTCGACTAAAAGTTTCGGGTGTCATGCCCAGCATGGAGGCGATGTATTGCAGGGGGACTTGCTGAAACAGATCCCTGTGCTGTTCGAAAAACACTTGGTAGCGCTGCTCTGCGGTGAGCGAAAGGTGCATGAATACCCGTTCTTCCAGCGCCGTGAAGCATTTGGCGATGAAAAGTTTCTCGAGGAGGTGCCATTCGGGGATGAGGTTCGCCAATCGAGCGAAATCGGAGCGGTACATGCTCAAAATCTCCACCTCAGTGATGGCTTGCACATGCCATCGAGCCGGCCTCTCAAATACCCAACTCCCCAGGTCCGTGATAAATGTTTCAGGATAGCCGATCCATTGCGTGACTTCGCGGTCTTCCTGCTCGATGTAGGTCCTCGTGAGACCGGAGCGAATGAAACTCAGCCTGTCGCATCGCCTGCCTGCTTCTACAAAATACTCTCCCTTTGCCAGGTGCTCTTCCTTGAACATGTCCACGATCAATTCAATATGCGACCGCTTTTCGATCCCGAAGTAGGCCGCGATATGAGAATGCAGGATGGGATATTGTGACTCGATCATGGGAGGGCCCTGCGGATGATAATGTATTGATCGTAAAGCACTTGCTCAGTGATGCCGGAACGCATTGCTGTGGGCGAAGGCGAGAAAAGAGAATAGACCGCGATGACGCGACCACCCAGATCGAATGAAAACTCAAGTGGATCCGCGATTTTGCCTTGGCGGGAATTGTCTGCACGGCGGTGTGCCTGTGAGGAGATCCCCAGCTCGCGCAGGTGCCGCTTGAGCAGACTCAGGCAGCTATTGCCTCCGCTGAGACTCGTGAGGTATATGCGGTCAATGCCAATGTTCGGGAGGAGGTAGCCATGAACGATGTCCTCCAGCTCCAGGACTGTGAGGTCATTGTCCAGGGCGCTGCCGTTTTTGCGGGTGCAGCGACGGATGATGTTGACCATGGCGCAATCCAGTTGCCTGAGGATGTTTTTGCGAGCCTCTACCTCCCGATCAGCGTCACGCAGTGTCGGCAGGGAATATTGCACATTGTCCGAGGCGACCCGTGCCAGCGTGTTCCAGAGGCGATTTTGGCGATTGGGAAAGAAGAATGGATAATCCCATCGCTCACGAGCAGGCGGAAACGTGCCAATGATCAAGCCCTTCGGATTTCCCTCCACAAATGGGGGCACAGGCAAAAACTCCTCGGTATATGTGTCTGTCGCATTCGCCATCACTTTCCGCTGAGGCTGTCCTGTTTCAAAAGCGTCTGCCCTGCAGTCGATTTTTTCGATGGCTTCAGCTGTGAGTACACCAGCGTCCAGCTCTCATCCATGAAACGCAATATTTCATCTATGGGCAGTTCCTCTATCGCTCCAAGCTTCATAAACCGGTAATACTTCCCATCGCCTTGGAGCAATCCATGTGGGTCGGCCACCTGATTCCCAAAGTTGAAGCCAAGATTGATGTGCTTGGTATAGACCGCGTAGCTGACGAAAATGTCCGTGGACCTCTCGCTGAGTGACCAACCCGCAGCAAGCGCATTTGCCTTGATATAGACAAGCTCCGTGGACTCCGGATAGCGCTCCCAAGCCAACTCCCGCAGCCAATGCACCCGCTCCTGCAGTTCCATCGGAAACCTTGCGATTCCCCTGACGATGTCGTCCCGGTCTTGAAGTGCCATCGCTATTTGGACATTTCTACCAGCGTGTTCACAGTGTTCCAGTTGCGCATGGTCGCCATTCCCAGCTTGCGCTCGATGATGGAGTTGGTAAGCTTGGATTTGCCCAAGCCGACCGAGTAGTAGGCGTAGCCATGCATGCCCCTCACCTCCAACTTTTCATCCTCGTTGGTATAGGGGCGAATCGCCTCGATCCCCGCTTCAGAAGGCGCCGACTCGAAAAAGCAGACGTACATCTTCTTCCCAAACTCCGGCCAATCAGTCGGGTAGGGATTCGAAGCCACGGCCTCCGCCAACTCTGAATGCGTCCTCAATAGCGTCGGAACAAAATAACCAAGGCATTGATTCAGGTGCGCCTCGATGTGCTTCCGCAATGCGACGATGTCCGCCTCCGAATGCTGAAAAACCACATTGCCGCTTTGGATATAGGTCTGTACCGCGGTGCATCCGCCCTTTTCAAAGTGAGCCTTCAGGTCAACCATCTTGATGATTTTCTGACCGGAGACGTTGATGCCGCGGAGGAGGGCGATGTAGGTGGGCATGAGAGTTCAATCAAAACGTCACCAATCCAAACTGACTGCCCCGGCCGAAGCCTTTGAAGTACTTCGCATACAGCAGCATCTGCCTGGAATTCACCTGCTGACAGAGCTTGGGCCGCACGATCGCGGTGATTTCAGCATTCGCGATGAGGGGGCGTCGCTCGACATTGCCTTCTGAGTCCACGGTGGCGAGCATCACCACGCCGTTTTTGTCGCGGACGCTGAAGTTGTAGTACTTGCCCTGCTTCGGGATGTCCAGGTTCTTGCGGGTGTCGTTGAAGATAAAATGGAGCTTGTCCTCAACGATCATCATGGCGTAGGAACTCCAATATCCGTAGTCATTCACGCTCGTTTGACGCTTCGGAATTTTGGTCGCCCATTCGATTTGCCCATCGGGGCCGATGCTCACGACGATGATATCATTGTAGTGGTAATAGTAAGTGCAGGTCGTCACACCGGTTTTGGGGTCAGTCCGGCAAACAACGGTCACGTAGTATTGTTCGGCAACCAGGACCGCTCCTCCATCGCCACGGGGTACGATTTCGTCCAAGTCATATTCATAGAGCTCTACGTTCTTGCCTTTGGCTTCACGCTTCTTGGCGCGACGCTCCTGCCCCTCCGTGAAATTCATGGTAATGAAATCGATGCCAAACTCCTTGGAGCTTTGGCTGGCAATGGCCTTGGTCTTCCTGTCAATGCGCAGGTAGTAGCTGCCCTTGATGCTGAAGGTGCCCTTTTCGGAGTAGAATCCGGCGCAAACGATGTCCCTCTTCGGAGAAACGTCGATGCGCATGTCCGTGATGAAATAGTCCCCAAGCGAGGCGGAGTATTCATCGACATCGTCGCCGTCCTGCCTGTAACTGAGGATCTTGTATTCGTAATTGGGCTTGCCACGACGCTTGGACTCGCCCCGCTCGGCGTACTTCACGCCCAGGACGAAGACGTTGCCGTCATTGTCCACGGCAAAATCTTCAACCGCGAACTTGGCCTCCGGGTAAGGCAAAGTGATGGATTTCGCCCAAAGCTGCTCCATGTCCTGGTCCAGCACTACGATGGAGTATTCCTCCATTTCGCGCTTTTTGAGGCTTGGGTTGCCGTAAATGAGCACCTTGGAGCTGTCACGCGAAAAGTCGTAAGAGAATGTGCTGAGGCGTGCGCTTCGCTCGAAATGAAGCTCGCTGATCAACCTTGCAGAGCCCTCTGGAAGAAGCGTCTTCGAATTGACCTTGAGCAGGTAGAGCTTCTTGGTATTGACGGATCCGTCCACAATGGAGCCGAAAAAGTAGATCCCGCCGTTGCTTTCGATGCAAAACTCGACATCGAGCTTGTTTTCGGCTTGCATCGGCTTGAGCGGGATGAGCTTTTCCATCGCAAATGAACCATTCAATTGCTGGAGCTCGATGGATGAATATCCGCGCAGTTTCGGTTTGCCTTTGAGGATCACTGTCCGGTCCGGATGATGACCCACGATGTTCAAAATGGTGGTCTTGCGGGGCTCCTTCAGGACAGGTCCCAGCTTGACGTCCTGCGCTCTCAACGATGAAAGCAGGCACAAAATGCTCGCAAAAGCTAGAAGGAGGCGTCTCATCTTCATGTTCGCATTTGATTTCGGGTTCAATGTCGGAAGATAGCGAGGGCTGCGTTCCTTTTCAAATCTGTCCAGTTTACTCAGTTACAAATTGACAGATCTGGGCCTGTAGTCAATTCCGAGGCGGCAATCCACCCAACGGAAAGGTATTGTCTTCATATTCTTCGATTGCCTCCAGCAAGGCCTCCCGTTCCGCCTCTGCAGCCTTGGATTCAGGGCCCTCCATCAGCTCTGCAAGCCGCACCAACGCGGCATCGTACTCTTCCTCAGTCTCGATGGGGGGAATTTTGAAGGTGCGCATGGATCTCCGGACTCGATGGAATGGCTCAGTGTTGTACCAGCAACCGGCCACCAGTCAGTGCCTTGCCGTCCTCGCTGCGAATTTGAAAGACGTATAGCCCGGCGCGCAGGGTACTGGCATCCACTGAGAAGAATTCTTCCTTGGTCGTCAAGGCGGAAACCACCACCCCATTCATGGACATGATCCGGAGTTCGCAGGATTGACGGTCGGCATTGTCGAAGTACAGTGTCGAAAGGTCCGTGACGGGATTGGGGCGCAGTTGGTAGCCGGATTGATCCAGCTTCACCACGTCGATTCCGTAGCTATGTGTTTCGCCGAGCCTGCCCAAGCCCAAGCGATAGAAATTCCGCCTGTTGGGAACAGGAGCGAGGTCGAGGAACGAATAGGAAAATGCGTCATCTGGCCCGCCACAAATGCCTGGGACGTGGTAAATGACCTCGTAGCTCGTGCTGTCCACGCTCCGCATGATGTCCACGCCCTCGCAGGTTGTACCAGGACGCGTGACCCAATTCAGCAACACACGTTCATCGTCGCGGGTAAGGCTGAAGCGCTCCAAATAGGGATCATTGTCCTGGGCCCAAGCACCGATGGGTGTCATGATGCAAAGGATGCAGGTAACTGCACGCAGGAGCCGCAGGCCAGATATGAGTTCCATTTTCATGTCGCAACACAAAAATAGTGAATTCTCCGAACTGCCTCAAGGGCGGAGGAATGACCGGAAATGCGAAATTCAGCCCCATGAATCCAATTGATCAATACATCGCAGGATTTGAAGGGGAGGTCCGCACCAAGCTGGAAGAAATTCGGGCCATCATTCGCGCAGCGGCGCCCGATGCTGAGGAGGTGATCAGCTACCAAATGCCGGCTTACAAGCAAGGCGGGGTCCTCGTGTACTTCGCGGGCTATGCCAAGCATGTCGGTTTTTACCCTACCGGATCGGGGATCGCGGCATTTGAGCAGCGGTTTTCCCCTTACAAATGGTCCAAGGGCGCCGTTCAGTTCCCGCTGGATCAACCCCTTCCTGCCGAACTGATCACGGAAATCGTGCATTATCGGCTCCAGGAAACCGCCATCAAGGCCCTCACGAAATCCAAGAAATCGAAATAGACCCATGCGTCCTGACGATCGCCATCCGGAATCCGATCAAAACCGTCTCGCCGTGGAAGCCTTTGACCTTCGTGCAATGGTTTACCAGGAACGGTTCATGGATGTATCGAGCTATGCCGCCTCCTTGAATGCATTTTGCGATGGGATCCCGAATCCGCAAGCTCATATCCTGGAACTCGCATGTGGCCCCGGCAATGTCACGAAATACCTCCTCGACCGTCGCCCGGGTTGGAGGATCATTGCCACTGACCTTGCCCCCACGATGGTGCAACTCGCCCAAGCCAACAACCCCACTGCTGACTGCCGGGTCATGGATGCGCGTGACTTGGGAGCAATTCAAGATCGATTCGATGGCGTGATGGTGGGCTTTGGACTGCCGTATTTCACCTTGCTCGAGGCCAAGCAAATGATCCAGGACGCTGCAAGGCTGCTGCTCCCCGGCGGCCTGATTTACCTGAGCTCGATGGAAGACGACCCCTCTCGCTCGGGCATCATGACCAATTCCTATGGCGATCAGGTTTTCATGAATTACCATTTGGGAGCGGACTTGCTTGCCATTCTGCGCGAGATGGGATTCTCCGTGACCTATCTCCACCGGCAGGATTTCCTCCGGCCTGATGGCTCCAAATGGCACGACCTCCTGATCGTCGCCCAGCTATGACCAGTTGGAATAGCCCGCGTACTGCACTGGACAATTTCTCCAGTGATTCGGCGTTGAGGCATTAGATTTGACTTGCCCACGCAACCCATGGCCCAAGGATACCGATTGATCGAGCATTTCCTGTTTCCGCCAACATCGTTTCGGATGGAGCGCCTGCGCGCGGCGGTTGGGGGGAAATCGATCCTCCTCACTGGCGCGAGTTATGGTATCGGAGAGACGCTTGCCATGCGATTGGGGGAGGCGGGTGCGCGGCTGATCTTGGTGGGGCGGACGGAGGAAAAGCTTTTGGAGGTACAGCTTGCGATCCAAGCTGTGGGAGGGGAGGCAGAGATCTTTGTGGCGGATTTGCGGGACACAGCAGCCGTTGAAAGCCTGATTGCCTTCATTCGTTCGCGTCCACAGGGCCTCGACATCTTCGTGAACAATGCGGGCAAATCCATCCGTCGATCCATTTTCGACTCATTGGATCGGCTGCATGATTTTGAGCGCACCATGGCATTGAATTACCATGCGCCAGTGCAGCTTTGTCTTGGGTTGATGCCGCTCTTGGTCGCTTCCCGAGGTCAAATCATCAACATTTCCGCCCTCAACGTCCTGCTCGCTCCCGCCCCGAAATGGGCCGCCTACCAAGCCTCCAAGACGGCATTTGACCAATGGCTGCGCAGTGTCGGGCCGGAGGTCTGGGCCAAGGGCGTCTCCACCTGCAGCATTTACCTGCCGCTTGTCCGCACCAGGATGATCGAGCCAACCGAGCAATACAAAAACGCCCCTGCCATGTCCACGGAGCATGTCGCACGCATCGTGGGCAAGTGCATCTACAAACGGCGGAGGCGACACAAACCCTGGTGGCTGATCTTCCCTGAATTGGGTTCGGTGATGGGGCGGCGACTCTGGGAGCGGATCAGTTTGCGCAAAATTCAGCGTTCGTCGGATGTTTAAGCTGCTGCGGAAACTCTGGAAAGTCGGGTTGCTGAAGCCTCGCGGGCTATGGCGACTATGGGCTGCATCGCGGCAGGAAGGCGTGAACTTGATGGCCGTCCTGAACTATGCCAGTAGGCAATACGGGCAAAGGACGGCCTTGCATTGTGGGGAGGTGGCGATTTCGTTCGCGGACCTGCATCGGACGAGTCGGCATTTGGCAGTTGGGTTGGCGGAGAGTCATGGCCTGCAACCAGGTCAGACCGGGATTCTGTGCAGGAACCACATCGCTTGCACGCAGGCGATTGCTGCATGTGCCCGGCTCGGCGTCCACGTTCTGCTGCTCAATGTGGAGATGGCAGCTCCGCAGTTGCAAGCGATCCTTGCGCAGCAGCGGCTGTCCCTGCTCATTCATGATCCTGAGCGGGAGGCGGATGTTGTGGGATACGCTCCCTGTTTGTCGGTGAATGGGACCGCGTCTATGCAGGAATTGTTGGCTGCCCCGGCATTGGATTCGAAATTGCCGAAATGCAAGGCTGGACGGATCGTCCTCCTCACAGGCGGCACAAGCGGCCGTGCAAAAACCGCAGGGCGCAAACCTTCCATCGCGCAGTTGCTGTATCCGGCCATGGCGATGCTGCTGGATGTCGAAGTGGATCGGTTCCGTTCGGTTTATGTGGCGACGCCGCTTTACCATGGTTATGGGCTTTCCGCCTTCATGATTGCTGCGTTTTTGGGGCTGGAGATGCACTTTCTGCCGCGATTCTCTGCCAAGGACGCTTGCGAACTGATCGCCCGGCACCGGGTTGAGGGGGCGACGCTTGTGCCATTGATGCTCCAACGGATGTTGCGCCACGATGCACAGGCCATTCATTCATTGAAATGTATTCTGTCAGGTGGGGCGCCGCTTTCCCAGGAATTGGCAGCTGAGGCTAGGGCAAATCTGGGCGAGGTGCTGTTCAACCTCTATGGGACCTCCGAATCGGGCTTTTCGATCTTGGCGAAGCCTGCTGATCTGGTCGCCCATCCAGGAACGATCGGGCGGCCGATTCGAGGCGTGCGGGTGAAGTTGGCGCCGAGAGATGAGGCGGATGTTGCGGCGGGCAATGTGGGAATTTTGCATCTCAGAACCCATATCGCGATGGAAAGCAAAGACCCGTGGCTGTCAACGGGCGATGTCTGCCGGAAGGATGCGGATGGCCTGCTCTACCTCCTCGGGCGAGGCGACCAAATGATTGTTTCAGGCGGAGAGAACGTCTTCCCAGCCGATGTCGAGGCTGTTTTGTTACGCCATCCCGATGTCCAGGAAGCTGCGGTTCTTGCCGTGGAGGATGCCGAATTTGGCCATCGGCTCTGGGCCTTCTTGGTTCTGCGGACAGGGGTAGAACCAAGCCAAGAGGTGATCCGTCAATGGCTCTCAACCCACCTCGCCCGCTATCAGATGCCAGCCCAGATTCATTTCATCGACGCCCTGCCGATGCTGGAAACCGGAAAGGTTTCGAGGGTGAGGTTGATGGAGATGGTGGTGTAAGGCCTATTGAATCGTAAGGGCGTATTCTTCGGCTTGGTTCAAGATGCTGATCTTCTGTACGAGTCGCACCACATAACCTGCGAATTGGACATTCCGGTCGCCGCTTGCAAGTTTGAAGCTGCTTACCACGTTCTTGATCGTATTTTTCTGATCGGTGCTCAACTCGTCGATCACCAACATCACTCGCAGATTCGTGCGAAATGCCTCAATCAGCATTTTTTCAAGCTCTCTGTCAATGGCCCGCTCCTGAATGGTGGGATTGAGTTGTCGGACCCACCCGATGCACCTTTTGGTAAGGCCGTCTCTGCTGTTGATGTAATCAATGATTTTGTCAACCCAGACATTGACAGTCTTGGTTCGCGTTTGTTCGTCGGTGATAATGGAAAAGGCCGAGGCAAATCGCATCAACTGAGGGATGATTACACTATTGAGATAGACAGATTTGTCGGAGTCTCTTTGTTTTTGCTGGCCATAGCATTCGTATTCGATGAGGTTGATGCGAAAGGGGTGCTTACCGTGTGCGTCGAACTCAATCAACAGGCCGTCAGGAATCGTACGGATGCCTGTGACTATGCTTCCGTCCTTGCGTGGCCCCTCGGTCTTGAAAATCCGGTTTTCAGGAATGAGCAGGGTTGTTTCCTCCTGAAATTGCGAGAACAAGTGGTAGAAATTCCTGTTTACGAGGCTCTCCAATCCTCGAATCTTGTCTGTTTCATTTGAAAACTGGACCGTCTGAAATGTCGCCATGATGGAAATCTTGGCATCTGGGACCTCTTTGAGCGCCTTCTCGAACTCTTGTTCGTCTTCCACGATGGTCTCTTCTTGCTGCTCGCTTGGGCCTGCACTTGCCTCTTCAGCCGTATCCGTCCCCGGATCAGTGGTGCCTTCCAGGTCTCCAAAGTCCTCGATCTTGGCCAAATGAGGCTGCTTTCCTTGCGAGAATGCCAAGTCCAAGACCTTGGTCACTGCGGCATCTTTGATAGGCTTGACTCCCTGTACATACTTGAGAGGCCAATACGGCCCACCCACCGTTGCCAGGATGCTGAGGTCAAATGGGGTGCAATACTCGACCTCCCGGATAGTCAGCGCATTCACATAGTTGTCTGCATCCGCCCAAGGCTTGTGGTCTGTGGGAGTGTCCAATTTGAAGCGTGCCCCGCAGAGGCTCTTTTTGCCCACCTTAACTGCCAAATACACCAAGTCGCCTGTCTGTGGGCCGCGGTTGACAAACCCAGCAACTTGGTCTTTCAGGCAGAGATAGTAGTTTTCAAGCGATTGGGAACAATGGGAAATCCGAACAGACATGATTGACTAATATGAGACGGCTGCGTTGCCACCTGTGCGGACGTTGCGGCAGGTTTAGGTCAAAGCAATGTCGAAAATTAGTAAGCCCGATAGTCGGAGTCAATAGCTTGGCCCCCGATTCAAGCCACCCGAGTAGTCCTGAGCGTCCACCACCCGCATCCCAGCAATCCAAATCCGATGGAGAGCATGATGGCGTGCAGGGCGTTGAAGTCGCGGACCATCAGCATTTGAACGAGGATCCAGCCGCCGAGCATCACGCCTTGAAAGATGGTCAACCATGCGTAAGGACCGCGGCGAAGGATGACCAGGGTTCCTGTGACCACGTTCAGCAATCCATTCACTGTGAACAGGACCAGGCCGGGGATCAAGAAGCTGGTGAATGGCGAGTGCGCAAGGTAGCTTTGGTCCATCCCGATGCCTTCTCCAGTGGGGTCGGCGATGAACATCGCCCCAGCGATGAGGGCGTTCAATCCAGTGAAGTAGGTCAGGACGACCGATAGGATCCGGGGGAGGCGCGAACGTTTTTCCATTGCTTGGTGATCCATTTCAAAAGGCAAGAAACATCACCAAATTATGGGTTTCGGATTGTCGCCATCAATTCTGCCCAGGATCATCCCGAGGCCGGAAAATCCATGACGAATGTTAGGCGATCAGGTCGCGCCGGCGTTGATTTCGGCTTCACGCCGAGACGGGAGAGGATTCCGCCATGTCCTTCAAGCGGACCATCGCTCCCCGCCAATAGAAATTCAAGTGGTGGAAAATGGTCTCCGTCGGGAAGCCCTCAATGGTCAGGCAGAGGTCGGTTTCCTGCCCCGACTCCTTCAATTGGAAGGTGAGGGTCGTGTAGCTGCTGGGCACATCCGGCAAGCGCGAAATCGAATCCTTGTAGGTGTATTGAAGCCGCCGCTTCGGGTCAAAATCCAACACTTTGCCCGTGTTTTCGAACTGGGCTATGTGGAAGGCCCGCAACACAAATCGGCCACCTATCGTCCAGTCGGTTTCGAGGTGGATGTCCAGCTCCTGGCCCATCCAATGGCTGATTTTCTCCGGGCAGGTCAGGTGATCCCATACCACGGCAGCGGGCACGGCAAATGAGGCTGTGAGTTTGATCGGAGACGCAATCATTGTGGATTCTCAGGCAAATTTTGGCTTTGTTCCGGGTCTGGAGGCGTGGCCTTGAAGATCACTTCTTCAACAAAATGCAGGATGCTCACCAATGGCAGTCCCAACATAGGAAAACCCAGCATTGGCCCGAGCATTGGGTTTCCGCAAGGCATGTTGCTCGGGATCATGTTCTGAATGTAAATCTCTGGCAGAGCCCAAACCGCAGCTGCTACGGACAGTGTGGTAACTGTGATCTTGAACGGATGCCACTTCATCCGCCGGACGAGCAGATAGCCCAGCACCTGAAGAATCAACAACCCGAAGACCAAGTAAAAAGCCATGGGGGTTGACGACGCCCCAATTCCAGATGTTGCGCGGCCCGGTGGGATGCCCCGCGGGGCCGCGCCGAATCCTTTCAGGATGAATGAATCAATGGGCCACTTGAAGGCGTTGAACGACTTGTTTCATCCCGTCAGGTGTTACCTTGACCAAGTAGAGGCCGGATGGCAACTCGCTCAAATCAAGCTCCATGTTGCCCGTCCCGAGCGCAATTCCATGAATTGACCGGATGGATCTGCCGGCAATGTCGAGCAACTCAAGGTCCAAGACGGTTCCAGTCGGCAGTTCCACGTTGACGGAAGTGGCATTGGAAGCGGGATTGGGGGAAAGGCTCAGCTCAAATGGAGCTTGTTGCGCTGAAATGCCGACAGCCCCGAAATCCGCATAGGTGGCGTTTGCAGCGATTTGTGTTCCGTTGTTGGACAATTGAAAGGTGGTTGCGATGGCGGTATGGTAGCCGTCCTTGTACCAGATGTATTCATCATTGTGAATCGTGGTGACAAAGGGAAATCCGAAGTTGGTGGAATCTTGGTAATCCTCCACGTAGTGTAAACGCAGGACGTTCGAATAAGTGCCGCCAGGGGTGATCAGGGTACCGTAGCCGTCCGCTGTCGCCGTGACGGACCCGCGCCGATGGTAGGTGTATCCTCCATTGGTATAGACCGCTGAGAACTGATCGGTGAAATTATTGCCCATGGTCATGGGGAACCTGATGAAGTCTTCGCCATCGGTGTGAGGGATCAGGGTGCCCGATGCTGGCACGTACGCCCCCCAGTTGATGAGGGCAGACGAATTCGCCTCCAGATAGCGATCGCCTGCTGCGGATTGGCAAACGACTGTGGCAGAGGGAAAACTGCTGCCTTGGGAGGTGGAGCTTGGGCTTGCACAGGTGTTGGCCACCGCGGGAGAACCTGCAAGCGAGGTGAAGTCCCATGTCTGATTCGCCCCGGAGGACCCCGGATTCACGTATGAGCCAGTGTATGTAGTGAATACGTCACCAATCTGGGTATTACAACCGTTCGCGGTGAGTGTGGGTTGTGCAAGGGCGACACCCCATGAAAGGGTTGCTCCTGCCAGGGCAAATGCGCGTAGAATGTTTCTCATCTTCTATTTGATTCAGTTTGAGGTGACAAGTCAAAAGCGGACTACAGGAATTCGGCTGTTGTTTCTAATGCGTTTCAGCGATCACCGTTTGAAATTGGCAAGGTCCACGCATGAAATGGCATCGATCATTGCTATCGTCCAAGATCAAATATATCGAGCGTTCGCCCAAAAATCAATCCCTCGATTCCTCTATCTTCGCGCCACCAATTTGGAATCGACATGAAGCAGCTCATCGAGTGCGTGCCCAACTTCAGCGAGGGCCGCGACAAAGCCAAGATCAAGGCCATCACCGACGCCATCGAGTCCGTGGAGGGAGTTTCCCTGCTGGACGTGGACATGGGCGCCTCCACCAACCGCACGGTCGTGACCCTCGTGGGTGAGCCGGCGGCCGTGGTCGAGGCGGCATTTCGCGGGATCGCCAAAGCAGCGGAGGTGATCGACATGCGCGGGCACAAGGGGGCGCATCCCCGCATGGGCGCGACCGACGTGACCCCGTTGATTCCGATTTCGGGCATTTCATTTGAAGAATGCGTGGAATGGGCGCGGAAACTCGGCCAAAGGGTAGGAGAGGAGCTGGGCATTCCGGTTTACCTCTACGAAAAGGCCGCGTCCCGTCCTGAGCGCAAGAACCTCGCAACCATCCGCGCCGGGGAATACGAGGGCTTCGCCGCTAAAATCCTGCAGCCCGAGTGGAAGCCCGACTTTGGCCCGCAAGCCTTCAATGCCACCGCCGGACAGAGCGTGATCGGTGTCCGCGACTTCCTCATCGCCTACAATGCCAACCTGAACACCACGAGCGTCCGCCGGGCGAATTCAGTGGCATTTGACGTGCGCGAAAACGGCCGGGTCAAGACCGAGGACGGCACCCCGAACGGCAAGAAAGTGCTCGATGAAAACGGCGAGGAAGTCCGCATCCCCGGCATGTTGAAGTCCGTGAAGGCGATCGGATGGATGGTCGAAGAATACGGCATCGCGCAGGTGAGCATGAACCTCACGGACATCAGCATCACGCCGCTCCATGCCGCATTTGACGCGTGCTGCGAAAGCTCGACCAAGCGCGGCTTGAGGGTGACTGGCAGCGAGATTGCGGGATTGGTGCCGCTGAATGCCATGTTGGACGCTGGAAGGCACTATTTGAAGCGGCAGGGCGTCAGCGAAGGCGTGAGCGAAGAGGAATCGGTCCGCATCGCCATCAAATCCATGGGTTTGGATGAACTCTACCCTTCAATCCTGGGCGACAAAATCATCGAATACCGCATCGCGGACGAGCAGGCGCGCAAGCTTGTGCACATGAACCTGCGGCAATTCTGGGCAACGAGACGCTGAGCGACTCGCCCGCACCCGTGGAGGCCCGTGGCTGCGCTTGTGGGTGCCTTGGGCGTGAGCTCTGGCGGAATGGTCGCCAACCTGAAGGCAAGCAAGCCCGGCTGGGATGCCAAGATTCCGCAGTTCAGCGCGGTCGCCGTCAAGGCGCAGGCCCTCAAGGATCAGCTCCTTTACCTCGTGGACGAGGACACCGCCGCCTTCAACAAGGTGATGGACGCCTTCCGCCTGCCCAAGGACAGCGAAGCCGAAAAGGCTGCCCGCAGCGCCGCCATCCAATCCGCCAATGAATACGCCGCCCGCGTCCCGCTTCAGGTCATGGAGCGCGCATTGGAAGGCTATGCGATCGTGAGGGAGATGGCGCAGGACGGTAACCCCGCCTCCATCACAGACGCTGGCGTGGGCGCACTCTGCATCCACACCTGCATCCAAGGCGCTGGCCTCAATGTCCGCATCAACCTCAGCGGCCTCAAAGACGAAGCCGTGAAGACCGAACTCGGTGGCAAAGTCGCCCGCATCGTGAACGAGAGTGCCATGAACCTGCGAGAAGTCATGGGCATTGTGGAGGGAAAAATGGGTTGATCTTCGTATTTTGGCTACGATGTTCAACTTTTTCAAACCAAAGCCCAAACTCCTCGTCACTCCCGAGGACAAACAATGGATCGAGGCCAATTTGAAATGGCTGGGATCCCAATTTGGTCAAGAGGTCTTCCGTCGGTACCCTGTGACGATCCGTTCAGGGCCATTTTCGAGGTACCACAATGCCCTGCGTGAGTCGATGCGGTATTTCCTCGACGAGGTCGCGATCCACATGGAGCTGGATCCTGATGATTTGGATCTGCATGTCTATCGCCATGGCAGCGACGAGCGCATCGATGGGCCAGTGATGATTGTCACAGAGGGCAGCCAAAGCCTGGGCGAATACCATCACCGCAACAACCTCACCGGCAAGTTTGACATCCACCTCAACGAGACGATTTCCAAGGATTTGCAGGTGATGCTGACGACAATCGCGCATGAGTTGAGCCACGTGAGATTGATCGGGGAATATCGGCACGATGCCACCGACGAGTTCCACGAGTACGTAACCGACCTGACCACGATCTACTTCGGATTCGGAATCACCATGGCCAATACCTGCAATTCGCGCGATTCCTGGACGGATCTGCATGGGAGCGGCTGGTCAATCGGCAAGCGGGGTTATCTGCCTTTGGAGGTGGTGGTGCATACGCTGGCCTTGCAGGCACTGCAGCGGGGAGACCGGGAGCCCAAGTGGGCGGAGGCGCTGGGGAAGGTGCCCCGGCGGATGTTTCAGCAGAGCTTGCTGTGGTTGTGGGAGAATGAGGGAGAGGTGCCGCAGGGAGGAAGGGCGCCGAGCGATGGCGGTTGACTTGGAAAGGGAGTTTTGGTTTCCATTTCCGGCCCTCCACGAAGCTGTATCCGCCAAAAAAGAAGCCGGACAATCGTGCCCGGCTTCTTTCTGAAAGGCTCGTCAAGTGCTCAATGCCACTTCACTTCCTTCGTTTTGAAGTTGAAATTGCCGCGCTTGTCGCCGTTGCCGACCATGATGCCGCCTTGTTCTTCGCCGCCAACGTAGTCGTACTCGAAGGGCACCAATACTTGCCCTTTGAGGTCGATGACACCCCACTTGTCGCCCTTGCGGAGGATGATGTAGTCGCCCGTGCAGATGAATCGCTTCCCGACATTGATGAATCCTGTCTCGCTGCCCTTGTCCTCGTAGGAAGTGGTTTCCCACTTGAACTCGTCGTATTCGAATGGCGAAACGGTCGCATTGTTCACGTCGATGAGGCCGTACTTCTTGCCCTTCCTGGCGATGGCGAGGCCCTTTTCATAGCTCGTTGCTGACTCGTAGGTGCAGGGAATGACGAGCTTGCCGGTACGGTCCACGAAGCCGCATTTGTAGCGCTGCTCCACCATCATCAAGCCCTCTTCGGAGTAGCCGTAGGCCTTGTCGTAGATGAAGGGTACGACCTCCTCGGCCTTGGTATTCAAGACGCCGCATTTCAAGCCCTTTTTCATGACGAACAGGCCGCCGAATACGCCATTGGAGCCTGAATACTCCATGGGAATCACCAACTTTCCTGTGCTGTCGAGGTAGCCCTGCTTGTCCATCGAACCGATGCGGAAGTAGCCGTCCTCGTACATGTCCACGAACTCTTCGTGCTCGATTTTGATGGCCTCTTCCCCTTTCAGGTTCAAGATGCCATGGAGTTCCTTGCCGTTCACCATCTTGCTCACGGGCGCATATCCCATGAAGAAGTCGCGCGCAAAATGGAATTTGGCGCCATTGAAGGCCTTTTCGCCGCCGTAGGTCTCGAAGTGCATGTCGCCCTTATGTCCAACGACGTGAAGGTCGCCATTGCCATAGACTTTGGGGGCCGTCGCGGTGGAGTCCGCTCCCTTGTCGGTGGAGGATGCACCGCCTCCGCATCCCATGAGGAGCAGAAGCGGTAGGATGATGGCCGCAGAGCGAATGATGCCTGCGGCGAAAGGTTGTTGGCTTCTAATTTTCATGCTTTGATCTATCCCAATTCAATCAGTGGGGCCGCGAATTTAGGATGATTTGCGAATTCCTTCGAATGTAGATCTGTTGGATGATGGGGATCTTCTTTGAAATGCGGGCCTTGGCGGCAGGACCCAACAAGGATCGAGGAATTGGGGAAAATTGCCCTCGGACTTGATTTTCGAACCGATAAGGCTTTGGATGTCAAGCAACCGCGCCGAAGAATTGAAGTTGATGTTGTCAATGTCGATGGTTACGTTTGT
>JAXLVK010000046.1:0-50694 GCA_046329055.1 Bacteroidia bacterium
GTACATGCTGGGCGGAGACCATGCGAGGGTGGCATTGTCCGTGTAGCGGCAGCCCGTGGTATCGGTGACAGTGACGGTGTAGGCACCGCCATTGTAAACTTGGATGGAGGGCGTGGTCTGCCCCGTGGACCATTGGTAATGGGGATAGTTGCCATTGACCGTGATGGTGTCGTAGAGCAGCCCGGTGCAGGGCGAGACAAAGTAGATGCCATTGAAGAGGCTCAGGGGCTGCGGGGAATCGGGGATCTCGATGGAATCTTGGACAACGCTGGTGTTCCAGCCGTTGGTGATGGTGACGGACCAGTGATAGGTGCCAGGGCCGGGGAAGGTGTAGCTGGGGTTCTGTAGCGTGCTGGAAAATCCGGCGTCGCCCGACCATTGGTAGGTGAATGCCCCTGTGCCGCAACCGCTTGCCGAGAACTGTGCCTGCGGACAAGTGCCCAGTGTGGCGGAGGCCATGCCCGGACCTTGACCCACATGGATGGCGATGTCGCGCTCGCCGATGCCCGGCATCGGGCAGATGTTGTCCTGGGCCCGGAAACGGACGTAGTAATGCCCGTTTGAAGGAGGTGTCCAGCAGAACCTGCCAACGGGAGCGGTGTTGGTGCTTCCTACAATCGTGTCTTGGACCAAAGGATTGCCCACCTGCGTAAATGTCGCCCCAGCTAGATTTTGGCTCCAATTCAGACTGTTGTACTGTCCGGGAATGCCATTGTCGGTGGATGTCACATCAAAGCAAATGGGCCCGACGCCGCAAGTGTAAATATGATCGCCGACCAGTGTCGCACCGGGGCTCAGGTTGGAAATCGGATTGACGACCGGAGGAGCATTCGCCAGAGGATTTGCGACGACGGTGATCTGCATGTCCCGCATCACACGGCCGACTACGGCTCCATTTCGGTATTCCGTCACGTAAACGCAGACCACCCCAACGATGATGTTGCCGGGATCGGCGTCGAGATGAAGCAGGCCCGTGCCAGATTCGATGGAAAGGTTCCACGATGGCCCGAAAGGCTGCGTTCCAGAATAGGAATTTGTGTACACGACAGGTTGGCCAGGGGTGCTGAAACAGGGGCCCAATTCAAACGTCAGGGAGTCCCCATCCCGGTCCCAAGCCCCCATGGAGAGGTCCACGTCTTGTCCCACATAAACGTAGGCTCTAGGTGGATTCAGGAACTCCGGACTATTGTTGCAGCTTGAAAGAGCAGTATTGATGACCGTATTGTCGATGCAAATGCCTTCTTGACCGGGCACGGCCAGGCCAGTGATGGTTGGGTTTCGGCAGCAATCGCTCCAAGTCAGTTGGAAAACGCAGGGTGTGCCAGCGCAGACATTGTAGTCCCTGTAGTAGGTGACCTGTTCCACTCCACCGATCGGTGCGCCCGGCTGGGTGCAACCTGTCGCAACTCCCGGACACAATGGCGTAACCTCGTTGGAGATCGGACCAAATGGCGCTCCAATCGGTGAGGGAGGAATACAGCCGGGTGCGCCCGTCCACGTGATGCCGCCCATTGCCCATACAGGTGATCCAGGGCAATTCCGGAGAACCGAAAGGAAAACACGCGTGGTGCAGGAATTGACACACTGATAGGTGATCTCCGCACCCGCGATATGCGATGCCCGGAGTGGAAGCGAGGCTGTCAAAATAAGGATCAGCCCCAGTAAGCGAATGAAGTGCGCTTTCATGGCAACAATGGATGACAAGGTTCTTTTCTGAATCGCCGAAGAGCGACGATTACTCCAAGGTAGAAAGCAGCTCAAAACCAATGGCGAATCACTGCTACAAACTGTCATTTTTGGGGTCTGATTGGTCGGAAGAGATTGACTTTGAGTGGATGATAGACTTGGTCTCCGCGCCCATCAGTCTTCCCACATGCGCACCCTCTCGTCCGCATCCAATTCCGCCAAGAAGGTCTTGAGGTCAGTTGAAGGATAGAGTGAAATGGAAGACAAGCTCATCGCTTGATGACGCTTGGGGTCCATCACATAGAGTGAAATCCCTCGGCTGGGCCATGCCCACAACTCTGCCGGTGCGTACCGATGGTCGCTGGGAAGGTTCTTGGTCGCATTTGGTCGTCCCCAGATTTTGGCGAGCTCCTCGGCACTCCTGTCCAGGACTGCATCCTCCAGCCGCACCAGCACGACTTGACCTGATTTGTCTGCCAACACATGCAGGGGTTGGGATTGCCGCTCCAAGGTAAATGCAAACAAATCGAGCGTCCTAGTCCCGAGCTTGTAGCCTTGTGGCTCCGCTGCTATCGGCAACATGGCCTGGACATCCGCCAATTTCCAGTTCGAGGACCAGCCATCCCAGTCTGACAGCTCACCAGCGTCAATGCGCTTCAACCAATCTGCAAGGCCCATATAATTATCATTCACTGTTTTTGGGGTTGGACGACCAGTCTTGCATCCGCTTAGGACAGCGAGAGCCAAGGCTGCTAAAATGAACAATTGTTGAATAAGCGTGCCTAATCGCCTCATCTTGCTGGCATCCCAATCCTGTCCACCTCACCCCTGAAATACGCCGCGCGGGCATTTTCCTCACCGACCTGCTGCGCAATCCGCTCAAATTGGCCCATCTGCCGATAGCCGCGATGTGGCGGAATCACAGAGGGATCGAAACGGTACCGCTGCCCCTCGATGGATTCCCTCAGGCTGTCGTTGGATGCAATCTCGGCTGGGAAGATCGTTCGCCAGACGCAGCGATCGAAATAGGAAGTGCCACCCTCTGTGAAGATCTGTTCGCGATGCCTGCCCAGGCGTTGAGCCCGTCTTGAATAGTTCTGATGGGTGATCGTGTGGAGGTATTCATGGATCAAGGTCTGGAACGTATCCCAGAATTGCCTACGATTCTCGGTATCGTTGCCCCTGTCCCAACGCTGGATGAAGACATTGCCCCCGTTTTGAGCACCGGGCCAAGCTCTCCGCACCTCCAGGAGATGGGCCCTGTGGGTGGTGTCGGCCATCCAATCGATGATGGCTTGGCGCATGATTCCAGCCTCCCGGCTTCTGGACAAGTCGGCATTGTGGGGGCCATGGATTCTCGCCCCAGGATAGATGGGATTCTGGGGGTTGTGTCCTGTCAGTAGGTAATTGGCAAATTGAGCTAGGCTGGCATTGTTGTACGTTTGGTCGCGGACATCGTGCAATGTCGGGTGTGGTCCAGTATGCGTCAAGGGTGGCCCCGCTACGTTGTAGGCTCCGAAGAGGTCGTCAGTTACATTCTTGGCCTCCCGTGCGATCACTTCGTAGGGTTGCCATCCATGTCTCTGCAAGGCATTGCGATCCACGGCACGTTGATGAAGCGCTGCTACCTCGCGAGTCAGGGTCTCCATGACGTCTTGACGGTAGCTGCGTCCATTGACGATATTGATGAATCGGGCCACCCGACCCGTCCTCGCATCGATTTGCAGACCTTCGTTCAAAATTCCCCGAACCGCATCGCGATCGGTTCTATCTGCGGGCACAGTGCCTGCCAGGGGATTGGAGATTTCTGCATTCACCTCACGGATCATCCTCACCGTGGTTCCAAAGGATGGACCCGCCGCAGGTATGACCTGATTCATGAATGCCGAGAGTTGCGATCTACTGCGCAATTCATTCAGTACAACCCTGACACGATCGCGGTCCAGCAGGCCAAATGCAATCATCACCTCCTTTGCTTCCTCTTCAGATATTCTGGGACGTGCGAGAGTGCGTTCGATTTGGTGGACAATCTTCGTATTGCCGGAATCGACAATTCGTTGAACAACACCTTGGCCATTGGTTTGGCTAGAGTTGTACTGCATCGGACTTCCAGCCGAGAGTTGGAAGGAGGGTGGGGCCATGGACAAGCCCATTTGTTCCGATCCTTCGCTCGATTCGGGGCCCGCTGCGACCTGCGGACTCCGCGATTGCACCTGTGTGTTTTCCATGACTAAACTCCTGATGATGAGAATCTGACGATGAGCGAAGATAGGGATTATTTGCCAAGATTTTGCCTCGGGATCTGTGAGCAAGTTCAAAAAAATCACCGCGCCCTGCTTCGAGCCATCGAAGCAGGGCGCGGCAGTTTCGCTCGGCAAACGGGCGGTTACTCCGCCACCTTCACCACTTTGAGCACTTTCTCAAATGCTCCGGCATGAATGCGGACCATGTAGATGCCCGGCTTCAACTCCTCGCCCACGCTGTAGCGATGAACGCCTTCGCGAAGGACTTGGTTGCCGGATGCCCCCACCCGTTGGCCACGGATGTCGAATGCCTCCCAGGCCACTTCGGTATCGCTGGGCAATTCCAAGCTGATCTGCGTGCTGCCACGGAAGGGGTTGGGATTCGCACTGATGTTGATGCCTTGAATGACTGGATCGACGGCAGTCGGATGCAGCACCAGTTCCAGCCAATACCTGTGCATCTGGAAGTCGAGGCTGTCCATCACGGGCTGCATCGAGGTGAGGCTGAGCTGTGGCACATTGGTGGTGCTCACCAGCGGCCTGTCCGGCACGATCTCGTAATCGCCAAGCGGGATTCCCGCAAAGCTGAAGTAGCCGTTGGTGTCACTGATGCGGTTTCCGAGGATGTTGCCAGTGTTC
The DNA here is from genome assembly GCA_046329055.1 of Bacteroidia bacterium. GTDB lineage: Bacteria > Bacteroidota > Bacteroidia > J057 > JADKCL01 > JADKCL01. The sequence continues at coordinate 4,569 of JAXLVK010000046.1, forward strand.
CGGTCACGCAAGAAGACGCGCACGCCCGGCATGGGGTCGCCGATGGCTCCTGTCTTGTTGGCGCCCTGCGAAATCAGGCCTCCGATGAATCCCGGACCGCCTGGATTGGTGCCCGACAGCGTGCTGAAATTGTGCTGGAAGGGAATCTGGGTGAGCGGGTAGAAAGTGATCGCATTGTTCCAGAAGAGCGTGGTGTCCGCGTAGGTCGGCATCTGATTGGGGTAGTCAAATGCGCTCGGAGTGGCCTTCAGGAAGACCAATGTGTCCGTGACGTTGCAGAAGAAGTAGTAACCCAGGCTATCCGTCCAGGTGCTGTCCACCGCCCAGAGCGCCTGTGCGAGCGTGTCGTGCTCGATCAGCATGATCTTCTGGTTTTGCAGCGGAGCTGCTGCGCTCGTGTTCACGACGCCATAGATGTCCGGCGATGACCAGAAGAGCTGGGTATTGTCCATGTAGGAGCAGCCATTGGTCGCGGTGACGGTCACGCTGTATGTCCCGCCTATGAAGGCGACGATCTCAGGCGTGGTTGCCCCGGTGCTCCATTGGTAGCTGGGATAGGTGCCGACGCTCAGGGTGTCGTACAGGTTGCCGCTGCAAGGCGCCACGAAGTGCACCCCGGAAAATAGGGTTGCTGGGCTGGGTCCGGTCGTGACGTTCACGGTGCCAGTGACGGTATCCGTCTGGCTGCCATTGGTCATGATAACCTGCCAGGCATAAGAGCCGGGTCCGGCATAGGTATGGCTCAGGTTAGCCGTGGTGCCGGATAGACCGCCCGCGCCGCTCCAGGTATAGGTGACTGGGCCTGCCATGCAGGGGGTTGCGCTGAAGTTCACGCTGGGGCAGGTGCCGAGCGATGCTGTCGCGGTCGAGCCCCCGCAGGTGCCGACTTGGATCTTGATCACGCGGTCCTCAAAGCCCTCCACGGGGCAGAAGTCATCCTCCACCCGGAACCTCACATAATAGGTTCCATTCACGGGCGGCGTCCAGCAGAAACGACCTGTGGGAGGTACGGCGGTAGTCCCGGGGACAGTATCGACGGTCCCGAGGTTGACGTAATCGGTGAAAGTGGCTGAAATGCCGGGATTCGTCCAGTAGAGCCGCATCGTTTGGCCAGGGCTGGCATCGGACGTGGGCAGGTCAAAGCAGAAGGGCGTTCCGGCAACTGGAACGGTGACGGTGTAGCCGGAGGCGGTGGCGCCGCTCAGGTTGGTGGGGGCCCCGACGGTCGGTCTTGCATTGGCTCCGCAGGCCAGGATCGACACCTGCATATCGCGCTGCAACTGACCGATTTGGACGCCATTCCGGAATTCACTGATCGTGATGCAAAGGACCCCGGTCTGGATATTGCCGGGATTGGCAGTCAGGTGAAGCAGTCCAGTCTGCGGGTCCAGGGAGACGTTCCATGTTGGGCCCAATGGTGCTGTTTGGCTGAATCCGGCATTGTAGGTCACCAATTGTCCGGGCGATGAATAGCAGGAGCTGAGCGAGTAGCTCAGGGAGTCTCCATCGATGTCGTAGGCCCCGAGATGGAAATCATAGTCCATCCCGTTGCAGGCGTAAAACATGGGAATGTTCGTGAAGACCGGACTGTTATTGCAGGAGCCCAATGCTGTGTTCAGATGGGTGCTGCTCATCGCGATTCCTTGACCTCCAGCATTTTGCAGAGAGGTGATGATCGGATTGCGGCAACAGTCGGTCCATTCGAGGGTATAGGTGCAGGGAGTCCCGGAGCAGGTATTGTAATCCCGGTACCAGGCGAATTCCTGAACCCCATTGATGGGAGCCCCGGGCGTGTTGCAAGCGGTGGGAGTGCTGGGACAGATCGGGGATACTTCCGTGGTGACCTGGGTTGACCAGTTGTTGATCGCAGACGGAGGTGTACATCCTGGAGCCGTCCATGTCAGGTTGTTCCCGATGAAATTGGAGCCCGTACAATCCCGGTACACCTTCAGGTACACCCGGGTTGTGCAGGCATTGATGCATTCGTAGGTGATGTCAGCCCCCATTTCATGGGAAGCAAACAAACTCGGCGCCAGTGAACACAGGCCAAGCAATAGAGTAAGGGCAATACGTCTCATAATTTGATATTGGATAAGTTATCGTCTCAATCGCATTCAATTTCAGTGTTTTAGCGGAGAATACCAAATTGAAAGAATTGGTATTTGGCCAAATGATGACAGCAGGGTAGCTGGGGGTGATGCGATGTCGTAGGGGAGCACCGCACGGCCGCCAGCTACCTGCTTCATATCGTTATTCTGCGGACTTCACCACCTTCAGCACGCGTGTCGCGCCTCCAGCATGAATCCTGACCATGTAGATTCCGGCCAGCAGGTCGGCTCCAATTTCGCCGCGGTACTGACCTTTCGGCACCCATGACGGAGCTGCGTAGCTCACGCGGCGTCCCTGCAAGTCGATGGCCTCCCAAGACACTTCCATGTCCTCAGGCAGGGTCATGGACACTTGGGTACTGCCCCGGAACGGATTCGGGCTGACGCCGACCTCAAGGCCCGGCAAGCCCTGATTCACGGCCGTGGAATGCAGCACCAACTCCAGCCAGTACCGATGCATCTGGAAATCCAGGCTGTCCATCACAGGCTGTGTGGTCGTGAGGCTGATCTGCGGCACGTTGATGGTGCTCACGAGCGGCCTGTCCGGCACGACCTCGTAGTCCCCCAACGGAATGCCCGCGAAACTGAAGTAGCCATTGGCATCGGTGACGCGGTGCCCGAGGATGTTGCCTGTGCTTTGTTCACGGAGAAACACCCTGATTCCCGGCATGGGATCGCCCACGGCCCCGGTCTTGTTGGCACCCTGCGAAATCAGCCCTCCGATGAAGCCCGGGCCACCCGGATTCAAGCCCGAAAGCGTGCTGAAATCATGCTGGAACGGGATCTGTGTGAGCGGGTAGAAGGTGATGGCATTGTTCCAAAACAAGGTCGTGTCGGCGTATGTCGGCATCTCATTCGGGTAGTCGAACGCGCTCGGTGTGGCCTTCAGGAAGACCAACGTGTCGGTGACGTTGCAGAAGAAATAGTAGCCCATGCTGTCCGTCCACGTGCTGTCCACCGCCCACAATGCCTTGCGCCATGGTATCGTGCTCGATCAGCATGATTTTCTGGTTTTGCAGGGGTGCATTGGCGCTCGTCGTCAGGACTCCGTAGATGTCTGGCGACGACCACATCACTGCCTCGCTGTCTGTGTAGGGGCAGCCGCTCGCATCGGTCACCGTCACATGGTAATTGCCCGCGAGGAAGACCACGATGTCCGGTGTGGTTGCCCCGGTGCTCCATTGGTAGCTGCTCCAGGAGCCTGCGCTCAGGGTGTCGTAAAGGTTGCCGGAGCACGGAGCGACAAAGTGAATGCCGGAGAATATGGTCGCTGGAACGGGTGTGCCGGGAACTATCACTGTATCCCGCAAGGTGTCCGCATCGGTGCCATTGGTGATGATGACCTCCCAAGGGTAGCTGCCCGGGCCGGGGTAGTTGTGGGTGAGTGCATTGGAATTGCCGCTGAGCCCGCCGGTGCCGCTCCAGGTATAGGTCACGGGGCCGCTCATGCAGGGACTCGCCGAGAAACTCACTTGCGGGCAGGCGCCAACCACGGCTTGGGCGGTGCTGATGGTGCAGGGCTGCACATGGATCGTCACGACCCTGTCGGTGATCCCGATGAGGGGGCAATTGGCATCCTCAGCATGGAAACGCACCACATAGGTGCCTGTTGCGGGCGCAGTCCAACAAAACCTTCCCACAGGCGGATTGGTGTTGGTGCCGGAGATGGTGTCTGCGATCAATGCATTGGTGGAACTCGTGAATGTGGCTCCTGATGGCTCGTGGTCCCACCACAGGTTCACCGTCTGCCCGGTGCTGCCATCGGTGACGGGGACATCGAAGCAAAACGGCGTCATGGACGAGACATAGACATCATTTCCGGAGATGATGGCACCGCCTGTTGCATTGGTGATCGGTTGTTGCACCGGATTCGGGTCAGCGGATGGGCATGCTGCCACGACGATTTCAAAGTCCCGCCAGTAGGTGTTGATCAATGCCCCGTTTCGGTATTCATGGACGGCGACACAGGCCACGCCATAGACGATATTGCCGGGCTGTGCGTCGAGGTGCAACAGGCCCGTCTGTTGGTTCAGCGAGAGGTTCCAAGTGGGACCCATGGGTTGGCTGAAGGTGAATCCGCCATTCATGGTCACGGGGACGCCTCCCATATCCAAGCAACCGCTCAGGGTATAGGTCAGGGAATCCCCGTCCATGTCATAGCCGGTCACGGAGAGATCGTGGTCTTCCCCGGCGCAGACCATCATGGTGGGGTAGGAGGCAAATCGCGGACTGTTGTTGCAGGTGGGCAGGAATGTGTTCACGGTAGTGGATCCCGAATACAGTCCGGCGCTACCAGGATTGACCAAGGTGCTGATCGAGGGGTTGCGGCAGCATTCGGAGTACACGAGCTGGTAAACGCAGGGGGTTCCGGTGCAGATGTCGTAGTCCCTTGAGTAGCGCATCGCATTCACGCCGAGGATATTAGAGTTCCCATTGGTGCACTGTGATTGCGTGGTAGGGCAGATCGGGGTGAACTCGGGCCCGGCGTTGATGGTGGCGGGTGACACATCGGGCTGCGGACATCCTGAACTCGTCCAGTTGACAGTGGGGAGCTGGCCACCATTGCCAGTGCAGTTGTCGTATCGGTCGAGGTGGACCCGTGTGGTGCAGGCATTCAGGCATTCGTAGGTGATGTCCACCCCCCGCAAATGTGCAGCATTCAAGTGGGCGATCAGTACGAAGCCCATGACCACGAAGAGGCATGACTTTTTCCAATCTTTCATACAAGGTTCTTCTCTGAATTGCCATGAAGATAGGATGTGATGTGCCGTATTGGTTGCGCCCGGCCAGCCAAAATACCCCATCCGGCAGAAATGCCACCCGACCGGAACGTGGCGCATACCAGATGGTTACCGTTCGCCCCGCCCAGAAGTCAGTTCGTCCAAAGGCGCATTTTTCGGGCCCGCGTTCCTATCTTCGCCCCATGGTGCCTGCCCACATGCCGTCCATCATCACCAGCCTTTTTCCGAGGTGGACCTGGCACATGCCCCGGACGGAGCGGGTGTTGTACCTGACCTTTGACGATGGCCCATCGCCCGGCATCACCGATTGGGTTTTGGAGCAACTCGCTGCCTATCAGGCCCGGGCCACATTTTTCTCCATTGGCGACAAGGTCCTGCGGTATCCCGAAACCCTTCTGAAAGTGCAAGCGGCAGGACATGCCATCGGCAACCATACGCAGCACCACCTGAACCTTTGGAAAACGCCGCTCACCACCTACCTCGTCGACAAGGACCAGTGCCAAGAGGCGCTCCGGGATGTGCTTGGACGCGAGGTGAAGCTCTTCCGGCCGCCTTATGGAAAAATGACCCCAAGGGCCGCCCGACGCATCCTGCCGCAACATGAGATCGTGATGTGGGACGTGATCGCAGGTGACTACGACCAGCAAATCGACCCCGACCGCGTCACTCAAAACGTCCTCCGCCACGCCCGCGAGGGCAGCATCGTCGTGTTCCATGATTCCGAAAAATGCGAAAGGAGGATGCGCCACGCCTTGCCCGTGGTTTTGGAGCACTTTGCTAGTAAGGGGTTTGAATTCAGGAGCTTGGAATGACCTTTGCGGTTCTCTGCGGTCCTCTGCGATCTCTGCGGTTTAGAAAAATGAAACCCGCTATGCCCTCACTTCGACACCACGAACTTCAGCGCCCCGCAGGTCGCTTTGTCGCTGCTCAGGTTCAGGCTGCGTTCCTGCTTCCCATCGAAAAACGTAATCGCCGCCGTGTTCGGGGGATATTGGCCTTCATTTTCTGCATACAGGACCAGCTGATTCTCCTTGCCGGGCTCGATTTCGATGCGCAACGCCTTCTTGGTCTTGCTGATCGGGAACTTCCGGAGCAGCCATTGCCCATTGTATTCCAATGAAATAACGTCGCCGTCCACCTTGTCGCCGTCCCAGACATAGATCGTGAAGCTCTCGTTGGCCACGGGCACCTCCTTGCGGTGCGTGATTTTGCGGCCCTCGACCACCCCGAAGTCCCCGGTCGGCTCTGCGGGCTTTTCCTCGGTTGCGACGGGTTGGGTTTCTGTCGGCTTGGTCTGCTGCGGATTCAGCTTTTCCACCGTGAGCGTGCCGGGATTGCAGGGGAAATCGTCCATGTAGCCATGCCAGGGACCAGAAAGTCGGCGGTATTGGCCCTCCTGCGTGAGCTTGAGGTCGCCCGCCTTCAGGCACCATCCCCATCCCGTCGCATGCTCGGCATCCACCATCTCGATCTCATGAAAGCTCAGCGTCCCTTTGTCCCAGCGGCCTTCGAGCTTCATCTTGGCATGGTATTCCGGCTTGGATTTCAATGCGATATGCGTCACGCCCACCACCCGGGTGCCCTCCTGCTTCAACTCAAAGCGCAAGGAATACTCGTTGAAAGGCGCCTTTTCATCCTGGTACAGCGTCCCCATCCAAGTCCCCGAAATGGAAACCGTCGATTGCGCGAACCCCAAGCAGGGCACAAACGCGATCAGCCAAAGCAGCAAGGTTGTGATTCGAATCGGCATTGTCCCAAAAATCAGGATTTTTCTGATGATCAGCCAAAAAAACAGAAGGGACTTATGAGGCGGCGGCCTCCGGCCGTACGCCGATCGACAAGGCCGCCTCCCGGCGGCGGAGTATGCGAATACCAAGTCAAGACAGCGCAACGCAACCAAGCCCAATCGCACCCAGCTTACTTGTCCCGCGACCAGCGGGGGTGCCGGCGCCTGTCCCGATTCCCTCGGGATGCCTTGGTGGCAAAATCCCTAAAAATCAACCTTTCAACCCCACAGTCCGGCCAAAAAACGCCATGAACTCCCCCAGCCGCTGCTCATCCACCGCATTCTGTGCCCGGCCATCCACCTTGATATGACTCCCCACGATGTACCCGTCCGCAAACGCATTCAACCCCGCCAAGGTCCCCGGGTTCGTCCCGCTCCCGATCAACACCGGCAGATGCGTATTGGCCTTCACCTTCGCGAGGTCTTCCAGGCTCGTCGCCGCACCCGTCCCCGTCCCCGACACGATCAAGGCATCCGCAAGGCTCCGCTCCGTGAGGTCCCGCGTCTCGATCTCAATCGGAATATTGGCTATCGGAGCCGCATGTTTCACCGCCACGTCCGCCATGATCAGTACCTTGGCGTTCAATGCATTCCGCTTCCGCAAAGTCGCGTAGGCACGGCCCTCCACCACGCCCTGATCCGTGAGCGCCGCAGCGTTGTGGACATTCACCCGGATGAACTGCGCTCCCGAGGCCACCGCCACTGCGAGGGCAGCATCCGCATCGTTCCGCAGCACATTCACCCCAAATGGCGTCCCCTTCGCATGGTTTCCCACCTCCCGACAAATCGCCGCCATCACCGCCACCGTCTCATTCGGCACCCGGTCCGGGAAGAAGGGCACATCATTGAAATTCTCGACGATGATCGCATCCACCCCCGCCCGCACGAAAGCCTCCGTCTCCACGATCGCCTGCGTGAACACCGCATCCAAGTCACCCGCATACAGCGGCGCCCCCGGCAATGCACGCAAATGCACCACCGCGATCATCGGCTTGCGGCGCGGAAACAGGTCATGAAAGGCAGGGGCTAGGTTGGCCATCGTGTACTTCGTGTTTTTCTTGAGGGCGAATTTAGGAGGTGGGGGAGTAGGATGCGGCATGGCCACTGAGATTTCCATCCGCAACCTCATAGCTTCACCATCTTGATTACTTTTTGGGTCGTTCCGTCACTGATCGTCACGGCATAAACGCCTTGACTCAGAAAGGGAAGATTCAACTCCACGCTGCCCGTTGATATCAGGTTTTGTTGATACACCTTCCTTCCGCCACCATCATAGACAGCGAGACTGCCGTCCGCAATGATTGCGCCGAAATCAATCTTGAATTGTCCGCCGTTGGGATTTGGGTAGCCATTCAGGGAGTGCAAACTCGATTCTTCGGTGCCGACAACGATTACGTTGGCGCAAGCTGAGGTATCGGAGCAATTCCCGACGATCACGATCACTGCGTAGCTTCCATTCGCTGTGGGCGCATAGGTTTGACCAGATGCACCTTGAATGCCGCTCATGCCATTGTTGCAATCAAGCCATCTATAAACCGCGCCACCCAAATCCGCAGAAATCGTTGGATTTGTTACGGTAACATTTGTGTTGATGGGTGGCTCAAATGTCAGGATGGTTGTAACGACAGAATCACAGCCACCCGCAGAAGCGACGAGGGAATCGACATAAGTCCCTGGCAATGTATAGGTGCTATGACCCACTACCAGGCTCCTGCCTGCGCAAAGGTTGATGGTCTGCGTAACATTGTTGTTGGGGTTGACGGTAATCGTGAAGGAGCAAGTGGATGAATTGCCCGCAGCATCCGTTGCTCGATAAACCTCATTGGTGATGCCGATGTGGAAGATGGAGCCACTGTTTGGGCCCGAAAGATGGGCCGTTGTCACATTGGTGCAGTTGTCCGTTGCAACAGGTGACGGAAATGAGATCGTCGCATAGCAGGTTCCTGGAGCGGAATTCTGAACGATATTGGCAGGACAAGTGATATTGGGCGGAACACCATCTGTGACTGTGATAGTAAACGAACAAGTGCCTGTATTTCCCGAAATATCGGTAACAGTATAGAGGTTTGTGGTCGTTCCGAGGAGGAAAACCGAGCCGGAGGGGTTTCCCGTATTTTGGGTAATGATGGCGCCGGGGCAATTGTCAGTACTAACGGGACTGTTGAATGTCACGATACCTCCACAGACGCCTTGTGAACCCGTGGAATAGACATTGGGAGGGCATGCGAGGGTCGGCGACTGGGCATCGACAACAGTAACATTAAAGGAACAGGAAGCTGTGTTTCCACTGATATCCGTCACCACAAACGTGTTGGTGGTGACACCTGCCGGAAATGCGTCTCCGCTCGACATTCCCATTGTTTGGGAGGTGATGGCTCCACCGCAATTGTCAGTACCCATCGGTGTCGCATAATTGGCGACATAGGTGCAATTGCTGAAAATCGTCGTGCTCCCGCTGATGTTTTGAGGGCAGGTAATCTGCGGTGCTTGGATGTCATTGACCGTTACTGTGAAGGAACAAGTGTCTGTAGCACCATTTGCTGTTGCGACGTAGGTCGTCGTGGTCACGCCCCCAGGGAACGACGCACCACTAGCCAATCCAGTAGTTCGGACAATCGTGGGTGTCACGCAGTTGTCGATCGCGGTAGGCGAAGTATAGTTGACCACCACAGAGCATTGACCTAGGGGAGCTGTGGCTACTTGGTTGGTGGGGCAGGTAATCTGCGGTGGCAATGTATCCAGGACTGTAACCGTGGCACTGCATGCGCTGGATAGCCCAGTGGAGGGCTGAAATACCTGCACAGTTACATTGTGTACTCCAATGTCTGCACAGGTAAGGGTGTTAGGAGTAGCAGTGCGGACGAGGTATCCCCCGCAAAGGGTGGTACTACCCGCAGCAACCAGATCACCCACGTAGTTGACGGAGCTTCCAGAAATGGCAATTGTGATATTTTGGCAAACGGCAGTTGGCGCTTGGGACGTGTTGGTGCAAGTATCCACGAATTTCATCAGGTAGCCATCGGAAGATGTGCCTCCTCCGTAAACCATTTGGTGTCCGTTGAAAGTCATTCCAGAGTCCGAAGATGTCCCGCCACAAATGAAGAAATTGCCCAACTTGTCTGCCGCGATTCCCCATGCGACTTCAGTGTCATTTCCTCCAAAAAATTGCTGTGAAATTGGAATTCCTGAAGGACTGTACTTGAAGTAATAGTTATCCGTATCGCCCCAACTTGGGTTGGGTTGGCTATTTACGACAGCGTAGTGACCATTTTCCATGCCAATGATGATCGGATTCCCGAATCTATCACAAATGACTGCTTCCGCAGAGTAGGGTGCGTACACGTCGTGCCAAAAATAAGTACCCCACAATCTCGCACCATTGGAGCTAAACTTCACCAAATAAGCAGCCAATCCACCCGTGATCGAATTCAGAAATCCATTGAATGCGATGCCAGAAGTGCTTCTAGTATGCCCAACCAGATATACATTGCCTGACGTATCAGCCGCCACGCCGGTGCCCTCGTCAACTGCGCTACCACCATAGTAGGTGCCCCAAGCCTTGGCTCCTGCGACATCGTACTTTACCAAGAAGCCATCTTCGTTACCCGCATATGTGCTCTGAAACCCATTCAGTGATATCCCGGAACTGCTGAACGTCGTACCAGCCAAGTAGGTGTTCCCGACAGGATCCACGCAGACATGGTAGCCTTGATCTTCGGCCGGTCCGCCGCAGTATGTTCCCCAAAGCCTAGTCCCCGCAGCGTCAAACTTGGCCAGAAAGGCATCGGCATTGCCCCCGCCGTATGAATTTTGTGCACCACCCACGGCAATTGCTGAAGTGCTCGTAGTGGTTCCAACCAGAAATACATTTGTGGCGTTGGCGGCCACCCCGATTCCGTCGTCAGCCCCTATGGCGCCATAGTAGGTTCCCCATGTCCGTAATCCTGTCGAAGTGAACTTAACTAGGAAAGCATCTGGAGAGATACCACCTCCACGGGTCATTTGATGCCCTGCAAATGCGATTCCTGTACTACTCGCTGTATTGCCAGTAATATAGATATTGGAGCCACTAGGGTCAATGGCCACAGCTTGGGCGTGGTCAGACCCAGAGCCGCCGTAGTAGGTGGCCCATACACGCACCCCAGCGGGGTCGAATTTCACCAAGTAACCATCCTGCTGCCCTGAAAAGGTGTTTTGAAACCCGCCCATTGAGATAGAGGAGGTGCTTGTGCTATATCCAGCCAGGTAGCTGTTTCCCACCGAATCTGCCGCGACACCGTATGCATTTTCTAGCCCATTTCCTCCATAGTAGGTGGCCCATTCCAGTGCTGGGTCGATGCGCAGCGACTCCGAGCGATCATACGCATCTATGGCAAACCGCACCACGTTCCCGTCCAAGATGTATGCCGAGCCGATCTCTTTCTGATTGTTCCCCACGAAGGAAATGGGTGCAGCCTCGGTGATTTCCCCCAAAGGCGAGCGAACGAGGATTCCACCCTTCTCCGTCAATTCCATGGCAAGTGCACCATCCCATTGCATCCTGATCATTCGGGCATCACCACCTCGCCTCACCACAAAGTCATACTTCATGGCGCCGGCTTGACTGTAAATCACCCAGTCGATTTGCGGGTAAACGTCACGCACCACGATGCGTTGATAGGAGTGAACAGAAACAATCCCTTCAGGCGCACTCGGAATATTGTAATAGTTTTCATAATAGGTATTCGGCTCCTCTGCGACGACAACGGGATTCGGGTTGGCACCGATCAAATTCATAGCTACGCGATAAGTGGTCACCTGAACCGAATCCGACTCGGGCCTACGAGAATTCGTGGAGTTGTCGGGAGTCTTGGGAATGGTGAGATGCCGCTCAAATTGATAGCCAAGCCCATGGGAGGTGATGTAAACCTTCACACCGAGCTGTTGAGTCAGGAATAGGACTTCGGGATTGGGCTCTCCTCTTTGATCCAAGACCTGCCCCTTGTTTTCTAGGAATACAAATGGCAAGGCTCCCATGCTGGGGGACGGTCGATCTACGGAATATCCTAAGACAGCAAGGAGGATCAATCCAAAGAAACAGGTGATCTTGGCGAGCATTTTATTTTATTCAGGTAGTACTACAAAATCCAATCTCCAATTGAAAGTTCAATCGAAATTCCTCAGTAAAGATAGGGAGCCGAATTTATTTTCCCAAACCGATACAATCCCGCAATAAGCCCCATGAATACAAGGCTCACCAAGCTGAAATAGACTGCTGTATTATTGGGATGTACGTTGTGTCTTGTGGCATTCAAATACAGGAGATAGCAATAGGTCGCAACGCCCACAATTGCCATCCATCCCATCAGGGCCATCAGCGCAATGAATCCTCGATAGCTCATTGACTGCCATGTCCAAATGAACATGGAGATCCCGAGATAAGGAATCAAGCTCAGAAACCCGACTTTCATTCCATCCAGATCAAAATCTCCCAACCCAGGGAAATCATACCCCAGGAATCCATCAAGATCATCTTGAAAAGAGCGCCTGAGTAAATCACCCATAGCACCAATGCTATCCGCCAAGCATTGGTGGACTGTCGCTGCTGTTTTTCAGCCATTCCCAAATATCCCTTGGGAACTCCCAACCACATCATCCCATTCCAACTACCTATTCCGCCCAGCCTTCTTCTGCTTCCCATACCCCTCCACCGCCCGCTTCAGCCCCTCCTCCTCATACGCACTGTCCTCCGCCGGATACCGCAACCCCTTCGCCGCCTCCGCATCCAGCTTCGCGCATTGCCACACAATGCTCTCACCGCAAGGCTCAATCTCAGGCTGCAAATCAAATATCTCATCCTCAAACGCCGCCTTCGCATCGATCAATTCCCAGCCATCACGCTTCAAAGCCTTCAACAAGTCGTCCAAAAACAGCGCATTCAGCAAGGAATGATGAATCAACAAGGTATGCTTCACCTTCCGGTTCAGCAATGTCGTTGCCAAGGAATCGTAATAATGCGCCCGGTCCAAGATGTGCCGGATATAATATTCCTTGTACGCCGTCAAGTCCGCCTTGGGATCCTTTTTCAGTTCCTCATTCACCTTCCCGTCGATGAACCAATCCGAGGCATCAATCGTCACATACCCATTTTGATAGCCTAGACCCTGCATCGCCATCCGCATCGAATCCCGTTTCCCCGCCGTATTGCCCTCCTTCAAATAAGGAAATCGAAACAGCTTCGTGTACCTTTGATACGACCGAATCACACTGTCCCCGCGCTCAAAATCCCGGATGAACATGGCTGCCGTCTTCGAATCCGCGGGATAATACCAATGCGAGAACGAATGATTGCAAATCAAATGCCCACGATCGTCCCAGTCCCGCAGCAGCCTTTGGCCATTCGCGTCATTCACCCGCATCCCGCACACAAACAATGCCGCTTGGATACGATGCTTGTCCAATGCCTTGAGGATGCGCGCATTCCGCTCCTGCCATGTCAAAATCGGTGATTCCTTGGTATGTGGATCATCGATGGTGATCGCCAGCCGCCGCTGCGCATGGGCATGTGTCTGCACCAGCAGGAGCAAAGCCGTGACCAAGCTGCCCGACAACACCAGACCGGACAGGTGACGCTGCCACAATAAGGGTAGAAATGAGAAAAATGAGCGAATCATCGCCCGCAACCTAACGATTCCCGCTCAATTCTTCGGCACATTCATCTTCAGCTCATTGAACCGCCCGATGATCAAGGGGTCCAGTCTGCCGAGGACGGCGAGATTTTTGGAGCTGTATGGCACCTTGTGCAGGAGGAAACGCAGGGCATTGAGCCGCGCCCGCTTCTTGCAATTGGACTTGATCACCGTCCAGGGGGCGTCGGAGGTGTCCGTGTTGAAAAACATCTGCTCCTTGGCCAGGGTGTATTCCTTCCACTTGCCCAGCGATGCCTTGTCGATGGGGGAGAGCTTCCACTGCTTGAGCGGGTGGTTCTCTCGTTCCTTGAAGCGGCGCTTCTGCTCGTCCTTGGTCACGCTGAACCAAAACTTGAAGAGCATGATCCCGCTCTGCACCAGGTGGCGCTCGAATTCAGGCGCTTGCTCCATGAATTCCTGGTACTCCCTGTCCGTGCAGAAGCCCATCACCCGTTCCACGCCAGCCCTGTTGTACCAGCTCCGGTCAAAGAGGACAATCTCCCCCTTGGTGGGCAGGTGCTTGATGTACCGCTGGAAATACCACTGCCCGCGCTCCTCCTCGGTCGGCTTCTCGAGGGCCACGACCCGGGCGCCCCGCGGATTGAGGTGCTCCATGAACCGCTTGATCGTGCCTCCCTTGCCAGCAGCGTCCCGGCCCTCGAAGAGGATCACCACCCGGCTTCCCGATTCCTTCACCCAATTCTGCAGCTTGAGGAGCTCCACCTGCAAGTCGTACTTCTGCTTCTCATAGTTTTTGCGGGACATCAGGTTCAGGTAAGGATACTCGACCTCCCGCCAATTGCTCACGAGGACATCGTCCGGATGCACCTTCAGCGGCTTCTCGTTGAGCGTGGTTTGGAGGGTTTGCAGGATCTCCTTCTGCTCCTCCACGCTGTAGTTTTGGAGGTATTCCATCGCGGCGGACAGCTTGTCCTTGCTGCGGTGGATCACGTCGGAGAGCACCGCGGACTCGTGCAGGGTCTTCGCGCTGACCTTTTCCTTGACAGTCCTGGCCTTGGCGGTCGCCGGCGTGGTTCCGCCGAGGATGTCCCCCTTGGCGGCCTTCTTGGCAGCGCCATTTTTCGGGGTGGATGGCTTCGTCTTTGAGGTGGTTTCTTCCATGTCTCTGCAAATGAGGCTGCCTTTGGTGATCGCGGCCTTGGGCATCGCCCTGTATGATGGCTCCTAACTGTGCTTTCGTCCACAAGGGCAACCGCGCCCCTGTACGAGCAACATACATGGATTTTCCCTGAACCATCAATGACCCTGATGAAGATCATTGAAATGTGAAGGTGAGGCTTCAGCGGTCGCAGAAAACGAAACAGGGTGCGCCCGACACAACCCGGCAGCCGCTTCAAGGGAACCTTGCCAGATGAGTGTCGCGCACACCCTGCCCACATCGCCCCGTGCTTGGGGCGTGAGGTTTCCTTATTTCATGAAACGCAGCGTCTCATTCACATCACCAGCCACACGGACAAAATACGCCCCCGAAGGCAAGCTGCCGAGGTCCAAAGGCAGTTCGGTGCTTGCCACCCGTTGGGTCTCACCGATTTGCCGTCCTTGTGCATCGTACAGGCTTGCAGTCAGCTTGGCACCGGACAGTTCAGATGGCACTGAGAGGTACAGCACGTCGCCGGCCGGAACCGGGTAGAGCTTGAAGCTGCCGCTCAGGGCCGGATCCGTAGAGGTCGGGATGGTCACCTTGCTCACGTATTGGATGATGTTCTGACAGGTGCTGTCGTAGATCGCATAGTTGAACAGGCCGCGGGCGATGTTGTCGTAGCCATCGTAAATCAGACCCTCGATGACGGTGGAGTCTGTCTCGCAGAAGCAGTTCCGATCCAGTGCGAAGTTTTGGTTGCTTCTGTTTTCGAAGTAGTAGTTCACTGACCCGCAGATGCGATTGTCCTGCACCACTGGGCCGGGCTGATTGGGAATGAGTGATCCGCTGTAGGCCACAGCCACGGTGTCATTGGTGAAGGTGGAGTTGGTCAAGCGACCGCCAATGCCCATCTCCGCTGCGAGGCCATTTCCACTGAATGTACAGTTGTCAGCAGTGCCGCTGAAATCAATCAGTCCCTGCTGATTGTCCGTAAAGACGCAGTTGGTGAGGGTGCCACTCATCGCATAGATGGCGTAGGTATTTCTTTCGAAGACCGTGTTGGTGACCGATCCAGCCGAGTGCCAGATGCCATTGGTATTGTCGCGGATCAGGCAGCTGTCAGCCGAGAGATAGCTTTGGAAGCCATTGCAAGCGGTGTTGTTGGAGAATTCGCAGCGCTTCAGATTGATGCTGTGGTTCACCTGCCAACCAGAGCCGATCGCCTGTCCATTGTACTCGAACACACAGTCGTACAGGTTCATCGGGCCAAAGGGCTGTAGAGCATAGCTGTTGTACCGGAACTTGCAGTTGTGCAGGTTCCAAGTCGGGGCGCCCTGCTGATCGCTGTAGATTCCATAAACGGCATTGTCCAGCTCGAAATAGTCCATGGCGATCTGCCCGCCTTGTGTCCCCTTCACGTCAATCCCCAGCCATGTGTATTCGGTGGGCAAGGTGTCACTCTTGAAGACGATGGGTGCGGTCGGCGTACCCACTGCCACGAGGCTGCCACGGATCTCGAGGTAGTGCATGAGGCCAGTGTTGGGCACGCCATCGTACTTGACGCGCACCTCCACGCCGGGTTCGATCGTGAGGGTTTTGCCGGGGAATACCACGATAGGGCCGTCCATGATGTAGGGACTGTTGGCCAGGGTCCAGGTCGTGTTGGCGTAAATGCCACCACTGACAGCGGTCTGTGCTTGGGAAAAGGAAAAGGTCAAGAAAGCAAGGAGCAAGAAGGAAATTGAGT
Source organism: Bacteroidia bacterium (assembly GCA_046329055.1). Taxonomy (GTDB): domain Bacteria; phylum Bacteroidota; class Bacteroidia; order J057; family JADKCL01; genus JADKCL01. The sequence continues at coordinate 20,721 of JAXLVK010000046.1, forward strand.
TTCTCAACATGTGATATCGGATTTCCCTAAGGAACACTTGGTGATGCGTTTTGTTTGATCTTTTGCAAAAATGTATAAACAAAATGTCTGCTCACAGTCACCGCACCTGCTGCTCTCAGATGGTTCATCGATCCTGATTTTGAGCGGTTTGTAGCCTGATGGATGGGATCCCACCTACCGAAAGGTGTGAAGCCCTGTGCCCCTCTCAGTCCTTTCCCCCGAAGTCCAGCAAGCTAGAACGATGAGGCAAGGACCGGAGGCACAGGGCTCCGCTCAACCATTCGAATTGAATGTGAATCAGGATACGGTCAGCACCGCGTTTGCCTTCACCACCATGTTGTAGAAATTGTAATCCGTCATCGGGGCATCCGTGAAGCCGAGCCTGCGCCCGATGCTCGTGAGCTGCCCGCGGTGATAGGTGCTGTGGTTGAAAAGGTGCTGAACCAACTCGTAGCGGGGTTGTGCGCCCTTGACCCACGGGAAATCGATGCTGATCACCTCATTATATGCTTCTGCGGGAAAGGACTGCACCATGTCACGAAGCGAGCGGGAACAGGCCACAATGCCCGGGAGGATCTCCGCAGCATCGAATTCCGTCGCGATGTAGCGACCGTTCGGAGATTGTTGGGTGGCCCCGATCACGCCCAGCCAGAACTCCTCGACCGCCCAGATATGGTTCAGGGTCTTGAGGATGCTGCTGTAGCTCGACGGTACCTCATCGCTGAGCAATTCCACTGGCTTGGTGCTCAGCCAGTTCACTAGCGATTCATTGGCCCAGAGGTTGTAGGCCGCGACATTGGACATCATTTTTTGGATACTCATAGTGCTTTTAGATTTTACACAAAGCAGCCATGAGCGAGTGCCAAGGGTATGTCAGGGGTCCCGGCGACGCTGATATTTTTCTACATATTGTTCCAAAGTGAGCGCATGCGGGGCAAATTCCTCCTGCATCATCTGCACCCCGACCATCCTGTCCAGCCGAAACGACCTGAAATCACCGCGCAGCCGGCAATGCGCCACAACCGTCCAGTCCTCCTCCTGACTGTTGTAGATCGCGAAGGGTTCGATGAACCGCTCCGTGGCATTGCCTTCCCTGTCCTTGTAATGCAGCCGGACCACCTTGTGCGCTGTGAGGGCCATTTGCAGGGTGAGCAGATATTGGCTTGTCTCGGGACCGCCCTGCTGCTTGTCGATGAACATGCGGTCCAGCAGCAGTTCCGCCTTGGACTGACTGCCCTCGTTGAGCACCGCTCGGATCTTGTTGATCGCAGAATGCATCGCCTGCCGCAGCGAGCTGTCCTTGTTGCGCAGGATGATCTGCTCCGTCGTGATCAGTGCCAATGCCTCCTCCTCCGTGAACATCACCGGCGGCAGTTTGTACCCCTCCATGATGCTGTAACCGCGCCCCTCTTCCGTCACGATCGGCACTCCAGCAGACTCGAGCGTCCGGATGTCCCGGTAGATCGTCCGCACACTCACCCCAAACCGCTCAGCCAAGAAGGTGCTCGTCACCAGTCGCCGCGACAGCAGCAGCGTGAGCATCGCAGCGAGCCGGGACAGTCGGGATATGTCGGGGTTGGATTTCATGAACCCTACAAAGCTATCGATTGCAAGGAAACTGAAAGCACCATCTACTTCGGGGCCGATTGTTCAAGAACCTCCTCCCACCGCGCAATCAGCAGGTCCGCATACACCTCCTTCTCCAGCCCGTACGACCCCAGCGCAAATCCATCATTCCACTCCACCAGCGTCGTCTCCCCGCTTTCCAGCACCCCGAAATCAATGCCGTACCCTGCCGTCCGCTGATCCGATGCCTCCAAATCCCGAACCGCAGCCTCCACGACCTCCATGTCCAGCGAAATATTCGCATCCCCCGCATAGGTCCGCACCCCGACAATCCGTCCCCGGTTCACAAACACCCTCCACTCGGAAACCCAATCCACCAGCGTCGAGCAATACAATTCCGTCTGCCCGGAGTAGCCATCCAGCCGCCACAATTCGCGATTCGAGTTCAGCACAAACCCCGTGAACAGCTTCGCTTTCGACTTCGGCTTCACGAAAATGTCCGTCATGTTTTTGAACCGCGATTCAGACATCAGCCCGCGAATCGTGGTGCTCCAAACCCGCCTCCCCAGATACTTCTCCAGGCTTTTCGGATAACAATCGCTCATCCCATCCAGCCCCAACCGCTTCATCGCCAGCGAGATCACCGCATGATCCCCCACCACCAGCGTCTCCGCATCCAAGGGCAACTGATTCCGCATCAGCCGCTTGATCGTGAACAATTCGAATGGAATGCCCCGCGCAGCCAAGACCTCAGCCACATCGCGGTGCTCGGGTTCCAGCTTGCCCTGTCCGTACTCGTGGATGAATGCGCGTTGGATCATGGATGGCACGGCATTGGACGAATCAGCCTCCGCGCTGTGCAATCATGGCCTCCACTTCCTCCTCCGTCTTGCTGGAGATCGATGCGATTTGGGCAACCCGCAGGCCAGCGTCGTACATGGAGAAGATCATTTCAAGCTCCTTTGCGGCAGCTCCCTCGATCTTGCCTTCGATTTTGCCTTCCTCTTTCCCCTGCCGCAACAAGAGCTTCTCCCGCTGCACGATATCCGTCAAGTAAATCCCGAAATCATCGTACGCATCCCGCTCCGCCTTGGTCCAGGTTTGCTGATCCGCATCGAGGTAGGCCGTCTTCAACCCCTCATCGTCCACGTTTGTCGGAATCACCTGCAGGTTCGAGGCGTTTTTGATGAAGTACGTCCACTTGTCCACCATCGACACCAGCTCCTCCTCCCGCTTCTCAAACTTCCGCAGCTCGATGAAATAGTACTTCACATCCTTGAGCAGGTGCTCCCCTGTCACCGTGTCCATGGTCTGATGCACGGAGAAGTAGCTCGGGTTCTGCGTGAAGTTGAAATCCAATATGCCAATCAAGTAGGTCGGCCGCAGCTTGGGGTAGTCGTCCCCGCGCTCGATCTGATCCGAATATTCTCGGCTGGCGTAGAACTGCACCCGCTTGTCAAATCCATCCTTGTCAGCGATTTGCAACTCGACGATGAATTTGCGACCCTCCTGATCCGTCGCCTTCACATCCAGGATGCTCGTCTTGCCCTGCGGCACAGGCGGGAAGAGGTAGGGATTCTCCACGGTCACGCTCACCACCCGGTTCTCCCCATCCGCAAACAAGACCGCATTCAGGAACGAAATGAGCGTGATCGTCTTGTTGGCATTGCCAAAGATCTTGTGGAAGGCCACATCATTCTTGACATCGACGAACTTCATACCGTGCAGGATTTCAATGGCAAAGATAGGGAATCCTGACGAATTCGGCGATCTCATCTGATGATGAGGGGACGCTGCCGTTCATACCGGATACCATCCCCACCGCGGTACGTTGACAGGTAAATCGCATCCTTGCGCGACGGCTGCGTGAAATAGAACATCTTCCGATCTCCCGACTTCAGGTTGGTGATGGCGCGGTTCCCCAAGTAGGCGGCAATCCTATAATTCGATCCGGGCTTCAATGCAAGGGACAGCGAATGATAGCCAACGTATCTGAATTCGATCCACAGCGAGTCGGAATCGGCAGGGACACTGAATTGGCATCGGCCATCGTCATCGGTGTACATTCCTTTTGGAGCCTTATCGCCATCGTGCACGATCACCGCGACAGCGGGAATGGAAGTGGAATCGCGGGCCTCAAAAGTTTGGATGTCAAGGACGCAGGCAGTTCCTTTCGCTGGATTTTGGTGTACCACGAAGCTCGGATCAACCAAAGGTTCGGGATCAATTCCAAAATTCAGCAGCAGCATGTCACCTCGGAGCACATATTTCCCTGCACCCTTTTCATCGTGAGATTCTCCGCTCCATTCATACACAAACCGATGATGTGGCAGGAAAGCAATCGACGTCGAGGTCCATTCATTCCAATGATGGTAATTGCCCCGCAATTGCCCCTGCACCCCGATCGGAATCAAAAAGGCAATCGCTAGTATGATCACGGTCAGATGCTTCATCCAAACAAAGATACATCGATTCCGGCGATGCGCGGCATAGTCAACCTCCATTTCAGGACGGTGCCACCTCAACTCTCAACTCTCAACTGTCAACTATCAACTATCAACTACCGAAACAGCCCGGAAGCCTTCTGCACCGCCTCCACCTTGTTCGTCACCTGCAGCTTTCGATAAATGTTCTCAATATGCTTCCGCACCGTCCCCGAGCTGATGATGAGGTTGTCCGCAATCTGATCATAACTCAACCCCTTCGACAGATGCTCCAGGATCTCAATCTCCCGCTTCGTCAGCCCCATATCATCCGGCGCAGCCGCCTGCCGAGGTTTCCCATTCCGGATCAATGCCAATGCCTTCCGCGCAATCGCAGGAGACATGGGCGCGCCACCGTCGAGGGCCTCCAGGATCGCCTCGCGGATCACCTGTTGCCCCTCCTCCTTCACCAAGTAGCCACAAGCCCCCGCGAGGATCGCTTGAAACACATTCTCCTCATCGTCAAACACCGAGCAAATGATCACCTTGATCTGCGGCCAACGTTGCGTCACCTGTCGCGTCGCCTCGATGCCATCCATCACCGGCATCAGGATGTCCATCACGATCACCTGGATTTGATGGTTCCGATGCAGCCGTTGATCAGTTCTGACCCATTTTCCGCCATGAAGCTCACCTTTTGGTCCGGGTAAGCCTCCAGTTTCGTGCGCAGCATGTCCGCGATGCGGCGGTTGTCTTCAGCGATGGCAATCGAGATCATCTTTTCAGCTTTTGTTTTCTGCAAATGAAGGCCGATTCCAGCCCAAGTTCAATACGCATTGCTGCGTATCCACCCTCAAGGTACAGTACCCGATATTCCCATCCAGGACTGACCCCAGCGCCGCGTGCCGCTGCGTCCCGCTCGCGGGGAGAATCGGCGGGGCCGAACGTATGTAGCCCCCAAGGCGAAATACACCCCAGCGACCCCAGCGCCGCGTGCCGAGAATCGGCGGGGCCGAACGTATGTAGCCCAATGGCGAAATACGTCCCCAGCTGACCCCAGCGCCGCGTGCCGCTGCGTCCCGCTCACGGGGAGAATCGGCGGGGTCGAACGTATGTAACCCCCAAGGCGAAACACCCCCCAGCCGACCCCAGCGCCGCGTGCCGCTGCGTCCCGCTCGCGGGGAGAATCGGCGGGCCGAACCGCGCATTTTGTACAATTTCAGAATGGTTCATGCGGTAGCCTCCAGCCCCATTCAAGATACGCAACTCTGCGTATTGTCGCCCCCTCCACCCACAGATAGCTTTGTCTAGAATTCAAAAACATCAGAGAGAACATGAAAAAGCTACTCAGCCTGGTCCTCACCCTCCTCACCCTCGCAGGCACCACCCTCGCCCAAGACGACGCCGCCAAACTCGAGGTCATCGTTGAGGACATTTGGCAAGCCCAAGATCATCCCCAACGCCACCAAGCTCGGCCTCGCCCAGGTCACCATCAACTACAAAGTCACCTCCACCGCCAAGGTCGTGAGCCGTGAAAAGAGTACCGGAGCCATTGCAGGAGCCAACCGTCTACTTCTCGAAACCACTGACGGCAAACTCACCGATGCCGATTTCCAGGAGATCACCGACCATTTCTACAACTATTTCCAGCGCAAACTCGCCGCAGCCGGCATCGATTCCGTCGCATGGAGCACCATCGCCGGGACGGACTTCTACAAGACTGCCGACGAAAAAGCCCCTGAGGTGAGCGGCGCGCGACCGCAAACGTAGGCTTCAACCCGCAGCGCCCACACAACGGCAACATCATGTACGGCGGAGGCATCGCATTTGCATTTGGCAAGATCAAGAAAGCCAGCGCCTTCTGTGAGGAAATCGGCGCTCCGGCAGCATTCATCTACCTCAATGTGGACTTCGCCGACATCCTCCTCGACGTGGACATCAAGTCCTCCACCTACAGCGGCTACTACTCCATCACCAAGACCCGGGAGTGAAATACAATTCCGCCGTCTTGGCCAAGGTCACGGTTACCCCCTCCGACGCCAACAGCAATTCCCTGTTTTGGAACGAAAAGAGCGGATCCGAAGCCCTCGTCGTTCGTGGAGACATCAGCGCCGGAACCAATTACGCCGACCAAGTGAGCCAGGACGAGAGCCGCATGAAAAACAGCCTATGGGCATTCTCCAAGGAAATGAAGCCCGTCGTCATCGAAACCACCCGCGACAAGTACAAAGCCGCAGCCAAAGCCTCCCTCGGAAGGCTACGCCGACGCCTTCGTGCAGATGCAGAAAAGCCTGAAGAAATAAGAGGCGAGAGGCCCAATCATTGAGGCGAGAGGCCGGAGCCTGTCCTGAGGGACTCGAAGGGGCCCGAAGCCGCCGTGTCCCGAGACATCGGGTACCCGACCGTCCGCCTCAGGCGGGCGAGAACCAGAAGAATATTCCACACCCTAAATCCCGCAAATGCGCAGAGACCCCAAAATCTCTGCGCCTTGCATTTCATGCCACAATATCTACCTCCAAACCCACCCCGCCGTACGGACAGGTCGTTCCGAAACATCGGAATCCCTGCGGCTCGGATGATCGAAGAGCATCCCATCTTCTACCAACCGCAGAGAGCGCAGAGGTCCGCAGAAATGTAGGCCTCTGCGTCACTTTGTTGCCTCTGCGGTTTCCCCCTTTGCGTTCCTTCGCGTCTTTGCGGTTAAAGAACACACACAGCCAAAATTTCAAACCGGCACCCGAATCCCCACAACCGTCTAGCTTTCCCCACAACCGACTCCACCGCCACATTCCCCCAGCTCCTCAGCCCGCGCCTTCATATTCTGCAACCCGTTGCCCATCACCACGCTCTCCGCCTCGAAACCCTTTTCCATCATCCACCACACGCACCTCCAGCCACCCCGGCCGCACCTCCATCACAATGTCCAGCTTCCGGCAGTTCGCATATTTGACCGCATTGTGAATCGCCTCCTGACACAGCCGATAGACGTGGATCGTATGCGTCGGTGACAGCGACTTGTCAGCATCCCCATCCACCCGCACAAAAGACACAATCCCCGCAGGCTTGCACAGCTTCGCGGCATAATCCATCAACCGCAACGACAGCGAATCCACCGAGATCGTCTCGCTCCGGATCGCCCAAATCGTCTCCCTGAGTTGAGACATCGCATTCCTTGAAAACCCGCCAATCTCCTGCAATTCCTTGCCCTGCGCCGCATCAGCCGCACCAGCCGCCAGCGAATCCAGCGAGGAGGTGATCAGCGTCAACTCCGCCCCGATATGGTCATGCAAATCCCTCGAAATCCGCAACCGTTCCTCCTGCAAGTCCATCCTTGACCGTTGCTCCAACCTCTCCCTCCGCAACCGCTGATTCCGCACCAGCAATACCACCAAGCCCAGCACCAGCAGCAATCCACCCGACAGCAGGAAGATCCACAATTGCTGCGTCTTCGCCTTCAACTCTGAATCCGCCAACTGCTTGCTCCGCACGGCGAGGTCTTTTTCCTTCTTCTCCGTTTGGTACTTCGTTTCCATTTCCGCGACGCGCTCATTCACCGTCTCATTGTGAATCATGCGTTGATATTCCAGCGACTTGCCCAGGTAGTCCGCCGCCGCCTTGTAATTACCCTTCGCGTACTCAAATTGATAGAGCGCATCAAAAACCTGCCGCAGTTGCCAATTGGATGCCGTCTCCTCAGCGTATTTCAGGCCCGCCAACAAAGCCTTTTCCGCCTTGTCGTACGCCTGCATCTTCGTGTAACACAGGCCCATGTCCACGTGGATCGAGGCCAATCCCTTCTTGTCACCCTTGGCTTGGTAGAGCGTGTCCGCTGCCGTGAAATAATACAGCGCCGAGTCATATTGCGACTCCGCCATATAGGTCGAGCCCAGATTGGCCTTGATCAATGCCGCATTTTCCTGGATCCCCAGCGAATCCATGATCCCAGTGAGCCTCAGGAAGATCGCCTGCGCTTCCTCATGCCTGCCTTGTTCGAAATACTCCTTGCCCAGATTGGAACGCGGGGCAATCGAACTGACCACGTCCTTGTTCTCCTCGGCGATGGAAATGGATTTCTGGAAATATTCGATCGCCTTCGGATGATTTTCCTGCCGCTGATGCACCGCCCCGATGTGGTTGAACATCATGCCCAGGTATTGCGGCTTGTTTTCCGTCTCGTAGATATGCGCCGCGCGGATCATCGTCGTGAGCGCCTCGTCCAGGCTCCCAATCTCCACCAATGCATAGCCCATCCTGCCCAGCGTAGCCGCCACTTTCAGGCTGTCACCGACTCGCTCACGCACAGCAAGCGCCTTCCGGTTCAGGGCCAATGATTGCTCAAAGTCCCCACTCGAAATGAAGGCCGCCGCCAGGTCATTCCACGCCTGCGCAATCTGCGCCGAGTCCCCCAGCTCCTGCGCCAGGTCCAGCTCCATCTTGCCATAGTGAAAGGCCTTGTCCGTATTCACATAGCAGTATTGGAAGGCCAATTCACCCGCCATGTTGATCTTCTCCTGCCCCGTCAGCGTCGGCAAGAGCCGCTCCATGCTGTCCAGCGGTGACTGCGCAAATAGGGGAGAGCCGAGGCCCCAAACCGCCCAAATGAGCAACGAAATATACCTGATGATCCGCGTCAATGCATTCCCTTTTGGACAAATGTGCATTGGAATCCCGAATGTTCAAAACCCCCAGAGCAAGAGCAGAGGGTAACAATCGGGTACCCGAGCCCGCGGCATCTTGCCGCAGGGCTAACGAACCGAGAATCGGGATGCCTCCGGCGAAGACCAAAGCATAATCCTAGCAACCAGGCCATTCCCCATAACCAGCCCAATTCACCAGCAACTACCACAAACCGCAACCCATTGCCCCCGTCAACCACCCATCCCCGCAATCACCGCCGCCATGCGGTTGAATGCCGACCCCCAGCCATTGTAAAAGCCCATGCGTTCCTGCGCCTTGGCATAATCCTCCGTCTCATGGACCACGCTGAAAGTGAAATTCGTCTGTTCCCCATCCGCCTCAAATGTCACATGAAGCTCCACACCCTCCGTCATCGGCTTGAAGTCCGCAGAAGTGACGATCCTGCGCGGGGCATCAATCTCAAGATAGGTCCCTTCAGATACAAATTGGCTGCCATCCGGCATCGGCATGCTGTATTTCCACCTGCCGCCGACCCTGAAATCGTGTTCCAAGACCTCGATTTTCATCCCCGGAGGTGCCCACCACTGGATCACGTGTTCGGGATTGGTCCACGCCTCCCAGACCAGATCGACCGGGGCATCGAGTACCTTTTGGATGGACAGTGTCCTGCTTTTTGCATCGCTTGAGCTTTTCATTTCTTTTTGGATTTCAATTCGTTGACATATTTTTCAAATGAATTCACCCGAGCCTCCCATTGTTGCTGGAACTGCTCAAGCCATACAAATGCCGGAACCAATTCTTGTGGCTTGACCACACAATACCGCTCCCGCCCGACCTGCTCCACCTCCACGATGCCACACTCCGTCAAGAGTTTGATGTGCTGCGAGACCGCCGGGCGGCTGATCTCGAACTCGTCCGCGAGCGCATTCAGCGTCATCGGCTTTTGGGACAGCAAGTCGATCATCCTCCGCCGATTGGGGTCTGCGATCGCCTGGAACACGTCTCTTCTTCCTTCTGTGGGCATTCTTGAAAATGTAAGCAAATACTTACGCAAGTATATATGTAAGTATTTGCTTACGCAAGTCCCGTTCAAAAATTTCTGGTTTTGCCTTTGTAGGGACTTCGTTTTATGCGACCTCTCTGGTATTGTCCAATTGAGGAATAGCCCATTCGAGACGGAAAATGCAGGGACATGACGGCAACCCTGAACGAAATTCGTCCCAGACCCTTACCCAGTTGAATGAGTCGCCGAGCATCAATATCATCTACAAACGATCTGCCATGGGCACAGACAACCTCGCCATCCACCACGCAAAAGCCATCGAATGCAATGACCCGGCTGAAGCAAATTCAACCTCCGCGGTTCACCTCTTCACAATCTCCACGCGGCGGTTTTTCGCCTTGCCCTCCTCGGTGCCATTGTCAGCCACGGGCTTCGTTTGGCCCCAGCCTTTGGATTGGAGACGCGCCTTGTCGATGCCTTCAGCAGACAGGGCATCCACCACCGCCTTCGCGCGCGCCTCGGACAGGGTTAGATTGGATTGAGGGGTGCCCACATTGTCCGTATGGCCCTCCACGCTCACTTTCAAGCCGGGATTATGTTGCAGCATCGCGGCGATTTCCTTGACGATCGCTTGGGATTCAGGCTTGATGGTGGACTTCCCGGTCTCAAAGTGGATGTCCAGCGCGACAAATCCGGTTGCATTGATCGCCTCGAACATCTTGCTTGCGTCCACCTCCTGCTTCATCGCCTCGATTTCCAGGACATACAGGACGTACCGCTCCACCTCGACACCGTTGCCGCCAAAGCTCCCGAGTCGGATCCAGTATTCCTTTTCCTTCGTCGAGAGGTAGAGCGTCGCCTCAATGTCGGCTTCCAGAGAATTGGTGTTTTTGTAGATCAGCTTGCCGCCATTGTTCACGATGGCATTTTCATAATTCTTGATGATTTGAAGCGGGGCCTTCATCTTTTCACCCGCATCAAAATTGAAGGCATAGCTGATGGTGAACAGGTTGCCCTCCATCCTCTCCGTCTTGCTTGCGGAGGTCCGGACCTCCACTTCATTGTAATTCTCCTCGCATTTGGAGATGTAGAAATTGTTGACCCGGGTCAGGAGTTCATGGTCCTTGCAGCCTTCAACGTCTTGCGCATTTCCCTGGAATGGGTGCAACAACCCCGCCAAAAGCAGGAAGGCAAACAAGATAAAGCGCTGAATGCCAGAGGGAATTGATGTCGAATTCGCTTTCATTGTAGTAGAAAATTTGGCGCAGGATCAGCAACTCGCTTCTCCAGCATACCCGCGAAGTTCCGATGTGCAATGCGCCGAGGGGGCGACCAGCGTCAACCTAGGGGGTGATCTACGTGGGAACCCATGATGATTGCCATCATGCCGCTTGCCATTCCCAGCCGAAGTCGGCCCCTCAGCGAGGACATCTGACTCACAGAGATTGCCATGGTTCTTGGGACACTACATGGTTGTAGGGGGGCAATCCACAATAAGCTGCACCGAGTTGCTGCGATTTCCCCTCAATTGATCCGGCCCAGGTGCCGCTGCTCAGGCATGTTCCGGATTTGAGTCCAGTATTCCTCCCGCACATCCTCATCGATTAAAATTGGCAGCCGTTCGCCGTACAGGCGATCCGACCCATCCTTCTTGCAGCCAGAAATCCAATAATGATCCCCGGTTTCCACGTCAAAATAGTTGGCCTTGAACCCAGCCCCTTTCAGCGTCTCAAAAGTCCGGCCGCCATAATGGATCGACTTCCCCGACTTCGAAAACGTCACCCTCCCAATCCGAGCCTCACCTGACAGAGCATCCTCCCCAGCCTTGCATTCCATGTACATGATCCGTTGCCGAGCCATAGCATTCCAGTTATTCTCCAAAGTCTCCGCCCCAACCCTTTGCGTCCTTAGCGTCTTTGCGGTTAAAATCACTCTCCACTCTCCACCGACCCTTCAAGCTCATCCCTCACCGAAACTCAGAACCACCCATCCGTTGCTCTGAGCCTATCAACTGTCCCCTATCAACTCTCAACTAATCCCACACCCCATTCTTCTCCGTCAAAATCACCGGCTTCCCATCCGTCACCACAATCGTATGCTCATGCTGCGCCATGTAGCCGCCCTTGTTCCCCACCATCGTCCACCCATCCTTCAGCGTCACCGCCAGCGTCGAATGCGTCGAGATGAACGTCTCGATCGCCACCACAGACCCCTTCTTGAACCGCCTGAGGTTGAACCGGTCCCGGTAGCACGCGATTTCCGAAGGCTCCTCGTGCAAGCTGCGGCCCACCCCATGCCCCGTCAGGTTCTTGATCACCTTGTAGCCCCTGCGGTTCGCCTCCGTCTCGATCAGGTGCCCGAAGTCCGAAATCTTCACCCCGCCGCGGATGCTGAAAATCGCCTTGTGCAGGATCTCCTTCGACGCATTCACCAGCTTCTGATGCCCATGTTTGTCCTCCCCCAGCACGAACGAAGCCCCATTGTCCGACCAGAAACCGTTCAGCTCAGCCGACACATCGATGTTGACCAAATCGCCCTCTTGCAGCACCCGCTTCGCCGAGGGGATCCCATGGCAAAACTCATTGTCCACGCTGATGCAGGTCCATCCCGGAAACTTGTAGGTCTCATAAGGAGCCGAATGCGCCCCATATTGCCTCAGAATCTCCGCCCCGAAATCGTCCAGCTCCTTCGTCGTCATCCCCGGCCGGGCATGATCCCGCATTTCCTTCAGCGTGATCGCGACCACATCGCTGATCTGCTGCATCCCGATCAATTCTTCATCATTGGTGATGGACATGGATTCCCCTTCTTTCTTGTGTCAAATGACCAATCAATTTCCATTCGGCCCCTGATTGACAGAGCCAAGCCGAGTCAAGAAATCACCAGCCGTGATGACCAATTCCTTCTTTCCAGCCCCCCAAAGATAGCCGGAAATCATGCGCTGTGCAAAGGCAGGGCCATCCTGCCCGGCGTCATCGCCCGTGGATCACAGTGAACCGCTTCCATTGGCGATCCCCACCTTGCGTCGTGAGACCCAAGAGGTAGGACCCCTGTGGCAAGTCCACAACGGGGATCGAGAGGGTTTCATTTTCCAGGTTCAAGGCCATGCATTCCTTGCCACTGAGGTCGTAGATCCGCACCGCAGAAATCCCGTGATGTCCGGAGGCATGCAGGTGGACCATCCCATCGGCAGGGACAGGGTACAGGGAAATGCTCGAAGAGCCAATCGGATCGATTCCCACGCTTCCGCCAGTCACATTGAGGGTCAGCGGTGCCGAGGCGAGCGCTATTGGAGCAAGGTTCGGATCCACCAGCGTCGCGTTGCCGAAGTCCAGCACCACGCTATTGTTGGCATTTGGAAGCATGATCGTATCCGTGACGATGTTCAGCACCGCGATCCGACCGAATCCAGTAACAGGCGAGGCGCCCACCCGGCTTTGGCCCACATCATGCCGGCCCGGCGCCACATCCTCGATGCCCAAAGCCACCATGTCCACCCCATTCGAGCCGAGCAATCCCTGTGGGAACTCAAGCCACACGTCTCCGGGTGAGGTGGAAATGCCGCTGACCATCACGGAATAATAGATGCCGTTGGTATTCGTCGCCGGGTTGCCCACATCGCCCAGGTCAATGCCGATGCGCAAGGTATCCCCCGCAGAGTAGGAGGTCTGCAAAGGCACGAATTGCAGAGGAACGCCCCCGGTGACCCCGTTGCCTTTATTGTGGGTAAGCCCGTAGTTCTGTACCACGATGGCGGTGTCCGCAAACATCACAGTGCCATTGCCATCCGCATCCGCATGCTTGTAGTCGGCGGAATTCGGGAAGACTTGTCCCCAATTGGTGCAGGTCTGACCATACCAAGAGGTCGTGGCGCCTGCGCGGGACGCGCCCGTGGAACCCATTGCCAAGCCCATGTAGAGGATGTCCTGATTGTCGGCGAGGCCGTCGTGGTTGGCATCGCCGGGCCATACATAATCCGGGAGGATGCTGAGCAAGAGGGTATCGTTCCATGTGCAGCCTTGTGCGTCCATGACTGCGATGGAGTAGTTGCCCGATTGGAGGCCCGAATGCTTTGCGTGGTGGCGTTGGTGTTCCAGAGATAGCTGTTGAAGGAAGCCGAGACCAACGTGGCAAATGTATCCGGGCAAATCGCGACATCAGGGCCGAGGATCGTCGCCGGGGCAGGAAGGGACAGCATCAAGGTATCAGCCCAGCTGCAGCCGTTCGCACGAGACGGTGACCGAGTAGCGTTCGAGCATTGACTGTGATGGTCTGTGTAGTGGCACCCGTGCTCCAAAGGTAGTTGCTGGAATGTCGCGCTGCTCAGGTTCGTGGGGCCGGGACAGCCGGTGGCGTCAGGGCCGAGGATCGTCGCCGGGGCAGTATGGTGGGAGAGGGTTGCCGATGCAGAGTTGGAGTATCCAGACAGGGTGGCGGTAACCGAATACAAAGGGTGTAGTCACAGTGATGGCCTGAGTGGTGTTGACCTTCGTGTCTAGAGATAGCTGCTCATGCCGGAATCTGCTGTGAATGTGGTGGCAGATGCTCCAGGGCAAACCGTCTGTGTGGAGGACTGATGGTCACGGTCGGGCCTGATCCAGTTGTTGCCACGATGTGTCCGCATCATCACAAACCCCAGGCGCTGTGACGGTGACCATATAGGTTCCCGACCCACAGTGATCGAGGCGGAGGTTGACTCCGGCACCAAGAATAAGCGTACGGCCCCCGGCACGGGCATTGTGGGGCTCAGGGTCACGGTCGGGGTGCAAATGCTAACATCGGACCAAGGTCTGGGCAGCAGCAGAGGGTTCCCTGGAGGATCACCACGGAATCACGCAAGGTACACGTTCACCATCCCGGAAATTCGCCGAAACTTCCATCCAATAAGTGCCAGCCCCAGGAGGATAAATATAGGATCCGCTTGTGGGCCCCGCATTGCCGGAGTAGTTGTAGCTAAACTGCATGTTCAGGTTCTGAACGCTGAGGGGTGGGCCGGGGCAAATGAAAAGTCCGGACTCCAAGTTGGGTTAGAACCGAGTTCAGGCTGATGGTCCGCGACCTACTTCGATGCGGCAGCCACCCAGATCACTGGACGCTGAGCAATGCTTTGCCACGTGGAATACCGAAATGTGATCGCATTGGTACCCGCTCCAGACAGGATCGTCCTCTCCTGTGTTCTGGCGGCGCGGCCCCAGGGACGGCAGCCACCGAGGCGCTGATCGTCGTGCCAACACAAGCATCGAGGGTGCAGCAAGCGTGGGATGCGGAAACACCGGATTGGTAACGATCAAATTGGCGGTCGCCACGCATGTCCCGATGGAGTCCGTCAGGACGATGGCATAGGACGGGTCATTGGAGGCTGTGAGGCTGAGGGTATTGGTGAAGCTCCCGTTCACCCTGCTCCTACTATCCATCGGTAGCTATGTCCGGCCTGATTGGTGACGGTATAGTTCTGTGAGTTGTTGCACAGGAGCGTGTTGCTCATGATGGTCGGACTGCCCATGGTTCCCACGGTGATGCCCGGCGTGTGGTGCGGGTGCCCCAGTTGGCATGACTCCAGGTGCACAGGATCGAGTTCGTGCTAACGGTATTCCATTGCACAGTGACGGCATGGTCTCTTGTCCGGACAGGATCGTGCCACTCGCATCGCACTCCAGTTGCTGACCGTCCTCGTTGGCAAATTGTAGGTCACGATGTCGCCTGAGCAATTCACCGCAGGCCCCACCAATGCTCCAAGCACGGTCAAGCTCCGGTAGCAGGTGTCCGAGCAGGCATTGGCAGGATACACCGCGATGCCAATCTTGCCCGTCGGATAGGTTGCCGCAGCATGGTGATGGGGCGGGTGTCGGCATGCCACGTTGCGGTGGTGTTGAGGATGCTATGGACAATGCTCGCATTCCACGAAGTGGGCGAGTCATAACGCAGGATATGGGTACAGTTCGTTCCTGTCCGATCGGCACGTGGTTCCAATAGAAGTCGTAGTTCGTGCTGACACCAGCCACGACCGTGTCAGGGCTTATGATGATCCACCCTGCCCCCTGTCCGCTCGGAGATTCGCCTGATTCACATACACCACGAAATTCGTAGTGGTGGAGCCGACGTTGATACAATGCTGATTCATGCTACAGAAGAAGTTCCCGCTATTGGGATAGGCAGGTGATCGAGGAGCCATTGTTCTGCAACACGGTCACCCCGGAGCCATGCAATCCGCAGATGGCCCCCGGCGTAGGGTTCGCGGCATACAAGGTTTGGGTGCTGTACTTGCACGGAGTCTGATTGCCAGTGACCTGTGCCAGACCGCATTGCCCCATCACATCCAGTGAAGCCATGCCCAAGAGAAAAAGCAAACAAGGTTCAAATATGCTTTCGTCATCAGATTAGAATCGTTTGGAGGACGAAATTAATAAACTGTCCCACATGGCAAAAGCCAGCCACCATAGTTGTGTCAGAATTGGCAAAGATAAGCCATGACCACCATCTCTAAGAAAATCCAAGCCCGAACAAGAAGCCATTCCATCCCTCCAACACCCTCACCCACAAGCCTAGATTTCCGCTTCTTCCTTGAGAAGGGATGTCACCAAATCACCATCGCGATCCCATAAACTGCGATCCAATGCCCCGAAAACCCCCCGCCCTCATTCGCTTGTGCCAGGTGATACCCTGCTCCGTGATCGGCCTGGATCAGCTTCCCATGGCTGTGAAGGATGTATTGTCCATCGCGGATGCCAGGTAAAGTTGGATTGTTCATCGCGAACACCATAAAATTGAAGAATGCATAGTAAAACCCAACGATTGCCAGCAGGATCAACCACCCAGGAGTCGGCGCAAGCAGACGCACTAGCCATTGAATGCGTCTTTTGATCGGCCCCATTCCTTCCAAATCAGGAGCAGGATTCTCCTCCGCTTTCGAGCTCAAAGACTCCTGGAATCAGCGCCACAAAGATGCCGATATGCAGCACCCAGACATACCGCACCGCATCCAGCACATCCACCCCCGCCATCGCCAGCAGATGCACCGTCAGCCCCAGCACCCAACCCAACACCGCAAACCAAAAAAAGAAGATTTTGTAGGACATATCCGCCAATCCCAAAGCCCAAATCCATGCGAGCCCAGAAGGAGCAAATATGTGCACCCAGCCCAAAATGCACATCTCCCCAGCCCGTCATCCTGATCCCGAGCATCGAGAGAAGGATCTAGCTCGCTAATCAAGCCACCCAAAGGCCATAAAATAGCAGCTCTCGTTCTGTAATTCCAGAAATTCTATAATTCTGATTCAGAAATCCACACTCCCGCATCAACTATCCCCTATCAACTTTCAACCAAACCTCAGTATCATCGCCCTCCCACCGTCTCTCTGCAGCACCGCCGCCTCGATCTCCTCCAAATCCGTAGCCGTCAGATTCACTTTCAGCGCCCCCAAATTCTCCTCCAGTCGGTGAATCTTCTTGAGCCCCCGGAATCGCCGTGATCTCATCATTCACTCGCAGTACCCAAGCCAGCGCGATCTGCGCCTTTCTGTCACGCCCTTCGCGCCGCGATCTGCTCGATCACCTCCACAAATTGCAGGTTCTTCGCAATCGCCTCATCCGTAAATCTCGGATTCCGCAACCGAAAACTCTCCTCCATATCCGCGCGGCCTTTTTTGATCGCCCCCGTCAGGAACCCGCGCCCAAGCGGACTGTACGCCACAAACGTGATCCCCAGCTCCTCACAGACATCCAGCAACTCCGCCTCCGGCTCCCGGCTCCACAGCGAATATTCCGATTGCAGCGCCGAAATCGGATGCACCGCATGCGCCCGCCGCAGCGTCTCCGCATCCACCTCCGACAGCCCGATGTATTTCACCTTGCCTTGCAGCACCAGTTCCTTCATCGTCCCCACATCTCTCAATCTCCACCTGCGGAGCCTTTCCGCATGGTAGAGGTCGATCAGCTTCACCCCAGCCGTTCCAGACTTCATCGCAGGCCTTGCGGATATAGTCCGGCTTCCGGCATTGATCCCCAGGAACTCCCATTTTCGCCCCGCATCACCGCGCAAATTTCGTCGCCAGCACCACCCCATCCCAGCGACCCTCTGAAAGCCTTCCCAGCAGCCGTTCGATCGCCCCGCTCCCATACATATCCGCCGTATCCAAGAAATTCACCCCCAACTCCACCGCCCGGTGCAGCGTCCGGATCGACTCCCTCATCCCCAGCCCCATAAAATTCCGACATCCCCATGCATCCAAGCCCCATCCGGTTGATGCTGAGACCACTGTACCCAAGAGTAGTATGCTTTTTCATCGCGTTCGATTTTAGTTTCGGGGGTGAATATCGTTCTAATCCATTTACAGGAGTTGAACCAAAGATCAAATCGCGTCAATTTCAACAATCAAACCCAGACCATACCACAACCAAGCGTTAACCAATCCCGTAGGCCAAGTCGACTTGGCCCCAACCCCCGACAATTCATCACGACCCCAATCCCATAGGGGCCAAGTCGCGACTTGGCTCCAAGCCCTGACACCATCACTATCCTACGCTCGTAGGGGCAAAGTCGCGACTTTGCCCCAGTTTCACGCAGATGACAAGAAAAGCCATCCCAGCCCAATCGAAAAGAAAGCAAATCCTCCAAACAGCCCACCAATTCATTTTCATCGCTTGGCTTCCAGTTTATACAAATTCACGCTCCCGCCAAATCCAGAGACCTTGAACAAACCATTAGCAATTGACGAAGTCGCACTCCCATTGAACGAACGGGCAAATCCCCATTTCCCCAATTTCCAGGCGGAGTAAAGGCGGAGTATGCGGGTTTTACTTCGCGGTAATGGCGTGGCCAAATCCGTAGAAAACTGTCCAGTGGAACCCCAGCCTAGGCATTCATTGATCATGATTGTCGGCAACTCTTCAAGAAATCCCGCAAGGAGGACAGGCCGCGACTCCGAAAAGTCGCTCCCTAAGTACCTCACCTCGACGAGCTGCGGCCGTTGGCGAATGCCGAGACCAAGACCAACCCGGAGATTTGGGCGGCGTTCCTGTTCTCCTGCTTCTCGGGGCTGCGATGTAGCGACCTGAGCCACCTAAAAGGGTCGCAGGCGAAGCGCATCACCAACAAGGACGGCGACACCTACTACGCCCTGGAGATGCAGATCAAGAAGACCGACCTCCCGCTCACCATCCCCATGCCCGACCAAGCCGTGCTTGTCCCGAATTTTTTCGGGAAGCATCCTCGAAACCCAAGCCGAGGTGCCACACACAAGGAGACTGACCCAGTGTTCCCTTGGTGCGCAGACGGCTCCGAGGACAGGTTCAGGAACAAGCGGGCCAATGTCGTCCTCAAGCGGTGGGCCAAGGATGCGGGGCCGGACAAGTCCCTGCAATTCCACATGGCCCGCCACACCTTCGCGACGATGACCTTGGAGCATGGTGCCGACCTCTACACAGTGAGCAAGCTGGGCCACACCAACATCACCACGATGATGATCACGCCAAGGTCGTGGACGAGATGAAAAAGAAGGCAGTGATGGGGTTGCCGAGATTGTGAGGAACAATTTGAAAAGAGTTTAGAAACCCAAGTTTCTTCCATCGCGTCATGTGTACGCCACAAACAAGCCATTGCATAACAATCATCCTCTCATTCTATCTTTGCAGCATGATAAAAGCTCACGTCTATCTCGTCCTAGTCACACTTTGGGTAGTTTTGCTACCAATCCTTCCCTTGGCTCAAGTGGAAGGCAATTCGAAGACTCCAAAATCAAATCACCTCGCGGCCCGAGACTCTGTGAAAACGAAAAATATCGTAGTTGATTCAAGTGCGCTGCCCCCCTCAATAGTTCCGCTCAGCGACACCGTCAAAGTTTCCACAAATGATTCGATTGTTCTCGGAAATGGAGACATCAAGAATCAATCCGTTAGGGTATATATCATGGAGGCCAAGAGTCCTAGCCTTTGGTTGTACATCTTGCCTGTATTTACACTGCTGCTAGGTATTCTGGTCAATCGGAGTATTGACCGAATTACGGATCGTAAGCGTATAAAGCGAGCAGGAAAAAGATGGATTGCAGAGCTAAATTGCCTTGAATCACCAATTCAAATTCAGGTCAAGTATTTGACGGATTTTCTTGCGATCCATAATCAAGAAAAATTTGAAGTGCCTGTGCTAAATGCCGTTCAAATTCTTGATTGTGAGGCATTTCTTTCGCTAGATAAGGCTGATTTTTTAGAGTACATCGAGAGGGTAAAACGCAAGAAGTATGAAGAAGCAGTTTCAATTTCAAATAGGATAATGGTCTTCGTAAGCATACTTAGAAATTTATTGCTAACCACCAAAACCAAGTTTGAAACTTATCTTCACGAAACGTCGGGTCATACGACCAACTTATCCAAAAACCTGCAAACTCTCCTGAAGCAGTTTGCGGAATACAGCATTCAGCTTGAAGCGGAACTCAAGAGTGACCCCACCAACGATCCAAGGTACAAGCCAATATTGGAGCTGTTTGGCAAAGAAATATTGCCTAGAATGGAGTCTGGCAATTTTGACCCGTATTCTATGGAAACGGATTTTTGCATTCCTTTGCTAAGGGTTCTATCCACCCTCAGGCTTGGCCAAAAAACTTTTCCTATGGCGCAGACCACAAGTGATTGCTTGAATTGCATAAAAGGCATCAAAATGGAAAAGCAATACCTCAAGGAAAATTTTGAGACAATAATTAAGTTGTATCAAGAGGAGGAGGTTTTGCTTAGATTTTTGAGGGTTGAAGGTACTAATTTTTTCATTGTTACACATCCTCAAAAAACAACCCGCAAAGCCGCCCAATGGTGACAGTTAGTGCGTTCTCGAAATCCCTCGTTACGTCCTCATGGCCCGTCTTTGCATGGACAAGCTCATGAATCAACGTGCCTGAATAGTATTTGATTGACCTCAGAATTTTTCTCGAAACGACAATAGAATTCGTTCTTTCGTCCCAACAGCCTAGGGTCTCATTGTTCGCAAAGAAGTCCTTTCGCATTGTGGCGGAAATCTTGATCGCCGCGACATTCCTTGGCTTGCCACCGAATAGGCCGACAATCGTTTCGGTATGTTGGTAAACCTCCAGTTCCATTGCAGTGAGCTTCTTAGGGTCGATGAACTCATACACGAAGCTATCGCCATAGTTGGCGGCGAACTGCCCAAAATCAATGATGGGGTTCCCTGTGTGGTCACTCAAACCACGTATCTTGTAACCAAGGCTTTCTGGAATGACGACCACGCCATATCCGCCCCTTTTTGCTTCATCAACCATGTCGGGGCTGCTCATCGCCTCAGCCGCAGTGATGAAGAGATATCGGCCTTGCTGGTTCAGGATTTTGACGGAATGCTCCTGCACGTCTATCCATCGCAACTCGTCATGCTCGGTTCCCTTGCTGATCTTTTCCAAGTCCCCCGCAAGCAACTCCGCAACCTCCTTTGTCTGGGACGCGAGCAGGATTTTCTTCACCGAATCCGTGTAGGCGCTCCTTCCTACATTTGTCCTCTCGCGGTTGAGCGCCCTCCTGATTTGCGAATTCAGGACTGTGATATTGTAGCTGAAGAGAAAATTCTCCTCCTCGGCAACCTTCACTCCATTGATGTAGATGTTTCCAAATTTGCCCTTGCGTTCCACGACTTGCCCTTGCCGAGTGCTTTCAATCACACGTTCGCCGGAAAATCTCAGGAACAAGCTTTTTGCACGCTCGATGTCCTTATCCGATACGCCCTCTAGTCGAAACTCCGTTCCTATGAACTTCTTGTCAATCGGAGGTTCAATGATCCCATGCAAGGTGACTATGTCCTCAAACCCATCCTTGGCCATCCTGGCTATGGTAATCCTGCTGTGCTTGGAATTGGCCGTGACAGGTATGGCCTTCCTGTCAAATGTAGCCAACGCATCCTTCAACCCAATCCCAAACTTGCCGATAACGGAGGCGTTCTTTAGCTTCTCTTGATTCTCGTTTTGCGTGAGGTGGGTATAACGCAGCCCACGGCCAAAGTCGCGGATGACCCACGTGGCTCCCTGCTTCCGAATCTCCACCTCGCCGGACTTGGTAAGCAACTGCTCATCCAGCGCGTTTGCAATGATCTCCCGAATCGCGTGATAGGTCTCCCAATTCTCTAGGATTTTCTCAATGTTGAGGTCGAACTTTTTCATGTGCATGTATTTCCGTCAACCCAATTCTGCCAATTCCAAGCCCAAAGCATTTCTGAATCTTCCCAAGTTCCAGCTTTGGATCGTCTTGGCCTTGCCAATCTACCCCAATTTGGAGGTAGAAACAAGTGCGTATTCATTGTGACGGGTAGGCCAATGAGGAGTAATTGTACATGTCCGTGCAGTTTCAAAAGATTCGCCAAATTTTCGAGGCAGTGACCTTTGGAAACGGTGCCAACCTCACCCAGAGCAAGCTGCTAGGCCACTCAACTCCACCACGACAACTATCTACTCTAGGTTCGTGGATGAGATGAAGAAGAAGGCGGTGATGGGGTTGCGGAGGTTGTAAGCGGGATTTTGTTCAAATGGACATTGAAGGATATTCCCGATTCTGTGAGATGACGGCCATCTTGCTGAGCAGTGGCACGCGCGAAGAAAGCCTAGATGCACCTCCTATGTATGGGTACTCCTTGTTCATGGCCCTTCAGAAGCCCAGACAAACAGCCATAGGCCCCTTGGCAAAGCCGAAAATTGACTCCCAAAACGGGATTCACGGCCCGATCAGGACGGAATGGCTCATTCCACCTTCAAGACCTTTTCCACTACACCAAACCGGCCACCTTGCAATTGAACCCACAACAACCCATTCGGCAATGCCATCCCGTCTATGACCACCTTGCCTTCATGGTCAGCATGGACGGTTTGCCGACCAATACCTGCCCCATCACATTGCATATCTTGAGGTCGATCCATTGCCCAGCAGCCTCAAGCAACCGCAATGTCAATCGGCGTTGGAAGGGGATTGGGGCTTGCATCCATGACAGGTTGTTGGACTTCCTCCATGCCCAAATCGGGATCCATCAATTCCAACGGGACCCGAACGAATCGTGGACGATACAAGTTCGCAGGCATGCGGTCGGTAAAGGGATTCACACAGGGGCGAAGGGCATAGATGGGGTGCAGTGGTATCAAAAACGGTTCCGTTCACATTGTACGAAAGCAAAAGTTCATTGTTTTGAATGAATTCGGGATGGCGGTGGGTACTGTAGGTGACCAAGGTGTCACCCTGATATGTATCGTCGATGGTATAGAGGAGCGTGGTATTAGCAAAAGGGCCATATGCGTGCTAAATTGCGAGTACAGTTTCAATCCCAAACCGCATGTAAGGCAGCTATTCTTTTGGTAATGAGGTAGTATTTCCCACTTCGCTGGAAGACAGAAAAACCCGCAGAGACATTCAAATTATTATTATTGATTGGAATAGCCATGGCAGGGTTGGTGCACCAATTTCCGTTTCCGGTATGATATTCCCAGGCCCCAAACAAGTTGTTGGCCTGCACACGTACCACATAAGGCTCAAAGACGATCCAATTGAGCTTGTTAAGCATACAGATACAAATAATTACTCGTGGAATCATACAAGACGGCATTGCCCAAATAGATAATGTCGTTTACAGGCAATTGCTGAAGTAATCGATACAAGTAGAAATTACATACTTGCAAACATAATTTCCCAAATGCGCCAAACTCGAGTTTGCAAATCGCGAGAAACAAGAGAGCAGTGTCACCTTGCACATAGCCCCCATTCGGCCAAAACACAGTGGTATCTACGGATGTCCCCAATTTAAACGGTGTCCGGTGAACGCCGGTTTGTGAATTGTCGAGGAGAGTGGTCATGGAGTTCAAGCTTGAAAGTGCTTGCAGCGTCATGCAATTCCGCACTTGAAAAAGGCATGGTATGGTACCGTTTGGCTGCACATTGTCGATATAGCTGTCGCCGAAAAGCCACGCGACCTCCCCGTTCCCCAACGGGACGGAAATCGTGGCGTCCCCCGCCGTCCATCCCGCCGTCCGCCGGAAATAATTGGTGAATGTAGTGTCAAGGTAAGCGGTTTGCGCCCAAGCCCAATTGACAGAGAGGAACGCCGACAGGAGAAGGAGATGTCGTTTCATTGCAGGCAAACATTTACGATTCCCCCGAAATTAGGAAAAAAACTAGAAAATGGCAAGAAGTGCTTTGACAAGGAGCGCGGGCAGCTCGCTGTGATGGAGAAGTCGCGTTACGGGACTCAGGGCTGAATGTACGCCATTAACGAGTGCGAGATGTACGGGAGGGAGAGCGGTAGGCCAAGACGGCTTGATTCTCGGGAAGAGTTGCTGGTTCAGCGGCTTTTTTGTTTTGCAAGCCAGGAGGGACCAAAGAGTGTAGAGATATTCAACAAGTAGCGAATTGGTTGGGCCGCAACTAATTCGGGTGGATTCTGAAGAAGTTATTCGTAAATTGCCATTGCAAATTGGAAGTGAACACAGTTAGGAAAGCCTTTGTACATACTATGAAAAAAGGAATCGGAATAGTTTTGATTGCCCTTCCAGTCCTGAATTTACTCGGGACGATCGCATCTGGAGGTAGAATCACGCATTCACCTTTTGGAATCATCCTACTCGTTATGATGTTCTTTGGGGGCATTTCCTTGGTAGCTGGCAGCAGCAAGAAATCCTTATAAGATTCAATAGAAATCAAGCGTTAGCACCTTGAAAAAGAACTACTATCAAATCCTAGGATTGGACAGGAACGCTTCCCAGGACGAAATCAGAAAAGCATACAGGTATTATGCTTCAAAGTTTCATCCCGATTTGCACAATGGGGATAAATTTTTTGAGGGACAATTCCTGAATGTTAAAGAAGCATACGACCTGCTTTCTGATCCGATTAAACGAAGAAAATATGATTCTGAATTCTTTGACCTGCGCGAATCAACTTTCCAAGAATCTGAGGCCCCAGTAAGTCAATCAGAACAAAAGGGCAAGACTGAAAGACCAGAAAATACAGCCAGCCACTCATCTTCTAGTTCAAACTTTCCCAAAGCTCCGGTGGCAAATGAGAAAGTGTCGCAAAGGCAAAAAAATTTCCTTATTGGAGTGGGAACCGCATTTTCATGCTATGCATTGTTTGCGCTTTTTGGTGACAACGGATGGCACGTTCCACTGGCAATGGGGTTCTTTTTCTGGACGATCAGGCAGGCGTTTGTCCTAGTAGTAAGTTATATCCCTGACTAAAAGTACACCAATGAGAACGGTAACGTTCTTCATTTTTCTCCTTGTCTCGTCAATCTTTGGTTTCTCGCAAACCCTCTATGACTGGAATACTACCTATTCCAGTCTAGCTTATCCTTATTCAATTGCCATCCCTAAATCCTTCGTGAAAACGACCGCGACTGGAAGGCATATCGATTCAAAATTTGTGGATGACTACGGGTCAAGCATTTTGGTCAATGTAACGGAACGGGTGCCAGAGGAACGCGGAATTACAGCACATGATTACTCGAAAGAGATGTTGTTGGAGTCATATCGTGCTGCAACACCAAATGTCAAGATAACTCGTGCTGAAAAAATATACGTGGACCACCAAAAGGCTTTTCTTATCGAATGCTCTGGTGGTGTCTCAGCAAGTCTAATGCAAATGGAATGCTACATCTATTACAAGGAATTTGCAAATGTTTTGACCGCAACCGCTCCAATTGTTTCATTTGGCGACTATCGGGGGCTGTTCGAGACGGCGATCAAATCGATGGAATTTAGATAGAAGTGTATCATTAATTTTTTGCAGTTTTCCTTAATCCACAGTTGTATCTACCTGGTAATTAGCCTTGGCAGAGGGTGTCACCGCCTAGCCCTTGGTTGCCCCACAACTACTCCCCACCCGAAACCATCCTCCCAGCCAAAGTTCTCAGCAGCCGCGCAAATCCCACATCCAGCACGCCCGCATTTGCCAACCGAGAGCGCATAGTCCAGCTCATAAAGTGACGGCCTGCTCAGCAGCCATTGCAAAATGCTGGGCTTCGAGGGCTCGAAATGGAAATTCCTGCCTTGGGTGTCAACGAAAGCCCAGTGTGGCAAGCAGCCACGGCGAGCTCTGGTAGAAGGCAATCACGGCATCCTGTGGCTCAATGGAATAGCTGTCCGCTGCATCACAAAAAATACCTGCCAGGCGCATTCGGTCTCTCGAAAAGGTATCTCCGATAATACTTCATTCCGGCAAACTGATCCCCAGCATCCAGGTACCCATTGAAAGCCGAATGATCCCCACCATTTTGCTTTTGAGGTAACCGAAATTCCGTTTCAGAGAATGCAATGCCCACCGAGGCTTGCGTCCCATAGTGCCGGACATAACCCAAAACCAGATACACAACAGTTGCCAGGGGTGAATCTCGTACTTGGTGCTTTTCAAAAGCATGCGCGGATAGCGGCTCGATCCTGTCGGAGAGTTGCGCATCTGCAGCCAAGATCGCCAGTATGGCTTGTACCGCATCTGCGGACAGGAGATAGACCTTCTTCCGCACCCTTGCCAAATGCGGATTTGGACAGCCACTCATCCATCTTTTGATGCAGGGCTACGGGTAAAATTTGGGCGGGAAGCCTCATGCCATCTTCGATCGATAGGCACCTCCCCTTTCGGCATCGTAATCGGTAGAGCCTTGAGGATTCCGGGCTCATTTCGGTCGAGTAGGTACACCAAGACAATTGGCCCTGCTCGAAATACGATTGTGGCGCGGCGAGCTTCACAAAAAGCAGCCTGCGAGCATGAGAGTCATCACGTGAAGCAAGCAACCGGCAGTCACTTTGCCCCATCTCTTGCCGGGGCATAAGCGGTCTAGCAGTTCCTTGATTTCACCCAGAGCGGCGTTGCTGATCCGTTCAGAATTGAAACCTAAGCATCGTGGTCGTATGGCATCAGCACGGGCATGCCCTTCAAATTTACCGTTTTCTCGTCCATTTGCAAATCCCTCCCCTCCAAATCCTGCACCACCCCCCAAAAATCCATATTCACCGAGCACCTAAAGAAGCCCCGTCCCACAACCACTCCCCCCAACCCAATTACTCCGCCTTCACTCCGCCTACACTCCCCGTTTTCTCCGCGTATAGTCCGCATACTCCTCGTATGTTCCTCGCATATTCCTCGTATGCCCTTCGGATATGCTTCATGCCCCATTCTGAGCAGATTCGGCCCATCCGCAGTTCACAGCCCCGCGCCATTCCCCAAAAATTCTCCGGCCACTTGCATTTTTTCCGCTCTGTCCTAAATTGGTCAACAACCACTTGACCACGTTCATTTTGATTAACCCACATACTGAAGAAGACATGGCAAAAGCTAAGAATCCATTTCACTTGGTAAAGGCACCGTCGGGGACATGACCTACTACACCTACAGGGGCAAGTACTATGCCCGCCGGAAGTCCAGCCTCAACGCCGATAGAGTCTTGAACGACGCCGCTTTTGAGCCCTCACGCAAGGCCGGAGCCATCTTCGGCAGGCTTCGAGGGCCTCCAAATCCTTCCGGAATTCCATCCTCATTCGACAAAGCCATGGGCGACGGCACCTTACCAACCGCCTCAGCAAGGCCATCGCCGACCAGCTGCGGGCAAATCCGGACCTGCATTCCGAGGCATCCACCAATTGGGTTGAGCTTGCGCCCCACATCGCCAAAGTCGAATTCGACACAAAGGCCCATTTTCACCAATTGGTCCACCTCGCCCATGAATTCTACATCTCGCCGGATCGCCAGATGATCTATTCCGATTTCGCCCTCCCAGACAATTTCATCTTTCACAGGGTGCTACTCCAATAGCCACTTCCGTTTCCACCTTGTCCTTGCGCCCATTGCTGACAATGCCAAGCCGCGCAAATACCGACCCGACACAGATTTCAGCCTTGAAGCCATTCAACCTTGGCATCCCGCCACAGCCACCATGCGCATCGCAGAACCCTGCAAGTCCCTCAGTTCATGTTGCGGAATGAGGCCATTGCATTCTGCTCGTCATCGAACCCGGCATCCAGACCGGAACATCGATAGCTTCACCCCCTACGGCCTAGCCATCAAGCTCCTGACCATCTTCTAGGAGGGAGCACCCTCTCTACTCCTCAACCACCATCCGCACCACATCCCCGGGAACCAGCGTCCACCGCTTGCAGGAAGTAAATCCTTCGATAATCTTCTCCTCGTAGGGCCATGCGCTCACCATTGGTGAAATACGTCTTCATGCGGCATCCCTTCCCATCATACACGTCCACCTGCGCAGGGCTGACAAAGCCCTTGGGTAGTTTGACCACTGCCTGACCCGTCACAGGATTGCATACAGTTCCAGCCTTGTTTCCGGTCCATTTTCAGGTGCCACCCCCACCAAATTCAAATCAAACTCCCAGCACTCCGATGTCCCATTCCCTGGTACAATATATCCCTTGCCACCGATCACAAATGATGCCCCGCCCGTAGGCGCATGCGTTCCCGGGAAATTTGCCAATTGCGTCCACGCGTCATTGCCCGCATTGTACTTCCAGACCTCATTCGTGGCGCCGGTGACCGTATCCCTCCCACAATATACGCCTCCCCATTCAGCACCATGGCCAGGCTCAATTCACGTCCCGTCGCAGGCATGGAGCTGACTTGTGTCCAATGCATCGTCGTGGTATCATATTTCCAGAGATCGCTCAGGTAATCCACATCATTCCACCCGCCAAAGAGGAAGACATTTCCATCGATAGAAAATGCAGTGGCATTGTACCGGGCGGCAGCAAAAGGCAGTGTATCCCTTTCCGTCCATGAATCCAGGATGGGGTCATATTCCCACAAATCCCGCAGCGGCTCAGCCATGAACCCATAGCCGCCAATGATATACCCCTTCGCGCCATTCGATGCACTTGCGGCATGCAATCTCGGATAATTCATCGCCGCAAATGTCCCCCAATTGTTGCCCAAGTGATTGTACCGCTGTGTATCGTAATTGTAGGTGATGTCATTGACCCCATTGCAGACATAGCCATATCCGCCCACTTCAAATGCATTCAAACCCGTATAGGGGAGAGGCATTGCCGCCACCATGCTCCATGAATTCATCAAGGGATTGAATTCCTGCCATTCGCTGATCGCATTGAACGGACCAGCATACCGACCGCCCCCAATATAGCCCTTGCCATTGGCACTGAACCCCGCAAAATCGTACCGCGCCGCACCAAGGTGATCAGCCTTTTGCGTCCAAATCGGTTGCCCCTGCACTGCACCAATTTGAAGCAATGCCAATGCAAGCCATGTCAAAATCCTAGTGGAAATCTGCGTCTTCATCGGGAAAATAATTTTAAGCGTGGATACCATTCAGCAAGACCCCAGTCGAGCCTTTTCTCAGTTTCCGCAAATTTCCCCAGCACCCACCAAAACCATCATGACTGCCATCATGCACGAAAATGATTCTTGCGCACCCTCCCCATGTGATACCTCACCCAGGGCAATCGCTCTAAATCTAGACGAATCCGAGCCCATGACAGTTGTGCTGAGCCCGCGGCAGAAGCAGCGTATTCCTCGCTTCTTACCGCAGGGCTACCCTGCTCAAGCCGCTGGCGAAGGCACTCAATGGTAACAAAAAACGACGATCCAGATCGACTCCGCCGAAGGCTTGTGCAGGGTTCACGAGCATCGGGAGCGAGACGCAGCCGCCACTTGACGACTTTGAATGATCAATTGTGAATCAATATCGTTAAGTGAAGAGGCGGCGGTACGAACCGAGGAATACGCAAGGTTCTGCCGCACGCCGATCGTCCCGAGCATCGGGATGCCTCTGGCGAAAAGAGTCGATTTAGGCTTCAGATCCGCGCATGCCCAAGGCAAACGTTCGGTAGCCCGGCGCGTGCCCTGAGCCTGTCAAAGGGGCCGGGAGGCCACGCGCCACGGCTTAACTTAACGACATTGAATGATCAATGCACAATCATCAACTCCTATTCGTGACCTGATAAACCACCGCTCCCACAGCAGCACTCACAAAAATCACCACATAAGGCAGCAGCCCATGTCCCATCAGCGCATAAATCGGCCCAGGACAAGCCCCCGTCACCGCCCAGCCCAGCCCAAACAAAAAACCACCCCCCACATTCGCCTTCCACCTCAAAGTCGCCGGCTGTGTAGCAATCGCCTCGCCTTCCATGGAACGCACCTTCATCCGCCGCAATATCCACAGCGACCCAGCCCCCACAGCCACAGCCGAGCCGATCACCCCATACATGTGGAACGACTGAAAATGAAACATCTCCTGAATCCGGTACCAGGACACCACCTCGGCACGCAACAGGATCACCCCAAACAGCAGTCCGGGGAAGAAATAGACAAAAGCAGGAATTTTTTTCATGGTCACAGGCTCGTGAGGTAGGGGAGGAGG
>JAXLVK010000047.1:0-50016 GCA_046329055.1 Bacteroidia bacterium
GCCCCACCTCCTCCAACAACTTCAACGAGCGCTACAGCCAGATCGACCCCGCGCTCGCCGCACAGGGCGTGACCGACCCGGAGTTCCAGTTCCAAGGCTACATGGTCTTCCAACTCAAGGACGGCACCGTCTCCAACAGCGAACTTTTCGACACCGACCGCGCTCGCCTCGTGGCACAGTGCGACCTCAAGGACACCGTCACCACCATCGTCAACCGCACCGAGACCCACGTCCCCGGCATCAATGACCCCATCGTGGTGGACCAGGTCATGGTCGAGGGAGAGAACAAGGGCATCTTCCACAGTGTCCGCGTGGTCGAGGACCTCTTCGCCGAGGGGGCGGACCGCCGCCTGCACAACTACACCACCTACTACTACTATGCCATTGCCTACGCATGGAACGGCATCCCCAGCGAGGGCCGCAAATTCGTCCAGGGCAATGGCCCATTCCGCCGGGTACCCGCCCTGCCGCACCGCGTAAACTTCGAGGCCAATGGCACCATCCTTTCCTCGCTCTATGGTGACGAACTCCCCATCGACCAGCTAGGGGGTGTCGGCAACGGCGGGCGCGATGTCCAGTTCAGGCCCGAGACGGAGGCCGCCGTAGTCGATGGGCAGGTCCTGAGCCGCCTCGGTTACCTTCCCGGCAAGGGCCCCATCGCTGTCCGGGTCACCGATCCCAAGAGCGTACAGCGGGGAACCTACTACGTCGAGGTCGTGCGCGACCGCGCCACCGGCGTTCCAGAGCATGTCCAGGGGCTGCCATCTGGCACGGCCATCGACCAGGAGCGGATAGAGTGGATCCTCTACCATGGCGACGACGCGATCTTCCAGAGCACCTACATCGAGCGGCGGGACAGTGCCACCAATACCGTCCTCAGCCTGCGGCCTGCCCCCCTCAGTGGCGTCGAGCGGGTGATCCCAGAGCATGGATTGGCCATCTCAGTGACCGACCCACGTGGATCAGGTGTCGCCGAGAAGGATTACAATCCCGTCATCGCCGCAAGGCAGTCTTACGCGGACGCCAGCAAGGAATGGCTGGGAGGTTTCCCCGACATCGACCGCGTCAGGTTCGCCGATTGGATCATGTCAGGCATCGACACCTTTGACAGAGGCGTGCAGCAGGTCGGGGTACGCAACGCGCAGATCTACGATCCCGAGGAAAACTACGAGCAGATGCTCGGCGGCACCTGGTCACCGATGTGCCTTGTCCGGGGATTCGTGATGGACGACCCCAGCGGTGCGGTCGCACCCGGCGTGAATGTAGGACTCGGCGCCGCCAGTTTCAACGTGAAGGCGGACAGCATGACCAGCCTCGCAGAGCTCCCGGACGTGGACATCGTCATCACCCCCGACCCCACCAAGTGGTCGCGCTGTGTGGTCGTGGAGACCTCCCCCGCTTACGCCAATGGCTCGGGGGCAAACGCACTCGCCGCCAAATACCAGATGGGACTGGACCGCAGCCTCCGCCCCATGCCCGGAAACCTGGACGTCAACACCCAGGGATGGAGCATGTTCCCCGGTTACGCCATCGACGTGAACACCGGACAGCGACTGAACATCTTCTTCGGGGAAAACACTTGGGACAAGACGAACCGGGGCGGTGACATGCTGTGGAACCCCACCGCAAGCTTCGGCAGTGGAGGACTCGCAGCGGGCGGGCGGCACTATGTCTATGTCTCCAATACCCCCTACGACGAATGCGCCTTCATCCACACCATCCTCGCACAGGAAACCAAGCACGGCTCCGGGGCGCAGATATTGCTGGAGCCCACCCTCACCACCGATCCTTGGGTCAACCCCACCTACCTCGCCAGGGTCTATAAAGATGTAGCCTGGGTGGGCGTGCCCATGGGACTCGGTGACCACGATTGGGAAAAGTACGAGGACATCCCCTGCGAGACCCGGGTTTCCCTCCGTGTGAACCAGCCATTCACCCCGCGCCCCAACTCCACCGACGTGCCCCTCTTCGAGTTCAACACCGAAGACTTCGCCGCACAGACCGGAGTCACCCCCGTGGCCACCCAATCGCTCCTCCAGGATGTCCGGGTCGTCCCCAATCCATATTATGGCTTCAGCGAATACGAGCGCGCACCAGTCCAGACCATTGTCAAGGTCACCAACCTGCCCCAGCGCTGCAAGATCCGCATCTACAACCTCAGCGGCTCCTTGATCAGGACCTACGACAAGAATTCAAGCTCCCCCGAGCAGACCTGGGACCTCAAAAACGCCGACGGGGTGCCCGTCTCCAGCGGCGCCTACATCATCCACGTGGACGGATTCGAACTCGGCGAGACCATCGTGAAGCTCTTCACCGTCATGCCGCAGATCGACATCAATACCTATTGACGCTTTTCACTCAGATTCATGGCCACGCCCCGGGTTGTCCCTTTGATAACTCGGGGCTGCCATGATGAAAGAGGCGGGGTCGAACCGCGAAAAATAATGTTGCAAGATTTGCCAAATGCCCCTCAAAACCCTACCTTCAACCATTCTCACATTTTCCCAAAACCCTTAAATCCCACACAGAAAATGGACAAGAATGCAAATGCATTGAACTGGTTCGAGGTACCCGCCACCGACATCCACCGCGCCAAGACATTTTACGAACAAGTCTTTGCCACCGCATTGGAGCCGGTCACGGACATGATGGGTATGCTGATGAGCTTTTTCCCAGCAGCACCCGACAAGGTCGGCGGCGCACTCGTCCAGAGCCCCATGCACACACCCTCACAGACAGGTTCCATCGTGTACCTCAATGCCAATCCCTCATTGCAGGCTGCCGTGGACCGCATCGAACCTGCAGGCGGCACCGTCACCATGCCCGCCACCAAGATCTCCGACGAGATCGGCTACATGGCATTTTTCATTGACTCAGAAGGCAATGCCATGGCGCTACACGCCAACCACCTCTGAGTTGAGCACGCAAGAATTCATGAGCAATGGCTGGGGGCACTCCCGGCCATTTTGTTTCCACAGGCTTCGTCGATGGGCAGGGGACACCCCGCTTCCGAGATAAATTTTGCTGCATTTGCAACAATCTTATCCGGTCTTGGTTCTGGGAATATTCACAAAACTGCTTGATAGGAATTACAATGAGCGTAAAAACCCAAGATTACAAGACGCATCGCCGCCTCGTCCCCGGCTACCATTTCGTGTTGAGTGGGATCTATGCTGCCCTCATCATCATCAGCGTGATCATCACAGTGCAGCAATGCGGCGAAAACTGCCTTACAGGTGTGTGGTTGATCCTTGCATCAGTAGCCTTGATTGTCACTGGTTTCTTTGCCAGATCATTTGCAATCAAGGCTCAGGACCGCGGCATCCGCGCCGAGGAAAATTTCCGTCACTTTGTCCTCACCGGCAAGCCCCTCCCCAAGGAGCTACGACTCGGGCAGGTCATCGCACTGCGCTTCGCCTCGGACGAGGAGTTTCCCGCGCTTGTCACCAAGGCCGTCGCCGAAAATATCAAACCCGACGACATCAAGAAACTCGTCAAAAACTGGAGAGGCGATTTCCATCGCGTCTGATGGCAACCGAATCCCCCAAAATGCAAGCACCCCATGGGCATTCCACGGGGTGCTTGTGTTTTGGGGGACACCCTGCTTGGATGAATTCCTGCTATTTCATCGACCAATGCTCATTGGCAACTCGTTGCCATTTGCGCTGCAGCGTTTTCGTCACCCAAATCCTTGGCCTTGGTGAAATCTGCGCAAGCCTTTTCCTTCTCCCCGACTTCAAGAAAAGACTTTCCTCTCCAGTACAAATAGAGTGGATTATCAGGGATCGCCTCATGAAGGAAGGAGTACGTCTTGATGGCAGCAGCATAGTCCCCTAGGGCATAATGGCAATTCCCAATCCATTCATGAACTGAAGCCAAATCCGGAGTGGACTCGTCTGCCTTGATGAAATCTTCAAGGGCAGCTTTGTAGTCGTTCATGCTGAACTTGGCACGTCCTCTGTACCAATAGTTCTCAGTTTTGGAGGTGATGCTGTTCTCGATTGATTTGTCCAAGTCTGCTACCGCCTCAGGGAATTTCTTCAATTGGAAGCGCAGCTTCCCTCTCTGGAAGTAGAAGGCAGAATTGCTTGGGCTAAGCCCAATGGCGATTCCAAAATCGGATTCCGCCCCTACAAAGTCATTTAGGGTCAACTTGCACTCGGCACGGCTCACCACGGGCATTATGTTCTTTGAGTCCAAAGAGATCGCCTTAGTAAAATCCTTTATGGCTGATTCACAATCCTTCATGTCCTGCCTACTCTTGCCTCTCATGAGATATGCCTCGCCTGAAGGCTTGTTGGTGATCACGCGGTCAAGGTCAGCTATAGATCCCTTGAAATCCTGCATACGGTATTTCACACTTGCCCTAAAGAGAAACAAATCGTAGTTGGTGGGGTTCGCGGCGATCCCTTTGTTCAACTCAGCAATCGCCCCCTGATAGTCCTTCTTGGCAATCAATGGCTTTGCGGCGGCAACAGTAGCTTCTGGTGTCTGACCATAACTCGTTGCAAAAAAGCCCACCATGATGGCCAACGTAGTTACAAATTTCCTCATTGTGTTATTGTATTTAGCTTATAGATACAATGATATGAATTTCTGCGATACACAATGAAGATTCGACCACAAAATTTCTCTTCTTACCCTACAAGGCATCGGTATAGGACGGAATCAGGAGACATCCGAAACGAACCATCGGCAAGGTGAAAAATTCCGAGTAGTCTCGCAAGAGCGCCCACATCGAAAATGAATGCTTTGCCTTTTGCCCGAAAACACGTTAATTTTATTCATGAACTCAAAATGGCAAATGAATCTGAGGAGTGCCACGCTGGGCCTGCTTTTAATGCACACCTTGGCTTTTGGACAGACAGCAACCAAGCCCAAATTATTTGACGGGACGCAGTTCCCCGATGATGCACGAATGGGCGATTACTTCTTGTTCTCCGAAGAAGCCAGCCTGTACCGTTTGGAGGCCAAGGATTGGAAGCGGCTGGACCTACCCGATGGCGTGATCGATGCCTACCTCTGCGGTGACATCCTCGTAGCCGAACTGCCATTGAGGACATCCGTCATTCTCCCGGACCTGGTACGCAATTATCCGGTGAAAGTCACCGTCTCCTGTTGGGACAGCCTCGCTGAGGTCGTCATTCAAGACCGCTTTGTGCTTGTGGACAGCCGCCCAGGATTGGCCGCCGACGCGCGGCAGCTCACCCCCGAGGTGCCGATCAAGTTGTATTCGACCTTGCTCCTGAATGGTTGGCATGCATGGTGCGCCCCCTCATTCAACGCTGGCATGGCAGGCATCGCCTCCAAGGATTACCGGAACTGGGGCGTCATCGATGCGCAATCCCGCTGGGCGATATCCCCACAATATGACCGATCCTTTCGTTTCGTGGAAGGGGAAGCCAAGGTCATCTATTATGGCGAGCGCCAGGTGATCAATGAACGAGGCGAGCGGGTGAGATGAAGGCCCGAGGGGAATGTCTGAATCAGAATTGTCCGAATTCGCAGAATCATAGAATCATGGCACGGAGCAGTTCTGCAATTCTGGAAATTCTTGAATTCTGATTCTGACAATCCTCAATTCACCTCACCACCACAGGCTTCACCACGACACCACCGATCATTTCCATCCGCAGGAAATACACCCCAGCGGACAGCTGAGGCAACTCGATACGATGCAAGGGGGAATTGACAGGAAGCCAGTATTTCGCCACCGCCGATCCATAAATGTCCCGCAGCTCAGCATAACCCACATGCCGACCTTGCAGCATCAGGTGGTCCGACGCAGGATTCGGATAGACCACCACATCCAGCGGTTGCCGAGGGTCATTCACCGACGTGATCATCGTATCCAACTTCGCCAGCAGCCAAATGTCCGGATCCAAGACCACCGAATCCACCACAAACGGCACGTTCAAGTTGAAGACCTGCCCATTCGAGGTATGATCGAGGCGCACATCCATTGTATTGCCATTGCCGTACAGCCGCAGCGGCACCGGCAATTCGTAGAAAGGCACCACGCCCGGCATCGAGGACGTCTGTGACAGCGCGATATCCACCGCATTCCCGGCCTGCCCCCACTGAATCGTGTACGACGGAAACCCTTCCCCATAGACCCAATCGCCAAAGTAGCCATTCAGGTTGCAGCCGCAAGCCGCCTCCAAGTGTGACTGAAAATCCACCGTGCGCACGAAATTGTACGCCAGCTGTGGATCAGCCAAGTAATTCCGAGTCCCTGCAAAAAACGCCGAGTCACCGATCACCCACCGGAGTTGATGCAGCACCATCGACCCCTTCGTATAAGACAGTCGCCCGTCAAATATCCGCCACAGGTCCGTGGTATCATTGCACCACACGCTTCCACCCGGTGAACTGATCGCATAGTCCCTCCGCTGACGCTTGAAGTCCATCCATGGCAATGATCCCAAGCCATGTTCATAGGTCAATCCGCTGCAATACGTCGCCCAGCTTTCATTCAGCCAGATGTCCTGCCAGCTCCCGCACGTCACCTTGTCCCCGAACCATTGATGCGCCAGCTCATGCGCCGTCAACTCATGGTCAGGATTGATCACAAAGCTCATCGTCTGATGCTCCATCCCACCTCCCCAACCAAATTGCGCATGCCCGTACTTCTCATCATGGTACGGATACAACCCAAACAGCGAGTCGTACAATTGGATCACCGGAACAATGCCGGGCGTACCCCAAGCAAACCAGCCGCTGTCCTCCGGAAACACATAATTCAGCACCTCCATGCTGTCCTGACCATAAGGCACCCAGTTCGAATACGCCGCATAGTTCGTCACCGCAAACGCGATCAGGTACGTCGCGATCGGGTGCCGATGCCGCCAGTGATGGATATTGTGCGCAGAGCCATAATACACGTCCGCCAGGATGCCATTTCCCGCTACCCTGTTTCCAATCGGAGCATTCACATACATGTCGATGCTGTCGATCTTGTCCGTCACCCCGTTTTTGCAGGGCCACCAATCCCGTGCCCCGTAGGGCTCGCTCAGCGTCCAGATGATCGGAAAGATCGTATCATGCACCGTCTGAATGAAGCTCCCAAATCCCGTCGCAGCCGGAGCGCCATAATAGGTGACCGCCACCGAGTCCAATGTCCCCACCGGAATCGGAGCCGGCAGCGAGATCGCCAGCACATCCCCACTATGCCGGAAAGTCCGGTTGTTCCCATGATAGACCACATAGTCCACCGTCAGCGAATCGCTCAGGTCAAAGTACATCGAGTCCATCGCAGTGCCCACAGGCTTGAAATAGCTCGTCACCGTCCCCGAGATGTACCGGATCGCAGGATCCACAGCCCATTCCAGCCGGTGATACTTCAAGTCATAGCCATCCGTCGGCGCCGAGGCCACCTTCGCAGTCCGCGCAATCGCCGCCTTCATCTCCGCCTCAGCGATGTCGGGACGCAAGGCCACATCCCCACGCGACTGCCCCACCAAACCCAGCGGAAAAACCAAAACAAGCAGCAAGACCAGCAAGAAAAATCCACGCATTTTCATCCGATTCTAAAGTCAATCCCTAAAGATAAACCAAATCCCATCACCCACCAATCGGGCTATCGAGGCGGCGGCCTCAGGCCGCACGCCGACCCTGCCCAAGCCGGAGCCTGCACTGAGCATCGTCGAAGTGGCGCAGGCATTCGAAAATCAACAGATCCACCCAACATTTTGCTTCTGTCCCAATACATCCCTAAATTACCCTCAAATACCCCTGAAAATGAACAACATTCGCACCCTCCTCCTTGCCCTCAGCCTCATTCTGAGCTCCACCCTCATCGCCCAAGCCCAAACCGAAAAAGGCCATTGGATGATCGGCCTAAAATCCAGCGGACTGGGCTTCCAGGTGCGCAAAGGCTCATTCTACGTCGCGCTCTCCCCCGAAGGCGGCTACTTCCTTGCCGATCACCTCGCCCTCGGCGCCCATGTCGGGCTCAATGTTGGTCGGCAAGTCACCAGCAACTTTACCGGCTCCGGCTTTGGGATCGCCTTCACCCCATTTCTGCGGTATTACATCCCCTTCCGCGAAAAGCTCAGCTTCCCAATCAACATCGCCTTTGGCGCTGGAGCCCATTGGACCACAGGCGACATCTATTACAGCACCATCGGACTCAACGGCTCCGCCACAGCCGGCATCGCCTATTTCCCCATCAAGCACCTCAGCCTCGACTTCCTGATCGGCTACGATTGGTCGCGCTACGGCAGCAACAACTCCACCTTCCCCGCCACCAACAACGGCGCCCTAATAGGCGGCTACGGCGCCACCCTCTACTTCGGCAAATAGCCCCCGAAGGGCCCTGAGGCTCTCGAAGGGCCCTGAGGCGATGCGCTGAGTGGTCACTAAACCTTGTCGCAGTGCCCCCGAAGGGCCCTGAAGTCTGCCACACAGAGCCTCTAGAAGTGCTCTCGAAGTGCCCTGAGACGCCCCCTATCAACTGTCAACTATCCACTATCCACTATCACCTGAAAATTTGGTGTTTTAAAATATCCAATCCTCCCTCCCGTAATACTCCACAAGCAAGACGCCCACGCCCAACTCGGCAGCGTCTCAAAAAACTCGTTCACCCCTAAATAGAATTGACATGAAAAGAATTGGCAAATGGTTCACCATGGCCCTGGCAGCGGCATGCCTGCTCCTCGGCCCCCTCAAGGCCCAGACCGAAAAAGGCCGTCTCCTCATCAACACCAACCTCACTCGACTCAGTGCAGGCGTTGGAGGTGGAGGTGGATCCTTTGGTGCAGGGTTGCAATTCGGCGCAGGCGGATTCGTCGCGAACAACCTCGCAGTAGGTGGCAGGCTGAGCTTCACAGGCGGGTACTCCCGCATCAGGAACAGCCAAGGGCAAAGGATGTGGGGAATCGGCTCCGAGCAAAGCCTGTTTGCCCGCTACTACCTCCCCATCGGCAAGCAGGTTCGTCCCTTCGTTGAGGCCGAGGCAGGCACGGGTTTCGGGCATTCCGAGGCATTTTGGTCGGTCTGGAAATCGGCCTACGGTTTTGCGCAAGTGAATGCCGGAGCTTCCTTCTTTTTCTCCAAGAATGCCAGCCTAGACCTCAGCCTAGGCGTCCGCGCAATGAAGTCCATGACCTCCCCGGCCCCCATCAGCCTCGCAAACTCCCTCCAAGCCAAGGTCGGCATGAGCTTCTACCTCCCCGGCTCGAAACAGAAAAAGTTCCAATGAGGACGCGCGTTCACCCCTTTCAGAGGGACAATCATACTTGCTGGCCCGCATTTCACCCGCCGTAGGGTCAGGTCGAGACCTGACTCTACGGCATACCCCTCACCACCTCCGTTCCCTATTGCGCTTCCCCGCGAATCGGCTT
Source organism: Bacteroidia bacterium (assembly GCA_046329055.1). Taxonomy (GTDB): domain Bacteria; phylum Bacteroidota; class Bacteroidia; order J057; family JADKCL01; genus JADKCL01. The sequence continues at coordinate 9,345 of JAXLVK010000047.1, forward strand.
AATTTTCCGACAAATTCGCTAAGCACCGCCCCTTGGAACAGAACATTGGCCAGGATCATCCAGAATCAGTCCCACACTGGGCCAGCTTCTTCGCAATCGATGAATACGCCGCATTCGACAAGGCCGTCCAGGGGTATTTCCGCTCCCTGGGTAAGCCCTACAAGCTCGACGGAGGCACCATCCGCACCAATTGGATGAACAAGGACAGCGACATGCAGAACCTCGGCCTGCTCAACATCGCCCAGCTCTGCAAATCCGCCACCAAGGAGCAGTACCCCGACATCGTCCGCAACCACTTCGAGGTCATGCGCAAGTCGCAGGACTTCATCTCCGGCTTCTTCGACACCATGGACGACTTCGACTTCGTCAAGCCGTTCATCGGGACACGCGTTTACCACCGGGACCACCTCCAATCCCTCGGCCCAGGCGGGGTCATCTCGCACCGCATCACCGACGACCTCATCGGCATCCTCGTCTTCGACATGCCGCAGGCCATCACAAGTGTGAAACCTGACCAGATAAATGTTTGGGGCAGGAGCGCCGCGGAACTCATCCAGCTTGGCCTCCAAAACATCCGCGAAAACTACACCTTCGAGGTGCAGGAGCTCAAGGCACGCGTCCCCCTCAAGGCCGTCGTCCAGAACCACTTCTTCGCTTCCAATGTCATCATGGAGCTCGAGCGCTACCCCGAATTGCTCGGCACCCACGGCACCCTGGTCACAGTCCCGCACCGTCACTCGGTCGTCTTCCACCCCATCGAGGACATCACCATCATCATGGCCATCAACATGATGGTCCCCATGACCCGCGCCATGTTCAAGGACGGCCCCGGCTCCATCAGCGACAAAATCTACTGGTACCGCCGCGGCGAATTGGTTCTCCTCCCCTACAAGTTTGTGGACGACCAAATGCAATTCGAGCCCCCCCAAGACTTCCTTGACATGATGAACTACTTCTCCAAAGAAGCCGACTGAAATCCCTTCCACTGAGTTAGCTAATCGCTCCCCCTCCACGCCTAGCGTGCCGTTCCTCTGCGTTCCTCAGCGTCCTCTGCGGTTCTTTGCGGCACGGCGCCTGCCCTGAGCTTGTCGAATGGGCGCCTTTGCGGTTTCAACTCTGCGGTTCTCGGCGCTGCGCCCCGGCTTATCGGGGTCCTCTGCGGTTTCAACTCTGCGGTACGCACCTCTACATCCCCTACTGTCCAAAACCCATCAAAAATCCCTCACCGCCCCAGCTTCAAAAACTTCCCCCTCGCCACAGTTCCGCCCCTCCCCTCCAACCGAATCACATACATCCCCGCCTCCCATTCCCCCACATCCACACCATCACCCCGCAGAGCCACAGGCACCTCCTGCCCCATCATATTCCAGCAGCTCACAGACTTCGGCTCAAATCCCCCAGTCCACCGCAATATATCCCGCACCGGATTCGGATAAAGCACCACAGCAGGAACCTGATCCACAGGATCATCCGCCGCAACCACCATCTCGGACACCGGACGCTTCCACACTCCAAACCCCCAAGTCCCGAAATACAAGACACTGTCCACCAATGACATAGAAGAGAATGTCAAATTCCCCGTGAGCCCTGGCAGCCCTTCCGAATCATCCGTCCAATTCATCCCATCCGTCGAACCCCAAACGCGGCGCCCATTGCAGACATAATAGCGATTCCCATCATATTCAAAATCGAAAAATGGGCCAGAATTGGATGGAATGCCAATATCACTTGCCACCCACAAGCTGTCACCTTCAACTGCTTGGAATATCCGGTTCGGAAACGTCGCGAACAACCTTCCCCAATCCTCTCCATGTAGCAGACATAGTCAGTTGGCGGCATTCCATTGCTACAATCCACCCAAGTATTTCCCAAGTCACGGCTCCGCAACAATACCGTGTCGCGACAGGAGGTCGCATAGATGGCATCCCCAACTGGAAAAATCACGGGGTCGTCATAGCAATCCTGAGCCGGGGGCCGCTGCACTGAAGTGGTGGTATTTCCCGAATCAGTAACCAACCAATATGAATTGGGTAGATTCACCATACTTTTCTCCCAATCACTCGCCAGATAAAACACGCCCGAATTCGAACCGAAGTCCAGCGTATCCCAAGGGCTCCCACAATCATCCGCAAACAGCACCATGCTTTGACTGTACCCATTCCCCAACATCAACCTCCCCTGCAACTTTGTCATCATGCTAGCCGGGAAAAATCCCACAGCCAAAGCCCTTTGTGTCCAAGTATTGCCGCCATCGTTCGTGATATGCAAGTCGTCCCCTGCCACTGCTGCAATGCACCCGCTTGGCAATGCAACCATGGACACGACGCGGGTGTCCAAACCTGCAAAATGTGTGTAATTCCAGGTCCCGGCATCTCGGAAATACAATCCCGCGTTCAGGGCGAGAAATGGTTGGCCATCAATCTCATCTCCACCATGAAAAGTGGTGGTTTGTGACAAACCCACCGGCCGAAACCAGTTTGTCCCGGCATCCGTGCTTTCAAGGATCCCTTCTCCAGAAGTCCCCAAAAAGATCGACCCATCCGCTTCCAGAATGCCATTGCACCCTCCCAAGGAAAACAGATTTGACATGACCCACGAACTGCCATTGTCCACGGAACGGTAAGTCAAATGCCCAGCGAAGGCAATCAACAGAGAATCCTTGCAATAAACATCCTCGATGAAGATGGGAGGGAGTGAAGGGTTCACGATCGAAAACTGCATCTGTGATCGCTGCGCCCTGTATAGCCCATAGTTCGTGGCAGCAAATACATATTGTGAATTCATCGCCACGTCTGTGACGTAATAGTAATGCGTGGTATCGCCAGAGTGCATCGTCAAGGGCAAACCGAAGAAGTGCCTGGTCAGCACGCTGTCATTGTCCCCCATCAGTACCCCAATGGAAGTACCAATGCAAAGTGAACTATCTCCAGCGATGTCATAGATCGGGGTGGAAACATGGCGGTGCGTCCCATACCTCAATCCATTCGGACCATTGGTTACCTTCGCATACCAATGGTCATCCGCTACGTATGGCTCCCCCTGAAACCGTGCATGATGGCTAAACGGGAATGCGGAAGCCCCGATTGGCGGAGCCTCCCACTGCGGGGCATGCAATCCCCTCACCAACACCGTGTAATTGCTGGCAGTACAGATGATCAAGGAATCCACCTGGACCACATCGTTGGCTCGAGTCGGTGTGACAGGCCCATTGGTCGGTCGCCACTGGGCATGAGCCCAGCCTGCAAGGCAAAGGAAAACCAGAAGGAATCTGCTACGAATCTGCATTCTGTGACGGTTTTGAATCGACAATTTCAGCAACTTTCTCATTCGCAGCAAGTTGATTCTCTGTCAAAATCCACGGACTGCTCAAACCCTGTAATCCACCCATGGATTTCCGTCATGAAGGTTGGCGCATTTTCCTAAATTTGCCGCCTGCTGGGAAAATCCCGGCTGTTACGGGGCGGGCTTAGTCCCCACGGATTCGGAAATACGCGATGATCGCAGTCAAGGAACTCACCAAAATCTACGGCCAGCAGAGGGCCATCGACGCCATCGGCTTCCAGATAGGGGCCGGGGAGATCGTGGGCTTCCTCGGGCCCAATGGCGCTGGCAAGACCACGACCATGAAGATCATCACCTGCTTCATGCCACCCAGCAGCGGCACGGTCGAGGTCGATGGACTCAACATTCACGAGCACAGCCTCGATATCCGCAAGCGCATCGGCTACCTGCCGGAGCACAACCCGCTCTACCTGGACATGTATGTGCATGAGTACCTGCGCTTCGTGGGCCGGCTCTACCACATGGGCGGGGCGGCGCTGGGCAAGCGCGTGCAGGAGATCATCGACATGACGGGCCTGGGCAGGGAGCAGCACAAGAAGATCGGCATGCTCTCCAAGGGCTACCGGCAGCGGGTCGGCCTCTCACAGGCATTGATCCACAACCCGGACATCCTCATCCTGGACGAACCCACCACGGGCCTCGACCCCAATCAGATCGTGGAAATCCGCAGCCTCATCCGCGAGATCGGCAAGAGCAAGACGGTCATCTTCAGCACCCATATCCTGCCGGAGGTCGAGGCCATCGCCAACCGCGTCATCATCATCCACCGCGGGCACATCGTGGCGGACGAGAGCATGGAAGGCCTGCGCCAGCGCCGCGATGCTGAAAATGTCTGGCGGGTAAGCTTCGACAAGCCTGGATTCCAGACCGCTCCAGTCACTGCTGTCGGCGGAGAAGTCGTTGCCAAGCAAGTCGGCGGCAATGGCCGCGACTGGGAATTCATCTCCGGGCAGGGCACCGACATCCGCAAGGCGCTGCTGGAGCAAAGCCTCGCCCAAGGCAATCCCATCTCCAACCTGCACAAGAAGGAGGACAACCTGGAGGAGGTCTTCCGCAGCTTAACCAAGGCATGATCATGCAGAGTGCATTCACCATATTCCGCAAGGAGGTCGCGAGTTTCTTCAACTCGCTGGTGGGTTACATGGTGCTAGGGGTGTTCATCCTGCTCACGGGCCTGTTCTTCTGGGTCTTCGACGAGCACGTGCTCATCACTGGCAAAGCCAACATGAACCCGCTCTTCCAGTACGCGCCCATCTTCTTCATCCTGCTCGTGCCCGCCATCACCATGCGCAGCATCTCCGAGGAGTTGAAGACAGGCACCATCGAGTTCCTCGTCACCAAGCCCCTCACCAATTTCCAGCTCATCCTGGGCAAGTTTGGCGCGGCGGCCTTCCTCGTCTTCGTGACCATCCTGCCCACATTCATCTACTACCTCACCCTCACGGCGATTGCCCGTGACCCTGCTGAGCTCCAGCAACAGATGGCCGCCAATCCCGAGATGCTCGACCAAAGCATCGGGGCGATCACCTACACGAGCCGCCTGGACAATGGCCCCATCATCGGCGGGTACATCGGGCTGTTTGCATTGGGGAGCATCTTCGCCGCCCTGGGCATCCTGAGCTCGGCATTGAGTGAGAACCAGGTCGTGGCCTATGTCATCGGGGCGCTGCTCTGCTTCATGATGTACTTCGGCTTTTCCTTCAGCTCACAGCTCGAAGAACTCACCAACATCAACCTGACCATCGATCGGCTCGGCATCATGGCCCACTACGAGAACATCTCGACGGGGGTCGTGGATACCCGGGACATCGTCTATTTTGGGAGTGTATTGCTGGTTTCGCTGGCGAGCACCACGGCCATCTTGACCTGGAAACGGAGGTAAGCGCATGGAAGAATCGACACAATCCACAGCCGAAACCTCCCCCGTCAAGCCCAAGGGGAAGATGGGCATCGCCGTGCAGTTCGTGATCATCTTGGCCATCATCGTGGTCGTGAACATGATCTCCGGCTCCATTTTCAAACGCTTTGACCTCACCGACGACGAGCGCCACACGGTCTCCGACGTGAGCAAGGAATACCTCGACACCCTCCCGGACAAGGCATTTGTCACCATTTACTACGGTGGCGAGCTGCCCACGCACTACAAGCAATTCGAGGATGGGATGAAAACCCTCCTGGACGAACTCGTGATCGGCTCCAACGGGCACCTGGATTACCAGTTCATCAACCCAGAGGACGATCCCGGCCTGCTGCAAAGCTTCGCCTCCAAGGGCCTCTTCCCCTTCCGCCTCCGCATGCCCACCTCCTACACCAATCAGCAGGAGGTGCAGGTGCTGCCATTTGCCATGGTGACTTACAAGCAGCGCGACGTGATGATCAACCTGATCCACGGCTGCACATACATGTCACAGCAAGGGCAGCCAGACTTTGACGTGGGATGCGCCCTGCAACGCTTCGAGTACAACTTGCTCACGACCATCTACAACATGAGCCGTGAGAAGTACAAGAACATCGGCCTGCTCACTGGGCATGGCGAGTACACCAAGGACCGCATGGCCGACCTCTACCAGGACATCGACAATTATTACAATGTGATCCAAGTCGATCTCCACAAGGGCAAGGCGATCGGCCCGAGCATCCTGGACCTGCTGCTGGTTTTGCAGCCACAGGCAGCCCTGACCGAGCGTGAGAAGTACGAGATCGACCAGTACCTCATGCGTGGCGGCAAGGTCATCTTCGTGATGGACCACGAGATCCTCGACTTCAGCATTGGGGAGCAGGCGAGCACCCTCACGGACCTGCGGGCCACGAACTTGGATGACCTCTTCATGAAGTGGGGCGTCAAACTGGGCTACAACCTGGTCAAGGACGTGAACTGCGGCATGATCACCGCAGGCAGCTACACCGCCGCCTACGGCAACGAGCAGCGGAAGGCATATTGGCCGTGGTTCCCGGTCATCCGCAACCTGAGCGGGCATCCGACCACGCGCTACATCAGCCGCCTGCTCATGCGCTACGCAGGTACCATTGACACGTTTGCCATCGAGGGAGTGAAGAAAACGGCGCTCTTCAAGTCCAGTCCACGCAGTTGGATCAAGGAGGGCAGGCAGTTCATCAACATCGACCAGGAGCTCCGCGTCAAGCCGGACATGAGCCTCTACACATCCGGCGGGCAGATGATGGGCCTGCTTGTGGAGGGCAAGTTGCCGTCGGTATTCGCAGGTCGCAGCATCCCCACCGACTCCATGGCTCCCAATCCTCCCACTGAGACGCAGCTCCGCGAGGTCATCTCTGGCCGCAATCCGCAGGTCGTGCTCATTGCGGATGGGGAATTCTGCATCGGAGAAAAGGTCGGCAGCAACGTATTGCCCCTGCCCGAGGAGAACAAGGCCCTCATGATCAACCTGATCGACTACCTCACGGGCCAGGACCTCCTCACCAAGCTCCGCGTCCGCCAATTCAATGACCGCGAACTGGACGGGGAAAAGACCATCGGCCGGGAAGGCATCCTCCGGTTCATCAACATCGGCCTGCCCATCCTGCTCGTCGTCATCTTCGGGCTTGTGCGCTCGCTCATCCGCCGCCACCTCAACAATCGCCTCCAACAGAAATGAACAAGAAGACCACCGTCATCCTGCTCGTGGTGCTCGTCGCATTGATCGGTGCCTACTTCGCATTCGTCCACAAATGGCACGGCCCAGACAATGAGTTCCATGTCACGGACACAAATGCGGTCGGCAAGATTCAGATCACCCAGATGCACGAGGGCAAGGAGGGCGAGCAGGTGCTCCTGTCACGCCAGGCGGATGACAGCTGGACGGTGAACGACACCTTTCCAGCCAGCCAGGCCCAGGTCGGCGATTTCCTCCAGATCCTGAGCCAGATTCGCGTGAAGGAGCCGATCAGTGACAAGGCACAAGCCACCTCACTGGGACTCCTCAAGCAAAACCACACCCACGTGGTCATCAGCGACCGCGACGGCAAAACCCTCCGCGACTACCTCATCGGCCCCACCAACAATCCGCAAAATGCCAACATCTTCAAGATGGCTTGGAGCGACCATTGCTACATGGTCTCCAAGCCCGGGATGGACGGCTACGTCTCCATCTACTACAGCACGCGCGAGCTGAATTGGCGGGACAAAGCGATATGGAACCTGCGCGGCGACGACCTGACCATGGTGAGCGCGATCTACTCACGTGACACCCTCGGTCAGAGCTTCATCCTGTCCCTGCGTGATGGCAAATGGCAGCTCCTCAGCCCAGACAGCCCCGCCAACCCCGGTCGCGTCAGCGCCTACATGAGCCTCTTCAACGGCAAGGTCAACGCCGAGAGCTACGCCGCCCTCCAATATCCTGAGATGATGGACAGCCTCAAGCGCCGCCTCCCTGATGCCCGCCTCACCCTTCAAGACGCCCAAGGCAAGCGCACCGACCTACTCCTCTTCGCCCGACCAGACGTGAACGCCAACTTCTTCGCCTACCTCGAAGGCAAAAACGAGCTGCTTACAGTGCAGCACTTCGTGATCGACCCCTTCCTCAAGCAACGCGCCTACTTCGTCGGAGCGGAGTAACCGAGCCCAGAGTCCGTGGCCTCCGGCCACAGGGCTAGCGTCCCGAGAATCGGGATGCCTCTGGCGAAAGGACATCTCAGAATCGAATAAATGGCTTTGGTCCGAACTCAGCAAACCTGCTCAAAAGACCTCATGCCCCGGATCTCCCCTCACAGAAGCTAGAATTCTACACGCATGAATCCTATCTTGCGACAACATCGGTAATCACCTGAGGTAAGGAATCCCATGCCGCACCCCACCATCTACTTCTTCGTCCAGCCCATCGAGACCGAGGGCTACCAACACAATGCCATCGGGATGGCGCAGGGATTGAGGGAATTGGGCATTCCCTTCCATGCATCCTGCGACTATTGGCGGGAGGCAGATGGGAACATCCTCTTCAAACACGATCCGGCATTTGACCCCAAGGACGCCGACATCCTCATCCTCACCGAGCAGTACATCACCTACGGCGGGCACAAGTTCCCCGAGGCATTCTTCAACAGCCCCGGCAAGAAGGTCTTCATCCACACGGGTGACGGCATGGTGATGCAGAAGCAGATGCGGATGGCATTTTACAAGAAGTTTGACCTGATCCTCACCTTCATGTACGAGGGCCTCCCTTACCCCAAGCATTTCCGCCCATGGGCCTACGGGATGACGCAGCACATGATCGACCTGTCCATGCCGGACCTCCCCAAGGAAGACAAGATTTGCCTGAACTACCGCAACAGCCACAGCGTGAGGCAGCGGGCGCAGGAATGGGTTTGGGACAAAATCGACTCCAAGCGGCTGGACACGACCCGCGAGAGCTTTGACTGGAGCGGATTGAAAGACAGCAAGGACTTCACCGAGTTCGTGGTCTGGCAGAGCGCCGGGCGGCACAACGCGGCCTACCTCGAACGCATCGGGCGGAGCTTGGCAACCTCTGCATTTGGCGGCGACTTCTTCATCAAGCCTTGGATTTGGGGCTGGTACACCTGGAAGTTCATCAACTACTTCGTCGAGAGCGCGGCGTCCATCGGGCGGATGAACAACCTCGCGAAGAAGATCGGCCTCCACACCAACCACACCTACCGCATTTACCAATGGGATTCCTGGCGCATGTGGGAGGCATTTGCTGCCAAAAGCATGGCCGTGAACGTGGACTTCGCCAAGTACCGCATCCGCCTGCCCGTGATGCCCGAAAACTACAAGCACTACCTCGGGGTGGACCTGAAGCATCCCGAAGAGGCCCTCGCCGTTCTGAACGATCCGGCTAGGATGAAGGAGATCGGCGAGCAAGGCTACGAATGGGCATTGAAACACTATTCGCCGAAAGCCATTGCCGAAAGGTTGCTGAAATACGTCGCCGAATTGGGTTGAACCTATGCTGGTGAATTTGCCACAAAGGCACAAAGACACCAAGCTAAGCACACACAGCTTCGTGCCTTGGTGCCTTTGTGGCAAAACCAAATCCGATAACCCGCCGCCCTCCTGTTGGTAAAAAAGTGTTGGCTGCATACCCACGAATGCTTAGATTTGCGGCTCAATTTTTTTGAAATCGCCTTATGAACTTTATCGTCTCGTCCTCTGGGCTGTTGAAGCAACTGAGCAAGATTTCCGGGGTGATCCCCAGCCGTTCCGTGCTGCCGATCATCGAGAACTTCCTCTTTGACATCGCAGAAGGCAAGCTCACGATCTCCACGACCAACTTGGAGATCTCCATGCAGACATCCATTCAGATCGAGTCCAGGGGCGGCGCCATCAAGATCGCGGTCCCGGCCAAGATCCTGCTGGACATCCTCAAGGCCCTCCCGGATCAGCCCATCACCTTCAGCATCGACGATGACACCTATGGCATCGAACTGAGCAGCGAGAATGGCAAGTACAAGCTGAGCGGTGAAAACGGCCTCGACTTCCCCAAGATTCCTGTTCCCGAGAATACTCAGGCTGCCGCCATGCCCGCCAAGGCGCTCCTCACCGCGATCAACAACACCTTGTTCGCAGCGAGCACCGACGAGGACAAGGCAGCCCTCAACGGCATCTACTTCAATCTGGGCACCGACGGACTCACCTTCGTCGCCACCGACGCCCATCGCCTCGTGCGCTACCGCCGCGTGGACATCACCGTCAAGGAAGCCGCAAGCTTCATCGTCCCGCAAAAAGCCCTCAACCTCGTCAAGAGCAGCTTTGACAGCAACGAGGAGCCCGTCCGCATCGAGTACAATCAGGCCAATGCCTTCTTCCGCAGCAATTCCATGCTGCTTGTCTGCCGCCTGATCGACCAGAAATACCCCGAATACCAGAATGTGATCCCCACCGACAACCCCAACCGGCTCCTCATCAGCCGCTCCGAGTTGCTCGGTACCCTCAAGCGGGTCAACATCTTCGCCAACAAGACCAGCCACCAAGTGCGCTTCCGCGCATCCGGCAGTGAGCTGACCGTGAGCGCCGAGGACCTCGACTTCGCCAACGAAGCCAAGGAAAGCCTCAAGTGCCACTACGAAGGCGGCGACATGGAGATTGGCTTCAACGCCTCCCTCCTCATCGAGATCATCAACAATGCTTCCACGGACGAGGTGCAAATCCAAATGAGCACCCCCAACCGTGCAGGCATCGTGCTTCCCAGCCGGCAGCAAGAGGGTGAGGACCTCCTCATGCTTGTGATGCCCGTGATGCTCAACACCTACTCCTAACAATCCGGCGACTTCGGGGTTTTACCCCTAAACGATTGCCCATGAATACGCAGCAATTGCTCGACCGTGCCCTCCGTTTGGAGCACCTGAGCTTGGAAGAGGGTGTGCACCTCTACCACCATGCAGATCTCACTGACCTCATGTACGTGGCCAATGAGATCCGCAAAACCAAGAAGCGCGACACACTGGGCATCGTGACTTGGCAGATCGACCGGAACGTGAACACCACCAACGTCTGCGTCGCCAACTGCAAATTCTGCAACTTCTTTGTCCCGCCGACTGAGAAGTTCAAGGATCGCGCCTACATCACCGACGACGAGACCTACCGCCGCAAAATCGAGGAGACATTTGCCCTCGGCGGCGACCAACTCCTGCTCCAAGGCGGTCATCACCCGGACCTCGGCATCGACTACTACGAGCAGCTGTTCCGCAAGCTCAAGTCCTGGTACCCGAACCTGCGCCTGCACAGCCTCGGCCCGCCCGAGATCGTGCATATCTCGGAGCTGAGCGGCCTGACCTATACAGAAACCCTCACCCGCCTCAAGGCAGCAGGACTCGACAGCCTACCCGGAGCTGGCGCTGAAATCCTCGCTGACCGCGTCCGCCGCATCATCTCCAATGGCAAATGCCTCGGTGAAGAATGGCTCGACGTGATGCGTGCCTGCCACCAACTCGACATCACCACAAGCGCGACCATGATGTTCGGCCACGTGGAGACGATCGAGGAGCGCTTCGATCACCTCGTCCGCATCCGGCAGGTGCAAGACCAGAAACCCGCCCACGCCAACGGCTTCCTCGCCTTCATTCCTTGGCCCTACCAAGACGACGGCACCCTGCTGAACCGCGTGAAAGGCGTGAAAAACGAGGTCACCGCACAGGAATACATCCGCATGCTCAGCCTGAGCCGCATCATGCTCCCCAACATCACCAATATCCAAGCGAGTTGGCTCACGGTCGGCCCTGAGGTCGCGCAGGTCTGCCTCCACGCAGGTGCGAACGACTTCGGCTCCATCATGATCGAGGAAAACGTGGTCTCCGCCGCGGGCGCGCCCTTCCGCTTCAGCTCCGAGGAAATCCAACGCTGCATTCAGCAGGCCGGGTTCACCCCCAAGCTGCGCAATCAACTCTACCAATTCAGGGAAATTCCGGAAGTGCTCCGGGACAAGGTTTTGGCCTGAGGGCCGATCACTCCTTGGACTTGATGCTGCAACCGACAGCAGGCTCAGCCGTTGCGGGAGCAAAATCGCCCTTCACCACCCGATTCAACTCCTCCACGAGGAACTGACGTTGCACCTTGTCCTCGATCAGGGGATTGTCATCGATTTTGCCGCTGTACAGGATGGACCAAGCCTTCTCTTGCTTGCGCAGGACGAAAACCTCCGGGTTCTTGGTCGCACCGATGGCATGAGCAAGTTTTGCTTCAGGGTCGTGCAGGTAGGGACAGGGGTAATTCTTCTCCTTGGCGCGGTCCCGCATCAGCACCCAACGGTCGTCTTGGCTCATGTTCGGGTCATTGGAATTCACGAGACAGAAGCCGATGCCCTGCGCCATGAACTCCTGCGCGATACGGATGATGCGGTCCTCGTACTTTTTCGAATAAACGCAGTGGTTGCCAGTGAACACCAGCACGAGCGCCTTCTTGTCGTCAAAGGTCTTCAGGCTGACCATGGAACTGTCCACGTTTCGCAACGCCAGCGAGTCCAATCCTTGTGCCGCCATCCTGCCAAAAGGCAGTACCAAAGCCATGAAAACCAGAAGTATGAGTAGGCGTGTTTTCATGGATCAACTCCCAAGTTGTTTGTGGCGATTGACGATGAGCTCGATCTCGGCGCGGTCTGTGAGTCCGGTGATGGCCTCCAGCAGATAGCCCTGCTTGTTGAAGACCAGCGAGAGTGGTATGTGGTTGTCCCAGAGCGGATAAAAGGTGCGGATCAGCGCTTCCTCCCCTTCCGGTCGAGCGTATGTCTTGAAATTCACCCCGAATTCACCGAGGAAGTCCTGCAGCTTGCTCTCCACATCCTCCCGCTTGTCGATGGACACGAGCAGCACCTCGATTTCGGAGGCGGCATCGTTTTGAAGCTCAACCAAATCAGGCAATTCTGTGCGGCAAGGCTTGCACCAAGTCGCGAAGAAATTCACGAGGATATAGGGTCGGGCAGACTTGGAAATCAGGGATTGCAGTTCCACAGGCTCGAGTCCCACTTGCGGGGCGGGAGCAGGCGCGCCACCGGAGTTTCCCGATGCCGAGCTACAGCCCTGGGTCGTAAGTATAAGTGAGCAGCACGCCAGGAAAAAAACTGTAGTAGATCGTATATGTCTTTTCAATTCCATCAGCCTTTAATATACCAGAAACCGTGCCGCTTTGTTCGAGCGCCTTCTGCTCGCGGTTGATCAAAAGATTTTCCTTGAAGACAATCCCCCGTTTCGTGTAAATCTTGTACAGGGTCTCCTTCGCGCTCCAAATTAGGAAAAATGTCCGCATGTCGTTGGATGCTTGGAAGTAGTCAAGCTCCGAGGGGTGCATGAACAGGAACCGCGTCTTGAGGTTGCGCTCCTTGCTCAGGTCCTCGAGGTCCATGGACACCGGATAGGTCTCGGAGGCGATGGCCCCTGAGTACATGTTGGAGTGGCTGTAGGAGATGTTGAAGCTGTGATCGCTCAGGTAGGGTGCCCCGGTGGGAAAATTCAGGGATTCCACCTTGTGGCGGATCTGAAGGAGTTCCTTGAGACAGAGGCGGCTGCTCAGCCATTCGAGCCGCTTTTGCGGATGGGAAATTCCCTCAAGGATTCGCTGCTCATTTTCATAGATATTCAGCTTGGAGCGGAAGTAGTCCTCCGTCTCCGTGACCTTCCACATGCCGAGCAGCACCTTGTCATGAATATCTGGAAATGCGATGAAGGGCATCCTGAACCGATTCTTCCTTGAATTTACGGAAGGCGCCGCCATCAACCAAACAAAATCCAAGAACCCTTCACAAACCCCTCAAGACTAGGAGATTGACTTGCGGGGCCATAAACGGCGAGTGGCCGGGCTATTCACCCGGCCACCCGCTCTATTTTCAAAAACACCTTACTTGTTCTTGATGGTGTCCTTGCCGCTGGTGCGGTTGCCTTTCATGGCATCCTTACCGTCGCCGCTGCCACCCTTCAGGCTGTCCTTGCCACCGCCGAGGTCCACGCCACCGCCGCCGCCATTGTACTTGGCAGCTTCATCCATGGTCACGCGCTTGCCGTCGATGTAGGGAACCACAAATGCGTCCTTGATGCCGAGCTTGCGAACGTCGTCGCGGAAGCCTTCAGCATTCTTCAGATCCTTGAAGTTACCCATCATGTACTTGTTCATGCCGTCGCGGGTCTCACCCTCGAAGGTTTTGTCCGTTTGAACGAGGTGCTGGTTCATGTCGAAGTGCACGTAAGCACCCACTTGGACGTGGTAGATCAAGCCGGGGATGATGTTGCTCTCGACCACCTTCTTGGTGCCTTCAAATGCCGTTTGCAGCTTGTCGTACTTGGTCTGCAGGGCGGCAAGCTCAGAATTCTTGGCGTTCAAGGCATTCTGGAGGCTGTCGATGGTGGACTCGAGGCCCGCGAACTTGGCCTGGAGATTCTTGTTGCGGTCGCTGCACTCCTTGAGTTGCTTGTTGGCGGTCTCAAGGTCGTCGCGCAGGGTCAGGGGCGACTTGGCGTAGCTCTTGGCCTTCTTTTTCCAGAGCTTGGCTTCTGCTTTTTCTTTCTTCTTGTCATCCTTGGACTTCTGGGCCATCATCGGCTGAGCGATCATGGACGCCAAAAACATCAAGAGAACAATGGAGGCGAATCTTTTCATAAACAATCCGGTATTTATAGTGGACCTAGTGCGTCCAAATGTGTCTGCAAATTTAGTGTGATTTTCATCCTTACCAAACGTTATCCACTCGAACCTGTACGGAAAAAGCTACGCCCCTCCGTCAATTGGCCCTGCATGATCAACTCGGGTTCCATCTGTCAGCGAGTGGATTGCAACTGAAAAGACCGCCTCCAATCCCAAGGGTTGCACTGCTCAGGAAATGAAACCCGATTTTTCCCCATTGCTTTTGATATTGGTTGCAGAGGGAGTAAATTCGCCCCGATTTTCAAGGAATTCAGTCATTTTCAATAAAAAAGAACATGAGCAAAGTTACAGTGGTTGGGGCCGGGGCAGTGGGCGCGACATGCGCTGATGTGATCGCCAAGAAGGACTTCTGCAACGAAGTGGTCCTGCTGGACATCAAGGAAGGACTGGCTGAGGGCAAAGCCCTCGACATCTACCAGACCTCCCAAATCTGCGGTTACAGCACCCGCGTGGTCGGCTCCACGAATGATTACAGCAAGACCGCCAACTCCGACGTGGTGGTGGTCACCTCTGGTGTTCCCCGCAAGCCGGGCATGACCCGTGAGGAACTCATCTCCGTGAATGCCGGCATCGTGAAGAGCGTCGTGGAAAACGTGCTCAAGCACAGCCCCAACGCGGTGATCGTCATGATCTCCAACCCGCTGGACACCATGACCTACCTCACCCTGAAGCTCACCGGCCTGCCCCGTCACCGCGTGATCGGCATGGGTGGCATCCTGGACAGCGCCCGCTTCGCAGGCTACCTCTCCATGGAACTCGGCTGCTCACCCCGTGACCTCCAGACCAACGTGATCGGTGGCCACGGCGACACGACCATGATCCCCCTCCCCCGCTACAGCACATGGCGCGGTGTCCCCGTGACCCAGTACATCGCTGAGGAGCGCATGAAGCAGATCGTGGCCGACACCATGGTGGGTGGCGCAACCCTCACCAAACTGCTCGGAACCAGCGCATGGATCGCTCCCGGTGCTGCCGCTGCTCAACTCGCTGAGGCAATCGTGACCGATACCCCCCGCGTGTTCCCTTGCTGCGTGTCCCTCGAAGGCGAATTCGGCCTGAACGACATCTGCATCGGTGTCCCGGTCCGCGTCGGCAAGAAGGGTCTCGTCGAGATCATGAAGATGGAATTGAACGCTGAGGAGCAAGGCCTGCTGAACAAGAGCGCCGACGCTGTCCGCAGCATGAACGACGTGCTGAAGACGATGCAAATGTGATGCATCGGCTTTTCAGCCGACGATGATTCAGGGCCGCTAGCGATAGCGGCCCATTTTTTTTGCCCGGATGTTGGCGATTCGACCCATTTTAGGAAGTCTCCTTACACGAACAAAACCTCCAGAAACGGCATATTCCCGGTGCAATGTGGCTCATAGACGGGCAAAAACTGCGTTTTCATCACAAAAACCGCCCAAAACTTGCAGCGAAGCGCATCTATTCCTGAGGCTTCCTATTTTTAGTCACAATCAACATCTTGAAATGCAGGTTGTAAGATCACTAGCAAAGGCTATCTCAGCCCTGATGGGGCTGGCATTGCTGTTTGCATCCAACAGCCTGGCCCAGCGGTACAATTTCCGGAACTTCAACGTGGCCGATGGCCTGGGTCAAGCGCAGGTAATGACCCTCTGCCAGGATCGCCGTGGCGGCATCTGGGCCGGGACGTATGGCGGTGGCGCCTGTCGCTTCGACGGCAAGGCCTTCACCCTGCTCACCAGTGACGAGGGCCTTTTTTCCAACGTGGTCACGGATATCATGGAGGACAGCCGTGGCGACCTCTGGATGAGCAATGCCAATGTAGGCGTGTGCCGTTACGACGGTCGCCGTGTCCGCAGGTACAGCGAGGCCGAGGGACTTTACATGCCGGAACGCGGAGTCCTGGTCGAGGACAAAAATGGCCGCATCTATGTCGCGACTCCGGGACAAGGCATTTTCCAGCAACAAGGCGAAAGGTTCAAGCGCTTTGACAGGCGGTCGGGTTTGCTCTGCGACACCATCTTGGATGCCGTGGTCACTCAGGACGGCAAGATGTGGCTGGGTACCGCCCGCGGCCTCTGCATGCTGCGCAATGGCATTTTCTACAACCACTTTCGCGTCGGGCAGAGTGATACCTCTTATATCATGGCCCTCACCGTCGCGGACTCCAACAAGATTTGGGTCGCGCACAGCGGCGGGGTGAGCCTTTACGATGGGAAAAACGCCACATTGGCCATCACCAGGGAGGAGCTCGGCAGCAACCACGTCATTGAGATGACCTGGGACAGCAAGCGCAGGCTTTGGATTTGCACGAGCGACGGGCTCTACCGCTACGACAAGGGCAATCTGCACCGCTTCGAGCCGCAAGATGGGCTTTGGGAAGGGGAATACAGCGCCGTCATCGAGGACATGGCCGGCAACATCTGGATCGGCACCAATGGCGATGGCATGTCCCTCTATTCGGACGGGATGTTTGCACAGTTTGGACTGGAACTGGGCAAGGATTTCGTCTATGCCATCAACAAGCAGCCCAACGGAAGGTACTGGATCGGCACCGGAAATGGCCTCTACGAATGGGATGGCAAGGTTGTATCCCGCCCGGATGGCCCGCCGCTGTTCAGCTCAGGGTTCATCATGGACATCATGACCGACCACGAGGGCAAATCTTGGCTCGCGACGTTCCAGGGGCTTTACCGCTGGGACGGGAAGCAGTTGGAGGAGATTTCACTTGCTGAAAAAGGCCCGGAGCCCCGCATCATCTCAGTCAATGAGGCTTCCAATGGCGATATCTGGATTTGCTCGCGGGTAGGCTTCTTCGTGTACCGCGACGGTCAAGTCCTGAACATGTCCGAACAGAATCCGCTGTTCAACCTGTTTGGATTTGCCACCAAGGAAGATCAAAGCGGCAATATCTGGCTGGCGACGGCAAGCGATGGCGTCCTGTTTTACGACGGGGACACCGTGATCCAATTGGATGAGCGGCATGGCCTGATCAGCAACGAAGCCATGGCGATCGCCATTGACAAGAACCAAAACACCTGGTTTGGCACCTACATGGGCCTCTCCCGGTTCAATGGCAAGGATTTTTGCTACCTCACCACCTACGAAAACCTTCCCGCCAAGGTCGTCTATTTCCTGGAGACCGATGACAAAGGCAACCTGTGGGCAGGGACGGAGCGGGGCTTGGTGAAGCTGACATTGGACGAGAACTCCGACCCGGTTTCCATCCGCAGCTACGGCCCGAGCGAAGGCTTCATGGGTCCGGAATGCAACCTAAACGCAGTCTGCAAGGCCGATCACGGGAAAATGCTCTTTGGCACCATCGCCGGGGTCATGGCCTACGATCCTGCCAAGGACGTCCCCAACAAGGAGGTGCCGCAGGTCTCCTTCAGCTCGCTCAAAATCTTCCTCGAAGACCTCGACCCTATGGCTTGCGAGTTTGACTCGCTCATCCCATGGACCAACATGCCCTCGGGCCTCGTCCTTCCCCACAACCAAAACCACCTGACCTTCAACTTCATCGGGGTGACCACCAATTATCCCCAGAAGGTCAAGTACAAGTACAAGATGGAGGGCTTCGACGAAAACTGGCTTCCATCCACCCCCAACAACCACGCGACTTATTCGAACCTGCCACCCGGGGACTATGTCTTCAAGGTGAAGGCGAGCAACAGTGAAGGTGTCTGGACGGAAAACCCCGCCGAATTCCCCTTCACCATCACCGCTCCATTCTGGCAACAAAGCTGGTTCATTGCCATCATCCTGCTCCTGTTGGTGGGTGGCGTTACCGTCGTCTTCAACCTGCGCACTCGGAACCTGCGCAAGCAACGCCAGAACCTGAAGGAGGAGATCGTGGAGGCGACCAGGGAATTGGTGGTGCAAAAGGAGCAAGTCGAAGCCGCCAATCGCGCGAAATCGGAGTTTCTGGCCACCATGAGCCACGAAATCCGGACGCCAATGAACGGGGTGATCGGTATGACCGACCTCCTGCTGGCAAGCGACCTGCCCAGCGAACACAAGAATCTGGTGAGAAACATCCGGCTCAGTGGCGAAAGCCTCCTGTCCGTCATCAACGACATCCTCGACTACTCAAAGATCGAGGCGGGAAAACTTGAATTGGAAAAGGTGAACCTCAGACCCGAAACCGTGCTGGAGGAAGTGGTGGAAATGCTGGGCTTCGGCGCGCAAAACAAGGGGCTCGACCTCTTGTACACCGTGGGGCGCGATGCTCCGCAGCTCATCCTCGGCGACCATACCCGACTCCGCCAAGTGCTGATCAACCTCGTGGGCAATGCTGTGAAATTCACGAGCCAGGGCGAGATCCTCATTCGCTACCGGGGCGAGCGCCTCGCTGACGGCACCATGAGGGCGCATTTCTCCGTCAAGGACACAGGCATCGGCATCCCCAAGGAAAAACAAGGCACGCTCTTCCAGCGGTTCAGCCAAGTGGAGGCCTCCACGACCCGAAAATACGGCGGCTCAGGATTGGGCTTGGCCATTTCGCAGCGTCTCGTCCACATGATGAACGGTGAAATCACCGTCGAAAGCGAGCCCGGCAAGGGTTCCACCTTCAGCTTCTACGTGGATTCGCCAGCCGTGCCCAATCCTGAACGCACTGGAAACGAGTCCCTTAAAGGCAAGCACCTCGTGATCGCGAGCCCCAACAAGGCGACACTGTCCGTGATGTCCAGCACCTGCGACGCATGGGGCGTCTGGTCCAAAACCACGGCGGACATCGACGAATTGTATGAGATCCTGAGCAGCAGCATGGTTCCCGATGCCCTCGTGATCGATGCCCGCTTGGTGGACAACAACCTCACGGTCCTCAAATACGTCCGCGATCGTTTCAATCCGGATGAATTGCCCGTGATCGTGCTGAGCCTGCCGGAGGATGCCGTCGAACTCTCCAAGAACAAGGCCCTCGGCCTGCGGTTCCTCCTGCGACCCTTGCAACTGTCACGATTCGCGGATGCGATCCTGAACCGCGAACCGCAGCGTGAGTCTGAGCCCAGCAGGTCCCGCTTCGCCACGCAAATCGAGCGCATCGCCGACCAGTACCCACTCCGCATCCTCATCGCCGAGGACAACCTCATCAACCAGGAGGTGGTCACGGGCATGTTGGAGATGATGGGCTACAAGGCGGAAGTCGTACAAAATGGCCTTGAGGCGGTGAATGCCGTCCGCGATCACGAATACGATCTGATCTTCATGGACGTGCAAATGCCGCACATGGACGGCATCGAGGCGACCAAGCGGATCATCTCCGAGTTGGGAGACCGCCGCCCGCGCATCATCGCGATGACCGCCAACGTGATGCAAGGCGACAAAGAAAGCTACCTCGCGTCAGGCATGGACGCCTACGTCGGCAAGCCCTTGATCCTGGAAGAGTTGCGCACCTCCCTCATCAATACCTCTGTGATGCTGGGCTTGCAAATGGAGCTCACATCCGAGACCAAGCCAGCGAGCGGTGCCGCCCCGGCCTCTGACCCGGTCGAATCCAAGCCTGCCAATCAGGAGCCGCCCGTGCAGAATCCCGTTCTGGAAGTGCAGCCCGTTATGCTGGAGCCGGAAGTGCCAAAAGCCGAATCCCCCACTGCGAGCTACCACTACATTGACCTGAGCAACCTCCAGGAATTGTCGGGCGGTGATCCCGTTTTCATCAATCGCATCCTGGGGCGCATCGTGGACAAATTGCCGGAGGCCCTCAAGGAAATCGAATCCTTGCATGGCCAAGGCGACTACGAGGGCGTGAAGCAATCCGCGCACAGCCTCAAGTCCAGTTCCGGCTACGCCGGGTCCGAGGAGCTCAAGGAAATCCTCCAAAAAATCGAAAGCCTCGCTGGCTCCCGGAACGAGTTGCAACGCCTTCCCGCCCTCATCGCCCAAGCCAAAACGGTCGGCGCAGAGGTCGTCAAGGAGCTCAAGCAAGTCATTGGGAAGTAAGCGTTTGTCTTATGGGCTGTGCCATCCCTGCCCCAACGATAGGCGCACCAAAACGAGCCTCAATCTGCTGATTGGAAGCCGCACGTCTGCCCAGGCAGGGCATTGTATTCCGGCAAGGCGAATGGCAGACTTTTTTGATTGGAAGCAACAGAGCTGTCATTCGAATCAGCACTGGCGGCAGCCACACTTACAATAGCGTCACCAAAAGCCTCCCCCTCTTTTCGCAATCCATATTCCCGGCCACCTCGTCCACCCGAAAGCAAAGCCATCCTGCAACTCCTTCAGGCGCAAGCCGAATACCGAAAGCCCCGCATCACAGCGAAGGCAAGATTTTCAATCGAATAAAATCGGGATTTACAGCTCCACCTCGGTGACCGAGTAGCCGGCGAAGATGCCTAGGCCATCCTCGATGTTCGAATAGACCTGAGTCGGCTCAGCGTATGGATTGTTGGCCGTGTTCTTCTGCTTTTGATAGGAAATCGCAAACTCAAAAAAGTCCTTGGAGAGCGTGAAAACGCGCACTTTGAGGTCATGCAGGCCGCTGGTATATTGCTCGTCCACGTAGAAGTCAAACTGCTTGGTCCGGCCAATGAACTTGCCATTGCCGAAGTACACGCCATTTTCAGGCTGGTAAAGGACTCCTTGGCTGTATTGACCTTCGGTGACCGTCAGGTTCTCGGAGAAGCTCTTCTCTCCGGAGAAGAAAGGAATACGCTCAGCGGCTGATGAATGATCGCTCGGCGCTGCGAGGACCTCGACTCCGTAGTAATTCTCACGACCGCCATTGTCATCGATGGAAAAGCTCTGCTTCACCATGTTGGTGCCGTCGATGTTGATGGCGGAGGGATGGAGCTGATCGATGCGGGTGGCGCGAACCGGGCGCGGCACGGTATTCGTGGCAGTCACAGTGGTCATGCCGGGATAGCGCACCTCGATGGTATATGGCCGTCCACTTCGCACACGGGTATCGCTCGTCTGATGGTAGTACAGCTTGATCGGCGCCACACTTGCATTCGAGGTATTCCCAAAGTTGAAAGGTGTGGCGTACATGGAATCCAGCACGAAGTCCTTGACCTGCGTCTTGTCCTCGAACATGGAAATCTTGGGAGCCTTGAGGCTACGGAGCACATTTCCATTGCCGGGGCTGCCAGAAATGCTCACCTCAATGCGAATCAAACTGTCCAAACTGAAGAGGCTGTTCACCACGAGTTGTGGCTGTGCGGCAGGCAAATCGTACTCCAGGTCCTTTTCGCAGCCAAAAACCGCGACAAGGCCCAGTAGCCAAGCATACCTATGAACGCGCCATTTCACAATACCAATATACTAAAATTTGAATCCAAAATTGAACTCCGGCAAAATCGGGAGGAGGCTCATCTTGCGCACCTTGATCGACGGAGAATTGGGATCCTCGGAATAGTCCGCCCTCAGAAAGAGGAAGTAGGGATTCCGGCGGTTATAGACATTGAAGATGCCCACGTTCCAGAAATATTCGCCCCATTTCGACGGCTTGGTGATGCTCATGCTGATGTCGAGGCGGTGATAATCCTGCAACCGGGTACTGTTGCGGCTCCCGTAGGAGATGATCACATCCAATTCCTGCCCCTGATTCAAATCCCAGAAACCCAGCAAGGGCACGGAGGGGGCATAGTAAACCGCTTCAGGGAAGGTAATGGAGTTTCCCGTGGCATAGACCCAATTCGCACTGAAGCTGATGCGGTCGGTCGCACGGAAGATCACCGCGGTACTCAAGTCATGCCGCCTGTCAAATTTGTAGGGATAACGCTGCCCGAAATTGATGCCAGAAAATTGCCGATCGGTCTTGGAGAGGGTGTATCCCAGCCATCCTGTCACCCGGCCACGGGTCTTGCGGAGGAAAATTTCGATGCCCCTCGACCAACCTAGCCCGCCCTTCTCCACGAGGTCCTGCCAATCGGTATTGCCCAGGAAGTTCACACCTGTCTGATAGTCGATCAGGTCGCGCATTTCCTTGTAATAGGCCTCCGCCGTGAACAGCCAGCCATCCTTGAGGAAACGCTTGTCAAATCCCAAGGAGACCTGCCTTGATCGCTGTGGCGGCACCGATCCCGTAGCGGGCACCCACAGGTCCACAGGAAGCCCAACCCCGCTATTGCTGAGCAGGTGGATGTACTGCACCATTTCGGTGTAGGACGCCTGCAATCCAAATGAATGCGGCAATGTCAGGCGGACCGATGCCCGGGGCTGCAACGACCAAAAGAAGCTGCTATCGACTTGATAGGCGCTGAAATGCCCACCAAGGTTCAGGTTCAGGACCTTGCCAATCCGGATTTGATCCTCGGCCCAGGCCATGTATTCCCAGGAACGGATCGGGCGCTGGATGAGGCGGGTGAAATTGGTATCATTGGCCTGACCGACAATCTGTTGCGTGTAATTTTCCGGTTGGAACAGGTGATTCGTGGCCGAGACCCCCATCCTGATCCAGTTGTGGCAATTCGGCATCCAGTCAAATGCCATCTTGGTGCCGATGTCGCGGACGGAGCTGCGCGTCTGCAAGCTGTTCCGGTCCGGCAATGCCCCGAACAAGGTCAGTTTCGACTCGCTCGTCGCCTCGTAGATGTATTCGCTGCCCAAGAGATAAAAATGGCTGAACAGCTTGTTGTTCCATTCATGCCGCCATTGGAGGGAGCCCAGCTTGTTGCTCCACCGCAGCCCGAAATCGAATTGGTTGCTGACCCCGGAAGTATCAATGTCGTAGCCGCTCGCAAACCGGTCGCCGCCCACGTAGGCACCCAGGATCAATCGGTCCCGCGTTCCGATGATGTGCTGAACCTTCCCCTGCAAGTCCAAGAACGAATAACCCAGCCGGTTGCCTTGTTGTGGAACCGTGACCTTGTTGATCAGCGCGAAATACGGCTCCAAGATGGTTCGCCGGGCCGAGAAGAAGCAGGAGGTCTTCCCCTTCACAATCGGGCCGCCGATCATCACGCGGGCACTCACCAGGCCGATGTGCGCCCCTCCCTCCCATTGCTGCAGGTTGCCGTCCTTGGCTTGGATGTCCACGACCGAGCTCAGGCGACCGCCGTACCGCGCCGGAAAGCCACCCTTCACCAGTTTCACGTCCTTGAGCGCGTCGGAATTGAAGATGGAATAGAAGCCAAACAGGTGCGAGGCATTGTAAACCGTCGCGCCATCGAGGAGGATGAGATTTTGATCCGGGCCGCCACCACGTACATAAAAGCCTTGGGAGCCGTCGCCACTTTGGTGTACGCCGGGCATCATCCGCAGCAGGTTCACCACATCGCTCTCCCCCATCAGCGAGGGCAGCCTTTCCAATTCGGCCAAGGGCACGTCGATCACGCTCGCACCCGCCTCCGCCATGTCCGAGGGCCGGTCACGGTCGGTGATCACTACAGGTGCGAGGTCCAGGTCGCCCGCCATGTGGACGATGCGCCTGACGCTGCTGCCGAGGTAAAACCGCTCCCCGTGGATGTCGTAGCCGAGCATGGACACCACGAGTTTCACGCTGTCCTGCCGCAGCCGCAGACTGAAAAAGCCCGCATTGTTCGTGAGGGTGCCGTTTTTGCTGCGGAGATCCATCACCTGCGCCCCGACCAGTCGTTCGCCCGTCGTCGCATCCTCCACGTAGCCACTGATCACATGCCAATTCGGCTCCACCGGCTCATCGACGCGCGCGGTCAGGACCAGGATGTTTCCCTTCAAATCCCACTGAATGCCCACCGGGCCGAGGACCCTGTCCAATACATCGCGAAGCGGCAGCTTTTGGAAGGAGCAGCTGATGCCATCCTGCGGGAGGATGCGGCTGTCGTAGGAAAATGTGACGGGGTGATTCGCTTCGATGGCAGCGAGGACCGAGGCAAGGGGCTGCCGATCCATTTCCAGGGTGCAGGGAGCATCCAATACGCCGACTTGCCCCCACAACGGAAGGGCATACAGCAGTAGGATGACACCTGCGAGGAGGTGCTTGAATCGTCGCTTTTGCACGAACAGCTTACTTCGAAAGCGTCACCACAGTGCCGGATTGGCTAGCGCTGACGCCATAGAGGGCCTCCAGCACCGCCAGCACATCGGCCAGTGGCTTCTCTTCGAATTTAGCAGTTAGCCTTGCGGCATTCAAGCTTTCAGGAAACTTGAGGGTGATTCCGTAGTGCCGCTCGATCTGTCCGGCAGCCTCTACGAAAGGTTTGTCATTGAATATCAATGCATCGTGAACCCAAGCGGCCTCTTCTTGGGCATTCGTCTGCTCGCGGACAATCTTGCCAGTTTTGGGATCAAAGTGCGCGACCTCTCCAGCAACCAGGATTTCCTTGGCGCCGTTGGTGGCGGAGAATTCGACTTTGCCCTCGGTCACGCTCAATTGCACGGCGGTTGAGGTCTTTTCACTGCGCAGGTTGAACTCGGTGCCAAGCACCCGCGCCTGCACCTGACCCATGCGAACGCTCAGCGGACGCGCCTCATCGCGGGCGACGTCGAAATAGGCCTCGCCATTCAATTCCAGCTTGCGGTCCTGCTTGCCGAAATCAGCGGCGGCATCCAAGGTCGATCCCCCTTGCAGGGTCACCACGGTGCCGTCTGTGAGTTTGATTTCCTTGCGCTGTCCATCCGCTGCCGCGAAATGCTGCCCTTTTTGAGCCTCATCCGCACTGCCGCCACCCAAGGCAAAATAGCCGCCCACAGTGACCAACAAGGCAACTGCTGCTGCCACAGCCCAGACACGGCGACGGGCATAAAACGGCGGGCGAATCAATGGACGTGATGCTGCAACGGGCTGTGGACGAGCCTGCTCCACCTGCGGCACTGCGATGCGAGCCTGCAAGGCCACCCATTCTGCGTCAGTCTGCGGCTCAACTTCGGCCACAAACGCATCCGCAAATCCCAGCACCTCAATGATTTCCGAAAATTCCGCACGGTTCTCCTCACTTGCGGCCAACCACAAGTCCAGCTCACTGCGCTCCGAATGGTTCAGTGTCCCATTCAGATGGCGCTCCGCAAGGTCATATAGACGCATTTCATCCATTTCACTTCTATAAACAACCTCCTGCCCCACATCCCCCAAACTCAATTTGCTTTTTTCTATTCAAAACGTCGTTTTCTAGACAGAACCCTTTCTTCAGGTAGGAGCAGGCAGTGGTTTCCTCAGTCCAATTGCCCCCTCAGCTCCCTCAGCTCCAAGCTAACTCTTCATTCCGTCCCGAATTTTCTTCAACGCAATCCCAATCTGGTTCTCGACCGTCTTGGGGGCAATCTCCAAAATTTCGGCGATCTCCTTGTGGCTCAGGCCCTCCACACGGCTCATGAGGAAGATTTCCCGGCACATCTCTGGCAGCAAGTTGATCTGCGCCATCACGGCCTTGTACCGCACCTGGGTTTCGCCCTCCTCCTCTTGCTCCGCCGCCGCCGTCACCGCCTCCTCCAACGATGTCGTGTCCAACCGCCGCCGCTTGAGGAGGTTGAGGCTGGCATTTTTCACCGCACGGTAGAGGTAGTACCGGAGCTCGTCGTCAAACTTTAGCGAGGAGCGCTTTTCCCAGATGTTGATGAACACCTCCTGCACCACCTCACGCGCATCCTCCTGGGACTGCACATGCGTATAGGCATAGCGCACCAACGGAGGCTGATACTTCGTGAACAGGGCCTTGTAGGCTGCTAGCAGATCGGATTCCTCGCCCAAGCGATGTCTGAGTTGACGGAAACAGGACGCAGTTTAAGAAAATTTGGGGAAGGGAAGCAACAAATTGGAACTGCGTTCATGCGACAGACGGTCAGAACCGGATTGTGTATGTTTGCCCCATGTTGCCACCCGCGAATCCAGCCATCGAGCCTCCCATTCGACAAGATTTTCAATGCGCACCTCAGCCCGGATCGGGAATCGGCCGAGTGTGGGCCGGGGCAAGGGTCATCTTTTGCTTGGGAGGGCTGCTTTTCCTGGGTTTGGGGCTTCACGGCCAGCGGCTCGACAAGGCTTGGAAGGCAAACGCCACCGCATTGCTGCGCTCCGACAGCCTCCGCCCCTTCAACGGCAAGGTCTTGATTGCCAAAGGCGGCAAGACGCTCTTCTCCTACGAATCAGGCCATGCAGACATGATCGCCAAGACGCCATTTCCCAAGCACGGCGTATTCGTAATAGGATCCGTCACCAAGCAAATGACCGCCGTGATGGTTCTGCAAGCAGTGGACCAGAAGCTCCTCGACCTCCACACGCCCATCCGCAAATACCTCCACGACATCGCTCAGCCCTGGATGGACACGGTGACCATCCATCACCTGCTCAACCATACCTCTGGTTATCAAGGGCGTGACACAAGCCTCGCATTCGCGCCGGGATCGCGGTTTTCTTATTCCAACCAGGCTTATGGCCTGCTCGGGGAAATCCTGGAGGCTGTTCGCGGCAAATCGTTCGCCGCCATCGCGGAGGAGCTGTTCCAGAAATCTGGGATGAAGCATACCACGACCCCGCCGAAACTCGTGGGGCAGGCCATGCCCAAAGGCTATTTCCACTCCGAAACAGGGGAAATCCAATTTTCGACCAATACCACACTGGGCATTCCCGGCCCGGCGGGATTGGTGCTTTCTACGCCTGAGGACCTCGTGCATTGGAACCAATTGCTGCACATCGAACGGAGCCTGCTATCGGCGGAGAGTTACGCCCTCATGACCAGCCCGAGCTCCAAGCGCAACCATCCCATTTTCGGAGAGATCGACTACGGCTATGGCATTCAGATGACGAATGTCGATGGCCTGCGTGAACTCAGCCACGGAGGGTATGCGCCGGGGTTCGTGACGGTGAATTTTTTCTACCCCGAAACGGGCGTGAGCCTGATCGTGATGGAAAACCTGGATTGGAAGGATCCGGCATTCAAGGACAGCTATTCTTATGAGATGGCCCTGCGGAAGCGGCTGCGGGCGGCGTTTGCACCAAAATGAGGATACTATTTTGGAATCCGCCACAAAGGCACGAAGGCACGAAGCTAAACACACAGCTTGGTGCCTTTGTGACTTAGTGGCCTGTCCCGATCACCCGATCAATCGACCAGCAATTGCGTCACTGCGGCTGCATTTTGTGCCCACTGAGGGGTGTATTCCTCGTCGGCGGGCAATGCGTCCACAAGCTGAATGCCCTGGGCTTCGGCCTTGATTTTCAGCAATGAACCCACCGTCAGCTTCGCATTCAGCTTCCGCAGCAGTGTCGTGGGGGCATTTTGATCCATGCTCATGACTGTCTGCCCGCTGAATGGCATTTCCATCCAGATGATTTCCGAGGTCTGCATTTCCAGCAAACCGAAGATCAACCCTTTGGCCAGGCTCTGTGTGATGCGAACCTGATGCTGCACCGTGCTCGGGTCGTAGGCCACCCCGGTTGCCTCGGAAACGTGCATTTTCTTCCTGCAATCCATCCAACCGATGACCATGTTGGGACTCAGGGAGCCATTGCTATAGGCATTGCTCGTGAAGGTCACGTAGCGGGCGCCTGCCTTGCGCAAGGTCGGCAGGTCGATCTCGATGTACTCGGCGGTGCCCACCTTGTCAGGGATGCTGCGGATGTCGCCGCTGTGCTTGCAGCCGACGGGGGCCAGGCTGAAATAGGAACAGACCTCGGAACGGTCGTCGTAGGCCACGTGGCAGCTCAGGTCCATGTCCAGGTGCATCGCAGGCAGTCCCGTACCCCACTGCATGAACAGCCGCACCGCGTCGCCCTGCACGGGGAACCGCGTGCCCATCAAGGCGGCGGGCAGGTCTTGCACCTGCTCGCTCCGGTCACCGATGGACACAGGCATCTTGAACAGCTGCGGGTCGATGAACATCGTCTTGCTCTCGCTGGCAATTTTCGCGAACCGCTTCCGCATGGCCATCAGGCACAGGTCTTCGATCCCAGAACGCATTTCTTCCAACTGCTCATGATTGTAATTCTTGAGCAGAGGATTGTTGGGAATGCTCTTGGCGACGCCGCCCAGCGGACGCACCACACGGGAGCCGTTCGGGACAAAATAGGTCTCCGCGTACATGTTCAGCGTGAAAACCAGCCGCGCGGGCACCCGGTCAATCACCTCCGCAAATGCCTTCAGAGGCTCCTCCGGGCCAAACCAGAGCATGCTCGCAAAAAGCGACCTCGCAAACAAACCGGGGCGCTGCTTGAGCAATGCCATCGTTTCCCCCACATCCAGTTTGAGGTAAAAGTGGTGGAGCCGCCCTTGCCACACGGGATAAGATCCCGAATGGAACATGCTCAGCAATGCCGCCAACCGCTCCATGCCGGGCCGCTTCGCAAACTCCACCAGCCGCAATGCCCGGATGAACCGCACCCACATCTCGCGTTTGGGATGCATCATCTCTGCCAGCTTTTCGGCAGGCTCGTCCAAGGCGTTCAGCCACTTGGCCACGCGGATTCCATCCCGGCGGCCATACTTCAGCTTGAGGTCGGAAATCGCTTCGACCTTGGCAATGGCAGACGCATCCATCCATCCGATGAGGTTCTTGCTGTTCAGGGACTTGCGCTTCACGATGGTGCGCGGTTCCACGATCTGCAAGTAGCCGGTGCGCTTGTACCAGAGGTAACGCAGGATGTCCGTGGGCGAGGAAAACAGTTTGGAAGCCTCATCATCCTTGCCCAGTTCCACCAGCATGTCCACCAGCAACATCAGCGTCTCCTTCATGCCCACCGTCACCTTGGGCAGGCTGCGCTCTGTCAGCAGCAGCTTCAGGCTATCCCGCTGCGTCGCATCCAATGCCGTCTTCGAGCTCAGCAAATCCTTCAGGAATGCATCCACATCGCTCTCTTTCCACCGCTCCAGCAGCTTGTGCTTGGTGCCCTGCCCCATCTTCTCGATCTCCCCGAACACGAACGGCGTCCCGCAGAAGGGGCATCCATTGTACCGATCCAGGGGAAAGGTGCCGTCCGGGATGATGTGACCGCAAGGCAATTTCGTGCCCGCCCCACCGAAAATGTTCACGATGTACGTGATGATGTGGTCCATGAGGGACTCTCCTGTCGGCACCAGCCAGTTTTTCACCAGTGGCGTCCAGTTCTTGTTCACGCCCAAGACATCCCGGAGCAATTCCAACACCTGTGCCTGATAGTCCTCCCCTGCGGAATGCAAGGCATGCAAAAGATCCTCCGTGACGGAAAATCCCAGTTTGGCCAGATTGGCGACCAATACTGCCGTGCTGCCATCGAGGGGACGGACATTGGCTGAGATGGATTCCGGGACGAAAATGGCCCGCTGACGCAGGCCCACGCGAATGAGTGCTTCTGGATTCATAAAAAAAACAAGCGAGGTGATCCCGTGACTTTTTCTAGGATTTGAAGTAAGTCACGGTTGACCTACGCTTGGCGAAGCAGGATGGAATCGAACCACCGACCCCCAGGGGGACCTTATAGAAGTAAGCCTAGCTTGGCCATTGCTGGCAATCGCAAAGCTATTGACCTGGTGCTCTACCAACTGAGCTACTGCTTCGTGAAGGAATGAACGTAGCCCCTCAACCGGGACTTGTACAAATATACTCTGCGGAACAGAAATCCGTACCATACCGGCGCAGCATAAAAGCGACGGTGCCCGCATCCCAATCTTGAGGCACAGGCACCGCCATTTTACCATACAATCCTTATTCAGCGGAGTACTCCTTGGAGCGCAGATCTTTACTCGACCAGCAATTTGGTGACGCCATTCAGACCATCGTCTGCAAGCAAGAAGTAGAGGCCGCTGGGCAAGGATACCGGAATTTTCAGCTGTTGTTGCCCCTGACCGCTCACGGCCGTTTCCAGCACGACCCTGCCTTGGGTATCCAACAGTTTCACTTGGTCGATGTGGGTCCCCTCTGCCCATTTCAGCAGGCAGGTGCCTCCCGCTTTCATTGCATTCGGTATGACCATCATGGCTGCTTGCTGATCGGTGGACATCATCCACTCTTCAGCACCCTCACGCATGTTATCACCCCTGCACTCGTCGGGAACGTCGTGGACATAGCTCGTGGTGGAGCTGCAGGTATTCACCCCATCAAAGTGCGTTTCCGTCAAGGTGATGGTCCAAGTCCCTGGCGTCGCATACGTATGCTGAAGCAGCGTGCCCACATAAGGCAAGACGGTGCCATCTCCAAAGTCCACCGAATAGTCGATATCGCCACATCCATTGAATGGTGAGGCCGTGACACCTACCTTGCAGGGATTGAACGGCGCAAAAAAGACATTCAGATTTGCAGGATTGGCGATGGGGCATGGCGCGCAGACCAAGCAACCGGAGATCTTCACCCGGTCGCAATAGGTCGTCGAGCAAGAATAGTTGCCCACTGTCCGCGTCTCCTTCACGCAGACATCGTAGGTGCCATTTCCGGGAAATGTATGCACCACATTGCTGATGCTGGACTGATTGGCGAGGTTCATACCATCCCCGAAATTGATGGTGTAGGTGACATTGGGACAGTCCTGCGAAATGCCGCCGGGTAGCACGTCAAAGCGCCGGGAACATGGGCTCATGGTGTTCGTCACATAAATCGATCCGGGTTGCCAGATTTGGCAGGGACCGCAGTTTTCCGGCACGCAGCCAGTCGCATTGACCTGCGAATACCTCCAAATGTGGCAGGTATCGGGCAGCGTCCCAACGATGATCTGCACGCTGACAAAATAGCTCCCCGGTAGAGAATAGGTATGGAGCAGGTTCGTGGTATTGCCGCCTGTCACCGTCCCCCCATCGCCGAAATCCCAGTTTACACCCGTGATCCGGCAGTTGACACCATGTTCCAAATCGAATACATAGGAACAGCCACCTGCATGCGAGACCGCAAGGTGAAGCCCCTCCTCCCTGCATTGGTCACACTGTGCATGTGGATCTGCTCCTGTCGGCGCAACCTGCGCAAGCAGGCCATTGGAGACGGCGAGAAATAGGAACTGAATCGCCAGTCCAAAACAAAATGGACGATCTTTTCATAAGAAATGATGATTACGTTTCAATGAATACTGGAACATCCCCTCAAAAGGGGAGTCGAAAGAACTCTCTCTACAAGCGCTTGTTGATTGGGGTCACTCCCGATTGAGGCAGAATATTCATCGTCCATTTTCCAAAATCAAAGTGAAAAATTCCGAAATGCCATTTTTCAAGCACCAATGGTTTCATGGCAACGCTGACACACAAAACAGTTGGCAATCACCGCCCGCTGGCCGGAAAACCGCATTTCCGCCGTTTTCTCTCGATCAGACATCGATTTGGCCCATCCACACCCCGAACCGAAACAAATCGGTTATTGGCATACCATATTTGCACCCGATTTTCAAATGATGACCAAGCCCCAAAACCATGAACCAGATCCACAAATACCCCCGCACACCGCACATCCGAGGCTCCCGGCTGCAATCCGGCGACGAGGATCTCGCGGATGTCCCCTTTGAACAGATCGCGGGACGGCACCTCGTGGTCGAGGAGAAACTCGACGGCGCGAACTGCGCGATCAGCTTCGGGCCAGATGGACGCTTGCTCCTTCAGAGCCGGGGACATTACCTCACAGGTGGCCCCCGCGAACGGCAATTTGACCTGCTCAAGACCTGGGCGCATACCTATTCGCAAGCCTTCCAGGCCGTCCTCGGCGAGCGCTATGTGATGTACGGCGAATGGCTCTACGCCAAGCACACCGTCTTTTACAATGCGCTCCGGCACTATTTCCTCGAATTCGACATCCTCGACCGCGAAACGGGAGAATTCCTCAGCACCGACCTCCGCCGTGAAATGCTCTCCGCCTTGCCCATGGTGCAGTCCATGCCTGTGGTGCACGAAGGGCCGCTCCGCAAATTCGAGCAACTCACCAAGTTGATCGTCGATTCGGAGGCCATTGTTGGCGATCACCTCGCCGACCTGCGCCGCATCGCAGAGGAAGCCGGCCTCCGCGCCGACCAAATCGTCGCCGAGACCCAACCCGAGCGCACCATGGAGGGCCTCTACATCAAGGTCGAGGAGGATGGCCGGGTCGTCGAACGCTACAAATACGTCCGTTGGGGATTCGTCCAAGCCCTCGTCGGCAGTGAAAGCCACTGGATGGACCGCCCGATCATCCCGAACCAACTTGCAGAGGGCGTGGAATTGTTTGGCTAGGCCAAGAGGCGGCCCCGATTTATCGGGACACGCCGATCGAACCCGAGCATCCGGGGCCGCCTCAGCCGGCACAGTCGGAACAATTCTGGAGTCCATTTGCGGGGCTCTCCCAATCACCCCAATTGCTCTCAAATCGAATCCAAACTCCGCCGCCTGAGGCGGCCACATAGATCGGCGAACGGCCAGAGGCCGCCGCCTCCCTCTACGCCAATTCCCTAAATTTACGAT
This sequence comes from Bacteroidia bacterium, assembly GCA_046329055.1. Taxonomy (GTDB): domain Bacteria; phylum Bacteroidota; class Bacteroidia; order J057; family JADKCL01; genus JADKCL01. Next base: position 41,997 of record JAXLVK010000047.1, read on the forward strand.
CCCATGCACCCCCACTGGACATACCCCGCAGCCCAAGCCCCGACCCTCGATTGGCCCGCCCTCAACCAACTCGACTGGGTGCAAAACCTCGCGGGGACGCCGCAGAGCCCCGTCCACCACGCCGAAGGCGACGTGTGGATCCACACACGCATGGTCATGGAGGCCCTGCTCAGCCTGCCCGGCTACCAAGCCTTGCCCGAACCCAAGCGGTCGATCCTCTTCCTTGCGATATTGGCCCATGACATCGCCAAGCCCATTTGTACGCAGGTCGAACCCAATGGCCACATAACCTCGCCCCGACACGCCGTCAAGGGCCGCAACCTCATTCGGCAGGCCATCTTTCAGGAAAATCCCGGCCCGGTTCCCTTTGCAGCCCGTGAAGAGATCGCCCAACTCGTGCGATACCATGGCTTGCCGCTTTGGTTTCTTGAGAAATCCGACCTGCAGGCTACTGTACTGAAAGCCAGCATCCTCTGCGACTTGCAATTGCTCGCATTGCTTGCGGAAGCGGATGTGATTGGCCGCATTTGTCCTGACAAACAGGACCTGCTGGACCGGGTCGAACTTTTCCGCGAATACTGCAAGGAGCAAGGCGTCTGGGACAGTCCCTGGCAATTCACGAGCGGACACCAGCGGTTCATGTATTTCCAGCGGCCGGAAAATGGCCCATTCTACGAGCCATTCGACGATTTCCGCTGCGAGGTCATCCTGATGTGTGGCCTCCCTGGCGCGGGCAAGGACACCTGGGTTGCGAAAAATGCAAACGGCCTCCCGATCATTTCCCTCGACCAAATGCGCGAGGACATGGAAATCGAGCACCGCGAAGCGCAGGGCCTCCTCATCAACACCGCCAAGGAACGCGCCAAGGAATACCTCCGCCGGGGCCAATCCTTCATTTGGAACGCCACGAACATCATCCCTAGCATCCGGCATTCGCTGGTCGAGTTGTTCCACAGCTACCGGGCGCGGGTCCGCATCGTTTATGTCGAGGTGCCATACAGCCAACTCATGCGCCAAAACGCCAACCGCGAAGCCAAGGTCCCCGACAATGTCATGCGGCAAATGATCCGGAAATGGGAAGTCCCAGAGATATGGGAAGCCGTGGAGGTGGAATAGGTAGGCTGAGGCGAGAGGCCTCCGGCCCGAAGCCGAATGGCATCAGGCCTCCGGCCTAGACCGAACGAAAAGCCAGTGACAGAAACCCCATTTTCAGAAAAGCACCAACTCATTAACGCCAAATTGACTTGGCAGAGTACGTTCTCAGGGCGCTGCTGGTTATTGTCCTTCTGAAAATCATTCGCATTCAATTCCTTGATTTTCGCGCCAGAGGTCATGTGCCGATCCCCGATAAACCGGGCGCGGCTTGGGCCCGACAAGCCGGGGCGCAGAGGCCCTCGCCTCGATTTGCCCTCTCACTCCCCCATCTTCTCACGCAACCAATCCGCGTCCGCGATCTGCCGGGTTGCCTCGAAATCTGCCCGGATCTTCAACAATCGCTTGTGATCCCCATACCGTACGCGGCTCAGCTTTTTCACGAACAAGATCAGGTTCAGATAATTCGTGCGGTGTGAGTCGCTGATCAGCTTGTTCCTTCTCAAAAACGTCCGGAAGCTCTCGATCAAGCTGTCCAATGCCTCGATTTCATGCAGCTCGAAGTAGATCTTGAGCAGCATCGTTTTGGCGTCAAGGTTGTAGAATACATCCTCGTATTCAAGCACTTGCAACAGGCGCAACACTTCGCTGTATTGCCGTTTGTAGAAATGCAGCTTGGCCAAGTTGTAGGTGAAGGCATTGTCGCGGTGATCGGCGGGAATGCGGTTGCGGTAGCCATGGATGAAGGATTCGACCCAACCAAATTCTGAAAGCCGGAGCCCCACGACGACGATGTTTTTGTAATCCCATGGGCTGAGCCGGTCGCGCTCTAGCAGGACATTCCGCTCCAATGCCTCTTGGTAAAGGCCAAAGATTTCCCTCAAAAAAGTCCCTTCGCCAGCATTGATCCTGCCGATGCAATAGTTGAGGGCAAATGCGTAGAGGTGCCTCGCCTCCTCCCGGGTAAATGCCTGCGCATACTGCGTGAGCATGGCGCGCAATTGCAGGTAGTGCCCTCCCTCGTCGGGGCGGCTGAGCATTTGATAGATCCTGAAGTACAGGGCAATCGCCGGATCATCCTCGAAGCGCTGCGCCGTCAATTCGCGGATCAGCCCCTCGATGAACGGATCATGGGCAGCGGGACCCACGATGTTGCGGTTGTTCAGCAGGGTGCAGGCGTATTTGAGCTTGTTGAAGAGGTAAAACCGGTCCAGGTTGGCCACGGCGGCATCGAGGTTGGTGATCCCGCTGCGGTTCGCTTGCTCGGCGAGCCAGGCATTGTGTCCGGCTTCGAGGAGGTAGGCATGAAGGAGGCTTTGGCTGTCGATTTGCGACTCAGGCTCCTCGGGGTCAGGCTGTTGCTTGCGGTGGTAGAAGGAGTACAGGTTGTGGGCCTCCCTCTCCCGCAATGCGTCCAACAGCTGCACGCCCTGCGTCCCAGGGTGCTTGGTCGCCTGCTCCTGCACCATGAATGTCGCCGCCAATGCCAGCAATTCCGAGGCCCAGCGTCGGAGGCAGAGATCGTCAAATTCCCTACCCGGACATATCACCGACCATACCACGTCCTTCTCAGCCGACAGCCCCAAATCAACCAGGGCCTCCGCCAGCCTCACAAGCGTCTGATTTTCATTGAAATAAGGCGAACGGACAAATGCCAGGAACCTTCCCATTTCCTTCCGGTCAAAAAGGGACAACATTTCTCCCAGCTTAGTTCCAATCATCCGACATTTTCAAAATATTGAAACGAAAAAGTGATTCAAATATTCCAAAAATAAACAAACACCACAAAAAGCTCCCATTCAACAAACCGACAAATTTTGCAATATGTATTTGATCACGCTAGGGGATGCCGAGATATTTGTACCATGCGATTCCCGACAATGCGGATTCGCCACAGAATATGCTTCGATTGAATCCCAATATCTTCAAAAGACCCTTGAATCTGGAATTGACCATGCGCCGATTTCTTCCCCTCCTGCTCCTTGTCCTAGCCGTTGCCGGATTCCGGCAGCAGCTGCACGCCACGCACGTCCTGGGCGTCACCGTCACCTACGAATGCCTCGGCGCAAGCCAATACCGCATCCACCACCACACCTACGTGGATTGCCAAGGCTTGCCTTGCAGCGCCCCATCCAACCTGACCATCACAGGTGTCGGGGGCGGATGCACTGCTCCTACACTGGGACCGTGGGTTTTCCAAAGCTCTAACGAAGTCACCATGTTCGCGACCTCGATGCCCACCACTTGCAATGGCGGCTCTGCTCCGGGCGTTCGTGACTGCTACTATACCCGGGACGCGAACTTCACGGGCGTGTCCTGCACCAAGTATGTCCTGGGCTGGTCGGAGTGTTGCCGCATCGGCAGCATCACCAACCTGTCCAACCCCAGCGCCCAATCACGTGGCGTGAGTACGGACACCCTGAACCTGGGCCTCGCGCCCTGCAACAGCTCACCCGTCTGGCACATCGCACCGCCCTTCTACGCGGTGAAGACCCAAGCCAATTACTTCGACCTCGGCGGCGAAGACCCCGATGGGGACTCCCTGAGCTACCGCATGGTTGCCCCCGTGAACGCGAGCATGTCCCCGCTCGCCTACAACCTCGGCTACAGCCCCACAAGCCCGCTCGGCTCCAACTGGTTCGTCAACCTGAACACTGAAACGGGTCTCCTCGGCCTCGTCCCGGTCCCGCCCGCCAGCCTTCAGTTCGCCGCCATGAGCATCATCGTGGACGAATGGCGCGGAGGCGTCCGCATCGGCAGTGTGCGCCGCGACTTCGACCTCAATGTCCTCCCGAGCATGCCCGCCAACCAGCTCCCCGTCATCACCGGACCGCTCAATGTCACCGGAGGCATGAATTTCGGCGGCGCGCTAGTCGTTTCCCCGGGCACCACCCTCTGCGCCGATTTCAATGCGACCGACCCGGATCCCGGCGTCGCCACCCAGCTGACTTGGATGAGCGATGTCCAGGGTGGGATGCTGACCGACACCTTTGGCTCGCCGCCGGATACCGTGTTCGCAGTCGGACCATGGGCCAGGGTTTGCATCACAGCTCCCAACCGCCTCGGCAGCGACACGGTGACCATCACAGCCATCGACACCACCCGCCAACTCAACAACATGGTCATCCATGGTGTGCCCGTGTTCTTCGGCGCTGCGGAACTGGTTTGGCCCGGCGACGCCAACAATGACCTGATCGCTGATGCCTTCGACCTGCTCCCCATCGGGGTTGCCTTCGGCAGCACTGGCAATACCCGCCCCGGCGCATCCAATACCTGGGTCGGCCAATCCTGCTTCCCTTGGCAAGACACGATCACAGGCGGCATCGACAAGAAATTCATCGACTGCGACGGCAACGGCCTCATCGATGCCAACGACACCCTGCCTGTCAGCCTGAACTACGGCCTCACCCATACCAAGGGCAACATCCCTTACACCCGCACCACCGGCTCGGATCCCGTGTTCCGCATTGTCCTGCCCGACAGCGCCGACGTGGGCGACACCATCGAGGCTCCCATCCTCCTCGGCGACGGCAGCGTCCCTGCGAGCAATGTCTTGGGCTGGGCGTTCCGGATGCACTACGACGAGAGCCTGATCGACAGCAGCACATTCTGGATCGACTTCAACAACAGCTGGGTGTCGCCCGGCGGCAACGCCATGGAAATTCAGCGGAACCATCCCACCCTGTACAATGCCGACGCGGCCCAGGTGCGCACCACGCATACCACCGTCTCCGGCAATGGCGAGGTCTGCCGGGCGCATTTTGTCATCATCGACAACATCGACGGCAAGCGGCAGGCACTGGATTCGGCTGCGCTCAACATCTTCTTCACGGACGTGCGGGTCATCCGTCAGGACGGCAGCCTCATGGGCATTGATGTACAGAGCGACTCGATGCTGGTCTATGACCGCACCACCGATCAGCACCAGGCCCCGGTCACGCCGCGCATCGACATGTACCCGAATCCTGCCACGCAGGGCCGCACTGTCACCGTGGAGGCACAGGGCATGGACATCCAATCCGTCGAGGTGTGGAGCATCCAAGGCCAAATGCTGATGCAGCTCAATGGCCCGCGCAAGCGCTTCGAACTGAACACCGAAGATTTAGCACAAGGACTGTTTTTCATGAAGGCAAGAACCCAAGCAGGTTGGACGGTGCGTCAACTCGTCCTCGACTGAACACGTTTGGACCTGGTTGGGGGAATTGCTACCCGGAAAATGGCTGGCCTATGGTCGGCCGTTTTCATTTCGGGGCTCAGCCGGGATACTTGGGATCGAGCTCGGCTTGCTTGGCGATCATGGCATTGCGGATGCGTTCGATCAATGCCGGGATATCGTCCTCGCCCAAGCCCACAGTAGGCACGGGTTCCAGAAATAGCTGCGAGACCGTTCCCGGCCACATTTTTCCCAGCTTGGCTTGTGGCATGATGCGCCGCGTTCCAATGGTCACGATCGGCAGAACGGGCACTTGCATTTTCACGGCTAGGCGGAATGCGCCATCGTAAAACTGCTGCATCGGCTCCTGTGTGCGGTTTTGGGTGCCTTCTGGATAGATCAACAAGGACTCGCCGAGGCTCACACCCTCCACCATCCGCTCGAAGCTCTGCTTGCGGCTCTCGGGGCTGCTGCGGTCCACCATGATGCCGGAAGTCTTGAAGATGAAACCCATGATGGGCAGCTTGAGCAATTCCCGCTTCGCCAGGGTCCGGAATGCCGCATGGATGTTCACGTAGGAGACGACCGTGTCCAGGTAACTGTTGTGGTTCGTGACCATCACCATCGGGGTTTGGCCATATTCGTTCTTCCAGCCTGTCTGCCGGAAACGCAACCCGATCAGGAATCCCCAGACCCGGGACCAAAGCCGCAGAATCTCATTGCTGTACACCAGGGCCTTGCGGCGGTTCATCAACTTGCCGATGAGCAGCAGGAAAAATGCCCAGAGCATGGTCCACACGAAGAGGACGGCAACCCAGGCGACGTAGATTTTTTGGAGGATCTTTTTGATGGCGAATCAGCGTTGGATCAACAGTTTCTCGGTGCCCACCCGTCCAGCTTCGTCGGTGACAGTGACCAGGTAGCAGCCATCGGCAAGATAGTGGTTTTCCAACGTGACGCTCGGCTGATTTTCCGCAACAAACTCCCGGATCAGCCTGCCGTCCACGTCGGTCATGCGGACGGTGTAGCGGGCATTGGGTTCGGGAAATTCGAGGACAAAGCGGCCGTCATTGGGATTGGGGTGGATGGAAAGTTCGAGGGCAGCATTTCCGGGGTTCAATGCCACAACGAAATTCTCGTACGTCCCGAGGCAGTATTCGCCGAGCTGCATGTCCAGGTCCTTGATGCTTCCCATGAGGTCCGCTTGGCTGCCCATCAGGCGCTGGATATTCGTCACCTCCTGCCAATCATAGGCGGCCGACGGACGGTAAAACAGGATCAGGGAATCCTCCCCATTGCTCATCCAAGTATGGTCGAGGAGGCCGGAGGTCGCGGAGGTGCCGCCATTGTAGTAAAACCGCCCAACTGCATGGTAGCCCTGCGGGACGATCCCCCGGACGCTCCAGTACCGCGAATTGCTCAGCTTGATGCCCGGCCTCGGACTCCAGAAGCTGTCCGGCGCCACCCAGTTGTGGGTGACTTGGATCCAAGCGCTGTCCGGCAGACTGTCCACGGCGATGTCCAGCCAGGTATTGGGGAAAGTCTTGGTGCCTGTGCTGCGGATGGTCTGATAGTTGTCGGTCGTCGCATCGGCGAGCCATTCCTCCGGGTCGATCGCCACCGCCAGCGGGATCCCTACCAGGCCGATATGAATCGAATCCGTGGGTCCCGTGATGACGACAGTCGTGTCCACCATCTGCCAATTGTCCATGAGGATGCGGATGGGCACCACGAGCGAGTCGGAGTAGGTGGTGGCGCTGCCCTTGAGGCGTTGACGGAAGAAGAGGTAGAGGTGGTCCAGTCCTCCAGGAATCCAGTACATCGAATCCAAGGACACGTGGACGAATCCGCCTTGGTGAATCCATGAGTCGAAGAAGTTCTGGAGATTTCGACCCGTATAGGCTTCGAGGTCCAAGCGCAGGCTGTCACTGTTGACCGGGCCGAATCTGTGGTTGTTCAGATAGCTCGACACCGCCGGGAAAAATGCTGCATCGCCCAATTGGCCGCGGATGCTGTGCGCGACCATGGCCCCCTTGCTGTACGTGGTGCGCCCGTAGGTAAAGTCATGCGGCATCCCGGAAAGCGGCTGGTATCCGCCGTCCTCGATGTATGCCCGGCGCAGGACATCGCTGTGGACGCTGCGGTTGTAGGCCTTGTAGGCATCGAATCCGTAGGCCGCCTCCGTGAAAATCGCCTCGCAATAGCTCGCCCAGCCCTCATTCAGCCACATCTCCTCCTCCTTGTCGCAGGTCACCAAGTCCCCGAACCAGTGATGGCTCGCCTCATGCGCCCAAATCGTCTCGTAGGATTGCCCCTGGCTGAGCAGGATGCGCGGATAGGCGATGTTCGTGGCATGTTCCATGGCCCCGATGCTGCCGCCAGTGGGTTGGTTCACGACGACGTAGCCGAGGCGCTCCCAGGAAAATGCCCCGAATCGGTTTTCAAATGCATTGATCCCGGTAAGCAGGCGCTGGCTCTGTGTCTTGGCCTGCGTGGTGTCCGTGGCCAGAGCGTAGATGTCGTAGGGGATCGTGTCGCCATTGATGCTGAGGAATTCGCTGTCCACATGGGCGTAGGCTGCCACGGCGAAGCCCGCGAGGTAAGTCGGGATCGGGTCACGCAATTTCCAATGCCAGATTTGGGTGGTCGGGCCGCTGGGGATCACGCTCTGAAGGGTCCCGTTGCAGACTGCAGTCTGGGTATTCCCGACCCGGAAATGGAAATCGAAGTAGGCTCGGTCGGTGAAATTGTCCTTGCAGGGGAACCAACTCCGGC
>JAXLVK010000048.1:0-49725 GCA_046329055.1 Bacteroidia bacterium
TAAAACAGCGAAGAGTTATTTCTTCACCTCCTCAGGCCCATTCACCAAGTAGTTCTTGATGTCCTTGTTGCCGAGGGGTGTCATCACGCGGAACTTGTCACCGTCCGGCAACAGGACCACGCCTGAAAGGTACTTGTTTTCGCCCTTGAGGTAGGCGTACTTCTTGCCGCCGATCTCCTTGATCTCGATGTCTTTGTTGAAATCCGAGGTCGGATAAGCCGCATCAAAGACGGTCTTGGCCTGTCCCTTGGGATTGCCGAAGTGGGCGAGCTTGTCGAAAATCTTGTAGCCTGCCCCCCAAGCAAATGTCCCGCCTTCGTACTTCTTGCCGATGCTTGGCGCCTTTTCCCCAGTCTTCAAGATGTACTTGTAGATGACGGAGAGCATGTTGCCGTTGGTATCGCTGTAGTCGGTGGTACCCCAACCTGCGGCAGGAAGCCAGTGACCGAGGTGCGCCATCATGCCCACAGTGCTTTCGTTCCATTCACCCGCAAATGTGCCAGCAGCCTTGTCCACAATGTAGGCGGGCCACTTGCCAGCTGTCATCATGATGGCACGGTACTGCGCCCTTGCGATGTCCTCGCGGAATTCCTTTTTCTCGCCCAGTTCGATGAAGAAACTCTGCAACTGCACGCTCTTTTGGATGTAGCGGGAGGCGTCCATTCCTTTCTTCTTGCTGTCGTCCACGAGAACCTTGCCCGCATCGTCCATCACGCGGAGCTTGCCGTCCACCACATCCACGCCCACTTGGCGGAAAATGCTCAAGTAGTTCGGATTGATCTTGAAGAGCTCCTTGAGTACCACGCTGAGCGAACCCGTGGAGGCAAAGCCACGGCCCCAAGTGAAGATCTCTCCGTCATAAGTATTCATGGAGGACCAGGAGCCCTCCTTCATCAATTCATTGTAAATGACCTGATTGACCTTCTTCTCGATCTCGCTGTTGCCTTCGACCTCCAGGGTGATGTCGCGGCTGCTGTCGCTGTACATGTAGCCACCGCCCTTGACAGCTCCGAGGTTGCGCTTGCCATAGACGTCCTTGCTCGTGCGGTCATTGACTCCGGTGCGGTTGCTTTGGATCTGCTTGATGGTGTCCGCGTCGGCGGTCTCCACTGTGCTGTTCCAGGTGGTGTTGCCCATCCATCCGAAGTTGTCAGCGCGGTCCTTGGCAGCCTTCAGGACGTATTTGCCATCGATCCAGCCATAGTTGGTGCCGCCGTCCTCGGAGACCACGCGGTAGTAGGTCGTCTTGCCGATGGTGACCTTCTCCACCTCGCGGAATGTGGTTTCGCGGGCGAGTTGGGAGGCATTGGCACCCACGCCAGGTCCAGCTTTTGCAGTCACGGCACCGCTCGTCCAGAAGAGGGTGGTATCGGTCACTGCCTCAGCTGCGGCGATGTTGGTGGTCGTGGTCCAGTAACGCTGCCCGACGGAGACGCTGCTGTTGCCAGCATTGTCGATCACCTCCACTTGGGAGACATTGCCGAGTTCGCGGACACGCTTCACCTTGGCCCCTGCGGGCAATTTGGCGTTGGTGACCTTGGTGGGGTCTTCGTTTTTGCGGATGCTCGCCTGGGCGGAGGAGACGTAGTAGATCTTGTCATCGCTCACGGGCGCACCCGGGTCGTTGGTGGGGGCAGCCTCTTGCTTGACAGGCTCGGGCGTAGCGGCTCCCTTGGAGGTGTCGGCCACCGGAGTCACCGGAGCCTTGCCTTTGTCAGCCACCACCGGAGTCACGGGGGCCTTGCCCTTGTCTTCGGCTGCCGGGGCATTGACTTGCTGTCCACCCGCAGCGCCCTCCTTGCCGGGAGCATCCCCGAGTTGTGGCTGCGCACTCGCGTCCACCTTGTCGGCAGTCTGCGGCTCATCGCCACCCGACCAGAAGCTGCTGAGCCAATCCCAACCGGATTGGAGCATCTGCTTGCCGCCCTCCACCACGTCCTCGAACTTCGCTTGGACAGGCTCGGCGCTCAGATTGAATTGGGGAGGCATCTTGCCAGGGGCTTCCTGTGCAGGGATATTGCCGGTGGTTTCCTGCGTTTTCTTCTGCGCAGGCTGCAGCTCAGGGGTGGATTTCTTTCCCATTTCCTTAGAGGCGAATCAAGTGATCGATCAAACAAACACCCGCCTGCCAAGGATGGAGGCGGCCTTAGACCGGGCTAAGATAGGAAATTTTGGGGGATTTGGGAAGGCTTGGGCGATGGCTTTCAGGGGAAATCCGGCACTTCTTGTCCACAGGGATGAATCCCCTATCTTTGTCTCAAAGCTGGAATCGTGCCGATGAAGAAGCTCCCGATAGGAATACAGTATTTCCCCGAGATCATCCAGGGAGGATATGCCTACGTGGACAAGACAGAGTACTGTCACCGCCTCATCACGGGCGGCAAATACTACTTCCTCTCTCGTCCGCGGCGCTTCGGCAAGTCGCTGCTCATCAGCACCCTCAAGGAAATTTTCCTCGGCAACCGCGACCTCTTCGAGGGGCTGTGGATTCATGACAAGATCGACTGGGCGCCGCATCCGGTGATCCATCTGGACTTCACACGCATCTCGAAGCGCGCCCCCACACTCGAAGAAGGCATTGGACTTGCGCTTCAGGAAATCGCAGTGGAAAACGGCATCACACTCACTGAACCCGGCAATCCCGGCCGATTCGATGAACTGATCCGCATGATGGGCAATGGGCAAAAAGTAGCCATCCTTGTGGACGAGTACGACAAGCCGCTCGTTGACAACCTGGATAATCTGGAACTCCTGAATCTGCACAGACAAAACCTCAAAAGCCTTTACTCTGTCCTCAAGGGAAACGATGAGCACATTGCCTTCCTGCTGCTCACAGGTGTCTCCAAATTCAGCCAAGTTTCGATTTTCAGCGATCTGAACAACCTGTACGACATCACCATCGAGGAAGAGTTTGGCTCGATGCTAGGATATACACTGCAGGAACTGGAATCGAACTTCTCGGCCCACCTTGAAGCAGTGCAGACCGCAATAGGCCTTTCTGCCGATGCCCTCATCACACTGGTCAGGGAATGGTACAATGGGTATTCCTGGAATGGACGAGACCTGGTCTTCAACCCCTTCTCCATCCTGAACTTCTTGCGCAAGAAGCGTTTTGAGGGTTACTGGTTTGCCACGGGCACGCCCACATTCCTCATGAAGCTCATTCGGAATCGGGATCTCACCGTGTTCGACCTGGAAAACCGAGAGGTATCGCTATTTGCAATCAATGATTTTGACGTGCCGTCGATGGACCTGAGCGCCCTGCTGTTCCAATCGGGCTACCTCACCATCAAAAAGCTCAGCCCTGTCGATCAGACTGTCACCTTGGGATTCCCGAACCGCGAGGTTGCGGATGCATTTTCATTCCAGCTCCTGCGAGAGTTTGCGGACAAGGGGCAGGACCAGACGGACAGCCTCATCCGCCGCATGAATGCGCACCTTCGCTCCGGCGAAGCGCAGGATTTCATCGAATGCTTCAAGACCCTTTTCGAAGACATCGCCTACCCGATCCATCCGTCCAAAGGGGCGAGCATCAGCAACATGGAGCGGTACTACCACAGCATGTTTTACTTGGTTCTCCGGTTACTTGGCCACAATATCCAAGCGGAAGTCATGACGAACAGGGGTCGCATTGACACAGTCATCACCACCGAGCGGTTCATTTACGTGGTAGAGTTCAAGCTCGGCGATGCAGCATCCGCCATGGCGCAGATTCGGGAAATGGGTTACCACCACAAGTACCTCGGGCAGGGCAGGCAAGTCATGCTGCTTGGGATCGGGTTTGATACGCAGACCAGGAATGTGGGGGAGTATTTGGTGGAAGTAGTTGGGTGATTGGCTGTCAAAAGTTGAATCAACGAACAATCCAAACCGAACAACTAACGCACCTATTACCAGTTATGCTGCACGCGGGGATAAACCCTTTATTCTCGTTGTCATGTCGAGAGGAGGCCCAAGGGGCCTCAGCCGATACATTTAGCTCACACAGAGCGCGTTACTGAGCGCACTAGATGTCTCGGCTTCGCTCGACATGACATTCCTAGTGGGGAACATTGTGACCGCGTGCATTATGCCTGTAACTCCGCATTTGCAAGCAGGAGGCATTGGGTACCTTGATTTCCTTCCCTGTCTTGGTCAACAGGCCGGTCTCTTTGTTCCGTTTGAAAACGACAATGTTGCTTGTCACCTGATTTGCAACAATCAGAAAATCACCCGATGGGTCCAGCGTGAAATTCCTCGGATGGTCACCGTAGGTGGATTCATGCCCGAGGAGCGTGAGCTTGCCGCTGCTTTGGTCAATGGAGAAAATGGCAATGGTATTTTCTCCGTCCAGGCGATTGGAGGCGTAGAGAAACAAGCCGTCCGGAGAGACATGGATGTCGGCGCCGCTGTACAATTCCCATTGTTTCGAGTAGGCAAATATCCTCTGCAAGCTGTCCAATTTTCCGTGGTCATATTGGAATGCCGACACCGTCCCGCTCAACTCCTCGACGCAATACGCGAACCGATGGTTGGGATGAAACGTGAAATGCCTTGGGCCACTGCCCGGAACTGCAACGTAATCAAGATGTTCCATTGGCAGCAGCGGTTGGACTGCTTCGGGATTGAATTCGAAGGCGCGAATCTTGTCCGCACCCAAATCCGGAACAAAGACATATTCGAAATCCGGCGAAAACACTGCTGCGTGGACATGCGCCTTGTCCTGCCTGCGCTCATTCGGGCCATTGCCTTCACATTGGATCAATTGCTGATTGGGGTTGAGGCTGCCATCGGGATTCGTCTTGAACACCGATATCGTTCCTTCCGTGTAATTGGCATTCACCACAAATTCGTTGCCCCCGCTTGTCGTCAGGTAAACCGGATTTTCCCCGCCACTCGGTTGCTTGTTGAGGAACGTCAATGAACCCCTGATGCTGTCAAACTTGAATGCGGAGACACTTCCTGCTCCGGGCATTTTGGTGTCCGTGCAAGCATAAACATATTGGCCATCAGGCGACAAGGTGAGGAAAGAAGGATTGGTCAGCCGCCGCCCGGAAGATACCTGCTTGAGGTTCCCGGAATGGGAATCGAACGCGTAGATGTGGATTCCCTTGTCGGGCTTGCCATCGGTGTACGTGCCCACAAACAAATATGTCTTGCTGGATTGCCCGAAGGCCAGGCACGCGATGGAAGTGAGGAAAGCGACGAGCAGCATCTTGATTGCTCTCAATCGCATGCGGGCGCCTCGCCTTGTGCAAGTTGCTTCGGAATGCGGTTCCATCGGTAGCCGTAGAGTCATTTTCACAGCCTGCGAGTAAAGCAAAAAGACTTAAAGCGGCAAGTTTTTTCCGAATCGGTGGGATTTGATTGTTACCGGTTCTAGGACAGTGAGAACCCCAATGCCGGGGATTGCTGCACAGCCCAAATCATCCATTCATCCAACTCAAGCGTCCCGACCACGTAGGTCCTCGCCTCCCCGCCCACGGTCTTCCGTTCACCTCGGTCCTCGCAGTGAAGGCTCCCCAGCCGTTCGGCGACTTGCAGGATAAGCATTTCCTTTTTGTCCAGCCGACCAGCCCATTTGAGGCGAAGGCATCTCCTTCGTATCAGGGGTATTTCATTGGGGATTTTCCATTCATTAGACTCAGGCACCTGCGCCTTGCTACCTTACAAAATCCCTCCCTGCTAACGATACAAGTCCTATTGCAGGGATCGCCCAAACAATTCCATTTACCAACATCAATTTGGAGTCCGTCATTGAATTCCGGAAGAATGCCAGGAAACAGAAATTGATGGAAAAATGGAACAATGCAGTGATGATCAGATTGTACTCGGTTCCTTTCATGAGCCACGCGACGATCATGGATGCCGAAACAGTAAACAAAAGGAAACCAATCATATATAGTGGGCCGTTCTTGTAATGGCCAATGTGCCACAGTCCCCACACGATCCCTACCAATATCGAAGAGAACAGAACCGCGTTTCTCTTTTCCATCAGAGGCTGCAAGAAGCTCCGCCAACCGATTTCTTCTCCCAAGGCACCTATCAGCATTCCCCCAATCATGAGCGGCAACATCCCAACCAAGCCTTCGGTCATCTTGACGCTGAGATTCATTTGCTTGCCCACGACATAAGTAATTGAAAACAGGACCAATGGAGCAGCACCCGCTAGAAGCGACTTGATCAAAATGGCCGTATCGAGGTGAAGATTGATTTTGGCCGGAAGCTCCCGAAACACCAGAAAAAGCAGCAATACAGCAATCGCAGGGGCCAATTGTGGCAGGGAGATTTTCTCAAAGCTCAAGTTCATCTTCTGTTGTGAAACAGCCAGAATGATCGTAAAAATCAATGTCGCAACGATGAAGAGAGTAATTTTTAGCGTCATATTTCCAGATTGAGTTACTTCTACTGAGTCAATGAGGTCTTTATTCGGATTATGACGCCCAAGGTTCGGGTACAATTCAAGAATTTGGGTGATGCGCACACGGCTCAAGGAAGAAGTTATTCAAATTCACAGGATTAAAGTTCAGAACCTGGCAGGAGCAGCTCATCCAGCATGTCCGCCACCAGCACCCACATGTCGTAGAACACCAACCGCACCAGCATCCAGATCCCCTCGATGATCCCCCAGAGGTTGTCCCAGATGCCCACGAAGATGTTGAATCCGAAGTTCCAAATGAAGTCCGTGTCGCGGAAGGTGAGGATGTCCGCAGTTTTGTCTTTCGAATAGCGGCCTTCTCGCAAGCTGCGTGTGCCTCGCTTGCTCCTGCTCCAATGGCGTCTCCACCGTCCCCAAGAAATCGTCCGCGTTTACAGTAAGACCATAAACACTTTGCGGCGCCCCAAATCCACCTCCAACCCTGCCCCCTCCTCCCAATTTGGAAAACAAACTGATGTCAAATCTAGATAATCGACTCAATGCCTTATTCCCAACCCTCAAAGTCAATTCATATTCTTGTTGTCCGTCTCTTCCGAGAAATGCTCTGAACCTCACCACTCTACTATTGCAAATTGAGGCATGCTCATACTCACTGTCCGCTCCGAAAAGCAAGACACCGTCGCACCAGAATCCGCGAAGCTGATCATCGTCGGTGTACTCAAGTGCTCGGTTGACTTCGTGCTCTAGGAATTCACAGAAATCTTGGTTGAACATGGTTGATAAGGTTCATTATTTAGCTTTCCCAAGCAATATGGTCAACCTGCCCCATGACATCAGTCTTCACTACCAAACGTTGATTGCAAGGTTCTCCTTCAATCATAAAAAAATGTCCACCCCCCCTACCACCTCCCCAAAAACCTCCCATACCGCACCCTTCGCCTGTGCGAAAAACTCCAACCTACACTGCCAACCCTCAAACACCAGCCGCCCATACCCCAGGCTCGCATTGAACTGCGCCCGCTTGGCCATGCCCGACGTATTGGCTTTGCCGCCGGAGCTGACGATGTAGTGTCGCCCATCTATCGGGAGGTATTGCAGATTGTGGTCGTGGCCGGAGATGTAAATGAGGCCGGGATATTGCTGGAACAATGCCTCCAAGCCCTCCTTCATGTCACGGTAGCGGGGATGCGGGATGTCCTGGATATTGCCGAATTGTGGTACCAAACGGCGACACTGCCCAATACCGGAAGCGGAATCCACAGCGCCTTGCTGAACATGAGCATGGGAAACAAGTGGAACTTGGGGTGGTAATGTCCGCCATGCGCGCCGTAGCTGTGCAGGGGATGGTGCGCGGCGACGATGACTTGCTTGCCTTTGTTCCGTTCCAATGCCGCCGCCATGGCTGCCAAAAACTCATCGTCCGTGCCGGATGCGCAACCCTCGTCCTTGCCGGGCTTCTTGTGGGGATGCAGCCACCATTGACTGTCATAGACGAGGAGGGTGATGCTGTCCGTGAGCGCGACCTCGCTCGGCCCCGGGCAGCCCAAGTCGGGATGGAAGGTATTGCCCTGCTTCAAATACTGCCCACAAATGCCTCCTCCCGCAGCCGTGCCGCAACCCGTCGCGTCCGCCCATGGTCCCAGTCGGGTTCCCCGGAATCACGATCACCTTGCCTGCAAATCCGCGCGGCATCCAATTGCGCCGTCATGCGCTGTTCCATCTCCTTGCGGTCAGATGCGAGTCGGCAGGCAGGCCATAGTCGTAGATATTGTCCCCGAGGTAAATGACAGCGCTGTTGGTCCCGGCTTGCTTCAGGTCATCGGCCAATGCAGCGAACGTCTCAGAGGGCTTGCCGAGAGGATTTGCCGCAGTCGCCGATCATGTACAGCGTGAATGCGACGCAGCGGCTCGAGGACGGCTCCAGCAGATGTCGGTCATAGTCCTTGCGGTACCAAGGGTGCGGCGTCCCACAAGCGGTAATCATGGAGACCAGGAGCAGCAAGCCTGCCCATCGTTGCACGGAGGAGACTGACCATCATCGCCGCCCCAATTAGGAAAGCGCCGCTGACTTCCGGTGAGGAGGGCGAACAGACACCGTGAAAGAGGTTCCGCCTTGAACTCCCCCTCAATGTTGCCTCCTGATGTCCCGATGATGTCCCGTAGAAGCTCCGTACCAACTCCGCATCGGCCTCCCGCCGGGACAGGCACCAACCTACCAGCCGCCACCTACATCCGGCCGCCACCAGGCGCACTTCCCCTCCCAGCCTACTTGCCACCGAGTCGCACGGTAGTCGCTCGCGACTCCCACCTTTCTCCGCATTGGCACTTGGTCAAGCACCTTCCAAGCACACGCCCCACCAATGCCGATGTCTCATCGATTCCCCCTAGATGATCCCTCAATGATCCCCTCGATGATCCCAGTCAACTCCGCATCGGCCCGTCGTCAGACACGCACCAAGCAGGCATGCCCAACGGCAAAGTACCCCAAAAAGCCCCGAAGGGGTGCCATCCCCCCAGCGAGGGGTGAAGCCCCTCGATGCCCCAGAATCCCCCTTTGCCCAAATGACAGACATTTCCTAAATTGTCTTTCAACCTGAAAAAGAGACCCATGAAGAAGTACATCCTGTCTGCCCTGCTCCTGATCGCTGTAGCACTCCCAGCCAGTGCGCAGATCCTCTCTCTCAAGGCGGGCATCTCGGCAAGACGGGGCGGTCTCCATGAACATCCCGATCAATAACATCAGCGGAGAGGTCAGACTGGGCAGGAGTTTTTCCGCGCAAGCGACCGTCGGACTCAGGAAGCATGAAGACAGCCGGCCCGGCTACAGCTTCAAGAGCCGTCACCTCGGCCTGCAATTCCGCTCCTACATCCTGCTGCGCCAAAACAAGTTCCTCAACGGCCTCTATGTGGCTGCCAGCACCATGCACAGCCTGTTCAGCAGCCCGGACGGCAACGACAATCCCATCAAATCCCGCACCACCAACGTCGGCATCGGCGCGGGCTATTTGCAAACCTTCCTCAAAGATCATCACCATCGACGGCGGCATGATCCTGAACCACCCCCTCGAAAAAGGCACCCAATTCCCCATCAAGCAGTACGGCGCGTACGGCTACCTGCAGCTGGGGCTCTCATTTTAGTTGATAGTTGACAGTGGCCAGGATATCCGGGCTCCGCTGTCAACTATCACTTTACAACCACACTCCCATCGTCCGATCACCTCTACGCGGTAGTGATTGAAATTGCCGTTTCGGTAGAAGATGTCCTCCCGCTCGGCGGTGTGGAGGTAGCGGCTGTCCAATCGGATGAACGTTTTTCAAGGGTTTGTATTCGGCCCCGACTGTGCGCCCAGCTTGATCCCAACCAACATGGTGCCCGTTTTCCACTGGCCCGGTCAAGATTTCGTCGCTGTCCTCGAAAATTTCGCCTCGCACATACACACTCGCCCGGCCAATGTGACGCTGAGCGACGAGGATGCCGCCATGATCGCGGATTGTGTGCTGTCCGTCAGGACCGAGTGACCCTGTATCCCAAAATTCGCCTCCGCCGCCAATGTCCAATTGTCGCTGCGGTAGATGAAATAGGCATCATTGTACAGCCGATGCTTGGGATAGGCCAGGGTATCCGGGGACTCGTCGCAATAGATGGTATTAAAGGTGAAGGCGGCCTTGTCGCTGATCAGATAGACCAATGAGGCGCCCACGGCCTTGTTGCGGTTGTTTTCAATGTAATTATTGAACCGTTGAAGACCTGCGCCTGCATGTGAGCTTGTCGCTGGCATTGAAACTCAGCTTGAGGCCGCTGAGAAATAGGGTTCGAAATAGGTGGTGACCGCAAGGCTTTGGGTGACATTTCCCGAGGCTGGCTCTCCATCCCAATAGCGTCCGGAAAAATCCACCATCCACCCACCAGCGCCGCGAGGCGGATACCCATATTGGCTTTTGGATGAAATTCAGCTTGGGGTCCCAACTGCTCAGCGGGATGTCGCCAAACTGCAATCCCACGAGCCCACGGATGCCCTTGCCACTGTATTGGCCGGAGAAGTAGAGCATATTGATGCCCAGCTGCTGATCGCGGGGCGCCGAGGTTGGGATTTCTGGAAATCCGTGCCTGTGCTGTCGCTGTACCAGGCCGCATAGAAGTCAGCATAAGCCCCAAACTTCAGGTCCGGCTTGGAATCCGCCTGCTGAATGTAGTTGTAGAGGTAAAAGGTGCTCCTCTCCGCCTGATCCACCCGGAGGCTGTCCTGCTCCAGGAGGCGCTCCACCCTGGCAAGCCTGCGCTCCAGCCCCGTGAGCCGGACGGTATCAGTCTGGGCGACCAAGGAAAAAGGGATTCCCAGCCCCAAAGCCAGGAATCCCCAAACCATCCGTATTTTCCAACAACCTTTCAATTCTATGCTGTCCGATCAGTGGAGCAATGCATCCCAACTCGTGCCGGGTTGCGTCTCCTGTGCAGGGCGGGATTTGGACTCATCCTCCTCGATCTCCTTCCGACCTTGGAAGCTGCCCCTCACCTCCGTCAATCCGAAAACTGCATGGCTCTCGCCATCAAAGCAAAGGAACCCCTTGGCCCAGCCGAGCCTGTTGCCGCCGATGAGCAGGTACTCCGTGGTCTGTGTGTCGAATGTGCTGAGCTTGAACATGCCCTGCCGCCCGTCCACGGAAAATGTCCCCTGCCACTCGGTCGGGTACTCGTAGAGCCCGAGACGCTTGTAGCCAGTGGCTTCGACCTGCAGGTCCTCCACGAGGCCATTGAGGGTATCGAGTTGCAGCACCAGCCCCTTGCCGTTCGAGAGATTGGCAAATGCAGGATCATTGGTACGGAGCAGGCTCATCATGCCCCGGTTGCCCACGGAGACGTAGGCGGATTCGAGGCGGCTGCCTTTCGCGGCCTTGAGGTAGAGGTCGGATGCGGATTGCCCCATGTGGACAGCGTCGCGCAGGAACACCCGGCCCTTGAGGCGGCGGCTCTTCCAGGTCATCTGCCCCGTGCCATTCGCCACCACGATTTGCCCGTCGCGGCTCTTGCCCTTCACGGCCACTTGATCCGCCTGCAAGCTCAGGTGAATGCCGTTTTCATTGCTGTGGATCGCCATTTTGGGCTGATAGCCTTGGTACAGCTGACACTCCCACTCCCCACCGATGCGGCGCTCGTCACTGCCCCGGAAGGCATGCCCGTAGGGCTTCTTGAGCTTGGCCCAACCGACCGCCTCCTCGTAGAGCCATACAGCCTGCGAAGCCTGCGTCCAGTCCCACCAACTGCCCTGCGAACGGGTCGTTTCCATGGCGAAGACCACCTTGCCACGCTGATCCTCCCCGGCAAAGACCACAAAGCCCCTGTTACAGGACTTCCCGGCCGCCCAGGCCCCTCCAGCAGCAATCCACAGCAAGGCCAGTGTGGATAACCATTTTCCCAAATGGATGATTCTCAAAAATTTCATTGAATACGAGGATATTAAAACAGGTGCAATGTACACCACACCTTGTGGATAAAGTCGGGTTATCCACATCTTTATTTCAAAGAAGGTGGCAGCAAGTACGTGTTGGACAACCTCCTCCACGTCATGTCGAGCGAAGCCGAGACATCTAGCACGCATGGTAGCACGAACGGTAGCACGAATAGTAGCACGCATGGCACAGCGCAATCGCCCTTAACTTGGCTCAAAATTGAGGCGGCGGCCTCTGGCCGCATCGCCGACCCTGCCGCTGGCATCTTGCCAGCGTGAACCGATATGGCAATAAATATCCCAGGAATTCCAAATTCTTCCGCCCCTTCGACAAGCACTTCGACCTTGCTCAGCGACCACTCAATGCAGGCCCCGTACGAATTCGGTTAGATTAAGAGCGAATGCGCGCATAGCAGCACGAATGGTAGCCTCCACCAGCAGCCTCCACCAGCAGCCTCCACCAGTAGCCTCCACCAGTAGCCTCCACCAGTAGCCTCCACCAGCAGCCTCCTCCAGTAGCACCCTCCCCGTGTGCGCCAGATGTACTCGTCTTTGTCTCTTTTCAGCGGAACTCGTGATGTGCTGCGCAGTTCTCGACTCCGGCCGCCTCGGCGGCCTCCGCTCGACATGACAAATAGGGCAACTCATGCCCCTCCTCCTTCAACAGCAGTGGAATTGATAGAAAGTCCTCCCCCGACAACCTCCGTTGACTTTTCCATGACTTGGTTAGCTTTGTTCAACGTTGGCCATCGTCCATCGGTCCAACGAGGCAAAGAAAGCTTGCCCGTTCTTTAACCCAAGTTGATATAGGATTGTGCCGACCCCCATTGGGTCGGCGCTTTTTTTAGGGCCCCACCCCCGTTTGCACCGCCCGCAAAAGGATGGTGACAGGTGAAACATCACGTCAGGCAACCACAACTTGCCAAACAGTCAACAAATGACATATTGAGGATAATTCACCCTTGACTTCGCCTTGATGGCAGGGTAAATTGTCTCCATAGTTTTTATAATTCAACATGAAAAACGTAGCGTTTTCCTCACAAGGAAGCACGGCCCTACCAGGTAGGATCAGCTTCACCCTCCGCAGCGGCCTCACAACAGGCGCATTCACCCTCCTCGCCATGGCTGGCATCGCCCAGAATTCCTCTTACAATCTGAACTCCGTTCCGATTGGCGGCACCGACAACAGCGCATTTGGCTTCAACTCCACCACGGTCACGCGCTCAAAATGCTGGTTGCGGCAAAAACTCCTCCGTGTCCTCACCTCCGGCGGCCAAACCCGGCTCCGGGTGCGGAATCCCTCGGAAGCCTCACCACAGGCAGCATGAACACCGCTGTGGGCTTCATCGCGATGACAGGCACCTCCACGGGCTCCTCCAACACTTCGCTCGGCGTACGCACCCTCACTGGCAACATCACCGGCTCCAACAACACCGCCGTGGATGGACCGCCAACGTAGCAAGCAACCTCACCAATGCCACCGCGCTCGGCAACAGCACCATCGTCAATGCCAGCAACAAGATCCGCTTCGGCAACGCAGCGGTAACGGTGATCGAGGGCCAAGTTGCCTACACCTTCCCCTCAGACGGTCGCTTCAAATTCAATGTCAGCGAGGCCGATGTCAAGGGTCTGGACTTCATCACCAAGCTCCGTCCAGTGGTGTACAATTTCGATGCGGCCAGGTTCCAGCAGTTCCTCGCCAAGAATATGCCCGAAGCCGACCAACGCCTTTACATGAATGCTGACTTTGGCCCGGCAACCGCCGTCCGTCAGAGTGGCTTCATTGCGCAGGAAGTCGAGCAGGCAGCCAAGGAAAGCGGCTACAACTTCAATGGTGTCCTCGCCCCCGCAAATGCCGATGATCACTACAGCGTCGCCTACAGCCAATTTGTGGTGCCGCTCGTGAAAGCCGTGCAAGAGCAACAAGCCATGATCACCGCGCAGCAACGTCAGATCGACGAGCTCCAGAAAATGGTCGCTACCCTCTCCAACACCGACCATGCCAAACTCGGCGCCATCAACTCCGACGTGCAAGTGTTCCCCAATCCCAGCAGCGTGCTCGACCACCAAGCATGACCGGCGCCAATGTGACCGTGTTCAACCTTGCTGGCGAGCGCATTTACGATGCAGCCCTGCAGCCCGATGCCACGACGCACCGCGTGGACCTGAGCACCCAAGCCCGCGGCACCTACATCGTCAAGATCACTGTAAGCGGCAAGGAAGTCTCCACCCAGAGCGTGATCCTGCAGTGATGCAACTGAGATAAGCTCCCTCAGTATTGCGAAGCGGGAAATCCATATTGGGTTTCCCGCTTCTTGTTTTTCCATTCGGGTGGGCCGCTTGCCGAAGTGCCTTCAGGACTGGGCCGTATGCTAGGTTGTGATCCTACCCGAGAACGTCACCGGGCCGCCGGGTGTGAGGGGAGTGGACAGGAGTCCCATGCCACGGCCGCTGTGGGCCATTTGTGTCCATCGGAGGACGATTTCGTCTTCGCTACTGCCTCGGAAATGCTGCTGCCAATGCTGAAGGATATCCAGGATTTCCGATTTGGTGATACGGTCCAATCCCCACTGACTGCGCCGCACCATGGCAGGCAAGGCGAGATTGCGCATCCAATCGTACATGTCCTCAACGGGTCGCATCTCGATCGAAAATGGCACATGTACCTCGTTGATGATCAACTCAAAGTACAATATACATCGATCATGGATGGCGATTTCTTGGGGTAGGTCGTCCCAATCGATCCATTCCCCTTCCGATGTTCTCAAGCCCATCATCACAAATTCATAATCGATTGCCGGTTTCGACATGTCCAACCAAGTGGGGCTGTACTCGAAGAAATCCATGTGGGCAAACATGATCCTCGCCTTCAAAGCCAGCTCCTCGACATTGCCGCCGGACACAATCTCATTGAAAAACTTGCCACAGGCATCAGTCACAGCCTCAGTCCCATATTCATGCACCAAAAAGCGGGACTGCTGCAATTTGACTGGTCCGATTTGCTTCGATTCCAATATCTCCTTTCTGGAAGCAATGATATAGTCTTCCACAGTGGTCGCCACCCCGACCAATCCTCCGCCCTCGTTTTCCCCTATCCAAACTGATGCGTAGAAGTAACTTGGTTCACCGGGAGCTGATGGAAACATCTGAAAATGAAAAACAGCCTGCATCACCGATCCTAAATTGCTTTTAAAATCTCATCGAGTTCATTCACCGCAAATTGCAGGTCTGGGATTCTACCAATGACAGCCTGCAAGAACGCTGAAGCTGCATCGACCATGGCACTAAGAAACGCCTTTCGATCCAACATCACAGGTTTCTGGTCACCTACCTTGATCGAAATTCCATACCCCAGATCCTTCATCACCACTTCCAACGGCTGATCTGGAAATAGAAATCGGGATTCTGGAACCTTTTGAATAACCAGTTCATGGACTGCATGAATCCAATAGCTCCACAACTGATCGACCAAGTCCCAGTGACGGTAATCAAGAATGGGTACGCCATCGACTGCCATCAAGATTGCCCCAGTAACATACTGCGGACTGCGCCCAAGGCATTTGCCCAACTCGTCTGCATTTGCTTCAGAAATGAGCAAATAATTATCCGCCAAGCCCATTTCGCGAGGCTTGCTCTTTCCCATCTTCTGGGATCGGAGGATTGCAGTATTGATTTTCAAGAACTCAGTCTTTCCTTCAAGGGTTTCTCATCTATTCATGACCCTCTACAAATACCATAAGCTTGCCTTGCGCATCCACGAGGAAGAGGCGATCCCCGACGACGCCGGGAGCGATGCTGAGCGATAGATCACGCGGCAATTGGGTCTCCCAAACCAACTCTGCTGTATTGCGATCCATCGCGTACAGCGTCCGGCTCATCGTATTGTGGAAGTAAATGTAACCTGCGCTTGCAGTGATCGATGATGGGTCGATCATTCTTCCTTTCACTTGCATCTTATCCTTCATCGGGTGGGTGTGAAGGACCGACAATTGCCTGGAGTCGATCTCATAAAAATGCCCCTGCGTCAGCAGTCCCAAGTGATCGGGGTCGATGAAGCATAAGTTGGTAACACTTCGCTCGCCCAATTTCAATGCCGCCACTTCCTCTCCGGTCAGGCCACTCCAAAAACGAATCGTCCCCCCCTTCTCACCGAAGACGATGCACTGCCCATCGGTCAGCAGGGGTGATTGCCTTTCCTTTGGAAATGCTTTCTCCCAAACCAGGGTTCCATCACCGATCCTGCGACAAGTCAACTTTTTGGAATTGTCATCGATCACGATCCTATCACCCACAACCACCATGTTCCCATCTCCACCAATCTTATGTTCCCACAACTTCTTCTCCGTCCTCAGATCAAATCCAAACACCCTCAAGTCACCGAAATCCTTGAGATGCGTTGCGCAGAAAACTCCATTGGACAACACCCCGTCCCTGATCCCAATGTCGGCAAGCCCAAGCGCCCTTGACTCCCCGCTCCCCTTGGAAACATGGAAGACTTGGTATTGCGTCCCAGCCACGATATCCTCCCCATCTATCAAGCATACCGCCTCTTCACCTTCAAGGTCTTCATTGTTGAAAGCCATCGAGGTCTTCCACACCAGCTTTCCCGACTCGATGTCTTGGCAATAGAACATGCCATCCATGTCAAAGTAGAAAATCAGGTTGCCCACCACTTTGGGAAAATCCTGAATGGACTTTTTGATGGAATGGGCCAAAACCTTGAGCGGAGGACGCAATGAAAAGATCTGCTGCGGTCTCCTTTCCGATGAACAATTGAGATGGGTGTATGAAAACATGTGATGGATGGATGAAGCCTAGATCAGAGGGTAAAGCTAGAATCTACGAAGTATTTTGTCAAGTTGCCCGATGATGAGATTGGCGTCCGTCTTGGACAACTTTGCCGCCTTCAATGCTGCGGGATCCGTCAATGCCTTCACCATAGCCGCCTTAATCGCCGCTTTGTCACCCAGTCGCTGAGAAAAGACCCATCGGTATTTGTCGGCAAGCACCTTGGCATTTTTTCCAGCCAACCTGAAATCTGTCGCAATTTGATCGACAAACACCTGCGGCTTGAACTTGCCCCAATTCTTGAATTCAAAACGGCGACCATCGTTAAGAACGGCGTCGATGAAACGCTTGAATTTGGACTTGCCTATAGAAACCGTAAAGTATTTCTCAAACTCCTGCAGGCGTTGCATCAATGAAGGGAACCGGTTGAAATACTTGAGCACAAACTCCGCCCCCATGAATTTCTCCCTCGGCCCGCCTGTGAGAAGGCGCATATCGGCAAGTACACGATCCAGGTTTTTAACTCCGACTCCCTCAATCTTACGGATGATCTTCACCAAGCCACGCATGTCAGTCTCCGCATACTTGAGGGAATTCTTCAGCAATTGTTCAAACTCACCGTGCGTGGCAAGCCCGTTCTTGATCATGCGCTTGATAACAGAGGATTGCTGCATGAATTGCTTCACGACATATTCTCCCACCTGCTCGCCACCCTTTGCACCTGATTTGAGTAGCCGTTTGTATAGAATAATATTGTTACGGAGCGTACTGCCCTTCAAATGCTTCACCATGTTGGATGCATCCTTTTCTGCTCCAATGATGATCCCCTTCACACCCTTGATATCAATGGTATTCCCAATCTTGGTTTGACCGGGAGCCGCCTTGTTCATCGTTGCCTTGTCGATCTCCACAATCTTGCCCGTCGCCAACAGTACCCAAGGATTGACCTCCGCCCAGATTTCGAACCACATCCCCTTCCGGACGAACTTGAGCTTCTTGAACTTGAACTTGTCCAATATCCGCTTGCGGAGCTCGCCGAGGGTTTTTGCGCCTCTTGCGAAGCCTTGCTTGAAGCCTTGGAAGACCCATTTGCCGCCTTTGGCGAGGTATTTGCCGGCGACTTTGGCGAGGTAACGGAGTCCCTTGACGCCTGCCTTGAATGCTGTGACGGCGAGCTTCACGGCGTATTTCACGGCCTTCAATATGCCCTTGATGACGGCCTTGATCATCTTGAAGATGCTCCCGCCCGCCTTGAAGATCACATTGAAGATAAGCTCGACCGCTCCCACCGCGAGGGCTTGAGCTAGGCTCTTGGCCCCGCCCATAATATCCCCCTTCCAAGCCGAGACGATGTAATTCTTGAGGTGACCCTCCATCTTCACGAGCATGGCTGCCAGGAAGATTGCGGCGAGTGCCTTCATGAGCGGAGGCAGGATCGCCAGGAATCCACCGCCGGTGATGATGGTCAATGCCGTACCCACAAGCAACACCCCCACCGCAGCCGCGATCACCTTCACCTTGTTGCATTCCCACCAGTTGCTCAGCCCCTTGGTGAGCTGATCCACAATGTATTGACGGCGCACCCCTTTGTCCAGCGGTCCCACCTTGGCCTCCGGCGCAATGTCCTTGCCTCCTCCTCCACCGCCTTCACCCGTCTCCGCCTTGGCATCGCAAGTCGGTAGCATCATATTGAGGTACTCCGCGAGCTTCTCCTGATCGTTCATGTTGAAGAAGTTCGGGCCACCAGATGCGGTGACTTGTGGGCCGCCCTGGGCTGCATCGCCCCCTTCGGACCCTGAGGCTCTCGAAGGGTCAGAAGGGCCTGATGCTGCTCCTTCGGGCCCGGATGCAGCCTCAGGGCCAGCCTGCCCAGAGGACAGTTCCTTCATGGTCACGGGATCCGCCGCGCCTTCCATCACCATTTCTTTCCCTTCCGGCAACATGCCCAGCATGGCCATCAACTCAGGATCGGCCTCCTCTTGCGGCACGCTGTCCATCTCCAATCCGGTCGGTGCCTTTTCGTCGGTTGCGGGCACTTCTGCGCCGGGGCCACCACTCCCTGCATTGGAACCCGTGCCTTGCAACTGCTCCAGTCGCTCCTGCATGGCGACCTCCCGCTCCGCCACGTCCTTCCACTCGATTCCCGGCAATGGGTCGCCCGGATTCATCCCCGTCATTTCCTGCATCACCGAATCCCAGAAAAAGTCGCTGCTCTTGCGCCCGGCCTTCACCAGGTTTGCGATCCCATCCAACAATTCGGTATTGCCAGTGAGGATCATTTCGTAGAAGAGCAATTGCACCATCACCAATCCCTGCATCACATCCAACAAGGCCGTCCAGATGGAGCAAATCAGATCCAAATATGCCGTCACGACCTTCTTGAGGCCCTCGGCGAGCTTGTTCACGACCTCGGTCGTTTTGTTTACAGCCGTGTCGATGTAGCCGACGAACTTGTCGCGGATCTTGGGGAATGCGAAGAGCAATACTTTGACCAGCCCCTTGAGCACCTCCCCGAAGACCTTGATCAACCCCACGATCGCCTTGCGCCCCAGCTCGATGATTCCCATCGCGACCTTTTTGGCGAGCTCAAATATGCCCTTGACGATGCTCCGCAATACGTCGAAAATTTTCTTCACCGCCTCCTTGAGCATATTGAAGAAATCCCCGATGGCATCGCCGATCTTCTGCCCTTGTTTGCGGTTCTTGCGCTTCTTCTCAGCTTCGGCTTTCTTCTTCGCTGCCTCCTCGTCCGCCTCGCGTTTCTTGTCCGCGGCTTCCTTCTCGGCTTAGCGCTCGGCTTCTCGTCAACTTGTTTGTTCGATTCCTTGACCTTTTCATCGATGTCCTTGTTCGTCTTGGACTGCTCCGTCTTGCTGTCCTTGTCGAATTTTCGCCCAGTCGCCTTGTTCTCCTCCTTCCCCGTTCCATGACTCGCGGGTGTGCCTCGACCTCGGCCTTTCCTTGGTTTGGGTATCGAGCTGATCGCCCTTGGTCTTGGCGGTCTCCGCGTCGATCTTTTGCATGTTGTCGCGGTAGGCCTCGTCGGATTTCTCCTTGTAATCGGCCTGCGCATCCTGCGCCTTTTGCCCGGATTCGTCGAGCTTCAGGTTGGTTGATCTGTTGCAGCGCGGGATGCAATTCGCGACCATTTGGGTGTCATCGCGAGCAAGACCATCTTGGCCTGATGCCGCTTGGGCTTCGCAAATTTCCCCTTGGGCCGCAATGTCTCCGGCTCCACCGTGGGATTCGTGTCGTTTTCGCCAAGTCCTTGGTGGTCTCACTGTCCGCAGAGGCATGTTCTTGCGTGGCCTTGGCGTCGCTCTCAGCTTTGAATTTTTCATTTTGCTGCGGGTCGGCTTCACCCGTGAGGTGCCTGCGGGCGCGGTCCGACGGAGGTATCCACACTGTTGTCGGTGGTGGGAGCCGATCGAGCCATCCACCAAATGCCTCTGGTGTGGAGACCTGATTCAGGGGCGTTTTGGATTTGGCTGCCCGGCACCGGGGTCTGCGGCATCGGGTGCTTGGTGTCCATCACGGGGCCTGGGCCTCGCCTTGTGGCACCCATGTCCTTGGTTGCTCCTGCGGGAGGCGTCTCCGGCTTACAGGCACGCGCGGCTTCTGCATAAACGATCCCGTGGGCGCCTCCATCTCTGGCAGATTGTCCTCCGCCTGCTTGACCTCATTGCCCTGTGCGCGGTGCATGGCTGCAGGCGCGGACTTTGAATGAGGCGATTTGCTGCATCGGCGTCAGGGTATTGAGCTGCTGCAATACGCCTGCTCCAGTGTTACCCTCGATGGCTGTCGCTTTGATCTCAACATCCTTGCCACCGCCGGATTGCACCTGCGCCGCCCTTGGCAACCTTGCCACCGCCTTTTCCGCCGCCCTTTTGCGCCTTCTTTTGCAGTCGATGCATTCCTCCTCCTTGGCATTTTCAGGCCCCTTGGATTTGGCCTCGGCCTTGGGGTGGGTTCCGGCTTTTCCTTGGCAACGGGTGCATCATTGGGGGATTCGGGTGCAGCCGCCGATTGCTGCCCGCAATGGGCGCTTCTTCGTGGCATCCTCGCCCTGCTGCTTGGCGGCGTTTTTGTCCTCCGGTGCTCCTTCTGAAGGATTGGCGGCAGATTTGGAGGCGGGGCTCGGCACAAATCTGGAGCCGCCGGAGGATTGGGGTGAAAGGCGTCGCATTCGCATGTTGCTTCGACTTCTCCGGCGCATTCGCAGGTCCCTCTTGCTCAGGCGTCTTGGGCTCTTCCGGTTTGGTCTGCACCACTGGCCGCGACAGCCAACTGTGCCTGCCCTTCACACCCCCATTGAGCAGGTTCGGGCCGGAAGAAATTCGCCGGATTCGTCTCCCGCTTGGGTTGGATCACATCGATCATGCGCCGGGGATCATCGTCCGCAAGGCCCATCCCCTGCCGCATATCCCGCGTAAATGGCGAAATGAAGCGCTGCTGTTCCTTTTCGGGACCATGCTCCTGTTGCTGCTGAGGCCGCTGCCTCGCAACCTGCGTTTCCTTGGATGGGCGATCCATGATGATTCTAGGACAAGATAGCATTCATGAGGCATTCTTAAAATGGATTCCGCGGGAATGTTTATCCACAGGGCCAGACCTGGACAATGCACTAAATCAGCAATTTGGACAACCAATGCCCAAAATTTCTCCTAGATTCGCACCTACCATGGATAAATCCCTGCCACGATACCATTGGCTTCTGCTTACATTGCTCACGCTGTTGATCACAACATTGACGTTTACGCGATACCTCCACAAACACCTGCCATAGTTCGCTCCCATTCCCCCGGAAGTCTTCGTCAATTCAACCCAGACTTTGACCAGAAAGCCATCGAGCCGGACTTTGATGTCAGGGCATTTGAGCGAACCCTTGACACGATATTGAATTGCAAGAAATCGAGCACGCCCCCATCCAAGTTGCCTGCAGCCTCAGCCGCACAGATCGCAATGGCATCAGACACCGAGAATACAACTTCAACCCTGGAAAGGGCCGCCTCATCCTCCGGGTCAGCGTGCAAATCTCAGATTACGAGAATCCCGCCGCATTGAAGGAAGAATTGAGCAGACTCAAAGAAAAGGGTTCCGACAGTTTTGGGCTGACGTATGGCTATGACAACCTTTGGGTGACATCCACCAAACTCGTTTGGTTCGGAGCGGGCTGCACCTATGCGTCTTTCAATTATGAGCGGATGGTGACGGCTGTACGGAGGGCATTGCATGCGGAGGGGCTGCGCCCGTTTTTGGATTGCGACTGTGGGGATAATTGTGTTTAGGGGATATGAACCACTACAAATTCAACTTTTATGACAATGAAGAGCTTGTTTCAATAATCAAAATTGAAATAGGCAAACTAATTGAAATATACGAGCAAGAAATAGAGTCTTACCACAAATTCTGCCAGAGACTCCCAGAAGATGCTCCCAGACACATTGAATTCAGGAGAATCGGCGAACTGAGAAAGAAATTGCTAGAAGCATTGAAGGAACAGGTTGATCTTGATTTCGGAGACAACACCGACTACATTTCCTCATTTTCAATGGTGCTCGCATGAACGATTTCACTTCGATTTGTTGCAAAAATGCGAGAGAGGAATATTTCAGGAAGACCTTCATTTTGAGAACTGGATCAATGGAAGTGGATTGGCAGCCACCGGTGGAAGGTCAGTCTTTTGCCCATACAATCATTTTGTTTGTGGATTCTTGGACTGGATATCTTGATGGAAAAGTTGATGCTACCTGTTCCTTCGAAACCAGAAATGGGAGGATGGCCAAATTGCCCTGCTCAATTATGCATTACAATGGCCAAAGCAATCAATTACTGAGCAGACGGCAATTCATCATTTTGCAACCAGTCAAGCCGAACATGGTTAGCACAGGGCTTTGAAGAATTCAATGAACATGCGGCACCGAAGAGGTGCTGCTCTCGAGGCTATTTCGTAGAAACAAGTGAGCGAACAATGAGCATTCAAACCTCCTCCACCAGGAAGTCCCCAATATTCCGCTTCGCCGCATCAAACCCAATCCCCAGCAGCAGCACATGCTTCCCTGAGGCCATGTACTTGAGGTGGTATTGCCGCTCCCGGAGCTGCGCCATCGCCGAGGCGGCGTCGCCTAGCTTGAACTCGACTACGTAGATGTGCCGCTCAGTGGTGATCACGACATCGATGCGACCGGAGTGCACCAGCACTTCGGAGTCAATATGGTAACCCAGCAGCCTGAGCATCAGGAAAACACGTGCTGTGGTAATACCGCTCCATGTTGCTGATGCTCGCTCCGCGCGACGGGTGGATCGTGTAGCCGACATCCCCGAAGAGCGCAATGATCCCGTGATGAATCCTTGCACATCTCCCGCTTGAAGACAGTCGTTCATCTGCAAGGAAGCAGGCTGCCCACAGGCTCTGCCGCTTCTCAGAAAACTCCATCAACAAATGAAAGGAAAAGGCATTGGCATTTCACGGTTAAGGGGAACCCAAGGGTCTCGTCTGCAACTCGTAATCCATTTTGATGGTGAGGTAGCCGTCTGAAAAGCAGCGAATGGATGTCGATATTGGGACATCGAAGGTATTGAATGCCGCCGGCGCTTGTTCTCGAACTCGAATGCGCTGTATTCGGCTTGCCTGATGAGCTTCATCAAGAGAGGTGGGGGAATTGCCCGTGGCGAACCAGTAGTCGAAGCGGGTGATTCTGCGAAGAGATTCAGGACGGAAAGAGTTTATAGACATAAGTCACCCATCCCAGAGTAGCCATTATTTTGCAGGACTTCAGCTCCGCCATCACGTCCATTAATGTGCCTGCCCATTCCGCTCCTTGAGGCTTGCTAGATGGGAGGGAAACAATGTATGATCTCTTCCTGGGTATACCCCAGCATCTGCGCATATTGTTCGCTCGAAGCGTAATGTCTTGCAGGTTGTTCGGGTCGCTGAAAATGGACACTTGGCTGAGGAACTTGGACACCCCTGTGAGCATGAAAAAGGCGATGTGTGCGTCGTTGCCATGATCACGGAGTAGAGGTTCTTGAGGATTTGCCTGTTTTGGTTCAAGGCTTCCAGATTGTCGATGTGGTCGATCATGGGCTTGTCGTATTCGTCCACCAGGATCGCGACAGGGTGCTCTCGACTGAGCAAGCGGATCAGTTGAACAAGCCTTCCGGCATTGGTACCCTCGGTCAACTCGACACCATGGGCTTGAGCGTTCACCATCAATTCCAATCGGATGCCCTCCTCCGAGTCCAGAGCCACGGATATCTGTGTGAAGTCCAAGTGTATCACAGGGCGCGGCACCCAGTCGAGACGGTCATGGATCCAGGAGTCCTTCGAAGAGTTCACGCCGCCCCTCGAATATCGCCTTCAATGTACTGATGAGCAGCGACTTTCCAAACCGTCTCGGTCGTGACAAGAAATAATACTTTCCCTTGGTGATCAGCCGATGATAGTAATCGGTCTTGTCCTATAGGAGATAGTTCCCTTGATCAAAACTCGGGAAATCCTGGATGCCGATTGGCAACTCCTTCTGCACATCTGTCTTCATCGACTCAAAGATAGTGGATTTCAGAGAATCGGCTTCTTGCTAAATGCAGCTTGCCGCCCGCGCCCTCAAAGAGCCAGATTTTTCAAAACGGAATCGATTCAGCCGGGCGAAAATCCCCGATCCCCATCCGTAGCGTAAGATTGCCCAGAAGTAGCCTTTGCACCCTGCTGCCGTCTCCTCATCTTTGATTCAAGCAAGGCAGGGTTAGAGACGGCTCCCACGAGGATGGTTGAGCGCCCTAATTTTTTCACACTTTGGCTGGGTACAATATCTCCTTTGCACGTCTGCCGTAGGCATGGTAGTATTTCTGAAGTGTGTCAAAGGCCGCCTCCTCATCGATCCTCATTGAGGAAGTTGGCCCTGGGCGGGGATGTGCGCTTCCTCGATGAGCGATGAGGCCCCCGCCGGGAGGCGACGTCATATTAATTTTTGCAGCCTTTCACCGAAGATAATATGGAGCTGCGACAATACCCAGTTCCAGTTGTAGATGGGCTTGCCCATTTCTCGGTGATGCGTTGCTGCACAAAGGAAAAGGAGCTTCATGAGCGCGTTTCCAGGTGAAGAGCCCCCTTGGTCTTCGTGCTCTTGCGCAACTGCCTGTTGAAGCCCTCGATGGTGTTGGTGGTGTAGATCACCCTGCGGATCTGGTCGGTGTACCGAGTGGTGGACGAAGCCAAGTCCAGTTGCGCCGCCAGGAGTCGACCACCATGGGGTAGCGTTCCCCCCACGCATTTCAGGTCGTCCAGCCTCACCTCGGCCCGCTCCCTCCGTCTCGGCCCTGTGCCTCTCCTTCAGGTCCTCATGAGAGAACCTTCACGTCCTTGTCCGGGATGAACCTGACGCTGTTGCGGATCACGGTGGACGATGCACAACTGCACCTCAGTCCTGGGGAAGACGCTCTCAATCGCCTCGGCGAAGCGCAGGGGTTGTCGATGCAGGCGATGAAGATGTCCTCCACACCGCGCTGCTGCGGGTCGGTGAGCACCGTGAGCAGAACTTCGCCCCTCGGACTCCCCGGGATACATGCCCGGCTGAGCTTTTGTAACCCTCGCTGTTGACCCCGATCCGCAATAGACCGCCGGGTCGAGCACCACTCCCGTCCTTGCGCACCTTGTAATGGATCGCATCCATCCAGACAAACGGATAGACAGCATCCAGCGGGCGGCTCCTCCACTCCTGGATAAGCGGCCACACCTTGTCCGTCACACGCGTGATCGTCGATTCGGACACCTCCACCCCATATATCTTCTCCATCTGCGCGCTGATCTCCTGGTAACTGCTCCCTTGGCTGTACAGGTACAGGATCACCTCGTCAAGGTCACTGCTCAGCACGTTGCTTCAGCAGGGACGATCTCAGGCTGGAACGTGCCCTCACGGTCGCGCGGTGGCGCGATCACCAGCAATCCCCGAATTAGGCTACACGCTTCCTGCCATGGCCGTTGCGACGGTTGGAGCCCTCCCCAGATCAGGTGCCGCTCAGCTCAGCCTCCGAGCGGACTCCAAGAACTCCTTCAAAGGGGCGTGAACACCCCATCGTTACCCAGCAAGGGCGCGCCAGAACGGATCCGGCTCGTAGCCAACTTCTGGAATGCTTCGAAATCAAATTTCTCTCTTTCTGCCATATGTGTCTAAGTTATCAATTTCATAACCTGACACACTTTATGAGATACTCTCGATCATATTCCAACTCATGTCATCATAAACTACCCCGTTCCATGCCGTCACGTCTAGTCCGACGGGGGTCACAGCTTAACCATCGAAATCAAACTTCTCTCTTTCTGCCATATGTGTCTAAGTTATCAATTTCATAACCTGACACACTTTATGGGATACTCTCGGGCCGTTTGGAGCAAATGCCTCCACCTCACCATGGCACCTCCTCCACTTCAGGTTGGCGTTGCCATCCCTTCACCTTGCCGAGGTCACCCTTCAGGAAGAATTGGGCACCAAGACACTGTGGCAGCGCAGCCTCTGCAAGACCGTCAACCCTTCACGAAGCCAAAGTCAACCTGCCACGGAGCCAAAGTCAACCCTTCACCAGAGCAACGTCCTGCCCTTCATGGAGACCGTGCCACCCTCTCACCAAGGCGAGCACCTTCATGGAGACGATGCCTCCTCGCACGAAGATGAAGCCAACCTCACGCCATGTGAGCGACAAGCCTCACACCATGGGAGCGGCACCCTCACACGATGAGGCCTTGCACCCTCTCACCATGCCATTGCCACCCTCTCATGGAGGCAATGGCACCCTGTCATGGAGGCAATCGATACCCCCTACATTTACGGAAATGCCGTTTGTATATCTTTCAGGCAGAAATGACTTCCTTTTGGAGAACCAAATGTCCATATTCCGTTGACATTCACTCAATTGAGCGGCACCCGGTTTTGGTGTGGGTAAATGGGTGGTGGTTGGTCGTTTGCTGGGCCTATCATCACAGTGTTCTGGGCGCCAGGAATGTCGTTTGCCGACCTTACCGTACTTGATGGTAAGGTCGGCAAGCGACATTCCCTCTTTCAGCCGCTAGATGGCATGGTCCCGCCAAACGACATTCTTTCCCACGTACTGTATGCAAACGTCGGCAAACGACATTCATTCCCACGTGCTGAAACTAACGTCGGCAAACGACATTGCATAATACCATAGGGACAGGCACAAAAGGTAGGGACAGGTCGCGACCTGTCCCTACACCGTTCCATAAATTTTCCTGTATTGCGGTGTCCGCCCCTAACCCATCTCCTCCTTACCCTCAATTGTCATTGTCCCAATGCGGGAGGAAGCGGCGCACATACGCGTCGGTATAGACCGTCTGCAGCTGTCCGGCCCAGGAGGCTGCGGAGCCGCCGCGGTTGTGCATGATGGCGGTCACGGCGGCGACGGCGCGGAGGCGGTTTTGGGTATTGCCGGGGACGGCGCCGTTGGCGCTGTTGTAGGTGTCTTGCACCAGGGTGCGGCCAATGGCGGTGCCATTGTTGTCGGTCATGGCGTTGCGGACGCGCTGACCTTCGGGGTGGTTGAAGATGGCCTTGGTCTGGAACGCTGCCCGGTTCTCACCCATGGTCGCCGTATTGCGGAAGTAGGTGGTGATGGAGCCTCGGTTGACGCCCAGGTAATTGGTGGAGCCGCTGAATTCTGCATTGCCGAGCAGGTTGGTGACCTCGTTTTCCACGTTCACAGATGGGTCCACGACGCCACGGTTGTTGCGGGGCACGTTGACGGCGATGATCCGGCGGCGCATGTTGGCGGTGTGGAACATGCGGGCGATGTCGTCCGTGCCGAGACCTGTTTCTCTGACAAATGTCTCAGCATTCTGGGCAGTATAGGTCCGTATTGCGGTGTTCAGTTGCCCCTGCGTGGAGCCGCCTGCGGGCACGAGCGCGTAGATGGCATCGTAGCGCGTATTGGTATTGGTGGCGCGGGTGCTCATCTCGGTGAGCATGGTATTCGTGAGGCCATAATGGTCCATCATGCCCCGGTTATTGCGCAGGGTGCCCAATGCGGTAGAGCCGATGACCTGCCCTTTGCCAAATGAAGCCGCTACCCCTGCCCCATTGGTGAGGACGGCACCGATTTCGCCCCGGAAATTGCCTGCCTCCACTTGCTCCACGGCGCGGATCACGCGGTTGATGTCGCCGTTGCTGCTCTGGAAATCGTAGCCCGCGCCGGCGTTGTTGGCCTCGGTATTGAAATTGGTGAGGCTGCCGTAAGTGGGGTCATTGAGCAGGCGCATGGCCCGGCCTCCTGCGTCGATACGGCCATCATTGGTACCGACGACGATGCCCGTGAATTGCTCGATTGCGGCCTGCGTGCGCGGGATGGCAGTGATGGCGATGTTGCCGGTCTGAGTGGTGTCCACCCGCTCCGCCATGTAATCGCTGGTGCTGAGCAGGCCGATGGTTTGCAGCCTTTCTTGTACGGCGCGCACATCCCCACGGGCATTGCCACCGCCACGGCCCACGCTTCCGGTGAGGTTGAGGCTCCCTTTCTCGGGCAATGTCGGGTTGATCATTTGGCGGTGGGTCTCGTCACCGGGGACCACGCGGCCATTTTGCGCCACATTCATCGCATGCTGGAACTGGTTCATTGCGGCGATGGTCTGTACCAATGCAGCTTCGGTGACGGCTCCTGTCGCGCCCTGTGCGGGTTGCTCAGCGGTCTGATTGGCCTGGGTCAGGTAGCCCAATTGCACCAAACGCGTTTGCACGGCTGTGACGTCGGCGACATTGTTTTGCCCGCCTGTGCCCACGGAATTCGTGATGCTCACATTGCCACGGGTGAATCGGGGTGGATTGTTGAGCAACTGCTGCTCGCGGCCATTGGCACGGATCACGTAGAGGCTGGTGCCTGCCACGGCGATGTTGAAGGCGTTGATCGCGGCGATGGTCTGGGTGAGGCTGGCATCGGCGATGCGGCCTGTGGCAGTGGCGGCGACGCCCTCGGCGGTGAGTCCTGCGGCTTGCAGGTAGCCCAATGCGCTCAAGCGTTGTTGCACGGCACGGACATCGGCGGCATTGTTTTGTGCGCCACGGCCCACGTCACCTCCCACGGCAACCGTGCCAAGGCCCTGTGCGGGGTTGTTGTTGATGAAGGTGGCGGATGCCTGATTGGGTTCGATGAGCATTCCCGGCCTGCCAAATGCAGCGGTCATGTATTGGGAGATCGCGACAATGGTTCGGACCATGGCCGTCTCGGCGATGGCGGCTGTCTGCGTCGTATCTGCCCGCTCGGCTTGAAAATCGGTGGCGCTCAGGTAGCCAAGGGTGCGGGAGGCGCTCTGGACTTGGCGGACGTCTGCTGGCAGATTCGCTCCGCCGACGCCTACGCTGCGAGTCACATTGACCGTGGCAGGGGCTGGCGGATTGGGCGGTGTTTTGCTGGCCGCAGTTTTGTTGACCAGCGTTTTGTTGGCCTGCTTTTGTTGACCTGCGTTCGCGTGACCAGGGTTTTGCTGACCAGGGTTCTGCTGCCCGGCATTTTGCTGGCCGCCATTGTTCGCCAACTGGGGATTGGCACCCCCGCCGAACAGGCTCTTGAACCAAGCCCCGAGGCCGGAGAAGAACTTTCCGGTCTTCTGGATCATGCTTTCACCTGCACCATCCCCCCCACCGGGCGCCTCCACGCGTTGGATGGGCGTGTCAGCAGGCGAGGCCATCAATTGGAATGCAGGCGGGGACATGGCATTGGAGCCACCCTCATGGCCTTCGGTTTGGGATTCAGCAGATTGATTCTGAGGCGACTTGATCGACGATTTTTCCATAGGATTCTCCTAGATGTTGACAATTGGCTGGGTAAACATAGTGATTGGGAAATCGGGATGAAATGGCGGGGAGGATTTTGGGGTTGCGGGGGGGGTTGCGGTTGCGGTTGCGGTTGCGGTTGCGGTGGTGGGGGTTGCGGTTGCAGGGTTATGGTTGGGTTGCGGTTGGTTGCGGTTGCGGTTGCGGGGTTGCGGTTGGGTTGCAGTTGCGGTTGCGGTTGCCGATTGAACGAACCCTACGCAACCGCAACCGCAACCATCGACATCCATCGCTACCATCGACATTTCCTCCATCTCCACGGACATGGACAGCGGACGTGGACACCACGTCCCTATTCGAATACCCCACGAATACAATTCAATTTTGCTTTTTCAAGACAATTCCATAATATTGCATCCAATTATTCAACCATTGTTCAATTCAGTGACTCATAGTGCATACAATCCAGAAATCCACCATCGCCGCTCAATTCGGCTGCAGGGCTACGATTATGCGCAATCGGGGCTGTATTATGTCACCATCTGCGCCCAAGGGCAGCGATGTATTTTCGGAACAGTGTTCGATTCCCAAATGCACCTCAATGAACTTGGAATTGCTGCCAATCAATGTTGGCTGGAGATCCCATTACATTACCCCATGGTCCTTCTACATGAGCATATCGTAATGCCCAACCATGTTCATGGGATCATTGAGATTGCGGAAGCAAGCGTCACCAACATGGACGAACCCACCGATTTTACCGATGCAACGTCAACGAAAGTTGGGTTGGGGGTAGGGGTTCAGAATTCTGTCCCCCTACCCCCAACGCTCATTTCTACATTGCATTCGTCATTGGAGCCTTGTACCAATAAATCAGATGAGGAGATCGCACGCCTACAAAACCTAGAATGGGGACTGAAAGAAGGCACCCAGAGCCACCAATTCCAGAAAATCATCCCTCGGTCTATCGGGTCGATCATCAGAGGCTACAAACTTGGTGTAACCAAATGGGTGCGTGCAAACACGGAGATTCAGAAACCATGGCAACGTAATTTCCATGAGAGCATCATTCGCAGTTATGAGGATTACCTGAGGATTACCCAATACATCAAGGACAATCCCATGAACTGGAAAGGTGATGAATTTTACAAATAGTAGTATTCAACAGTTGAGGCAGGGGTTCAGATGCAGGCGTAGCAGTAGAGGTTCAGATGTGGCCGTAGGCGCAGGGGTTCAGATGTAGCCGTAGGCGCAGGGGTTCAGAATTCTGAACCCCTACCCCTACGGCTACATCGTTAGAATTCCCTACCTTGCATCCAAAACCGATTGGATTCCGTGAAATCTCCCAGATTCGCTGCTGCAATATTCGCAGTCGCCGCAACGCTCCTCCTCGCAGCCTGCACACCCTCCACGCAGCCTGAGGGCAATACCGATGCGCCCCTCCCCCTCAACAAATTCGATGACCCGAAGGTCTTGAAAATCCATGACTTCGGGGACAGGCGGCTGGGCGATTCGCTCGTGACCTTCCTCACGGACAGCAATCCGACTTACCGCAAGGAGGCCGCGATGGCGATGGCATCAGTGCAGGGCGGCAGCGCCGGAGCGACGAATCAGCTCAGGGTGTTGACGGCGGATCAGGAGGTGGCGGTTCAAAAGGCGGCGCTGTGGGCGGTCGGGCAAATCGGCGACAGTGCGCTCTGCGGTGACCTGCTGCACATCATCCAATCTTCCAAGGCTGAGGTGCAGTGCATTGCAGGTGAGGCTTATGGCAAGGCGGGCAGTGCGCCGCAGATACAGGCGGCATTCGACGAACTGAAATCAACTCCCGAAAAGACACATGCGGCGACAGCAAGGATGATCTACCGGGCTGGGCTTCGGAAGATTGTGCCCAAGGGAGCATTGGAGTATGCGCTGACACATGTAAATGATGCACAGTCGCCTACGGGAGATGAATTGTATATTGCGGCGTATCTGGGCAGGGTTGCCGACCTGGGTCCACTGACTGATCCGACGGTGGTGCTGACGGCCTTGCGCAACTCGCAAAACGGTGACTTCAAGCAGCACCTCGTGAAGTCCCTCCGGCGTTGCGATAAACCCGAATGCACCGATGAATTGCGCGCGATCATTGTGGATGCCAAGCAACCTACGGCCGTGCGGGTGAATGCCATCCGGGCGGCAGGAGCAATCCACGCCATTGCCATCGAGGCGAATACCGCAGCGCAAGACCCTGATCAACAGGTGGCAGTGACGGCAGCGGAGCATATCCGGGACAATGTGAAGCAAGACCATTCGATGACGCTTGCAACTTGCCGGAAGGTCAAGGCTTGGCGACCGAGGGCGATCCTCGCTGTCGCGGCGATGCAGGATGCGGTCGGGCACAATTCGGAGGAGGCACAGAAGGAGGTTGCTGCGTATGTGGATTCGCTCTACAATCAGGCCGGGAATTATGAAAAAGGTGCCCTGCTCGCTGCATTGGGGGCGGCTCCCGAGCAACATTCACGCCTTGAGGGCATTGCGCTACAGGTGCAGCCCATCGTCTCGGTGTATGCCGCAGAGGCATTGATCGGGTGGCATGATCGCAATCCTGCTCGTAATCAGGCAGATTGGGCATCGTTTCTGAAGGAATTGGTGGCCACAGGGGATGTGGGTTTGGTGGCAATGGCAGCGGAACATATTGCGGGGACAGAACAGCAGCACAAGGCGCTTCGCGGGCAATTGAAGGATCGCCTGTTTCTCGATGAAGCATTGGCCAAGCTGAAAATGCCGCAGGAAGTCGAGACCTACAATGCGCTTGAGAAGGCGATCGCTGCCATCGAGGGCAATGAGCCGCAACTCACCAAGGTGGAGCGCAAGCAAGGCATCGATTGGGAACTCGTAAAGCAAATCCCGACGGCCCAAACTGCTGAAATCCAGACCAACAAGGGCAAGATTGTGTTCCAGCTGCAGGTCGAGGACGCGCCCGGAAGCGTGGCCAATTTCGTGAAATTGGTGCGCGAAGGATTTTACAAGGACAAGTATTTCCACCGGGTCGTGCCTGCATTTGTGGCGCAAGGCGGCTGCCCGAGGGGCGACGGATGGGGAAGCAGCGCAGAGACAATCCGCTCGGAATGGCCCATGTTGCATTATGCTCGCGGCGCAGTCGGCATGGCCTCGGCCGGCAAGGACACCGAAAGCTGCCAATGGTTCATCACGCACTGTGACGTGCCGCATTTGGATGGGCGATACACCATCTTTGCCCACGTGACCCAAGGCATGGAAGTCGTGGACCAGCTGGAAATCGGGGATCAGATTCAAGGCATCACCCTACCGGGGATGTAATTGCGTTGAGGGTTGCGAGCGCGGAGATTGCCTCCATCGTTGCGAGCGCTTAGAGCGCTCGCAACTATGGAGGCCCAACCGATCAGCGGCAAACGCGGAGACGCGCGGATATCATTGGCCAATTGGCGAAAACCGTTGCGAGCGCTCTGGGCGCTCGCAACGGTTTTCGCTTCAACAATTATCAATTGTTAATTATTCATTATCAATTGCTTCACCCGCTTCCTATACTCTGTCACCATGCTCCGCGTATGCGCCTTCAGGTCGCCGATGAGGAAATCATAGTCCTTCACCTTCCCCGCGAGGCTGCCACCGACCTGCAATCGCTCCACCAACCAATGGTAAAACACCTCCCGGTCATGCCAATCGCCTGCGACCTCTGCAGCCGCTTTCGCTGCTTGTAGTCGCTCCGGATTTGCCCAGGGATGCCCCGTCGCCTGCAATATGCTGATCAAGTACATCGCCTCCTTTAGAAAGATGCGCGTCTTGTGGATGCCCTCCGCATCGTAATTCGGTGGCATGGATTCCAGGACCTGCCGGAAGCGCAATCCGCAAAATTCCTCGGTCTTCAGCACCAATTCCTCCTCGCTCACATCGTCCAATATCTCCTTGACCTTTTTGCCCGGACCCGTCAATGACTTTTTCTCAAATGCCTTTCGTTCAACCTCGTAGCCGGGCATGGCAGCGCGGGCTTCATTCAGCAACAACTGCGATAGGCGGCGGTAAAGCTTGACCTGCAAGCCCTCATAATCCGAAATCACTTGCTCATTCACCTGCATTTCCCGCAGCAACGCCCCTGATCGAAACAGTCGTCGCAATCCCTTGATCTCTTCCCGCGAATCGAACCGCTCGGGTGCGATGAACTCCACCAACCGGAACACCGTCCGGATTTTCTTGGCTGCCACGCGCATCTCATGCACCGCCTCCTCCTGATCTCCCCCCGGCCCAATCTTGATGCGCGAGAACACCACCTCACACTGCGCCTCATAAAAGGCCCATATCGCCGAGCGCAGGTCGTTGTACAATTCCATCCCCATGATGCAAGATAGGAAAGTTCAGTGAGCAGATAGCGGATAGCAGGCAGCAGTTGCTTTTGGGGTATGTCATGTCGAGCGGAGCCCAAAGGGCGAAGTCGAGACATGACATGCGGCTCTCCCGACCTAAGAATCCTGCAAATTCGGTGAATCCTGTGAATTCTGTGAATTCTGCTCCGTCTTGATATACTCCCTCGTCCGCGGCGGGTTCCAAAACACCGAACCAAACAATATCCTGGGCCAAAGGCGCCAGGAATTGTGCCGCAATTCATAGAGAATCCGCGCTGGCCCACCGAAAACGACCCGCAGGGGATTGTGACAGATCGCCGGATTCCCAGTCCAGCCCACAGCAGGGCGTTCCACAGGCGGCTCCTCGAATGTCCCGAAAATCCGATCCCAAATCATCCAAACCCCAGCGCCGAGATTGGTCATCTGATGCCGCTCGGCGCTGCTGTGGTGCAGGTAATGGTAGGCACCATGCCCGCCACCGAGCTTGGAGATGAACCGCAGGACCTTGCTCCGCGCCGCGATCTCGTAGTGCGCGGTACTATGATTGAAAATCTCGAAGCAATAATTCGCCAAGGCGAGCAAGGCTCCCTCCAGAACCATGGGTTGCGCATAGACGAGCTTGGTGAGCAGGACGCCGAGCACGACCCGGATGGGGATGAAGAATACGTCGAAGGAAAAAGCCAATGGCGCACCCAATGGATGCAGCATGTCCGGAAGGTGATGCGGGGCGTGAACCACATGCCAGAGGAAGCGGTTCTTGTGGCTGATCCAATGCTCAAAATAGGCGATGAAGCTGTACAGGGTCACCACGCAGATGCCCGCCATCCATTTCTCCGGGAGGGAAATGAGTGTGGGAATATGGTCAGAAATCCATTGGCGGAGGTTGGCCCCGGCGCCAGCGACGAATTCAAAACCCGCATCGAACCCCATCCCGGTCAGCCACAGCACCGCTCCCACCAATGCAGCGATGACCATGTGCAGCCCCAAGGTGAATACCGCAGCGGGATTGTAGAGGACCAGGTTGCGGAAAAATTGCCCCCGGTCCAGCCCCTTCCTCACATGGACGAAATAGCCCTCGATCCCCATGAAAATCCGGAAGCAGAGATTTGCCCCGACCAATATCCAAAAGGCATAGGGGAAAATCCGCGCGGTGAGGTCGTAGGAACCCGGCTCATGGAAGCCATTTTCCTTCAATGCCATGTAGTCCGACAACCCGACCACGGTCGCCGGGGCGAGCACCACCACCTCCATCACCACATAGACCACCATCGTGAGCACCGCCCATGCAGGCACCCAACGCAGCCTCGCAGCCCATTCCGGCTCGATCTCCCAGTTCCATATCCGGTCCAAGAAGCTCATCCCTGTCAATTTCTCATTTGCCAATGCGAACTCAAGAATCTGAATTCTAATTTCTAATTTTATGAAATGCGCTCCATCAAATTCTCCTTGCTGATCGCCGCATTGTTGCTGACCACGGCCGCACAGGCACAGATTGTCTGGGAGAAATACTGGGGCGGTCCCTACGACGATGGCTGCGAGGTCCGCAACACCCGCGATGGCGGCATGATCGTGATGGCGAGCTACGGAATCGACTCATGGATGCTGCGGATGGATGCCAACGGCGACACGCTCTGGACTTACCGGGTGCGCACACCCATCGACATCTGCGCGGTCACGGAGACTTTTGACGGTGGATTCCTCGCCACGGGGGTGACTCGCTACGCGAACCGGGACGTGGTCGCCTGGAAATTCAACTACCGTGGCGACTCGCTTTGGATGAAA
The DNA here is from genome assembly GCA_046329055.1 of Bacteroidia bacterium. Lineage (GTDB taxonomy): Bacteria > Bacteroidota > Bacteroidia > J057 > JADKCL01 > JADKCL01. The sequence continues at coordinate 35,510 of JAXLVK010000048.1, forward strand.
ATCTACCCCGACAGCATCCATACCGAGGGCAATTACAGCGTGAAGGAACTGCCCGACAGCGGGTTCATCGTCACTGGATACACGAGCGACGCCAACTACGACATGCTCGCAATGCGGATCGATTCGGTGGGCAACGTCAAGTGGCAGCAGGCATACGGGGGATCGGACTTCGAGGGCGGCACCATGCCATCGACCACGGCGGATGGGGGATTTGTCTTCACGACCACGCTGTCCGGAGTTGGAACCTCCAAAATCTGGGTCGTCCGGGTGGATTCACTCGGGGACACCGTGTGGACACGGACATTTTCTGAACCGAGCAACATCGGCGGGCCTGTGCCCACGGTCATGGCGGACGGCAGCATCTGGATCATCGGGTGGATCGAGCACAGCGGCGATTACGACAACTACGTCCTCCGGCTGAATGCCAATGGGGCATTGATCTGGAAGCGGGAATATCCGGGGCTGGGATTTGAGAACAGGTCGGCAAGGGGCATCATCGCGGACAGGTTCGGTGGATATTCCTTCGCGAGTTCGGTGGATGAGGCCTATGGGCCATCAGAGGGGCATGACATCGCATTGTACAGGGTGGACAGCAACGGGGTGGTGACGCGCCTCCATCGGCTCGGGCATGGCGGGGACGACATGGCGCGGTATTTCGAGCAGGCCGCGAATGGGGATTACCTCTTCGTAGGTTTCACGACTTCGTTCACGACCTTTGGGCAGCAGGCTTACCTCGCGCGGCTCAATCCCTCGGGCTGCGGCGAATTCCTCTATGATTTCACCACGCAGTTGCATCAGCGCTCCTGCCCCGGCGACACCCTCCTGCTGGACGCTGGCCCGGGGTTCCTCAGCTACCTCTGGAGCGACGGGGACACCAACCGCATCCGTCCGGTTTTGGTCAGCGACACCTTTTATGTGGAGGCCCACGATGCGCAGGGCTGCCCGAACTATTCGAACATCGTCATCGTCGAGGTGGATGCCATGCCGACATTTGCCTGGACCTTGAGCAGCCTGACTGTGGATTTCCAAGCAACGGGCTTGCCCAATGCCGTCTATGATTGGGATTTTGGTGACGGCGGCGCGGCTTCAGGCTCCTCCCCTACCCATACATTTCCGGCGACAGGAACCTATTGGGTTTGCTTGACCTATACCATTGATACATGCCCGGCGGTGAACATCTGCGATTCCGTCTCCGTGATGGGTCCCAATGCAGCGGGTGATGCAATGGTTGATGGCATTCGGCTCTATCCCAATCCTGCGAATCAGTGGGTGAGATTGGAAAACACCACTGGCGAGGAGCTGGTACTGAACCTGATGGATGGACTGGGGCGCGTCTTGTGGACGGGAACGGTGGGTGGGTTCCAACGAACGGATTTGGACACCCGGGAATGGGCGGCGGGGATCTATCGGCTGCGATTTGTGGGGGATGTCGGGCTTGCTGGGCGGTGTAATTTGGTGATTGCGAGATGATGAAGCCATCCGACGAGACATGCGTGGCTGGGCAGGTGGAGACAAATGCGTCGTCTGATATGCGATGGGCTTATCCATTACGGGATACGTGCGACCCCTCTGGGGTCGGTGGTGGTGGGGCGTTTCGTTTTGCTACATACGTTCGACCCCTCCGGGGTCGTTGGGCAGCGCACCTACTCCTCTGGGGCGTGCCGATTCATCGGTGCGGTCGAACGTTTGTAACCGCCGAGGCGAGCATGTCAGAGCGCCCCCAAAGGGATCGAACCGTTGTAACCGCCGAGGCGAGCATGAAAGCGCGACCCCAGAGGGGTCGAACGTTTGTAGCCCACCCGGGCTACAAAGATTGGCGACCCCAGAGGGGGCGTACCGCGCTTGGCAATTCATTTCGCGAAATCACTCTGCTTGGTGGCCTGCTTTCAATGCTGCTCCTCAGCGCATGCACCCAAAAGACGGAAGTGACCCGCTCATTTTACCATTGGAAGACGGGATTCAATCCTACTGAGACGGAGCTGGCGACACTGAAAAGCCTCCACGTCCAACGCCTATATATAAAGTACTTCGACGTCGATTGGCAGGAGGGGCAGACGCAAGCAGTGCCACAGGCGACGGTGGATTGGGGCCAAATGCCGGAATGCGAGATTGTCCCGACGGTTTTCATCACGAACCGGGCCATCCAAAAGGTGGGCGAATCAGGCGCGGCGGCTTTGGGGGAACGGATCCACAAACTGATCCCGAAGCTTCATCCCAAGGAATTGCCCGGCCCGAAGGAGGTGCAAATCGACCGACTGACCCAATCGACGCGAGCGGCCTACTTCGCCTGCTGGAGGATCCGAAGGGGCGCTTCCGAAAGAAGGCACCCGCATTTCAGCCACCATTCGACTGCATCAGCTCAAATTCGCCGAACATACTGGCGTCCCGCCCGTGAACCGAGGCATGCTCATGTTTTACAATATGGGCGAGCTCGATGACCCCAAGGAGGACACCTATTCGATCCTGAACGTCGCCGAAGGCGCGAAATACATCGACCATGCCGCCATGAACTGCTCTGGACGCGGCGCTGCCTATCTTCGCTTGGGGTGTCCTCATCCGGCATGAGCGCCCGATTCGCCTCATCAACAATCTGCGCAGCGAATCGGTGAAGGGATTCCCCTGGCTCACTCCCCTCGGTGCCAATGAATTCCGCGTGGACACGAGCCATTACCTGAACGGGCACTACCTCTACCCGGGCGACCGCATCCGCATGGAGGCCGTGAACAAGACCGACCTGAGCGCCGCCGCAGATTTGCTAGCCGAAAAGCTCCCGAAAATCGACCGGGCGGTGATTCTGTACCACCTGGACTCGCTGACCCTGCGGCATCACCCCGAGGAGGAGCTGGAGAAGGTCTATGGAGTGTTTGAGTGAAGGCTCCATGCAGTAGCATTTGCAAGTCGTTCTGCCTTTCCGCATCTTCGATATCCAAACTCCATCACGATTCTCAAATGCAACGAATCAATAACAAAGGCAAATTCCCGCGGCTCTATCCGCTTTCGTTGGTATGCATGTTCATGCTCCTGGTGCAGGGCAACTTGTTCGCCCAATCGGTCCCAACAGATGCGGTGCCAGAACCTGCAAGTGAAAAACCGAAGGTCCTGCGCGAGCAATGCGGCCATGGAAAGGAAGGGGTCCACCTCGCCTGGAAAATTTTTCCTTCTGAGGTCATCGGCTACCGAACGAGCATAGACGAGGTGGAGGGGCTGGCGGTTGATTTCAACGCGGATTCGCAGGTGCTGACCGATGCAGTGCGCAAGCACCATCATGAGGCAGACAAGCTGTCCCAAATCCTGACTTTGAAGGGCCGAAAAGATGAGAACATCCTCGTGAAAATCTTTCAGGACACCTCATTGGTACAAAACAAGATCATCTTCATGATGCAATCGCCCATGGAGTTGCGTGGCGCGATCAATCGAACAGGTGCGGTGACCAGTTTTTACCTGAGGCAAGCGCAGAAAAACGTCCTCTCGCTTTTGGTCGAACTGCCTGCATTCCCAGTGCAGGTCGGGGATCGCTGGACCAATGCAGCCGAGCTGGTCTCCACGCCCCATGGATTCATCTGCAAGCATAGCGACTACTTCAATGAGGCCAAACTCGTGGAGCTACGATCCGAGGGGCAAGACACCGTGGCGGTGATTCAGTTGCGCATGAAGGAAGCGGTCAGTGGCGAGGTCGAAGGCGAATACGGGCCCTACTCCCTTGTGGTACAACACTTTGCCATTGTGGAGTTTGCAATCGGACAGGGTCGCATTTTGAAATACTCGGGATTGTACGATCAGCGGGTGGTCGGCTTCACCAACATTTACGACATGACGCAGGAATTCCTCTTGGAACCATTGAGCGAGGTGAAGGATTGGATGAAAGCCATGGAGTAGTTGACAAGAATTCCTTGCATTCCTCTCCCTCATTCTCCTTAATTTTGCGGCCTATGTACAGTAGGATCAAGTTTCTGCCCTTTCTGGCCGTGTTCGTGGCCGCATTTTCTGCTCAATCCGCCAATGCCTGCGCCTGGGACGAGTCCTGGGGATTGATTCTACCGCTTTTATGAGCCGGAATACGATCACCTCAAGGATTTCAAGCCCTTCCACCTGACGTTTGACAGGCTGTATGACTACGAATTGCTGGAGGACAGCACGAGTGCCACGGCAAATATCCATGCTTGGGGCAAGCACCTCGGCGCCAATGTCAAGCCGGATCATATCCGCCAGGCTGTCTATACCCTGACACTGGACGAGTTGCAAAACATCCGTCAGCAACCCAATGGCAATGTGGCACAAGGCTTCAGCGCCAACGCCCTGGTGACCGAATGGCGGATGAACAGGAAACTGGATGTCCTGGACTACCTCATCGTCGCCAAGCAAGCCGAGCCTTTCTGCGTATTTGCCTACGATCCATGGTCCGAAGCCTACGAGGAGCGCCCGCTCGAAGGGATTCAAGAAGTGATCAAGGCTGCCAAATCCGGCTCCAAACGCGTGAGCGAGCCCTACCTCAAGCTCCGCTATGCCTACCAAGCAGTCCGCCTGCACCAATACGCTGGCCAACCCAATGAGGCCATCGAAACCTACCAACAGCTTGCTGTGCCCTTCCTGAGCGCTGACGCACTGATCGGTCAGTGGACCATGTGCCACTATGCCGGTTGCCTCCGCGCCAATGAACTCGAAGCCGAAGCCGCCTACACGTTCAGCCGCATTTTCGACGTTTGCCCGAGCCGCCGCATCCAAGCCTGGTATGGCTGGCGCATCAACTCCGACGAGATTTGGGACGCCGTTCAAGCAAAATGCAAGAACAACCATGAAATGGCGACGGTGTTTTTCCTCCGCGGATTCTCCTCTGTCGCCGACCCGATGGATGACATGCGCCAAATGCAAGAACTCGATCCGGGCAACGAAATGATCGAGGTGCTGCTCATCCGTGAGATCAACAAGATCGAGCGCGACAACATGGGCTACCCTTACAGCGGCGAGAAGCCGATCGCACAACGCTTCAGCGCTGGAGCTACCAAGGACCTGATGGCATTCGTGAATGGCGTGATCGCAAGCGGCAAAATGCACAACCGGGATGTATGGACATTGGCGCATATCCACCTCCAATACCTGAGCGGGCAGGTCAGCCAAGCGCTCGCGACCCTCAAGGAAAAGCAAGGCTCCCTCAGCGCCGAAGGCCAATACCGTGCCCACCTCCTCGATTTGGTCTATCGCATCGCCGAAACCAAGACTGTGGACCGCTCGGTCGAAAACACCATCTACAAGGACTTCACCAACCTCAAGGCGAAAATCACCGAGGATGAAGCATCCCAACTCGCCAATTTCCGTGACGACGCATTTGCATGGCTCTACGAGGCTCAGGGCGAAAAAGCCAAAGCACTCCTCGCCAGAAGCAATGCCTGGTCATTGAATGAAACGCCGATCGACCTGGACCGCGTGAACCAAATGATCGCATTCGACGCCAAGGCCGACAAAACGCTGTATGAGAAGGAGTTGCTGACCAGACTGGGCGACGAAAAGAACCGCAAGGACTACCTCCTCGAGATCAAGGGCACCGCCCTGATGGCGCGGAATCTAATGCCCGAAGCCCTCAAGGTCCTGCAACAGATTTCACCCGAGTACCGCAAAACCCAGCCGTCCATGCAGTTGGTCGCGGATCCTTTCCGGACGGTGACCGAGCACTATATCAATTGCGAAAACTGCGGAGCGGGCAAATTTGACAAGGTGAGCTTCTTGGAGACCTTCCTGAACCTGGAAAAAATCGCCGCCACAGAACCCGCCAAGGCCATGGAGGCACAGGTTGCCCTCGGCAACGCCTACTTCCAGACGTCCTACTTCGGCCAAGCTTGGAATGCCCGCGACTTCAACCGCAGCGGGATTTCTTGGGGTTATCTCGGAGAGCACGACGAATGGTATGACTTCAAACCCGAAACGTTTGAGGAAATCGTGGACGTGCACCTTGCTCAAGAGCACTTCACCAAGGCGCTCAGCCTCGCCAAGGACAAGGAGGCAGCAGCGAGCATCGCCTTCCAGATTGCCAAGTGCGAACTTGCACGGAGCTACATGGGCGAAGGCGCTGACAAAGACCTCTTCACGGGCTTCCGCACGATCAAGGAGCAATACCGCAAGACCTCCACTGCCAAGTCCCTGATGAAGGAATGCTGGTTCCTCAACATGTACATGAGCAACCGCTGACGGCCCCATGCGGACCGTAGGCACGAACCACGGCGGCTACGCCAATCAGCGCAACATCATCGGACTGCCCTTCACCAGGTACCGCGTGGTGCGTTGCAATGATGCCTACCGGATCCCGAACTACCTGCACTTCCGGCTTCGTGGCCGCATGCACCATACTTGGCCCTTCCTGCACTGGGACGGCGGCTTGACGAATTACGACCTGCTCCATTTCTTCAATGGGATCAGCCTGGGGAAAAAGCCTTGGCTCAGCACTTTCGAGACCTATCTCCCGCGCTGGACGGCGTATGGAGGCGGGAACGTGGAACGCGGGCTCCGCCTGCTTGCCGGAGCTCCCTGCAAGCGCTTGATCGCGCTGAGCGAATGCGCTCGTGAGATTCAACGGCAATACCTTCAAGACCATCGGGACTATGCCGAGACCATTATGGGCAAGGTGGAAGTTCTCCATCCTCCGCAGGCGCCCCTCATCAGCCACGAGGAATTGAAGCAAAAGGCGGAATTGCAGCGCGGACGGGAGCAAATCCAAATGCTGTTCGTAGGAGCCGACTTCTTCCGGAAGGGAGGTCGCGAAGTGCTGAAAGCAACGGAGGTCATGCTCGAGCGGGGCGCCCCCCTGCAGCTCGACATCGTTTCGGCCATGCACCACGGGGACTATGCCTCCCATGCCACATCGCAGGATTTGGCAGACGCCATCCGCATCATCGAGCGGCACCCTCAATCCATCCGCCTGCACCGCAGCCTGCCCAATGCCAAGGTCCTCGAAATGTGGCGAAACACCGACATCGGCCTCCTGCCAACCTGGGCGGATACTTACGGCTACACGGTCCTGGAATCCGCGGCTGCGGGCTGCCCCGTCATCAGCACCGACGTCCGCGCCCTCCCAGAAATCAACTCCGATCAAACCGGATGGGTCATCCCCATCACCAAGGACAGCTGGGGCAATGCCATTTTGAATACGGAAACGGAGCGGAAGGCATTTTCCAAAAATCTGACCGAGGCATTGATTGGTGTGATGGAGGGCATTGTTGCGGATCCAACAATGATCGCCACCAAAGGGCAGGCAGCCTATGAGCGCATCTAGCAGCCCACGATCCCCAAGCAGCCGGCACGCAATTGGCGGGGCCGGTATGACTGCTATTTAGGGGAATTGATAATTAATAATGAATAATTATCAACTCTTAATTATTCATTATCAGGAGATTCTGATCCGCTGCTTGGCTTCCTCTTCCATGATGATCTCCTCGATGAGGCGCATCACGTCGGGGCCAGGCTCGTTGTGGGCCATGCGCTTCATTTGCATGGCTTCGATCATGGAGCGCAGGTTCAGGTCGAGCTGCATTTTCTTGAAATACTCGCGGTAGCGCATCAGCACCCACCACTCCAGGGTCTTTTCAATCCAATGCACCCATTTTTCAGGGAAAAAGGCAGAGAAAAACCCGAAGATGTTGCCCGCGATGTAAAAGGGGCGAGCGTACCATGCAGGCTTGATGCCCCGGCGGCGGAGCAAATCTTTCAAAAATGCGGCATGCTTGGCTTTGCGTTCACGGAGATATTGGAGCTTCTCCTCCTCTACCCCCCATTGACGGTACCAACCCAAGCGCATGGACTCCCTGGCGTGGAGGTCCTTGATGAAAAACTCAGTGCGCTTTTTGAGATCGATAGCCATATAGCGGCTGCCAAATTACGGAATTTTGACCAAAAGAAAACAGGTAGCAGTCAGCAATTGCACTCCGCCGAAGCGTCGAGAACTGCTATCTGCTACCTGCTAATTGCTATCTCAAGAATCAGCCTTGCAGCACTTTCGGTGCGGCAGCCTTCATCTCTTCGTCAGCGAATTCGCTGTACTTCGCAAAGTTCGCGTTGAACTTGGAAGCCAGTTCGTTGGCCTTAGCATCATAAGCGGCTTTGTCCACCCAGGTGTTGCGGGGTGTGAGCAGCTCGGACGGCACGCCGGGAACCTCGTTCGGGATCGAGAAACCGAAGAGCGGGTCCGTGCCATAGCTGACATTGTCCAGCTTGCCTTCAAGGGCTGCGGTGATCATGGCGCGGGTGTAGCTGAGCTTCATCCGTGAACCGACACCGTAGGCGCCGCCGGACCAGCCGGTATTGATCAGCCACACGTTCACCTTGTACTTGGCCAGGAGCTCGCCGAGGAGTTTGGCATACTTGGTGGGGTGCAGCGGCAGGAACGCCTGACCGTAGCAAGGGCTGAAAGTGGCTTGGGGTTCCTTCACACCAGCTTCTGTACCAGCGACTTTGGCGGTGTAGCCAGAGATGAATTGGTACTTGGCTTGACCGGGGTTGAGGCGGCTGATCGGAGGCAGGATGCCATAGGCGTCAGCGGTGAGGAAGAAGATGTTCTTCGGGATGCCACCCACGCTGGGCTCCACAGCATTGTTAATGTAGTGGATCGGGTAGGCGACGCGGGTGTTTTCGGTGACGGAGATGTCAGCGAAGTTGATGGAGCGGCTGCCAGGGAAGTACTTGGTGTTTTCGACCAAGCTGCCGAAACGGACTGCGTCCCAGATTTGTGGCTCTTTTTCCCTGCTCAGGTCCACGCATTTTGCGTAGCAACCGCCTTCGAAGTTGAAAACGCCATTGGGGGTCCATCCGTGCTCGTCGTCGCCGATGAGGCCGCGGTTGGGATCGGAGCTGAGGGTGGTCTTGCCCGTGCCGCTCAAGCCAAAGAAGATGGCGGTGTCCCCGTCCTTGCCGATGTTGGCGGAGCAGTGCATGGACAGGAGGCCCTTCAAAGGCAGGAGGTAGTTCATCACCGTGAAAATCCCCTTCTTCATCTCACCCGTGTAGGCGCTGCCGCCGATGAGGATGATGCGATTGGTGAAATCCAGGATGGTGAAGTTGTGCTGACGGGTAGCATCCACAGCGGGGTCAGCCTTGAAGCTGGGGGCGCAGAGGATGGTCCATTCGGGAACGAAGCTCTCCAGTTCCTCAGCGGAGGGACGGATGAAGAGGTTGTTGACGAAGACGTTTTGCCAAGGGAACTCGTTGACCACGCGCACTTTGATGCGGTGATCGGTGTCGGCGCCGGCGTAGCAGTCACGCACCCAGAGTTCCTTGCTGCCGAGGTGAGCCAAGACTTTGGCCTTGAGCTTCTCAAAATTCTCACGTGTGAAGGGGTTGTTGACCTCGCCCCACCACACCACATCTTCAGTGTCGGCGTCGCGAACGGCAAACTTGTCCTTAGGTGAACGGCCCGTGAATTCCCCGGTGCTAACAACTAGGGCCCCATTGTCCGCCAGGGTACCCTCGCCGCGATTCAAGGTTTGCTCCACCAACTCGGCCACGGGCAAGTTCCAGTGGACCGTCGGGGCGCCTTTCACGCCTGTTTCCGCAAGACCAAAAACCTTCGACTTTACACCAAATTCATTCATAAGCAATCAATTGAGTCTTAGAATATTAATTTGAATCAAAGGGCCAAAGTTAGGAAGTTTGGAAACTGGATGAAATTTTATTTATCCATATTTAGCACGTATGACGCCATTTTACATTCGCGATGGAGGCGGCGACACGGCCTATTTGGAGGGTGAGGAAGCGCTGCACAGCACCAAGGTCTTACGCAAAAAAGTGGGCGATGAGATCCTAGGCGTGGACGGCAAAGGGCAGATGCTGCTGTGCCGCGTGAGCGCCTTGGGCAAGGGCTTGGTTGAGCTCGAAATCCTTGAGCGACACCGGGATTGGGGAGAGAAGCCGCAACGGATTTCGATCCTGGTTTCCCCCCTGCACAAGCCCGATCGACTGGAGTGGCTGATTGAAAAATCCGTGGAACTCGGCGTGACGGACATCTACCCCTACCTGGGAAAGCATACTGTGAAGACCGGGCTGCGGGCGGACCGCCTAGAGCGCATCATGATCGCTGCTCTGAAACAATGTATGCGGTCACAGCTACCTAAGTTACATACCGCAGCCCCGCTCAAGGCCGCCTTGGCTGGGTTGGAGGCCGAAGTGCGCCTGATTGCCACGGCCGAGGCGAAGCAACATACGCAGGACTTGCCGGTCGATTGGGTGATGGCCCCGTCAGCGGCGATCCTTGTGGGCCCGGAAGGTGATTTTTCTCAAGAAGAACTGGATTTGGCCATCGGGAATCGGTTTCAGTCCGTGTCTTTGGGGCAAAACAGGCTCCGATCAGAAACTGCGGCGATTCACCTGCTAGGTTTGGTGAAAAATTTCATGCGCTATTAATTGCATGATTCATATATTTGTTATCGAATTGAACATTTCATTCATCCGGCTACGAAAACAATTCATCGAAAAGCCGCTTGTTTTACCGGAATGAGGTGCGAAATTCGCTAAAGACTTCGACGCGCGAGCTTTGAAGCCCCTGAAAAGATTAAAGATTTATTTCCATAGTTTGGTTTAGTTGGTTGCAAATCCCGCAGAGTTGGCGGGATTTGCGTTTTCAGTAATCTTCCATTCGTTTCTCTCTCAGCGGATGCAGCGTGTTCTCCTGATGCTTAGCACCGCTCTTGATAGGCCACTGCCTAAATGAAATTCCTCTTTATCCTAAAATGTGCCGGCACGGTATGTTGAAGCCGCGCTCGGACAACCAGCGTTTCGAGAACGAATCAAATCAAAATTTCCCAATTCTTAGCAACTCAACTTTCCACAACTCTTAAAGAATCGCCCGATTTCCAACATGCTCTTTGATTCATTCTTGTCCACTTTTAGGAGAAAAGCCGAAAAATCCGATGTAAGGATTCAGCAAGGTTTTCAACATTTCACAGCCACTTAGGCAAATATTTCTGGCATACCACCTCATTTTCGCTCGCTTTTCTTAGCAATTCACGCCGCATTGTGTCATTTCAACACTTGCAAGGACCTGGCGAATAAGTCAAATTTTCAACCCCGATTCATCCATAAAATACTGAAAAACAAGCCATAATCGATAAATAACAACCTTATTCGCGTACAGGATTGTTGACAGGGGGTAAAAATTCTGTTGAAAGCGTGTCTAGCCGCTGCAAGAGTGATTCGGAAATTAGCAGCCGGGATTTGTTGAACTAATTCAGTTATTTTTTATGTTTAATTCTATCATGCTTTTCGCAGCGATGCTGCTTTCTGGGCATGCCATGCCCGGCGCTAATGTTTCCGTAGAGCCCCAATCCGTGATGGTTCCGGTATCAGCGCAAGAATTGGAGATGACCAGCGAGACGCTGTCGATTTTGATCAACCAACACATTGCTCCTCATTGGAACCTCACTCCTTCCCTCGCATGGGAGCTTTATGAGGACGGAGCCATCGTAATCACGGAAATTGAGCCGGAATACGAGTATCGCGTCACCTATGGAGGTGGCATCATGGTGGTGGTGCTGGAAGGTTCCGGCATCTAAGGCATGATCAAGAGGGGTGGGCTCCCCCCTCCCCTCTTGATCAATTCCCGTTGGCTTGAGCGCTCCTTGTGCTTACATGACACATTGTAGTGGAATCGATCTGCGCATCAATCCACGTAAATATGTCAAATAGATACAGTACCTGCTTGTCGAATTCGTTGGTGGTAACTCGCTTGACCTCCTCCTTGAATTCATTGAGAATGCTGGTTCTATTTGCACTAGGTGCAAGGTTGCTAAGCAGCCTTAGGTACTTAAGCACAGTACGCTCATATTGGAACAGGCTGTCGCGGTTGCTCAGGAATCGCGCCACGGACTTCATCTCATACTCGAGGTAGTCCCAATTGCCCAATTGGTAGTGTATCAGCAGATTCATGATCCGAGCGATGGCCTGCATATCGGTTCGCAATTCGGTTCTCGGCTCATTGAGAATCCGATTGATCCAATCCAGCGAGCGGGAAGGCTCCCCGATGACCAAGTAAAAGTATCCAACGAGGTAGAAGATGCCTAGTTCGATGTTCTTCGAGATAATCCCCTCTCTTTGAGGATACTCAGACTCGAATTCGGCAATCACCTTTCTCCCTTGGTACTCGTCTTTCCGATCAACGCAGGTGCCGATCTTGAAGTGGAAATACTTCTCGAAGATCCGGATCTCTTCCTCTTCGGTCTCCACCTTGAGAGCTTTCATTTTGTCCAATGCCTCAAATGAAGCATCAAAATGATCCTCCAGGTAGCAGACAACCGCCAGGTTACTGAGCGCATTGATATATGCAATGGACTTTTCCTTGCGAATGTCCTCGTTGGACTCGTAAGTAGCGATCAATTGATGCAGCTGCTGCAACATGGCCGCGTTCTCTCCCAAAACGCGGCTACAGTCCACAAGGATGTCGTATCGGCGAAGGCGAGCCCTCACACTCAGTGCGAGCTTCTCATTCTGTATCAGCTCCTCAGCAACCACAGCTTGAATTCGCGACCTGACCTCTGGATCTCTTGCGTTTTGAGAGCGCAGGAGCACCCGGTGCACAGTGTCATAGAGATGGGTATAGGAGTGGTAGTTCGAGATTTTTCGAACTGCCTCTACTTCCTCCTGCTGTATCTGCTCGATGAACGCTTCGAATTCCTTGCTTTGCTCCCGCTTCTGCCAGAGTTGCCGCTCTGTCTCGAGGATGAAGAGCATTTCTGTGAACCGCTCCTGACGCTCGGCGAGGTGCTTGGCCTTCCGTAGCAGCTTCTGGGCTTGCTCGAACAAGTTCTTGCCCATCAGGATCTGAACCTGATGCAGAATGGCGTTCAGCTCCGTCTTAGGATCTTTCCGGAAGATGTGAAGCGTCTTGAGAATGTAATTGTAGAGGTAATTCTTTGCGACACTCAATTGATTGGTGAACCGCTCACCCTCAAACTGCTTGAGGATGCTCGGCTCATCGTACTCTTGCTGCCTATCGATGGCGTCAAACAGCTTGATATACTGCTTGTCCCCTTCCTGCAGACGTGCATAGAGTTTGAAATTTCGCCGATCACCCTTGCTCATCGCCTTGATCAAGCGAAATAGGAAGTCCGAACTTTTCATACCTAACTAACCCAAACCAGAATTTTCTCAATGGTGCGTAAGATAGCAAAACTATCGGACAATTGACGTTTCCGTGCCGGGAAAACTGAAACTTATCTTTCTAAGATTGGGGACAAATTGATTTCCGTTTCATCGGTTTCATGACTATTCTTGCTTCAAGACTCTGGCACTGAGATGCTCAGTGGGATTTTCAAAGGCCAGTGTCGGGGAGCATTTCGCTCCCATGGTCCGCCGGAAATCTGGTCATCTCTATGACTTTCCTAGGATCGCAAATGCAGGGTGGTAGAGGCGATACCCCGTCTACTGTCAGCCGTGCAACACCCGAGAACCCTCGTAGGAGGGATTTCGGACTGAAATTGGAGAAGTTTGTTTTTTTACGTTCGTTAGTTTGCAGAATGAAGCCCTCCGTCCGCGGAGGGTTTCACTTTTTGGGGCATTGCCGCACTTCCTGAAACTTCCCCATTGCCCGAAAAACAAATAGCAGTCCTCGCACGTGGCGAAAACTGCTATCTGCCTATCGCGTCGCCGCCGATCCTTCCGGAGAAAGCTCAGGGCTGTGCTCTAGCCGCTACCTGCTTCAGAATGTCTCCATCTCGGAGAAGAAGAAGCCTCCTTCGCGGAGCGCGTTCTCATCGGAGTCAGAGCCGTGGATGGCATTGGCATCGATGGACTTGGCGAAACGGTTGCGGATGGTGCCGGGGGCAGCTGCAGCCGGGTTCGTAGAACCGATCAGCGTGCGGAAGTCTTCCACAGCATTGTCTTTTTCCAGAATGGCCGGAACACAGGGGCCGCTCGTCATGAACTCAACCAGGTCCTTGAAGAAGGGGCGCTCGCGGTGGATGGCGTAGAAATCGCCAGCCGTCTTGTCGCTGAGCCAAACCATTTTCATGGCGCGAACCTTGAATCCAGCTTCGATGATTTGATCGATGATCTTGCCGGTGTGCCCGTTGCGCACCGCGTCGGGCTTGATGATGGTGAAAGTGAGATTACCGCTCATTGTTGCATCCTTTTTTAATTGCGCGGCAAAGTTAGCCCCACATGCCTGCCATTTCAAAATAAATTTCCCTGTCACTGCTCGAAACACAGACTTTCCCGCTCCGGCAATTTTCCCCCTGCCACGGCAA
>JAXLVK010000049.1:0-47992 GCA_046329055.1 Bacteroidia bacterium
GGGTGAGGCGGTATTGGTTGCCGATGAAGCAGAATCCGTAGCCCAGCTCCATCATGAAGCGCTTCACCTTTTCCACCATGGCTTCTTCCAACCTACGCTCGCTCAGCGGATCCTTCAAGCCCAAGAAATCTAGCAGATAAACGCTTTTGAGGCTTTCTTGGGTTTGCTGACGTTGCTCCTCAGGGAGGACGAGATGGAAATTCGATTGGGGAGTGAACAGAGAATACCCGTAGGCGTTGGACTTGATTTGGTGGAGGAGGACAGCGCGAGAATAGTGGTTCCTTCTGGCCATTTCCAGGTAGTAGATTCTGGCATTCAAGTCCTTGACGCGCTGCATGATTACAATGTTGTGTCCCCAAGGTACCAACGCCACCAGCTGCTTCAGAGCCTGAAGAATGTGCTTAGGAGAAGGAGATTTTCGTGAGGAAGAAGATGATTTGCGTGGAGGCAAATGTGAAACAGAAAGAGGAAAAAGAGGAGAAGGAGAATGATCGTCAATGGGCTGACAACCAAATATATAGGCAAAAGAAGGAGGAGACAAAAGTGAAACAGAAGACGAGATTTCAGAGTATTCCTCGACCATCTGGCGCATGAATCGAAGGTTGCGAGGGGACCAGCTTACGTCCTGTCCCAGTTCCTTCATCAAGTCCGAGCTGAGTTGTTCCACAACGGCCTTGCCCCAGCCATGTTCAAGTTGTTTCTTGAGGATCAATTCGCCCATGCTCCAATAGAGATTGTTGACGATGGATCGGAGATTCAGGTCGGCTTGACGGCGGTGGTTTTCAACCAGATGAAGGACCTCATTGAGCAAATTCTTGTAGGCGCGCTTGCCAGCGCCTTGCACAGTCGTGCTTTTCATTTGTGATAAAGTGAATAGAAGTGAAACTGAATAGAATCACTGTGTCGGCTCGCTTATTTCCGCACAAGAAGATGGCAAGAATACTAAATAATAATACTTTTTGCAAATAATGGCCGCAGAAATGTTTATTCGGGCAAATAGGAGTACCAGGAATCGGGCAGGTCCGAGGATGGTCTATTTGGGTTTCCATGAACACAGCCTGTGGACATCTATTGCCCCATGCACTGCCTCAGGAGCGCATTCGGTTTGACAATGTGATTTTAAGTTTTCAACTTAGCAGCCTGAAAAACCTCAAAACTCGAAGCCTTTGGAACTTCAGTCTGTACTTTTTTGGGTGTTTTCCCTCCTAGGTCTGGCAGGTGGAATCGGCTTGATCTTGAACCGGAACCCAGTTCATGCCGCCTTGAGCCTGATTCTCAACTTTTTCAGCATTGCAGGTCTCTACCTCTCGCTCCAAGCTGAGTTTCTTGCTGTCATCCAGATCCTCGTCTATGCGGGAGCTATCATGGTGCTTTTCCTCTTCGTGATCATGCTCCTGAACCTGAACCGTGAGGAAAGTGACGGCCCGTTCTCGTTTGCCAAAATCGCAGCTTGGGTCATGGGCTTGGCCTTCCTGGCCGAGATGTTCGTGGTCCTCCGCAATGCACTGGGCGAAGGGGCTGAGGAAATGCCCAAGCAATTCGCCGGAGCAACCGTCGAAGCAGTCGGAGCGGCCATGATGACCAAGTACATCTGGCCATTCGAAATGATTTCTGTTGTACTCATTGCCGCGCTTGTAGGGGCCATTGTGGTTGCCAAGCGTTTCAAATACGAGAACGAAAACTGATATGGAACCGACAGCATTTCACTATCTGATCGTGAGCGCGGCCATGTTCTCCTTGGGCGTGATCGGGGTGCTCACCCGCCGCAATGCCATCGTCATCTTCATGTGCGTGGAACTCATGCTCAATGCAGTGAACCTGACCTTGGTGACCTTTTCCCGGCAAATGAATGATCCAGACGGCTCCATGCTTGTCTTCTTTGTGATGTGCGTGGCTGCTGCTGAAGCTGTGGTAGGCCTTGCCATCATCATCTCGATGTTCCGCAACAAGCAGAACATCGACATCAACAACTTCAACCTCTTCAAGTGGTAAGAGACTGAATGGAAAATCCGATCATCTTTTCACTGATCCTCCTCCTCCCCCTGTTGGGCGCGTTCCTGATTGGCGTGGGAGGCTTCGTTTCGCCGGGATTCCGGAAAAACGAAAAAGGCATTGGCCTTTTGGCGAGCCTCATGGTCGCCATTCCGTTTTTCATCATTCTCTATGCCTTCATCAATTACCATGAGCCGATTCACTTCGGTCTATTTGGTGCCTCCGACTCGCTGTCATGGATGTATTCCAGCAGCTCGCGGTTCGGGATGAATCTTTTCTTTGACTACCGGCTTGATCAGCTTTCCCTGGTGATGGGCTTGATTGTCACGGGCGTGGGTTCCTTGATCCACATCTACTCGGTGGCATACATGCACGGTGATCGTGGCTACTACAAGTTCTTCCTGTACCTGAACCTCTTCATCTTCGCGATGCTGAACCTGGTGCTGGGTAACAACTTGGTGGTACTGTTCTTGGGCTGGGAAGGTGTGGGTGCTTGCTCCTACTTCCTGATCGGCTTCTGGTACGAAGACATGGAAAAGGCCAAGGCTGCTCAAAAGGCCTTCGTGGCAAACCGGATCGGCGACTTCGCCATGATCTGCGCCATGATGATCCTTTACGCCAATTTCCACACCGTCAACCTCTTCGACATCACATTGGCTGATGGCACTGTGGTGAATGGCTTGGTGCCGCAACTGGGTGCCCTGCATGGCGCAGATGCTTGGTTGGTGCCATTGCTTTTGTTTATCGCAGCAACAGGCAAGTCCGCTCAGATCCCCCTCTTCGTGTGGCTTCCCGACGCTATGGCAGGTCCCACTCCAGTGTCGGCATTGATCCACGCGGCGACCATGGTGACCTCAGGCATCTACCTGATCGCCCGCATGGGTGTGGCCTACTTGGCTCCCGATGCGGAAACCGTCAGGATGGTAGTGGCATTTGGCGGGGCCTTCACCGCGATCCTCGCGGCCTTGATCGCCATCGCTCAGAATGACATCAAGAAGGTGCTCGCTTACTCGACCGTTTCGCAGCTGGGCTTCATGTTCATGGCACTCGGAGCAGGCGCGTTCACCACTGCGATTTTCCACGTGATGACACACGCCTTTTTCAAGGCATGTTTGTTCCTCGGCTCAGGCTCTGTGATCCACGCCATGGATCATACTCATGCCGTCCATGACCCGCAGGACATTCGCACCATGGGCAACCTGAAGAAGTACATGCCTGCAACGCATATCACCTTCTTCATCAGCACATTGGCGATCGCGGGCATTCCCGGTTTGGCGGGCTTCTTTTCAAAAGATGAGATCTTGACGATGACCTTCCTGAACTTCATGAATGGTCAATCGCTCTACATCGCAGTATGGGTGATCGGTCTCCTGACCGCCGCCATGACGGCCTTCTACATGACCCGCGTGTATTTCCTCACCTTCCGCGGCGAAGAGCGCTTCGCTCTGCCCAAGGCAGGACATGGCCACGGTGATCATGGTCATGCAAAAGATGCCCATCACGGACACGACGATCATGGCCACGGCCATGGGGTTCATGCTCCTCACGAAAGCCCGGCTCTCATGACCATCCCGCTCTATATCCTCGCAGGATTGGCTGTGGTGGGTGGCTACCTCGGCTTGCCGGCGCTGTTCGGGCATGGCACACACCAACTGAACAATTGGCTGGGTGGACATGGTGGTCATGAAGGCATTGTCACGATGCATCATTACGAGGCACTCGAGCACCATGCCTCCGCAGGCTTGGAAATCGTCCTCATCCTCGTTTCCATCGCGATCGCCGTCGGCGGGGTGATGGTCTCTTGGAACCTCTACAAGAAGAACGGCATCAAGGGTGATACCATCGTCCAAAAGCGCCTTGGAAAGTTCTATACCCACATGGAAAACAAATTCTACGTGGACGAGCTCTACCAAAAGACCATCATCGATCCGTTCGTATTCATTGGTCGGAATGTCATCATGGCGTTTGACAAATGGGTGATCGACGGCATCGTGAACGGCATCGGCAGCATGATGATGTTCCTCGGGGACACCTTCAAGCTGCTGCAACTGGTGCTGTCGGCAACTATGCCATGCTCCTCGTTGCTGGCGTGATCGCGATTTTGACCTACCTCATGGTGGCTTGATCGCCCTTCCTCAATTTTCGAGCGCCGTGGACTTGGGTTCACGGCGCTCGTGATTTCTGGGGCCCGCATTCTTCGTCCAAAATCCACCTGCTTCCCAGATTGTGCAAAACGCGACGCTTCTCCACTTACCGCAGACGCAACTTTTCCCTAAATTTGGGACTTTGAACTCGAGCGTTAGAGCCATTACCCGATCATGAAAAAAAGACTCAAGAAGATCCTGAAGATCACAGGCATCACGTTTTTGGTGCTGTTTGGTATCCTCGTTTCCATTCCGTTCATCTTTGGCAAGCAAATCAAGGAGGCGGTCCAGAAATACATCAATGAAGAGGTCAACGCCACCGTCTATTTTGGCGACATCGGCATTGGCATATTCCGGAACTTCCCCAACCTTACAGTGACCCTCGATGACTTCGGGGTGGTGGGCAAGGATGAATTCGCAGGCGATACATTGGTGGACGTGGAACGTTTTGGCGTAGTCGTGGACCTGTTCAGCATCTTCGGTGACAAATACAAGGTCAAGAAGATCACCCTCGACACTCCCAAGATTTTCGCACAGGTCAACAAGGCAGGCAAGGCAAGCTGGGACATCATGAAACCCAGCACCGATACCGTGGCAGTGGACACGACCGCAGCGGATACCTCTTCCTCAGCCCTCGCGCTTGAACTCAGCTCCTACTCGATCTCCCATGGCAACCTGGTTTATGACGACCGCGCCGGTGACATGTACCTCAAGATCGACAATCTCAACCACAAGGGCAGTGGCGACTTCGAAGACGACACCTACGACTTCGATACCTATACCTCTGCCGACACCGTGACCTTTCGGATGGGAGGCACCAATTATCTGAACAAGGGCCGCATCGATGCTGACCTGACCGTCAACATTGACAACAAAAACAGCATCTACACGCTCAAGGACAACAGAATCGGTCTGAATGAGATTGAGCTGAAATTTGACGGGTGGGTCTCCATGAAGGGCGATGACATCGGGATGGACTTGAAATTTGGCACCAACCAAAACACCTTCAAGAGCATCCTGAGCATGGTTCCCGGGATGTACACCAAGGATTTTTCGGACATCGATACAGATGGGACGTTCGAGTTGGATGGCAGCGTCAAGGGAACCTACAATGAGAAGTCGATCCCCGGATTCAAAGTCCATCTGGGCGTGTTGAACGGCCGTTTCAAGTACCCCGACCTGCCGCAGGAGGTCAAGGACATCAACTTTGACTTGAAGGCTGAGAGCCCCGGCCCTACCCTCGATAACCTCAAAATCGAGTTCCCGAAATTCCATGCATTGCTGGGGGCAGCCCCGATTGATGCCCGTTTGCTGCTAACGGGTGTCACCAAGGCCAACATGTTCATCGACGCAGCCTTAAAAGCAAGTCTGAACCTTGAAGATTTGTTGAAAATGTTCCCAATGGAAGGCCAAGAGCTTCGCGGCAAGTTCATGGTGGACGGCACGGCGAAAGGCACAGTGAATGTGGACGCGGGCACATTCCCCGTGGTGAATGCCGTGATGAAGCTGGAAAATGGCTACTACAAGACCGTCGATTTCCCGAGTGCCATCGATAAGATGAGCCTCGTCGCCGACATGAAATGCCCCGGCACCAACATCGCTGAGGCTGTCCTGAACGTGACCCAATTCCATGCCGAGATCGACGGCGAGCCGCTGGACGCAACCCTGAGCGCACGGAACTTCGACGATGTCAACTACTCGGCCACTGCGAAGGGCAAACTGAACCTGAGCAAACTCGGCAAAATCTATCCCATCGAAGGTACGACCATGAGCGGCTTGCTGGAGATGGACGTGACGACGAGCGGCAAGATGAGCGATATCGAAGCCGAGAAGTACGAGAACCTGCCTACAAGCGGCTCCCTCAAGATCACCGACATGAAATATGTCTCAACCGACGTGCCACAAGGCATCGGGATCAAACAGGGCCGCATCAGCTTCACGCCCGAGAAATTGAACATCGAGCAATATGAAGGGCAGGTCGGCAAGAGTCCGGTCAGCATCACAGGCTACTTGGACAATTACCTCGCCTACGTGCTGCTCCCGAACCAGAAGATCAAAGGCGAAATGAGCCTGATTTCCTCGAAATTCGATGTGAATGAATGGATGGTCGAGGAACCTGCAACGGCAACTCCGGCTCCCTCCGCTCAAGCCGCTGCCCCGGAGACGGATGCACCAATGGAGGTCTATGAAGTCCCCGGCGACATTGATTTTGTCTTCAATTGCGGTATCGCCAAGGTGCTCTATGACAACATGACCCTGGACAACCTCAAGGGCAAGGTCGTGATGCGTGACCGTAGGGTTGGCTTCGAGGGTCTGAGCTTCAATACCCTCGGCGGCCTCTTCAACATGGCAGGCGGCTACGATACCAAGGATGCGAAGGCTCCCGCCATCGATTTCAGCCTCGGCATCAGCAACTTGGACATCAAGAAATCCTACGAGACCTTCGTGGTCATCAAGTCCTTCGCCCCCGTCGCCAAGTTTGTCAATGGCAAATTCGGTACGGACTTCACCCTGAATGGCAAGCTCCTGCCGGACATGTCGCCGGACCTCATGTCGCTGAATACCAACGACGGCAAGATGACCGTGACCGAGGGCAGCCTCACCGGATTCAAGGCCCTTGACATGATCGCCGACAAGATCAAGGTGAACCAAATCCGCACGCTCAAGCTCAAGGACACCAAGATTTTCTTCAAAATCGACAAGGGCAGGCTGTATGTAGAGCCCTTCGATGTGGCCCTTGGGGCAGGCAAGATGACCGTCCAAGGCAGCAATGGTCTTGATCAAAGCATGGAATACGACCTCGCATTTGACCTGCCGGTCGGTGTCGCGGGTCAGGCTGCCATGAATGCAGTCGGTGGGCTGATTGGCAAGCCGATGGACGCTGGCTCCAACTTCAAAGTCAGCGTAGGCCTCGGCGGCACCGTGGACAATCCCAAGATCACCTATGTCCGCAACGCCAAAGGCGAGGGCGCACAGGAATTGGTTCAGGAAAAGGTCACCGAGGTCGTCAATGTCGTGAAGGACAGCGTCAAAACCGTGGTCACCAACGTGGTGAACGATGGCAAGGAAAAGGCCAAGGCCGAAGCCGCCAAAATCATCGCTGAAGCCGAGAAGGCCGCTGCCAAAATCCGCGCAGAAGGCAAGACAGCTGCCGACAAACTCAAGTCCGAAGCCAACAAGAAGGCTGACGACATCGAGAAGTCCGCCAAGAACCCGCTTGAGAAGGTCGCCAAGAAGAAAGCGGCCGATATCGTGCGCAAAGAAGGCGTGGACAGCGCCAACAAGGTCGAGAAAGAGGCCAACGCCAAGGCGGACAAGGTCATGGCCGATGCGCGCGCCAAGGCTGATGCATTGCTGAAATGACGAGACCCTTCGAAATCCATAAGCGCCCCTACCTGGGATCGGGATTGTTTGCACTGATCCTCTGCCTCTGTGCAGCTAGGCTGAGCGCGCAAAGCTCGGGCCCCTACCCTGAGATTGGCTGGGACCTGAACTTCAACCACACCGATGTCATGATGGGCGGCCATGCTGGGGTTTGCATTCCAAAATGGAACGCCTCAGTGCTGGCCACTTTCAAAGGCAGGCTTGGCACCAAGAGGGTATTGATCGAGGGGGATCGGCCAGACGTTTTCTATCAGTACAGGGAGCGCAGGTACATCCTTGGCGTCCAGGCAGAAAAGCGCTTCATCCTGACCGAATTCAGTCCCAGCCTCAAACTCGGCGCGTTCGTGGGCGCCCTTGGCGGATTGGGAATCAGCGACTACCGCGGAACCAAGGGGCAAGCCCCACTGGGATTTGCCTATTCAGGAATGGCAGGCCCCTATATCACTGATGGCGAGACGATCGTGATTCGCTTGGGCTACCAATATCTTCCTCTGAAGACGCAAAACGTGTTTGATCATCGCCTCCTCCTCTCCATCAGCTTTATGATCTCCGCATGAAACGCACCGTCATCCAGCTATTTCTTGTTGCAGCCCTTTGCCTGCCATTTTCGGCCTGCTTCCTGCTGAACAACGATGACGACGATGACAGCTGCGACCCCAACCTCACCTGTGACACCGTCCAGCCGTCCGAGGCAAGCATCTACGTGAAGCTGACGATCAACGATGACAACCCCTTCGTTCCCCTTCAGGTCTTCACCGGAAACGCCAGCGACAGCGTGCTGTACTTGGTGGACACAGCCTACAGTGACAACATCAGCTGGTCCCTGCCAGTCGATCAGCGTTACAGCGTAGTTGCCAAATACCGGCAAGGCAACCGCACGATCCATGCCGTAGATGGCGGCAAGATCAGCTCATCGAGCTTCACCAATTGCGGAGAAACCTGCTATACCACCGAAAATCTCGACTTGAACCTGAAGCTGGTGAAGTGAGTCTGGGGCACTAGACGGGGCTATTTCAGGTGGGGTAGATTGTGAATATTCCGGTTTGATTTATTCCATGGTTTCGGAATATCCATGAATCCAAATTGATTATGAAATTTCTAGCATTCCAATTTCCTCAAATACAATCAGTTAACAAGGAATTCCCACCACCAGCGCACAATCAAAAACATTCGCCCACCTGGTCGGATTTCCGTAATTTTGTGGATAAAATCGGGGTCCAATCCGGGGCAAAACCATGCCTATGAAGTATCTTTAAGGTTTTGGTGAAGAACCCAATTTTGATCGAAAATCAGGTGCGGACAATTGCTCTCCCTGTTCAGGAAAAGCGATGAAACGGGCCTTAGGAAATTTGGAGAAATAGAAATGAGCGACGAAATCAAGAACGGCAGCGAGTACAACGCAGGCAATATCACAGTCCTGAAAGGTTTGGAGGCAGTTCGCATGCGTCCGGCGATGTACATCGGCGACATCGGCGTGCGTGGCTTGCACCACCTGGTGTACGAAGTGGTGGACAACTCCATCGACGAAGTGATGGGTGGCTATGCCACAGACATCCATGTCACCATCCAAGCCGACAACTCTATCAAGGTCAGGGACAATGGCCGCGGCATCCCCGTGGATCAGCACGAGACAGGCAAAAGCGCCCTCGAGGTCGTCATGACCGTGCTGCATGCGGGCGGCAAATTTGACAAGGACTCCTACAAGGTCTCAGGCGGTCTCCACGGCGTGGGCGTGAGCTGCGTGAATGCCCTCTCCCATACCTGTAGGGTGCAAGTGCACCGGAACGGGAAGATTTATGAGCAGGAGTATAAGCGTGGCATCCCTCAGTACGATGTCCGTGTGATCGGCGAAACTTCTGAGCGCGGCACCGAGACCACATTCTGGCCCGATGGTGAGATTTTCACCACCCTCGAATACAAGTTTGACACCCTCGCCTCCCGGATGCGGGAACTCGCGTTCCTGAACGCCGGCGTCCGCATCACCCTCACAGATGAACGCGAGCACGTAGAGCTCCGCGACGATGACGGCAATGTCACGTACAGCGGTCCGCTCAAGAAATTCTACCACAGCGAAGGCGGTATCAAGGAATTCGTTCAGTTCCTCGACCAAACCCGTGAACCGCTGCACCCCGAGCCGATTTACATCAGCGGCATCGACGATGCAGAGACGGTCCCGGTGGAAATCGCCCTACAATACAACCGCAGCTACACGGAAAACCTCCACAGCTACGTCAACAACATCAACACCCACGAGGGTGGCACCCACGTCTCCGGCTTCAAGAAGGCGCTGACACGCGCCATGAAGAACTACGCGGACAAGACCGGCGCCACGGCCAAGCTCAAGTTCGAGATCCAAGGCGACGACTTCCGCGAAGGGCTCACTTGCGTGATTTCCACCAAGGTGCCCGAGCCGCAGTTCGAGGGGCAGACCAAGACCAAGCTCGGAAACAGCGACGTGGGCAGCATTGTGGAGTCCATCGTGTACAAGGTGTTGAACGAGTACCTCGAGGAAAACCCCAACGTGGCCAAGATGATCATCCAAAAGGTGATCCTGACCGCCGAGGCCCGCAACGCAGCCAAGAAGGCCCGCGAACTCGTGCAGCGCAAGAACACCCTCGTGAGCGGTGGCTTACCTGGCAAGCTTGCGGACTGCAGCTCACGCAAGCCCGAGGATTGTGAACTCTACCTCGTGGAGGGTGACTCCGCAGGTGGCTCGGCCAAGCAAGGCCGCGACCGGGCATTCCAGGCTATCCTACCGCTTCGGGGCAAGATCCTGAACGTGGAGAAGGCACACCCCTCCCGCATTTACGAGAACGAGGAGATCAAGAACATGATCACCGCGCTCGGCGTGACGGGCATCGGCGACGGCGAGGAACTGAACATGGACCGCCTGCGCTACCACAAGATCATCATCATGACCGACGCCGACGTGGACGGCTCCCACATCCGGACATTGATCCTGACCTTCTTCTACCGCTACATGAAGGCCCTGATCGAATCCGGCTACCTCTACATCGCCACGCCACCGCTCTACCAAGTCCGCAAGGGCAAGCAAGCCAAGTACTGCTGGACAGAGCAGGAACGCGAGGGCATTGTGGAGGAAATGGGCGGATTGGAGAAGGTTGTGATCCAGCGGTACAAGGGTCTCGGTGAAATGAACCCTGAGCAACTCTGGGAAACCACCATGGACCCGGCCTTCAGGACCCTGCAATTGGTGACAGTCGAGAGTGCCGCCGACGCCGACTGGGTGTTCTCCATGCTGATGGGTGACGAAGTGCCTCCGCGCCGCGAATTCATCGAGCAGAACGCGAAATACGCGAACATCGACGCTTAAGCTCCGTCGCGGTTGGGTGAAGTAAGCCCTCAAGGCACTACGTGCTTTGGACAGGCTTCTGGCACATCAGCGGTGTGAGCAAGACATAGAATTACAAAACGGGGCGCCTTCAGGTGCCCCGTTTCATTTGCATCAAATCCTTGCAATCCCTCCGATCAAGTGGGCACGAACTCTTCCTAGGAAGCGATTTCCCGGATGTTAACAAACATGTAGGTTTTCCCGAGAATCCGTAGGACAGTTCCTACGAGCGCTACGTTTTCGGCAGCGTTTTGACTTCCAGATGAACAATTATTCGAAGGAATGTTCGAATTTTTTGATGATTTTTTAATCTGACAAGAACAAATCCACACTCAGATTAGATTGAATTTAAGGCATTTGCATTTGGGAATGTGGATTGCTTTTCATAAGTTCGGGACGGATTGGATTGTTTCGGGTTTCGAAGGAATAATTTGAGGTTGGCGAATGGTTGTTGGGAAATGAGGCCCGGGATCGGTAGAAAATTGGCAACTGAAAGGGACTATTGGAATGCAGGCGCTATATGAATTGATCCACGCGATGGCCAAGGAGGAGAAACGGCTCTACAACCTCCATGGGCGCAACAGCCGCTTTACCCAGATTTACAAAGGGTACCTGGCTGCACCCGAATACGCCAAAAACCTCGACCGCGACCTGTACCAGAAGCATTTTTCCAGCTTCAGCAAGGCGTTTTACTCGATGCAGAAAAACGCCCTCCTCGATGATATCCTCGCCGTCCTGCTCGAGTACAGCAACAGCAGCCACGACGACTTCAGCATCCACCGCTACCGTGCCAAGTACGAGGTCCTGAACTACAAAGGCTTCCATGAGCAGGCATTGGACTACATCCGCACAGCGCTCGAAGCCTCGGAAAAACTCGGCATCGCCCGCGAGACGCTCCGCCTGCTGGAGGACTACCGCGACACCCTCGCCCGCAGCAACAGCGCGACTTGGGAAGAATACTCCGACGTGATCAACCGCATCGCAGCATTGGAGTCGCAGATGCGCGCCGGAATGCGCAGGGACACCCTTTCGCAGCAGCTCGATGTCCTGATCGCCAGCCGGAGCCACAGGACGGCCGCCGACCTCGCCTCGATGGCCGCCGCCACCAAGTCGGAGATCCTAGCCATCGCAGAAGAGCAACCCAGTCCCGACAACCGCACAGCGGCATTTTGGGCGGAATACAAATACAGCAAGGCATTCGAAGACCGATTTGGCCTGCACCGTTGCCTCGTCCAACTCGAAAAGAAGGCCTCCAAGGAGGGGTATCCCAAGGACGTCCGCCTCCAAGCGGTGAACCTGCTCATGGAAAGCTCCCTGGAATGCGGCGACTTCCTCCTCATCAACGGCCTCATTTACAAGACACAAAAGGAGCTCGACCAGCTCACCCCGAATCAGCGCCGCGACTTCCTTCCGAAATACCTCGAACTCTGCGCGATCTACCACTTCTACGAAAATGATCTCCCGCTCGCCCAAAAGGAAATCAGCGAACTGATCAAGATGGAGGACCACAGCACGGAGGACCTCACGCGCTATTATTTCCACAAAATCCACATCCTGATCGCCGCCACCCTGCCCCGGAATGCCGCAGAAACCATCGCAGAGATGATGGAGCGCATCCCCAAGCTCGATCAGGACGTCCAGCTGAAACTCGCGGAACTCATCATTACAGTGGGCCTGAACAACCGGGAAGAGGCATTGGTCAGGCTGCAAAAGCTCCGGGCCATGCTCCGGAAGGCAAGCGACAGCCGCAAGCTGGGGCATTACCGCCTATTTCTGGACATGCTCCAGAAATTCCTGACCAAGAAAAACGTGCCCTACCAAGAAATCGCCGCATTGGAGACGGAGTGGCGCGACCTGCTCAAGCTCAACCTTTGGCTGAAAAGCAAGGTGGACAACAATTTTTACTACAATTCCATTCTGAATTACTGGCAAGGACGAAGGAAAATTCTGAATTATTAGATTTGGGGAAGGCTGACATCGAAAGTTGGCTGAGCACCCATGTCGCGACCTGAACACCGACCGTCCACCCATTGCCGGGGCAAATCCCTGCGCATTTGCTATTCCATGATTTGGAGGGCGCTGGCCATTTTGGTTTGTGTTGCGCTCACCTCCGGGCGATCTCCTGAAGGATTGGATGCCGATCCCAGGCCGCCAATGCATGTCTCGGGCCACGAACTCGATGCTGACAGCGGTGCAGAGGCACTCGGACGATTTCGGGTGGACGCCGTCGATTCGGAGCATTTCAGGACTGCCGCCACAGTTCCTAAGGAATCAGTACCTCATCAAAATCGTTCCAAGAAAATCCAATCCACCCGTCATCACAACGGTTATTTCGCCCTCGGAGCGGGCATTGCAGGATTGTTGGCAGCCCTCGGCATACTAGGATGGAGGGCTACTCGACGCCAAAAGATCAAACGAACTCGCAGGAGACATCGCATCGGAGACGGATTCCGACGATTTCCTTCCCGAACCCATATCGAACGGTTCAAAACTGGGATTTTCATCGGAATCCTCTTCTTGGTGGCGTTGTTGCTCGGCACCCTCGCCCTCCTTTTGTTCTCGCCTGTCGGTTTTCCGCTGTTTTTCCCCGCTTTGCTGCTGACATTTTGCATCTCATTGGCGATTGCGCTGACCTTCGGAACAGGCTTGATCTTGCTGGCAGAGTTCGGCCCACAAGGGGGCGGTGCCATCGGGGAAGTGATCAATGCCATTTTGTATGCCCTGCTCATCTTGACTGTATTGGTCCCCATCTCCGCTTTGTTCGGTGCGCTCACATTGGCATTGTTGGTCAATCCGCTTCTAGGCATCACCTTCGCCGCCGTCAACCCTGCCGCGCTTGTCTGCATTCTGATCCTGATGTATGGAGCATTGGTTACCAGCTTTTTCGTTGTTTGGGACGAAACCTGAAATTGGCGTCGATCCAGGGCGATTTGATTCTTCCCTACCGAAAATGCCACTTGCACTAAATTTGTCCGCATGAAAGAATCGAGCTTTGTCGTCGAGGTTTCCGCCTCCATACCTGCCCCTGCTGCCAAGGTCTATGCCTTGATGCGCGACTACAATCCCGAGGGGCACCCGAGTGTCCTGCCGAAGCAATACTTCACCGACCTGCGCATCGTCAAGGGCGGCGTGGGGGCTGGCACGATCATCGATGTGGACATGAAAAATGGCGGCACAAAAACAACTATGCGCCTCGAAGTCACCGAACCGGCGCCCAACAAACTGCTCGTGGAGGAAGACAAGGCGATGGGCGTGCTGACGCATTTCATCTTCGAAGATGCAGCCGATGGCACGAGTCGCCTCACCTTCAAGACCTGGTTCCGCCGCAAGCCGGGATTCCGTGGCTGGGTGGAAAAGCTCATCGTCCCCGGCATCACCCGCAAGGTGTACCGCGAGGAGCTGGGGCTGGTCGCGAGGCGGTTCGGGGGGTGAAAGCCTCTGCTAAAGTGAAACAGGGAATGGCCGACCGAAATGCTCATTGGTGAGGAGCCCAATAGTCGTCAGGTTCTGCAATTAATCTGTAGCTTGGCTCGATGACGCAAACACTTTTTTCAATGCTAAAGGGCAAAGTGACGGAAAGACTAGCCGCCCGCCTGTTGACTTTGGTCCTGTTCGTTTCATGCCTGGCACTCATATCAGGTCGGTCGCCTGAGGGCGTCAACATGCCCGCAAACATGCCTGCACCAGTAGATGGTCGGCAGGTCCCGATTGAGTCGGATGCTGTGGCTGAGGAGATTGATTTCAAGGCTGACGAACCTGTTCCCACTACGACCGCTTCGCCAATCGTTCCGGAGCAGACCGAGCAGGCGGAATCCCTGCCAGCGAAACGGACCTTCATCGATCGACACCGCCAGCGGATTGCCATCGGTCTGGGCTTGGCTGCATTTCTTGCGGCAATGGGATTCATCGGCTGGGCTAGCTCCCGGAAGGATCGATCCCGAAAGAATGGCTTGCGGGAGGAGAGGTACCAACATGAGGCACCGAAATCGAAAATCCTTCACTCCTTCCAATCCCAACGCCGTTTGGAAATGAAGGATCGTTGGAAGGGAATTCTTGTCGCATCTGGGTTTGCGGTCGCATTGGTGGGCGGCACCTTGCTTGGCATGCTCGTGTATGGCATCGGGTTTCCCATGTTTGGACTCGCGCTGCTTGCCGCGCTCTGCACCATCGCGGCGATGGCTGTCTTTTTCCTCATCGGCCTGGTGATCCTGCGCATTGTAGGCCCTGATCCGAGACCCGGCGGCGGCCGGTTCCACAATTTGGGGGCTGGTTGCTTCTATGCCATCATGACACTCTTGGTGGTCATGCCACTCGCAGTGATCATTGGGGCGCTGACCATGGGCATATTCCTACCCGCGATAGTCGGGGTAGCCGCGCATTTCGGCACGTCGATCCTCGCCGCGCTCTGCCTGGCAGCCCCCATGGTGGGTGCATTGGCACTTGGTTATGAGCTGATCCTCAACAATTGACGCAAACGAATTCCTCGCTTTGCCCTTCATTGTGCAAAGCGAGGAACCCATTCTCCTGTGACATTCAACCGAATGCCACCTGTTGATCAGCCCCGCACGTACACCTCGGCGCCCTTCTCTACAAACTCCTTCGCCTTCTCCTCCATGCCCTTGGCCAATACGCCGTCCTCCCCTACCCCTACTTTGGCAGCGTAGTCGCGGACGTCCTGGGTGATTTTCATCGAGCAGAAATGCGGGCCGCACATGCTGCAAAAGTGCGCCACCTTGGCATTGTCGCTGGGGAGGGTCTCGTCGTGGTATTCGCGGGCGGTGTCCGGGTCGAGGCCGAGGTTGAACTGGTCCTCCCAGCGGAATTCGAAGCGGGCCTTGGACATGGCATTGTCGCGAACCTGAGCGCCAGGATGACCCTTGGCGAGGTCGGCGGCGTGGGCGGCGATCTTGTACGTGATCACGCCCTGCTTCACGTCCTCGCGGTTCGGCAGGCCGAGGTGCTCCTTGGGGGTCACGTAGCAGAGCATGGCCGTGCCAAACCACCCGATCATGGCCGCGCCGATGCCGCTCGTGATGTGGTCATAGCCGGGGGCGATGTCTGTGGTGAGGGGACCGAGGGTGTAGAAAGGTGCCTCGCCGCATACGGCGAGTTGCTTGTCCATGTTTTCCTTGATCATGTGCATGGGCACGTGGCCAGGGCCCTCGATCATCACCTGCACGTCGTGCTTCCAGGCGATCTGCGTCAGTTCGCCGAGGGTCTCGAGTTCGCCGAATTGGGCGGCGTCGTTGGCGTCGGCGATGGAGCCGGGGCGCAGGCCGTCACCGAGGGAGAATGCCACGTCGTAGGCCTTCATGATCTCGCAGATTTCCTCAAAATGCGTGTAGAGGAAATTTTCCTTGTGGTGGGCGAGGCACCATTTGGCCATGATGGAGCCGCCGCGGGAGACGATGCCCGTGACGCGGTTGGCGGTGAGGGGGACGTAGCGCAGCAGCACGCCTGCATGGATCGTGAAGTAGTCCACTCCCTGCTCGGCCTGCTCAATCAATGTATCCCGGAAAATCTCCCAAGTGAGCGCCTCCGCCTTGCCGCCGACCTTCTCCAATGCCTGATAAATGGGTACGGTTCCGACCGGGACAGGTGAGTTGCGGATGATCCATTCGCGGGTCTCGTGGATATTTTTGCCCGTGCTCAGGTCCATGATGGTGTCAGCGCCCCAGCGGATGCCCCATACCATTTTGTCCACCTCCTCCTCGATGCTGCTGCTCACGGCGCTATTGCCGATGTTCGCATTGATCTTCACGAGGAAGTTCCGGCCAATGATCATCGGCTCGCTTTCAGGGTGGTTGATGTTGTTCGGGATGATGGCGCGGCCACGGGCGACCTCGTCACGGACGAATTCGGCAGTGATGTGTTGCTTCAGAGCTGCGCCGAAGCTTTCTCCGGGATGCTGCTTGAGCAATTCGGCGTTGTAGGCGTCGATTTTCTGGTTCTCCCGGATGGCCACGAATTCCATCTCCGGGGTGATGATGCCTTTGCGGGCATAGTGCATCTGCGAGACGTTTTTCCCGGCTTTCGCGCGCAATGGCTTGGGAATGTGCGGAAAACGAATCGCATCCACCTTGGGGTCCGCAGCGCGGCGTTGGGCGTATTTGGAAGAATGGCCTTCGAGGCGCTCCACATCCTGCCGACCCTCAATCCAAGCCTGCCGAATGGGCTTCAGGCCACGGTAAATGTCGATTTCCGCATTCGAATCCGTGTAGGGGCCGCTGCAGTCATAGACATAGATCGGCGGATTCTCCTCGGCGGGCGCGCCATTGTAGCCGCGGGTCGGGGTCTGCGAGATTTTGCGAAATGGAACTCGCAAGTCGCCGACATAGACCTTCTCCGAGCCCGAAATGGGGCCTGTCGTGATGCCCTTGACGTGTACGGACTTGCCGGATTTGCCATTGGATTCCGCTGAATGAGAGCCGTTTTCCTTGATCATATTTCAACTGCGGCCGAAGCCATTAGGTGCTACCGAAACCAATCGCAGGAAAAGGGGCTAGGCCGTCGCCATCGAATTTCCCGTCGCCAGCATGACCTGGATCCGGTGCCGAGGGTATGATCTCAGTCTCAACGCAAAGGCGTCGAGGCACCCCTAATTCTTGCTTGATGCGAAGATAGGGAAAAAACGGGAATGGGATTGGCACCGAAATGCTTGTTCAGCTGCATGGCTTGAGATTCAATTGAATCTGTTAGTCTTCCTAATTGTTCCGAAATCTGAGTCAGAATTTCCCAAAACCCTTCATCTGCTCATCATGCACATCACCATCGTCAATCCCAATGTCATTTTGCCTTCGAAGCTCCAAAATCTCCAGACACTTCAACAATTGATCGACAGTGAGACCCGAGCTTGCCGAAAAATGCTTTATCGTACTGATGAAATCTTGGATTTTCGCCTCATCAGTTCTCCTATAATTTCGGTTTGGTTGCTCAAATAATGTCCCCATAGTGTTCACGATCGTACTGGTTTACAAACGCATCCCCCGCACCTCATCCACCCTCAGCCCTGTCAACTTGGCAATCAACTCATCCGGCAGCCCTTCGGCAATACCATTCTTTGCCATCGAAATGCGCTCATCCTTTCGTGCATCCTCTTCCGCCTTCTTCATCAGCAACTCCCCTGCTCGAACTTGTTGGTGGCAAATGATGCTGGCCTCGTCCATGAGTTCCTCTTACGAAACGTTGATACCGTTGTTGCTCATCCTTGGGCATGTTCATCACGGCCAATTTCTGCCGCACTGTCCATGCCCTTGTACGGAACCCGTCCAACACTTCGCTGTGCTTGGAAGAAGTATATCCACTCGTCCAAGGTGTCGTTGATCACATCTTGGAATTTCGTGGTCCGAATGAGGTAGTATTCTGGATAGGCTTCATGGACGCTGACCTTTCCAAGGAATTGCTTTTGCTCATCTGTCAGCTGCAATTCGGAGTGCGTGTGCATCCCTCGAAAGCGCGTCTGCCCCACATAGATATAGTCATCGCCTTGGCCAAGCTCGAAATAGACGATGCTCACGGCGATGACTTTCTTCACATTGGCGTAGCCCTCTCCTACCTCGATGTGCTCGGTGATGGCCTTGGATGTGGCAAACAACATTCGAAGGAGGTAATCCCACTCGCGGGTGTTCTGCACCTCGATGATGATCAGTTCCCCTTTGGAATTCTCTGCAAAGGCATCTACACGGTTGAACTTAGAGCTTTCCGTCTCCTGATTGCTTTCGCTTTCTAGAATGCCCTCTATCTTGATGTCCTCCTTGAGCAATTCCGAGAGAAAGCCCTCGAGAATGCCAAAGTTCTTCTTGTCGCGAAGCATGTTCTTCGCGGCCCAGTCAAAACGGACGTGCTTTCTCAGCAGTGACATGATGTTCAAAGATACGAGCTTTCAGCTTTCAATGCCATTCCCCAGGTGACCGCAACGCGGAACCTGGAACAAGCAAGATGATCCCTCCCCCCTCAAACCACCCCGTTCACCAAGATCGCCACGTCTGTCCCGAATCCGTTGCAGATGTCGAGGTAGAGGACGTTGGGGAGAGTGGCTTGGGAGATCTCGCCTGAGCCGAGTCGGCTGATGACCTCTGCGAAAAATGCTGCGGCCGCTTTGTTCGCGAGGGTGGTGATGCTGTCCACTCCTGGGACGCCGCAGGTGGCGGCTTGGATTCCGCTCTGGGTCAATGTCCACGAGAGCAGGAAGAGGTCGCCACCATGGTTCGCGGTGTCGGCCTGCTTGGCCCATTGGTCGGTTTCCATAGCGGCCAGGTCGTTGGTGCTTGAAAAGCGGTCAAATACGACGAGGTCGGCATTGAGTCCGCTGCCGGGATTGTAGTCGGCGTAGCTGTAGATGCCAGCGGAGGGGTCAGCAAGCGCTCCGATTTCGTCGAAAACGGCGATGGCGCGGCTGCCATTGGCGGTGATCCCGCTCAGGGCGATGTCGGCGAGGCGGCTGTCCGTGGTGTTCACGAAGAGCAGGCCCGGCAGTTTCTGGAGCACGAGGTCGATCAAGGCCTGCATTTGCTCGGAATTGAAGCCAAATTTGTCATTGTCCTTGTCATAGTAATGGGAAAATTTCAAGATGGCCACCTCCTGCTGGGTGCGAAGCAGGAATGCGGCTGTCTGATCCAATATCTCGCCGAGGCTCTGCCCATTGCAGCCTTGGATACCGATGATGGGCACTTCGGTGTCGCTGTAGTGCCCGGTGAAGAAGGCGCCTTGGTAGAGCGCAGGCCGCAAATCGAAATACCGCGAGCCCATCTCCAATTGCTGGCCGATGTCGATGAACTGCGTGCGGGTATTGCAGGTGCGTCCGGAAGACGTGCAGTCCTGCGTGATGGCCATGCCGGCATCGTGCGAGCCGGGAAATACGAGCTGCCGCAGCGCCTTCGCCTGAATTTGGGCGGAATCGCCCATCCACGTGCTGCGCTGATAGATGGGACTCGTTCCGGCCATCAAAGCATCACTGAGCGCGTCACCACCCGGAAATGCGTGGACGCCAATCTGCCCGCTGGCATCGACCCAAGGATTGCTGCCGTTGGCGTATTGTTGCGGGGTTGCCCAGTGGATGCCATTGTCGGTCAGTGCCCCGGCCATCGCAAATATTCCTCCCCCGGATTCAAAGCCCAGCACCACCACGCCCTCATCAGTGAGCCCGATGGAGGGAAGGATGCCATTTGCCGCCACGCCGGAACCGATCGGATTCAAGGCGCCATCAACCACACGTCCCAACCACCAATAGATCGTTTCGTCATTCGAATAGGCCGCCACTACGAGACCCAAGTTGTTCAAGGCAACAGTAGGTGTCACCCCGCTGGCTAAAGTCGAGGCATCGTTGAAATTGATGATTCTTTCACCTGTGTCCAGGGTGCCGGTGCGGATCATGATGTTTCCATCGTCCTCATGCACCGACACGACCACCCAGGAATTGTTCAGGGCGATGTCGGGGTCTTGGCCGGAGCCATCCTTGTGGGAGTCGCCGTGGTCCCAGCTCTGCTGACCGGGATCGACGGGGCCGGCGTGGTACCAGAGGTTGCTGGATGGCCCATTGCTCTTGTGAATTTCCACGGCCCAATTCTGGTCATTGATGGCAAATCGGGGCGGCGCGCCATTGTCGAAGCTCGTGCCATTGTCCGTCATGAAACCGATGGACTGGTTGAGGGCAATCCCCACATTGTAGAAGAGCTTGCTGTCGCCCTGCCGCTGATGCCCCTCGATGGTGACCCCACCCGCATTCACGGCGATACTGGGAAACCGGCCTGCGTCAAAGTGCCTATACGGAACAAAGGATACATTTTTCATAGCATGGACATTGGTTTAGATTCATTCTCCTTCAGAAATCATCGAGGTGAGGAGGCTGTTGAATGCCCCATTTCCTACAATAAGATACAGCCAACGGCCATACGAATCGCCAATTTTCGACGTGAGCCAGCCCCAAAGCAGAAGTTTTCAACCGGATCAGAGGGGTGGAATGCCCTTCAGGATCATCCGCAGTTTCCCTTTCCAGACCGCCAATCAAACACGGATAAATCAGAATTATTCGCCATATTGGAGGGTACAAAACCTTCTCATACGTCCAAAATCGACCACTTTGCCCCCACTGACTCCGATGAATAACAAGGAAAAAACCGCCAACCATGTTATTGGAGGCTCTTCTTGGATTGGGGAGATTCGTGCCATGAGATCAACCATCCAACTGCTATGAAACAAAAGCTGATCGTACTCCTTTTGCTCCTGCTTCCAGGCCTGATCGCGGCGCAGGTGGTTTTCAACAAAAAATTGATCAACACTGGGGGAGCCAGCATTTCCGACATCGCCGGATTGCCCGATGGCGGCATGGTCATGCTGTGCAAACTCGGCTCCACCAACGGCATCGCCCGCACCGACGTCAACGGCAATTTCCTCTGGTCAAAGTCGCTTTCGCAGGAATTCACCAATGTCCGCGTCAGTCCCAGCCAGATGATTTATGCCCTGTCCTACAACCATTTGATCAAAGTGGATGCGTCCGGCAACTTGCTCTGGGCGAAAAGCTCCGCCACACAGTTTGTCAACTTTGACATTGGGAAAAACAGCGACCTGTACCTGATCGGCGGCAGCAACGTCGCCAAATGCGACTCCAACGGCACCCTCGTGTGGAACAAGGCCATGCCGGGACTGGCGATCAGCTACATCGATGCCCGAAAGCATGGAGGAGCCTACGTGACCTTCAATGGCTATACCTCCACCAACCTGTACAATTACGGCAATCTCGCGCGGCTCGATGATGCTGGCAACGTCCTGTGGACCATGACCAGCAACAATTCCTATTTCAAGTATGACCGCGTCGTGGAAACTGTGGACCGGCAGGTGGTGGTGCTTGGACGCGACCTGAATCCCAACAACTCCTTTACCCCCTTGCGGTACCTGCGATACGATTCCACTGGCGCTTCCATCTGGAAATACTGGGGATCATCGTCCTTCATCTTCAGTTCCTTCGCAACCGACATCGTCGCCACAGCCGACAGCGGGTTTGCGATCATTGGTTCGGGTTCCAGCGGCCCCCCGAGCTTCTATTCGGACAATTTCATCTCCATGGTCTCAAAAACGGGATCCTCCGGCTATTCCGCGAATTACATGATCCATGGAAACCAATTTTCCAATGGGGCAATGGGAGGAGCCATCGATGTGGGGCCTGACGGCACGGTCATGTTTGCCCACAACTACTCGTTCGGGTTCAACCCAAACCGGGCGTGGTATGGAAAAAAGAAGCCGGGAATCACCCAATGCTCGGATCTTTCACCATCATCACTACCCTCCTACACTGTGACACTGCAATCCGGCTCTGTCTTCCCCTCCAACCAAAGCATCACCCTCGGAGCTGCCACAGTGACCAGCGGCAACCTCACAGCACAAGATTCCCTGATTTGTTCCTATTGTTTCCAAACCCCGTCCGCCACTTTCACCAGCAGCGGAAACGGCTTCGCCTTCAACTTCAGCAACACCGCCGCTCCCGGTATCAATTACACTTGGAACTTTGGCGATGGGCAATCCGCAACGGGTTCCTCCCCCTCCCATACCTACGCGCAGGGCGGCACCTATACCGTATGCCTCACCGCCTCCAATGCATGCTCTACGGTGACCACCTGCCAATCCGTCGTCGCCATTTGCCTCACGCAAAATACGCCCTATCCTGCCCCGAGCCTCCTGAATGACACCGCAGTCTGTAGCCCAAGCTTGCTCAGCGTTTCCTCCCCCAGCGGCTACACCAACCACCTTTGGTCCAATGGAGCGACCACGACCTCCACGACCATGAATGCACCCGGCACCATCTCCCTGATTGTCCAATCCCCCACAAGTGGCTGCTACTACACGGACACCCTCGTCGCCACAAACCTCGCATTTGGCATGTCGCTGGGCCCTGATATCATGGTTTGCCCCGGCTCAATGGCAACACTTTCTCCCGGTTCCGGCCTCGGAAACTATGCATGGAGCACGGGTGCGACCACGCCCTCCATCAGCGTCGGCACACCGGGCACCTACAGCGTCACCGTCACATCGCCGCAAGGATGCTTCAAGTCCGACACCATTGTCGTGGGCAACTATTCGGTCAATTCCCTGTCGATTTCGCCTGGCGGCCCCATCAGCATTTGCGCAGGCGCCACCACAACCCTCACCGCCACACCCGGATTTGCCAGCTACCAATGGAGCAACGGCTCCACCACTGCTGCCATCAATGTTTCGTCCGCAGGAACCTACACCGTCACAGCGACTGACGCGAACGGATGCACCAACTCAGCAACTGTCGCGGTCTCCGTTTTGCCCAGTCCCACTCCCAATGTCACAGGTCCCGGCTCAAACTCGTTTTGCCAAGGCTCCACGGCGACCCTCCAAGCGAGCCCCGGTTACAGCAACTACCTTTGGACGACTGGTCATACCACCCCATCCATCACCGTTTCCATTGGTGGAACCTACACGGTGACAGTGACGGATGCAAATGGCTGCACCGGAACAGGTTCGATCACGATGAGCGTCCTGACCGCCCCACCCGTCACCATCACCCCGAGCGGCTCCACAAGCATCTGCCCCGGCAGCTCCGTCACGCTCACGGCCACGGCAGGCTTCAGCACCTACAGCTGGAGCAATGGCGCGACCACCCAGTCCATTTCCGTCAACTCGGCTGGCAACTACTCCGTCACAGCCACCGCCGCAAATGGCTGCACCAGTACCGCAGGGCCCACCACTGTATCGGTCATTTCCATCAATGCCCCGACCACCACGCCCAGCGGCCCAACGACCTTCTGCGCGGGCGGCAACGTGACCCTGACAGCCAGCCCCGGCTATTCCAGCTACAATTGGAGCAATGGCGCGACCACGCAGTCCATCACCGTCACCAACTCTGGCACCTACACCGTGACGGCCACCCAAAATGGCTGCTCCGCGACCTCGGCACCCACACAAGTGACGGTACTCCCTGCCCCAGCGGTTTCCATCACCGCCACGAACAATGGGAACATCTGCTTCGGTGTGGCGACGACATTGAGCGCAACCACTGGCTACACGGCCTACGCATGGAGCAATGGCAGCACGGCAACCAGCATCACCGTGTCCAATGCCGGAACCTATGCCGTCACCGTCACCAACAGCCAAGGCTGCACCTCGGTTGTCTCACGGGTCGTCTCCTCCATCACGCAATGCCAAGTCCCGACCGGATTGTTGGAATCGCAGATTTCCAGCTCCAGCGCGATCCTGAATTGGAATGCAGTGCCTTGCGCGACGGATTACCAACTCCAATACAGGAAAACGGGCACCAACAACTGGACATCTGTTTCCACCACCAACAACTCCTACAAGGTCACCGGTCTGATCGGCATCACCAACTACGAATGGCGAGTCCGCGCAAGGTGCAATGGACTGGGCGGGTGGACGGCCTATTCGCCCATCAAGGCATTCTCCACGATGTTCATGAAATCCGCCAACGCGCCGCAGGCGGATGGCAACATGCTCTCCGTTGCCATTGCCCCCAATCCCAACGATGGCAACTTTGACCTCGTGATCTCAACCGGAGAAAAGGCGGGAATCCGAATCGAACTGTTCGATGTTGCGGGGAAGTTGCTGCACACGGAGTCCATCGCGGAACCATTCGATGAACTGCGGCACCACCTCAATATCAACCACTTGTCCAAAGGGATCGTGATTTTGCGGGTCTCCTCCACAACAGGGCAGGTCACCCACGAGCGCATTGTGATCCAATAAAAAATGACTCGCCCCCATTCCGAGAGATTTCCTTTCGAAATGGGGGCGAGCGCGTTTTGCGATTTTCGGAATCAGGCCACCTGCCCGCCACAGCTCGAGCCCAAGCCCGCGGTGCAGCCATAGCAATGCTGGTCCACGACGATCTCACGGTTGGCGAGGGTGTCGAAGTCAAAATCCCGGAGATGCTGCGAGCGGCCGACGACTTTGATGTCCAGCATCTGGTTGAAGTCGCAGTCGTAGAGGTAGCCGTCCCAGCCGATGCTCAGCGTGTTGCGGCACATGACCCCCTGAGCAGCAGCGGGATTGAAGGCGGTGACCAGCTTGTCCATGTAGTCCGCGTAGTTTCCACTGACCAGCAGGTAGTCGAGAAAGCGGCTGATGGGCATGTTGGTGATGACGTACAGGTTGTTGAAGGAGATGCCGAAGTTCGCGAGGAGCGCTTTCTTGTAATCCGCCTCCAATTCGCCTTGTGGGCCGGGCAGGATCGCACCCGTCGGGTTATAGACCAGGTTGAGGTGCAGCCCGGTGCCTTCCTTCCCATAGCCGACTGCGTTCAACATTTTCAGGGCCTCGATGCTCTTTTCGAATACGCCGTCGCCGCGCTGCCGATCCGTGCGGAGCGCCGTATAGTGCGGCAACGAGGACACCACTTCCACCTTGTGCTTTGCAAAAAACTCAGGCAGATCGTGGTATTTTTTGTTGGCGAGGATGATGGTGAGGTTGCAGCGGACCATGATGTGCTTGCCCAACTTGGAGGCCTCCTCCACGAACCAGCGGAAATGCGGGTTCATTTCGGGTGCGCCGCCAGTGAGGTCCACGGTCGGGATGTCGTACTTGGCGAGGATGTCCAGGCAAAGCTGCATGGTCTCCTCGGTCATGATCTCCTTCCGGTCAGGACCTGCATCCACATGGCAGTGCTTGCAGGTCTGATTGCACATCTTCCCCACGTTCATCTGGAAGATGTCGATCCCTGTCGGACGTAGAGGATCCAAGCCAATCGTGGACAGGCGATGGGCAAATTTCTCGTAGCCGTCCTCGTTGAGCCGGGCGAGTTGCGCGGTGCTGTTGGACAGGGCATGCCCCTGTGCGAGCAATGACTTCATTACATCATCACCTTTTTGGCGTGGCCCATCATCTGAGTCGCGTGGACCAAGGAGGAGCCTCCGCGGATCGCAGCAGCCACGTGAACCGCCTCCATGAGTTGCTCTTCGGTGCAGCCTTTTTCAAGGGTGTCGTGGGTATAGGCGTCGATGCAGTAGGGGCACTGGACGGTATGCGCCACAGCGAGGGCGATGAGGGCCTTCTCGCGGGCGGTCAATGCGCCTTCCTTGAAAACTTCACCGTACCAAGTGAAAAACAGGTCGGCCAGCGGCTTGTCGAATTCACCGATGTTGCCAAATTTCTTGAGGTCCTCGGGTTTATAGTACGTTTCCATTTCTGCTGCTTTTTTCTAATTCAACGCTTTGGAAGATGCCAATCGGAATGCCGCCCAAGTCAGGATCAAGCCCTCCGAAGGTGCCAAGATAGGCCATTTTTAGAAATCAAGGCCGGGAAATGCGCGCCTCAGCCATGCACGAACACGAGGATCGTAGGGGGCAGCATGGGCAGGAAGCAGGCAGCTACACAGCCAATGACCAGAAGCCTGAGCCGATGATCGCGGTTTCCTCCAGGGTTCAGCCGTGCGTCCAGCTTGGGCAGGAACCGGAACGACCAGATCTCCAATCCCAAAAACGGCACCCAGATGAGCAGGTGTTGCAACATCGATAGCCCGATGCCCAACAGGACACTCCCCGGCTTGTCCATGCCGCCCTTGGATCCGTAGAAGGTCTCCCAGATCGCGGAATACCACAGGAAGCACAGCAGCCCGGCGGCGATCGCCACATAGACAAAGTTCGTGCGCTGCTTTCGCCACCAATCTGGAACTGTATTCGACTCTGCCATTGCCATCAAGACATTTCTAATGCGGCAAATCTACACCGTTCCCACAACCCATGGAAATCTCCTCGCGATGAAATTCAGCATTGGGGCTGCAAAATTTTCATGGTTCGGAATGGTCAACCCAGAATTTCCCGCCCTAACCGTGGATCCAATGGGTCAATTCCTAGGTCTATCGAAACCAAACCAGCCACAAAGCCTCCATTTTGCAATAGAATGCGTTTCCATGTTCAAACATATATTGCGATCAGACAAACCCAAAAATCCCCCATTTTGGCAATCCAACATTGCACAATGCATACAAAAAATGTCAACAATACATTGCCCATAATCCCCACGACGACACAACGCGAACTCCGCCACAACCAACTCATAACCAACACTTACCCGAAATACTTAACAACAATCATGAACACGAATAGCAAATTTTATTTTGGAATCCTTGACACGGATATTATATTTGTCTCAATCATCAGGAATTACTTTTTTCATTCGCGCAGTAAGTGCGCTCATTAGGTAAGAGAATCAAAAAATCGCCAGTGCCAGGACTTTGATGGCAACGTAATCGCTTTCCTTAAAGTCGCGTGCAAACGTGCCGGGAGAGTTATGGCCCTGTGCTTCGGAAATACAATTTTGTCATCCGGGTATCCGGTTGGCACAGGAGAATTCAATCTATTATTCACCCCAATAATTTCAACAGAATTATGAAAAATCTCATTCATTCTCAGATCCTTAAGGTCTCCTTTGTCGCAGCCTTGATGCTGCTGGGATTCCAAGTCCAGGCACAGTTGCATGTGGCTTCTGATGGCGAGGTGGGAATCGGCACGACAACACCATCAGGCAGGCTGGATGTACGTGCAGGCACAAGTTACGCAGCCTCTACCTCTACAACACCTACAATGGCACGACTAGCAAATATGGCATCTACAACTACCTCAGCGCAGACGGGACTGGCAGCCGTTACGGTCTCTACAACTACATTTGGGACAACACCGCCACAACCTCTCACTACGGCATCTACAACTACAACTGGGTCGAAAGCAGCAGCACTGCCTACGGCCTTTACAATTCAGCGTATTGCGCATCGGGGAATGGCAACCGGTATGGCATCTACAACTCGCTTTCCTGTGGCGCAAGCTGCGGAACCGGAACCAAATACGCATTGTACTCCTCTCTCTCCAGTGCATGCGGAACGGGCTACGCAGGCTATTTCAATGGCGACGTCTATGTCGTCGGCACCATCACGAGCACGTCAGACGCCGCCAAGAAAACCAACATCAGCAGCTTGAATGGCGCCCTCAGCCTCATCTCCCAACTCAAGCCCAAAACCTACAACTTCAAGGTGGACCAAGACCTCAATCTTCCCCAAGAGAAGCAATACGGCTTCCTTGCGCAAGACGTCGAGCAAGTCCTTCCTGACATCGTGAAGACTGTGGAAACCCTTGGTGAGCGCCCACAATCCGGCACCGACGAGCCTGCACAAGCAGTTCCCACTGGCGAGATCAAGACCGTCAACTACCAAGCACTGATCCCCATCCTGGTCCAAGGCATGCAGGAACAACAAGAAATCATCGACGCCCAGAACAAGCGCATTGCTGAACTGGAAGCCAAGATCAACCGCTGATGCTGGTGATCGCCCCTGAATTTTCTTCATCCTTATCAATGAAACAATGAAAAAGTTCATAGGAATCACCATGCTGGTATGCTGGTGCGCAATCTCCGCGATGGCGCAGCGCTACCACTATTATTACCGAGGGGAGCAGCTCCCCTTGGAGTTGAACACACAATATGCCTACCTGCTTTTGGACGGCGTGCCATCTGATGCAGCATTGCAACAGATGCTTGGGGACGTTCGAGTGACGAAATTCTCGACATTTCGCCCAATGACCCGATTCAATGCTGTTCCA
Organism: Bacteroidia bacterium; assembly: GCA_046329055.1. Lineage (GTDB taxonomy): Bacteria > Bacteroidota > Bacteroidia > J057 > JADKCL01 > JADKCL01. The sequence goes on from JAXLVK010000049.1 coordinate 28,434, forward strand.
GGCGGTGCCAAGGAGCATACTCGGATCTGGGCGGAGGTGAAGTTCCTCACCAAGCGCTCCAATGACGACTATCTCAAGCACTTGGAGGCACTTCAAGCGATGGACAAGGTCGTCTATGCCGCTCCATTCTTCAGCAATTACGGTGAAGAGAAAATCGGACTCTCCGAATTCTTCATGGTCAAGCTGAAAAGCCCAGGCGATGTGGACCTGCTTGTGGATTACGCTGGACAGCAAGGCGCGACGGTGATCGGACAAAACAAGTTCCTCCCACTTTGGTACACCCTCGCCGTGACACCCACCGCGAAAGGCAATGCCCTCGACCTGGCCAATCGTTTCCAAGAATCAGGCAAGTTCGCCGTCTCGCAGCCGGACCTGATGACGGACGATGTGGATTGCGTCACCGACACCTATTTCGCGAATCAATGGGGACTCGACAACACGGGTATCTGGGGTGGCGCAATCGATCCTGATATCAATGCCTGTGATGCATGGGCGAATTGGGGAACAGGTGACATCGGGACAGTGATTGCAGTCCTGGACCATGGTTTTGAGATGAACCATCCTGATTTGGACGCCATTGTGATCGGCACCGGCTACGACAGCGAAAGCAACACCACCCTGCCCAAGTATTGGGAAGCCATGGAACTGCCTGCGCAGGGATCGTGGCCGCCGAGGGTGACAATGCCCAAGGCGTCAGTGGTGTGGCCCCTTCCTGCGGAATCATGTCCATCAGCAACTCCTTGCAGGGTAACCCCACCTCCCGTCAGGCGCGTGCAGATGGCATTATTTGGGCATACACCAATGGCGCGGCGGTCATCAGCAACTCTTGGTCCTCAAGTGTGGCCTATGCTGTGATCGATGATGCCATCTCCGATGCGCAAACTTTGGGTCGCGGCGGACTCGGCACGGTCATCGTCTTCGCGGCTGGCAACGACAATGCGAGCTCTGTATCGTACCCTGCCAACTCCAACGATGACGTCATTGCCGTAGGTGCTATGTCCCCCTGCGGGGAACGCAAAAATCCCTCTTCCTGCGACGGAGAAAGCTGGGGTTCCAATTATGGTACAGATTTGGACGTGGTCGCGCCTGGTGTAAAAATCCCCACCACAGACCGCCAAAGTACCAACGGCTACAACACCTCGGCAGGCACTGCGGGTGACTACACCCAAACCTTCAACGGCACCTCTTCAGCCTGTCCTCACGTTGCGGGCCTTGCAGGTCTCCTCATTTCCATGAATCCCTGCCTTTCCCAACGTCAGGTCTGCGACATCATCGAAAAGACCGCCCAAAAGACCGGCAGCTATACCTACTCCACCACCGTGGGACGCGACAACGGTACCTGGAACAACGAGATGGGCTATGGCCTCATCGATGCGGACGCCGCCATGCGCATGACCCGCGAGCTGTACATCCAGAACATGACCATCACCACCGCACGCGTGTTCGAAGTACATGGTGAGATCTTCGCTGGCAACAATGTCGATCCCAACCAAACGGCGGGCGACGTGATCCTGAATGCGGGTGCCGACGTGGACTTCCTCGCTACGACGGGCATCACGCTTGATCCAGGATTCACCGTGAATGTAGGCGCCATCTTCGATGCCGACATCGTCACCACCAACTGCACGGATTGGAATGTGAATGCCGACTTCTTCCGCCATGCGAATCCTGCTGTCACGACTGTGACGGAAGGTGGCGCGGGTGTGCCTCCGATGACCGCAAGGGTCGAGCGCAATTTCTCCGTCCGCCCGAACCCCTTCTCGCAGCAATTGACGGTGGATTACACCATCACCAAGCCCGGCCCGACTTCGATTCAGCTCTATGACCTCCAAGGAAAAGTGGTCAAGCGACTGAACCTGAACGATGGTCAGACTGCGGGCATGCACCGCGAGGTGATCGACTTGGATACAGCCCTTCCTGCGGGCGTCTATTTCCTCCGCATGGAATTGAATGGTGACAGCCACATCCAGAAGCTCGTCAAGCAGTAAGCGGCAATTCCGCATTCTGCCTCTACGATTGCTGAAAAATGTTCGGCCCGCTCTGTGAGCGGGCCGAACTGTATTTTGCACCTCACCATTACCTCGGGAATGCCCAATGCAGGCGGCGATAAGGCAATTGGAATCCAAAATGCCCCAAGAACTCCCTGTAGCTCGGGAGTTTTTGTTCGTCATCCACCCGCTCGATGTCCGCCACAAATCCCTTCGCCCCAGCCTGGATGTGATCGGGGATCGCCCTTTGCCAAATCTCAAAATCTGGATCATAATCCATCGTCATGAATCCGGGTACGGGTGCCTCGACCCCGGACCAGACCCAGCCATTCGAAGCGGTATAAAATGACCTTGCAGCTGCGATTTTCCCATGTTTCATGGCCACATAATGCCGCCATCCACGAGCACCCATATACCTCCGGAGCCAAGGTTGGAGCGGCCCGAAATTGTATGCCTGAATGATGAATTCCGCCCAAGCATCGGCAAATTCCTCCGTCACTTCCACCACCTCATATTTGGGCGCAAAGTGCTTTTCATCCAAAGGACTTGCGTCGCGAAATATCCGATCCCAGGACCCTACAGCGGCAAGCCCTCGTTCCTTCATCATCTCTTGCGCCGCAGGCTCATTCAGCTTGGGGTGGCTCAGGATCATGAATTCCTGTGGCCCTTTCGCCTTGTACCAATCGAGAACGCTGTCCAGCATTTCCGCCGTCAAGCCCGACTCCAAACCTACCTTAAGGGCCATGTTGAAATGCGCGGGCGGGAAATCCATCCGCAGCAAGGTCATGCCGTCGCCCTCATTTTCTTCCATGTGGAATTGGGCACGGTACTCAGGAGCTGCAATGCGCCACATATCACGACAAGCCTCAGCCTCAGCGGTTTCGATAGCAATAAAGGTTTCCATGAATTCTTTTCAAGTTCGGGAAAACCTACGGCTCAGCGCACCCAACGGATCACTTCCGATCCTTCTTGTCGGCCTGCTTTTCTGCCTCCGCTGCTTTCTCATGGTTTCCCACTGCCCGGTGCGCCTCTGCAATTGCCCGCAATTGGCTGGCTGAGTGCGGCTTGGGCTGAGCCAACAATTCGGCCAAGTTCGCCAGCAGCCTCTTTGCTCGGCGATTGGCCTTCCTGCATGACGCGCATTGCTTTGGCTCACTCTGCACCCAGAATTGCAGGGTCTCGTACCAGTATTTCTGCTCGGACCGCGTGAAAAAGAAGTCCTTGCCACATGACCTGCAATTTTTCGGCCGATCCACGTACATGAAGTAGGGCGTGTAATCGCAGTACCGCTGCACATCCGGATTGCCCATTGCCGCCTTGCCCTCCTTGAGACAGACGTCGCAGGCCCAGTTCCGCAGCCAACTGCTCAGCCAGCCGATGTCCTCGATCACCGAAGTGCCGCCCCAGTTTTTGTACTTCCGACCCAGAATTTTCCGCAATTGCTCGCGGCCACGCTCCTTGCCGCAGCAGGGGCAGGTCGCCTTCTCAGGTTTTGCCTTCGCAGAATGTTTCGCGCACATGCCCCCTCCTACCGTGCCCGAGGAGCGCGTTCGTCCGGATCCAATGCCACCCGGTCCGTCGCAGGGATCGATCCTATGTTGGGTCCGGCGCTGAGCTTGAAGGCCACGTAGTTGATCGGCTTGCCCATCTTCTGGAATCGCCGCTCGTAATCCGTCGTGATGCCGTTGTCCGCATTCACCAAGGCGCTGTTGTGCAGGTCGCGGGTATGTTCCAGCACCTCGATGCGGAAGACCTCCTTGGCATTCAGCTCCTCGAAATGCATCAAGGTGTAGTCAAACAGGGTGACATTGTCCGTCTTGAACCAAACGGTGCCGCCTGCGGGGATCATCTGAGTGTAGTTCTTGAGGAAACGCTCATTGGTCATCCGGTTCTTGGTGCCCTTGAGCTTGGGAAATGGGTCGGGAAATGTGATCCAGATGCCCGCCACCTCGCCCGGAGCGAAGAATTGCTGCACCCCATGGATGTCACAGCGCAGGAAGGCGACGTTGTTCAACCCTTCCCGCAAGGCCGTTTGCGCGCCGGTCCACATGCGCACCCCCTTGATGTCCACGCCCACGTAGTTCACGTCCGGGTGCTGCCGCGCCAAGCCAATCGCCAGGTCGCCCTTCCCGCAGCCCAGCTCCAGGATGATAGGGTTCTCATTGCCAAAATGCGCATGCCAAGTGCCCGCCAACCCCTCAGAATGGTTCAGGCAGTTCGGCGCGTCGTTGAATTCCTGGATCTTCAGGAGCTTGTTCCTTCCCATGGCGGCAAAGATAGGATTTGGTCGGCGAGGATGGGAAACTCGGATTCATATTTGGAGGAACACCCTCGCACCCAAACTCTTTTCCGAAAACAACACCGACAACACCCCCTTTCGGAATATAATTTCAGAATCATCCATTTTTCAGAAATAAATTTCGCGCACTTTCTTCTTCTCGAATAGCTGTTAACTTTGCCGAGTTTTTCAATGAGGAATCACTTTAAAGATTAAGAAGATACTATGCCTTACCTCTTTACATCCGAGTCCGTCTCCGAAGGGCACCCCGACAAGGTCGCGGACCAAATTTCGGACGCCATCCTCGATGCAATGCTGAGCGAGGACCCCGACTCCAGGGTCGCTTGCGAAACACTCGTGACCACCGGTTTGGTGGTGGTGGCAGGTGAAGTGACCACCAAGGCTTACGTCGATATCCAGGAAGTGGTCCGCAAGACCATCCGCAAGATTGGCTACACTGAGCAAGGACTGGGCTTCGACGCCGACTCCTGCGCCATCATGGTCGCCCTGCACGCGCAGTCTCCAGACATCGCTCAGGGTGTGAACGAAGGCGAAGGCGTGGACAAGGAGCAAGGCGCTGGCGACCAAGGCATGATGTTCGGCTACGCTACCCGCGAAACCGACGAGATGATGCCGATGCCGCTCGCATTCTCCCACCGCATCCTGAAGAAACTCAGCGACATCCGCAACGAGGGACAGATCATGACCTACCTCAAGCCGGATGCCAAGTCCCAAGTGACCATCGAATACGACGACAACGGCAAGGCCATCCGCGTCCACACTGTGGTCGTGAGCACGCAGCACGCCGCAGAAGTGGATCGCGACACCATCGAGCGCGACATCCGCACCACGGTCATCCCGCAGGTCATCCCGGCTCACCTGATCGACGCCGACACCAAATTCTACATCAACCCGACCGGCATCTTCGTGATCGGCGGCCCCCACGGCGACTCCGGCCTCACCGGCCGTAAAATCATCGTCGATACCTACGGCGGCAAGGGTGCCCACGGCGGTGGCGCATTCTCCGGCAAGGACCCGTCCAAAGTGGACCGCTCCGCTGCCTACGCTGCCCGTCACATCGCCAAGAACATCGTGGCTGCAGGTGTCTGCGACGAAGTCCTCGTCCAGGTTGCCTACGCCATCGGCATCGCGCAGCCGGTCTCCGTGCTCGTGAACACCTACGGCACCGCCCGCGTGAACCTCAACGACGGTCAAATCTCGGCCAAGATCAATGAGATCTTCGACCTGCGTCCGAAGGCCATCATCGACCGCTTCGGCCTGAAGAACCCGATCTACAGCCCCACCGCCTCCTACGGTCACTTCGGCCGCCCGAGCGTGGAGCAAGACGTCACCACCAACTACGTGAACGTCACCGAGGTCGGCAACGTGAAGACCGAAGTCCGCACCAAGGCCCAGAAGAAAGTCCGTTTCTTCGGCTGGGAAGCCCTCGACTACGTGGACAAAGTCAAGGCTGCCTTCGGCCTCTGATCCGAGTCAATGAAATACTGAAACGGGCGGCCCTTGGGTGGCCCGTTTTTGTTTTGGGGCTACATGAAAGTCGTTTGTCAACCCTAGCACACAGTACGTTTCAGGCTTGGCAAACGGCTTGTGAGGCCCCTCCCACAATTGCTCATTGCGAATTGCCAATTTCTACCTGAACTTGCGCCCCTATGCCGCAACTCGTGGACATCCATGTGCCGCCCGCCGAGGTGGACAATGCGCAGGCGCACCTGAGCCGCATCGCGCGCAGGCTGGGCTTGCCTCCCAAGGCGATCAGTGGCATCGAACTGGTACGGAGGTCCATCGACGCGCGGAAGCGGCCCCCAGTCTATCAAATGCAGTTCCGCGTCTGGGTGAACGAGCAGCAGACGCAGGAGGAAATTTGGGACATTCCGCAGCAGCGGGTGGACAATGCCCGCCCTGCGGTCATCGTGGGCTTCGGTCCGGCGGGGATGTTTGCGGCATTGCGGCTCATCGAGCGGGGCATCAAGCCCATCGTGGTCGAGCGGGGCAAGGATGTGCGTGCGCGGAGACGGGATTTAGCGGCATTGAACAAGGAAGGCATCGTGAACCCCGAGAGCAATTATTGCTTCGGGGAGGGCGGCGCGGGGACATTTTCGGACGGTAAGCTTTACACGCGATCCCACAAACGGGGCGACGTGCGACGCGTACTCGAGATCCTCGTGCGCCATGGGGCGAGCCGGGACATCCTCATCGACGCGCATCCGCATATCGGGACGAACAAGCTGCCGCAGATCATCGCGGCGATGCGGGAAACGATCGAGTCGCTCGGCGGAGAGGTACATTTCGAGAAACGGGTGGATCAAATCCTGGTGCAGGACGGTCAGGTGCAGGGCGTGCTGCTGAATGGCGGGGAACGCATTTTGGCAGATTCAGTGATCTTGGCGACGGGGCATTCCGCTGCGGGACATCTTCAGTATGCTACACCGGGATGGGATCGCCATCGAGGCGAAGCCGTTTGCGCTTGGGGTGCGGGTAGAGCATCCGCAACCCTTGATTGATAGCCTGCAATACCATTGCGATGCGCGGCCGGAGGGATTGCCTGCGGCGGCTTATGCGTTGAACGCGCAGGTGCTCGACCGGGGTGTTTACAGCTTTTGCATGTGTCAGGAGGATCATTGCCCTGCGGCGACTGCTGAGGGCGAACTTGTCGTCAACGGTTGGTCACCCAGCAAACGCGATTCTCCTTTTGCAAATTCCGGCATGGTCGTGGAATTGCAGCCGGGGGACTGGGCCAAATTCGGCGTGGACAATCCCTTGGCAGCCATGGAGTTCCAATCTGAGATTGAGCAGGCTTGCTTCGTGGCAGGTGGTGGCAAGCAGGTCGCGCCTGCGCAACGATTGCAGGATTTTGTGAGCGGCAAAGACTCCTCCCTACCCGATTGCAGCTATTTGCCGGGGCTGAATGCAGCCAAATTGGATGAGGTGCTGCCCAAAGACATTGCGCAGCGGCTCAAGGAAGGCTTCCGGGAATTTGGCAGGAAAATGCGGGGTTATCTCACGAATGAAGCCGTGGTCGTGGCGACCGAGTCGCGGACGAGCTCGCCTGTGCGCATCCCACGGGACGCGGAGACGCTCATGCACCCGCAGGTGCGCGGGCTGTTCCCATGCGGGGAAGGCGCAGGTTATGCGGGGGGATCGTGTCAGCGGCGATGGATGGGGCGGGTGGCGGGGAAGGTTTCTTCATCTATTCAACAAAAGTAACAAGGCCGATTCAACCCGCAACCTTCGGGAGTTTTGACACCCTTGGGATCTACATGGGGAAGATCCTCTTCAAGTTACGCTGGTTATAAATACTCGCTCGGGAAAACATGTCTATCACAAAATTAGTTAGGTGCTGAATCAGGTAGTCTTAGTGAATTAACAGACTTTTTTGTTGAATATTTGTATGCTTATCACAAATACCATGAAGAAAATTTTCGCTGCAGCAGCCTTTTTCTATTTGACGATTGTGGCTTTTGGACAAGTCGGCACCATTGATGCCAGCTTTGGCGCATCCGGGGCTTACACCTTCCCCATCGGCTCGGGAATCAATACCGTGGAAGCGAGACAAATGGTCGTCCTCTCCAATGACCAAATCATTGTGGCCTCGGATGGCAAATATGCTCCTTTTCTCTTTCGGGAAGGCTGAACCGACTCACTGCAAACGGCTCCTTGGACGCGTCTTTTGGTACCGCAGGCTTCGTGACAGTGGACGATTCCACCTTCGGTTACAGCAGTCTGATCCAGATGTCCAATGGCAAGTTTGTGGCCGCCTGGCACAAAAATACCAGAACATTACGCTTGCAGACGATTACCCATTCCTCACGATGCAATTCGGATGGCTCACTTGTGCCTAACTTTGGCACGAATGGACGGCTGGATTTGGGCAGCGACCTCTCCCGGCGGTACGATCGGCAGCACCCTTGCAGCCGATGCCAACAACCTTTACGTTTTGTATGACTTTGACAATGGCGGTGATCCGGAGTTATACCAGTACAGGGGCCGTCAGTACGGCATTTGAAACGCAGGCGCGGTTTTGCTTGGCAATAATGGCACTTCCGAGATGGTCTATACTCGCCCTGGGCGGGAGATTGTTGGTGGCCCGGTATGATGCCAATGGCGACATCACCATCAGCCGCTACCTGCTCAGCGGGCAGCTGGATTTTGCATTCGGCAGCGCAGGTTATGTCACGATCCCCTACTTGATCGCAAACCCCCAAGCACAAGAATTGCACGCCATCGGCTTGCAAGCCGATGGGCAATTGCTCGTCCACCTCACGGAATACGACGCGAGTCAGGTGCTGAGCCGTGTTGCAAGAATCACTGCCAATGGTACACTGGATGTGGCATTCAACAACAATGCGCAGCTCGAAACGGCCGGACCGGCAGACATTTTCATCGGATCCGCGTGATCCAGCAAGCGGACGGGCAAATCCTCTTGAGTGGCGGAAATGTAGATCTGAATACCGAAGACAGCCAAAAAGCCTTCTTCCGACTCAAGAGTGACGGCACCGTGGACAATGCCTTTGGCACCAACGGCCTCGTGGCTTTGGGGACATTTGACAATGACTGGGTCTACGACGTACAGCTTCAAAGCACGGGCAAGATCATCGGGCTTGTGACCAATGACCTCAACACCACGCCCGCTTACGTCATTCGCCTGCTCAATACGCTGAACCTGGGCATTTTGGAAACGTCGCCCATCAACGACCTGGGCTTGTACCCCAATCCGGTACAAAGCCATTTTGAACTGAAATATGAATTGACCTCACCGCAAAGCATTAGCGTCCATTTGATCGATGCCCAAGGTCGGATGGTGCATTGTTTCCAAGAAAACAAGCGGGAAAATGGAGCGCAAACCCATCGATTTTCCTTGCCTGACGCGCTTGCATCGGGAATTTATGTGCTGTCTTTGCGCTCAGCCAGCAGTGTCAACAACCTTCAAATGATCGTGCGGTAGCGGCAGATTAAAGAACAGGAATTGGGACTCAACAAACCGACAGCCCGTATCGAGGCTTGGTACCATCACGCTGAAGCACCCGAGGTGATCGTACTTGGGAAATTCATTGCGGAAGGCAGCACCATTCGTTACGCCTCCTACAAGGGCGAATTGTATTGGATCGATCTCGCCGAGTTTTTGGGAGATTGGGGAAAATTCTGACCCTAGCGAATCACTGAAATTACATTCAACCCAAATGCGATCGAATCGATTTGGAAACCATTTCCAAGGCCTCCCGACTCGGCTTGTTCTTATGCCCTTCCGGAAATACAAACCGAAAGCCATCCTGACTGACCCTGGGGATGACGTGCAGGTGTACGTGGAACACCTCCTGCCCTGCGGCTTTTCCGTCATTGAGCAGGAGGTTGATCCCTTCCGACGGGACATCTGATTCCCGAATCGCCTGATTGATCTGCTTGGCGAGCACCATCATGTTGCCCAACACCCTGTCATCGAGGTCGGTAAGTGAGGCATGATGCTGCTTCGGAACAATCAATACATGGCCATGGTTGATAGGTTGAATGTCCAGAAACGCAAGGAGTTCATCGTCTTCATAGACTTTGGTACTAGGCAAATCGCCCCTCACAATTTTGCAGAAGATGCACTTTTCCATAGCTCAAAGGTAGGAAGGAAAATGCGCATGAAATCTGAAGGGATGCATTCTGCGATCATCAACTACCTCTTTCCAAAATGTCCTGTCGGGTCCCGAGGAGTCGGAAAGACATCTAGGGTACACAGTATCACGCCCTGTATGCGCTAGATGTCTCGGCTACGGCCTACGGCCTGCGCTCGACATGACATTCCTGCGGGGAAACTTCATTCCACCTCCATGAAGCCCTGCCATTCCTCAGGAATCCCTTGATTTGGAAGCCCCTACAACCGCTTCAAATTCTCCGTAGCCCTCGGATTCCCTGGATCGAGTTTCAATGCTTGCTCGAAGCATTGCTTCGCCCTCCTCCGTTTCGCCGTCGTCGCCGTGTAGCTCACCGAGCACGTTCAAGCGATGATGATCTTGGGGAAGGCCTTGGTGTAGTGCATGAACAAGGTCTTGGCCGCAGCGGGTTGCTCGGATTGGATGAGGTGCCGACCCGCGTCCAGGAGGATCATGTCGTCCTTGATGTCCAATCCACTCGCTTTCAACTCCTTGGCGAGATCGAGGTTTGGGTCCTTGGACATCCATCCAAATATCTGCTCGGCCTCCGGACTCTCAAAGGGCGGCAGCGCCGTCAACCCGTCCTCCACAATCTTCCCCATAAAATACAGCTGCGTGACATTGGGCATGACCTTGTTGGCGTTCACCTTGTTTTCGTTGGTGACGAGGTAGAAGACCAGCCCCTCGTCCGCGTAGCGCAGCATGCGCGCGTGGTAAATCCCATTGCTGCCACCATTGTCGATCACCTTGGTGCCGCGGCGGCTCTTTGTGACATTGCAGCCGTACCCGAAATAGGATTCGCCGCCGTAACCCTCCTCCTGCACATGCGCCGTGAACATGCGATCGATATTTGCCTTGCTCAGTACCTTGGCGTCAGTGAATGCATTGATCCAGAGCGCCATGTCCTGCAGGTTCGCCTCCAAGCCGCCATTGCCCTTGAGGTTCCAATAGGGGCCGCCGCCTGCCTCCTTGAACCGCAACGGGATCGTGCCCCAGTCCTTGCCTCCCTCATAGCCGTGCGCCACGGAATCCGCCCCGCTCGTCCGATGATAGCCGATATTGTGGATCCCGATCGGCGACAGAACGTGTTGGCGCAGGTACTCCTCGTACTCCATCCCGGTCAATTGCTCGATCAGGATGCCCAGGATGCTCATGCCCATATTGGAATAGATGGCATTGGAACCCGGGGCAAACACCAGCGGCTCTGCCCAAGCGCGACGCAGGAATTCCTCTGTTTCCACCTTGGCATAATCTCCGCCATCGTTTTTCAGAAAGTCCTGCATTCCAGACGAATGCGTGAGCAATTGATGCAGCGTGATTCCGGCCTTGTCCTTCGGGACATCAGGAAAATGCTTGTCCAGCCTGTCCTCCACCTTGAGCCTTCCCTCCTCCTCCAATTTCAGGATCGCGGTGGCGGTGAAAGCCTTGGTGATGCTGCCCATGGAGGCCAAAGTAGCCGAGGTAAAGGCCTTGCCTGCCTCCTTGTTTTCAAATCCGTAGCCCTTCGAGAGGATTTTCTGCCCATTGCGGAGGATCAGCAGGCCGCCTGAAAACCCCTTGTCCTTCACCAATTGCGACAGGTAGGAGTCGATCATCTTGGCGGTGTCCCCCACCACAATTTCCGTGGATGCGGCAGCGAGGGAATCGGCGGGAGTGCTGTTTTGGGAATTGCCTTTTGGCTCGCATGCGGAGAGCGAAATCAGCAACAACAGTGAGGCAACAATATGCGGCGGACGAATCTGAATCTTCATCCCGCCAAGATCAGGGTTTGGGGTCAGCCCGCCTAGTTAAGGATGGTTCAGAATTGTTAGAAATACTTAAGAGCGAGGTGCTTGCACATTCAGAAAATCCCTAACTTGCGCCGCTTTTTAAGAAATCACTGTATGAATAAGAAAATTTCGATCATCCTCCTGCTCTGTGTCAGCCTGTTCGCAGCCTGCGGCAACAAGGGCGGAGAAAACACCTCCACCACCACCGACAGCACTGCCATCAAGGGTGACAGCGTCGCGAGCGATGTCCCTGCTGTGAATGACAGTGCCAAATCATCCCCCGGCGAAGTCCTGATGCGCACCGAAGGCGTGGGCGAAGTCTTTTGGGGCATGAACCTCAATGAATTGGCCGATGTGCTGGGCGAGCCGGAACGCGTGGAAGACTCCAAGGACATGGCCTACACCTGGCAATTCTACACCAAGCAGGGCCTAGAAGTCTGTGCGGAGACGAGCGAAGAGCGCATGGCTTCCGTTGTCAGCATTGTGGCGACCAAGCCTTGCAACCTCAAGACCAAGCGTGGAATCGGCATCGGCAGCACCGCCGAGGAGGTTCGCGAGAAATACAAGGATGTCGTGAACGCAGCCGAGTCCAATGATGGGCTCATCGTCGCAGGTGACATCTATGCAGGTCTGACTTTTGCCATCGAAAAGGGCAAAGTGACCCGCATCTTCATCGGTCAAGACGCTGAATAAGGAATTGCGGCCAACTTCCGTTGCGACGCGAAGTAGGCCGCAAACCCCAAATAGCCGCCGACCAATCCCAAGCCCTTGAACACTTGATCGATCCCCTCCTTGCGGACGACAGGGTCGCTGGAAAGGGCCAAGGGCACCTGAATCCCCAGCATCAGCACAAACAACAGCCCCGCAAGCCCGAACGCGCTGTACAGCCCGAGCTTCCCAGTCACAAACGACACCGCCAAGGCAATCATCACGACCCCAAAGGCATAGACCCAAGCCAAATGCCCGCCCATGAAGGCAGGTTGCTTGTCGATGAAATCATCTGGAAAAAGCAGGTGTGCCATTCCAAACGCGAAATAAGGCAGCCCCATCAAGATGCGGCCGACCAAGTGCAGGGTTTTCGGGAGCATGTCCATGCGTTTTGGATTCATCACAACAATCATTTGACGGCAATGACACAAAGACGTTTTTCCAGATCCGATTCCATAAAAGGCGGGCTGGCAAATGCGATGTCCTTTAGATTTCTGGCCTGGCCCAATATGCCCGAATCTCCCGCTGCTCAGAATTCCTTATCTTGCCTTTGGTATGAATCAACTGCTGAAGAAAATCCTGTTTCTGGCCCTCTTGGCTGTGGCCATCGACTGCTACGCGCAAAATCCCACCGTCATCGTGGGTCCGTACCTGCAATCGCCCACACCATCGGGCATCAAGGTGATGTGGCGCACAGACTCCGCCTGCACGGGCAAGGTCATGTACGGCACGAGCATCGGCAACCTCACGCAGCAGGTCACGGAATCCACCACGGACACGCGGCACATGGTCGAATTGACGGGCCTCGCGCCATTCACCCGCTACTACTACGCCATTTACAACGATGGCAACAAGGCCGAGGGCGACGATGCCGACCATACCTTCCGGACCTTCCCGACCGCAGGCACGCAGACCCATGTCCGCGCCTGGGCGATTGGCGACTTCGGTAAGGGAAATTCCAAGCAGGCCGCCGTCCGCGATGCCTACATCAACTTCGACACCACGGAGACCGACCTCTGGCTCTGGCTCGGCGACAATGCCTACGACAGCGGTCTGGAACTCGAATACCTGACCAAGGTCTGGGACTCCGTCTGGGGCTATCAGAAGGTCATGAAGCACCTGCCATTTGAACCCATTCCCGGCAACCACGACTACATGACCATCAGCCCGGTGCAATCGCCGTCCCCTCCCCTCACCCACGACGGCCCCTACTATCAGCTCACCGAGGTGTACAAAAATGCTGAGGCAGGTGGCGTCGCATCAGGCCATGAATTGTTCTATTCCTACAACTATGGCAATGTCCACTTCGTCGGTCTCAACAGCGAACTCGGCTCCCTCTTCAACAGCAGCGACGACTGGATCGGCACCTACCTCTTCGGCAGCTTCACCAGCTCCCCCATGTCCCAATGGTTGCACCAAGACCTGAGTGCCAACACCTTGCCATGGGTCGTCGTCTATTTTCATCAGCCGCCCTACACGGATGGCAGCCATGACGCGAGCTCATTTTGGGAGGTGTACATGCAGGCCATGCGTGAAAACTTCGCCGAAATCTGGGAACAATACGGCGTGGACCTCGTGCTCTGCGGCCACAGCCACGTGTATGAGCGCAGCTACCTCGTCAAGGGCGCCTACGGCGATGTCTCCCAGATCAATTCCTCCAACATCCTGGACGGCAGCAGCGGCATCGACGCCCAGGGCGAGGCCTACATCAAATACACCCAGACACCCAATCCCAACCAAGGCACCGTCTATGTCGTCCAAGGCAACAGCGGCTCCTCCGATTCCGGCCCCAGCTTCAACCACCCCTACATGTACGCCGAGTACGGTTGCGACACCTGCTGCGGCAGCTTCGTGCTGGACGTGGAAGGCGACCGCCTCGACGGCCGCAGCATCGACATGCAGGGCAACGTCATCGACCATTTCACCATCCTGAAGCAAGCCCAACCCGCTGGCGTACAACCCAGTGCCGCCCCAGAGCTGCTGCGTTTTGCCCTCGCGCCCAACCCCTTCTCCAGCCGCACCACTGCCACCTTCACCCTGGACCAAGCCGAGGACGTGACCGTCACCGTCACCGACGCCCTCGGTCACCAAACCCAAAGTCCAAGCAGGCCACATGGCCCCCCGGCCCCCAATCCATCGCCATCGACGCCCAGCAACTCGGCCTCGCCAAAAGCTCCTACGCCCTGGAAATCGAACCACGCAAAGCTAGGTCAGTCAGGCTACTGCGGGTAAACTAGGAATTGTGTACACTTGTGTCCAGCGTTGCGAGCGCTTGAAGCGCTCGCGGCACTGGACAACCAAAAACAAGGAGGAATCCAGCCCTAGATTTCGCAAACAACCAATCCAATCCCGAACCGACAAAACAACCCAACCCCAAATTACCAACCCCTTCCGTACGGACAGGTCGCGACCTGTCCGTACGAACCACATGAAATGATCTCGCAGGAATTTCCCGGCCCCAATCCGAAACAAAAGCCCCACCCAGGACAACAAGCCCAGAACCACCCAAAACGAATGATCAATTGTTCATTATCAATTATTCATGATCAATTCCCACCGCTTCCTCCACCGTCATCTTCCCCCCTTTTCCATCAGCCCGATCCGCCACGCGCCATTCCACCGTGATTTTGCTGCCTTGCTTGCTGGGGTCCTCCCAAGGCTTCCACTCCTTCTCCGGCAAATCGGCGCCGAGGTAGAATGTCCGCATGTTGCCACTCGACTCCTTGACCACCAGCTTGCCGTCCTTTCCGGTCGTCAGCTCCATGAAGGTCGCCTCCAACTTCTGCACCGCCGCATCCTGATCCAGCCCATCAAACTCCGCATGGGCGCGGTCCATCGCTCCCATCAGGGCCGAATCGGTGTCATCCAGCGGGTAGGGCTTGTATTCGTCAGTGGCTGATCCCGTGTCGCCCTTGTCTGCATCACCTCCTCCGCAGCCTGTCAACAACAACAGGCACACGAGTCCCAAGCAAGTCCAGAGGTTCCTTTTTTTCATGTCGAAACGAATTGGCAACCAAACCTAAGCAGCTTGCGGGACAAATAAAAAAGGGAGGCCATCGCAGTCCTATTCCAATGCCTTTTCGACGGCCTTGACCAACTCCTTTTCGCTGCCGTCCCCAAACCCACGATGGCTTGAACTCACCTTGCCCGTCCTGTCGATCAGGTACATGGTAGGGTAGCCATCCACATTGTAGGATTTCGCCAAGGCTTCGGGGGCCATCAGGACAGGGTAGGTCACCGCCTTGGTCTTCAGGAGTTCAGTCAATGCCTCCGCCGAATCGTTCTTGGGATCGATGCCAATGACGACCAAGCCCTTGTCACTGTACTGTTCATGGAGCCGCTGCAAAACAGGCATGGCATGCATACAGGGGGCGCAAGTCCGGTAGAAAAAGTCCACGAGAACCACCTTCCCGTTCAAATCAGTCAAGCTCATGGAATCACCCGCCAATGTCGGCAGTTTCCAATCAGGTGCGGAGCTGCCTGTTTCCAGCATTTGCAACTTCGCCTTGGGCTGATAATCCCGGAATTCGTAGCCAGATTCAGGCTTCCTGAAATCCAGCGCCACCTTCTCAGTTCCTTGCCCAAGATCGAGCCGCTCCAAACGGCGATCATCGTATTGGCGCATGGTGTCCCCGTCCATGGTCAGGTCATAACCGATCGCATACCGCATCACCAACATGGATTCCTTGTCGATCCAAAAGTCCCGCTGTGACGCAATCACCTGCAATCCCGCCCCCGCTGAGCAATCCTGTTTCCCCTCAAAATGAATATGGTAGCAGAGCCTGCCCCCAATCTTCTCCTCGGCTTTCATGTCCAAAAATGCAGCGATCTTGGGCCCGGTTGGCAAATCCAGGACATAACCCGCCTTCTTCGAAAATGGGCCAAAGAGGATGAAATTGTGTGCAATTTCCTCGATCTCCTTGTCCCATTTGTTCCTCGACATCACAGTCACCGTGCTCTCCTTCGGATTCGCATCGGCCAATTCCTTGCCGTTGTATTCGACCTCTTGGAGCAGCTGTCCATTGGAATCCGACTTGCGGTATTGGAAGAACACCGGAAAAGGATGCTTCCCCTTGACCCGGGTAAACCCGCAATCGTAGGTATTGCGAATGGTGTCCTTGCCCGAAATGTACTTCGTGTCGTGGACCATGAGGTACCGCCCGCTCTCCACCTTGGAGCAGGCTTTGTTGGCTTGTTGGATGATTTCCTCAGGCTCTTGGGCTACCGCAAAATGACCAGTGCCCAATGCAAGCAGAGCCAGCATCCATTGGCGGATCGGAACAGGGAGAAGGGGTGATTTCATAGGACGGCGATATCGAAGCCAACTCAAAACGGTAACCGGCTCAGGTCCACGTTGCCTCCGCTCACGATGATGCCGACCCGCTTGCCGCGCACATCCAGCTTCCCCTCCATCAAGCACGCCAATGGCACGGCCGAGCTCGGCTCGATCACGATCTTCATCCGTTCCCAGACCAGCCGCATCGCCCGCACCAATGCCTCCTCCGAGCAAGTGATCACCTGGTCCACACAATCAAACAAGACCTCCCGGTTGCGCTCCCCGACCGAAGTCAAGAGACCATCCGCCAGGGTCTTGGGACTTTCGCTCGGATACGGCACTCTGTCACGAAAGCTGCGAAATGCATCATTCGCCCCGTCCGGCTCACAGGCGATGGCTTTGGCACCCGGTGAGAAGTACTTGACCGCCAAGGCCGTTCCCGCCATCAACCCTCCCCCACCGATCGGGGCGAGCACGTAGTCCAAATCCGGCTGGTCCTCGATCAATTCCATCGCGGCCGTCCCCTGCCCTGCCACGATCCGCCAATCGTCATAGGGATGGACAAATGCCGCCCCAGTCTCCTCCATGACCCGGGCCGCAGTCGCCTCCCGCGCCGCCTGATTCGGCTCGCAATAGGTGATGTTTGCCCCATACGCCGCAACCCCGGCCTTCTTGACCGCGCTGCTGTTGCTCGGCATCACGATATGCGCCGGAATCCCCAAGGCCCGCGCCGCATAAGCCACCGCCTGCGCATGGTTGCCCGAGCTATGCGTACACGCACCGCCCCGCAGTTCCTCAGCGGACATGCTCCGCAAGGCATTCGTCGCCCCCCTGATTTTGAATGCGCCAATCTTTTGGAGGTTCTCGCATTTGAAAAAGAGTGAAGCGCCGACCGCCTCGTTCACCAAGGTGCTCGACAGCACGGGCGTGCGGTGGATGAAGGGCTTGATCCGCTCGTGAGCGGCAATCAGGTCGGATTTGGTGGGTTTCTCATTCATGAATGACATCTGATTCTATTATTGCGAGCCTTTCACCCTTGCGTCATGCTGAGGCGCCAAGGGCGCCGAAGCATCTTGCGCATGCTGTTGACGGCGTAGTGTTTCCAGCATCGTGGCTTCTACTTGTGCTAGATGCTTCGCTGCGCTCAGCATGACGTGGTGCTGCGAGTCGTAGGGATTGAGATGCGACGGTATTTCCCAGGCCAAAAAGCATGAATTGGAGCATTTTAAAGGATTCTATTTCCGCTTGACCGGCGAATCGCGATTTGATTGAAGACGTTGCAGGCAGAAACTTTCATCTCTCATCTTTCATCTTTCATCAAATCAGCATCATCCCTTTCCGCATCTACATTTCCGCATCTACATTTCCGCATCTACATTTCCGCATCTACATTTCCGTTTACGCAGGCCAGAGGCCTGCGGGTCAGGTCCCCGATGTCTCGGGACGAGGCGGCATTGGGCCCCCGACGAGCCGGGGCGCAGCAGAGGCCCCTCGCCTCAAATCGACAGCACCTTCACCAGCTCCAACAGGTTCGGGTTCACCGGATTGTGCTGCTTGATGGCGGACTCGAACGGGGTCTCGCTGATCTCGCCTTTCATTTTGCCGAACATGATGCTGTGCTTCCCGGCGATCAATGCCTTCACGGCTGCGTTGCCGAGTTCGCTCGCTTGCACCCGGTCCATGCAGGTGGGCGAACCGCCGCGTTGGATATGCCCGAGGACGGTCACGCGGGTGTCGTAATGGCTCAGGCGCGACTTGACCTTTTCGGCGATGGCAAATGCGCCTCCGGCTTCGTCCCCCTCTGCGACCACGATGATGCTGCTGCTCTTTTTGCGGCCCCACCCAGCTTCGAGGGTCTGGATCAAGGTCTCGATGTCGGTCTTGGTCTCCGGAATCAATACAGCCTCTGCTCCCCCACCTATCCCGGAATTCAAGGCAATGAAACCCGCGTCGCGGCCCATCACTTCCACGAAAAAGAGGCGGTCATGCGAGGCTGCGGTGTCCCGAATCTTGTCGATGGCATTCACTGCCGTGTTCAGTGCCGTGTCGTAGCCGATCGTATAGTCCGTCCCAAAGAGGTCATTGTCAATGGTGCCGGGCGTCGCGACGAAGGGGATGCCATGCTCTGCATAAAACACCCGCGCCCCGGTGCAAGTCCCGTCCCCGCCGATGGCGACCACCCCGTCGATGCCAAAGCGACGGAGGTTTTCGGCAGCTGTCACCCGCCCCTCCGGCGTGCGGAAGCGGGCGCTGCGGGCAGTCTTGAGGATGGTGCCGCCCCGGTGGATGATGTCGCTGACCGACCCGGAGTTCATTTCCACCATGTCCCCGTCGATCATGCCCTCGTACCCGCGGCGGATGCCCACCACGCGCAAGCCTTCATAGATCGCTGTCCGCACCACTGCACGGATGCAGGCATTCATCCCCGGCGAGTCCCCTCCCGAGGTGAACACCCCGATGGTTTTCATCTTTCCCATTTCGCTAAGATAGGGGATTAGAGGAAAAACCGCAGAGGACGCAAAGAAACGCAGAGACCATTCGGCTGACTCTGCGAACCTCTGCGTCCTCTGCGGTTCTAAAACAGCGAAAAGTTATTTCTTCACCTCCTCAGGCCCATTCACCAAGTAGTTCTTGATGTCCTTGTTGCCGAGGGGTGTCATCACGCGGAACTTGTCACCGTCCGGCAACAGGACCACGCCTGAGAGGTATTTGTTTTCGCCCTTGAGGTAGGCGTACTTCTTGCCGCCGATCTCCTTGATCTCGATGTCTTTGTTGAAATCCGAAGTCGGATAAGCCGCATCAAAGACGGTCTTGGCCTGTCCCTTGGGATTGCCGAAGTGGGCGAGCTTGTCGAAAATCTTGTAGCCTGCTCCCCAGGCAAATGTC
>JAXLVK010000005.1:0-101209 GCA_046329055.1 Bacteroidia bacterium
CAACCCGGCGCAAGCGCTACTTCATGCGCAGCTCCTCCCACTTCAATCGCCTCTATCACAAGCTGCAAATCCAAAAGGACGTGAAATACGCCCTGCGGCGCGACACGCACCCGGTGATCCCGAAGCTGTTCGGTGACCATCTCGTGGCCCTGGGTTCGCAGTATCAGCTGGAGTTCGAGATCAAGGCCAAGCGGCAGGCGGAACTCCGCGCCAAGGCGGCCGAGGAATCCGAGCAGCAGCAGGTCAAGACCAATTGACTGTAGTTCAGCCCTATTTTTCGATCGATGAACTATCCCCAACTCATTCTCAAATCGGGGCGTGACCGCTCTGTGCGCAACCGGCATCCTTGGATCTTCTCTGGAGCTGTCAAGCAACGGCCCTCCGGAGTAGGGGAGGGGGCGATCGTGGCGGTCGTGACCAATGACGGCGAGGTGCTCGGGCTCGGGCATTATGCGCCGCAGGCGACGCTCATTTGCCGGATGTTCCATTTCGGGAAGGAGCAGGTCGGGGTGAATGCCGAATTCTGGCACCACAAGCTGCAAGCGGCATTGGACTACCGTCGGCGGGTGATCGATCTGCAAGGCACGACGGGCTACCGATTGGTCCACGCCGAAGGAGATGGGCTGCCGGGAATCATCATTGACATTTATGGGGATGCGGCTTCGGTGCAATTGCGGACGGCTGGCACTGCGGCATTGGCGGGGACGGTGCAGGGATTCCTGCAGTCGGCCTTGGGCATCAAGCATGTTTACCTGCGCACGGAGGCCAAGGAAGATGCCGATGGCTCATGGGTGCTGGGCGAAGGCGGGGAGCGGACATTCCAGGAAAATGGCCTGAGTTTCCATGTGGACATCGCGACTGGGCAGAAGACGGGATTTTTCCTGGATCAGCGCGACAACAAGGCTCTGCTCATGGGTCACGCGCGCGGTCGGCGGGTGCTGAATGCCTTTTCGTATAGCGGGGCATTTTCCGTGTACGCATTGGCGGGAGGAGCAGCCTCCGTGGACTCCGTCGATATCAGCGCAGCTGCCGCAGAAATGGCCAATCGCAACGTCGCCTTGAATTTTGGGGAGCATGCAGCGCACAAGGCCGTGAAGGCCGACGCCTTCAAGTTCCTCGCGGACATGCAGCAGGGTGCCTACGACTTGATCATTTTGGATCCTCCGGCATTCACCAAGCACATCTCAACCGTGCAGAAGGCTGCCCGCGGCTACAAGGAAATCAACCTCAAGGCCATGCAGCGCATCGCGCCGGGAGGCTTGCTGTTTACCTATTCCTGCTCGCAGCACGTGGACACGGACCTCTTCCGCAAGATCGTGTTCGGGGCAGCAGCCGACGCCGGCCGTGAGGTGCGGATCGTGCATCAAATGACGCAAGCACCCGACCATCCGGTGAGCATCTTCCATCCCGAAGGAGAATACCTCAAGGGGCTTTGCCTGTACGTGGAATAGCCGCCTGAATGTACATCATGGATCAGGGCAGCGCGCCCTGATCAGCATCAACGCCACATTTTGATCTTGCCACCAAGGCACCATGCACTATTGCAACGCACCTTGATGCCTTGGTGGCAATGAATCTATTGTTCTCAATTCTCATACCCACTTGAATCCACTTGAGGGACTCAGTCTGCTACCACGGCAATCTCTTCGGGGAGCCTGATCGAGTAGATGATCTTGCGCACCGTGTCAAACTGCAGGTAGGGGTAAGCTTCCAAAAGGGCGTCGATTGCGTCTTGGCTTTTGAGTCCGCGGCGACGCATCATCTTGTACTCACGCTTGATTTCGAAGTCACGCAAGACTTTACGATTGATCAAGTTGAGATCAAGCAATACGCGAAACAGATCATCGGGCAAGATCTGACGAATTGGATTACTCATTTTTATACCCTCCTTTAATGTTCTAGTGTACCGAAACTTAAAGGTAGAGATCAAGCATAGTTACCTTTTAGATTAATCAAACAAGACTGTTATTCAAAAGGTAAATCCTATCGTCATGTACAAATTGTTGGAGCTAATCTTATTAATCAATTCGGGCGAATACGCATTCACGTCCGGCAGTGTGTAGAGCAATCTGCGATCAGCAGACGTCTCATGTACAAATGCAAGGTCAAGATAGAAGCTTTTTTGTTTAATTCCAAGTCCGAGCGAAAAAAGCTGTTTTCCACCCACAAGTTTTTTCACGTCGTTGCTGGGATACTCGAAATAGTTCAGGTAGGCTTTCTTCAGAATCGAGCCATACTGTGCTATTCCCGCTCTCGCACGACCCGGACCGAACCGCAACTCGCCACCGAGGCGCAGATTGATGGCCCCGGCAAAGAGATCGCGCATGGCGTCGTTCTCGGTGCGGAAGCTGTAATAATAGGTGCTGCCTTGCTTGGCGCTGGACTTGTATTTGGCGGTGGAGTAGTCCGTGTAGTCGATGTCAGCTGTGATGAACCCGCGCTTTCCAAACAGCGCCATGCCTCCCACGGTGACCTTGAAAGGCGTGGTGAGGTTGTAGCTGAACACGCCCTCGGAGTCCTCTCCCTTTTCCTTGGGGCTGGGGTCGCCATCCAGGTAGCCGATGATGCTCGCATAGTAGCTGTCGGTCATGTTGTAGATGGTGGGCGTGGATACGCTGAGGCCAACTCGCAGGAAGTCCGTGGGCTTGCCGATCACACCGACCCGCAGGTTGATGCCCGAGCCCCGGGTGGTGAAGCCATTCACAAAGGTGGAGCTGGTATAGGGCGTGCTGTCGTTGTTCCAGCTGTTGTGCAGGTTGTTGATGTCGTTTTCGAGGAACGTCATCTCAGTGGTGTAGCGGATGTCCTGTATGCCAAGGGATCCGCCGAAGTAGATTTTGTCATTGACATTGCCTGCGAAGCCGACGTTCCACTCATTTGTCCTGCCGATCTCGGTGATGTCCACGCTTTGCATCACTGAGCCGCCATCGCCCGCGCCGATGTAGTTGCCGTCTTGCCCGGAGGTGTCGATGGCATACGCCCACCATGCTTGCCCTGCGTAGCCGCCATCCGCATCCAGTTCGGCGGCGGTATAGCCATTGGCGAGGCCAGCGAAGTATTGGGTGATGGAGTTTTGGTTGTTGTAGGCCTCGATGCGGGTGTTTCGACCGAGCTGCGCGGTCTGGTTCAGGCCCACTGTGAAGGCGTAGGACTTCAGGCCTTTTTCGGATTCCTCAAGGGTGCGCGTGCTCGAGTTCCACTTGTTCACGCGACCTGCATAGACGTAGCCGATGTTGGTGAAGCCGAACTTGCTGTAGCTGTTGGCGGCGTTTTCCCCGAGGTACGTGGAGTTGTTGTGGTTGAGCCGCAGGCCGGGAGTGATCATGAAATCACTCTTGCGGTACAGCCCGAGCCCGGCAGGATTGAGGTAAGCCGCACTGTAATCCGCCCCCATTGCAGATGCGGCACCTCCGAGGCCCAATACGCGGGCGGTGCCCACCGAGCTGGGCGTCATGTAGCGGAAAGCATCGGTCTCATTTTGCCCCTGGAGCGAGGCCGCAGTTCCAAGCAATGCAAGCAATAGGCCAATGGCCGATCCTCTGAACGTCATCTTGGACTGAAATTAGCGAGGCCTGTGACTGCCGCCGCCACTGTTGTGGCTGGGGGAAGAATTGGAAGGGGCCGACGGAGCTGAGTAGGTCGGGCGCGAAGGCGCGGACTCATAGCTGCGTGACGGCTGACTGTAGTTCTCGCGCGGACGGCTGTAGCTGTCATTCGAGTTGTTGTTGCTCGGACGGCTATAAGTGTCGTTGGATGGGCGAGAATAGGTGTCGTTCGAAGGGCGCGTATGGGTGTCGTTCGACGGCCTGGTATAGGTGTCGTTGGACGGACGCGAGTAGGTGTCGTTGCTGTTGTCCATCCGGGGACGGGAATAATTCGTCTTGGGATTGGACTCCGTATTGTTCGGTTGGGAATAGGTCGGGCGGTCCACGCCTTGGTTGGTGCGGCCGGTGAGGCCAGTGTTGTTGACAGGCTTGGATTCGACTTCGGAGTTGCCGATCGGGCGGCTAGGGCCAGTGTTGAGCGGGTAGTTGCCTTGGTACGGGCGGGTCGAGCGTGGGTTCAGCACGGGCTGATTGCCAGGACGGCCCGAAGTATTCAGGCTGCTCATATTGGTGCGGGGAGCAACCGGCACGTTGGAAGCGGTGCTGCCGCCATTGCCAAACCAGGTTCCGCCGCCGTAGTAGCCGGGGGCGCCGCAGTAGCCATTGTAACCGTAGTAGTTGCCGTAGCCCCCGTAACCGCCACCATAGTAGCCGCCACCGTAGCCATAGCCGTATCCGTAGGAATTGTAATAGCTGGGATAGCCGTAACCGATGGACCAGTAGCTACCGGTTCCGTACCAAGGCTGATTCCAGTAAAACTGTTGCGGGTAATAGTAGTAGCCTGGATTGCCCCAACTGGAAGTCCATGCATAACTCGGGCCGTTGTAGGAATAGGGGTCATACCACCATGGACTGTTTTGGTAATAGCCCCATGTCGGGGTATTCATCGCATAGTAAGGGTCGTAGGAAAAGTAGGGATCGTAGTAGTTCCAAGTATTGTTGTTGAAACGGCGCATCTGACGGGAATAGTAATAGTCGTCGTCAGCATACGGGTCGCGGTCATAGGCGCTTTCCGTCTCGGCATTCTTCTCCGCCAATCCTTGGTCGTAGTCGTAGGAAGAATTGGAGGCAGGCTCGTCAGCTGTTTCCTCGGCACGGGCAGCCTCGGCACGCTTGCGACTTTCAGCGGCGGCGAGATCCTCGACACGCTGGTCCTCCTTGTTGAAATACACGTCATCCACCTCCTTGGAGGCAGTGGCTGTCCGGGTTCCGGAGCAACTGGCAAGTGCCAAGGTGGCGGCTGCCATCACTGTCAAAATGCGCGTTTTCATATCCCTTCCCTCATTTAAAATTTTCACGATTCTACGATTCTAACTAAATTTGGCGCTCTTCTGAAAGCCGTGCATAAAGTTACGCATGCGCCTCTGAATAAGTAAAATTAAGCAAAAATTATACCACATTCCACGCCATGTCCCAGAAGCTACCTACGCGCGCCGAGGATTATTCCCAGTGGTACATCGAAATCGTCAAAAGGGCTGAATTGGCCCAGAACTCACCCACTCGCGGCTGCATGGTCATCCGACCTTACGGGTACAGCATCTGGGAGAAAATGCAGGGTCAGTTGGACAAGATGTTCAAGGATACTGGACACGTCAACGCCTATTTTCCCCTGCTCATCCCCAAGTCCTTCCTGAGCCGTGAGGCCCAGCACGTGGACGGCTTCGCGATGGAGTGTGCCGTGGTCACCCACCACCGCCTCAAGCGCAACGCCGCCGGAACCGGCGTGGAAGTCGATCCCGAGGCGAAATTGGAGGAGGAATACGTCATCCGCCCCACCTCTGAGACCATCATTTGGGACACCTACAAGGATTGGATCCAATCCTACCGTGACCTGCCCCTGCTCATCAATCAGTGGGCCAACGTCATGCGTTGGGAAATGCGTCCCCGCCTCTTCCTCCGCACCGCCGAATTCCTCTGGCAGGAGGGCCATACCGCCCATGCGAGCGCTGAGGAGGCCGTCGAGGAGACCATGAAGATGCTCGATGTGTATGCCAAGTTCGCCGAGGAATTCCTCGCGATTCCGGTCATCCGGGGCATGAAGCCTGAGCACGAGAAATTCCCCGGAGCAGTCGATACCTACTGCATCGAGGCCATGATGCAGGACGGCAAGGCCCTCCAAGCCGGAACGAGCCACTTCTTGGGCCAAAACTTCGCGAAGGCATTCGACGTGACCTTCCTCGACTCCACCAATACCCGCGACTACGTCTGGGCAACCTCTTGGGGCGTGTCCACCCGCTTGGTCGGTGCCCTCATCATGGCGCACAGCGACGACGAGGGCTTGGTCCTGCCGCCCACCGTCGCCCCCATCCAAGTCGTGATCATCCCCCTGGCCAACAAGCCTGAGGAAAAGGAAGCAGTCGGCAAGGCTGTCAAGAACCTGGAGGCCCACCTTCGCGACAATGGCATCCGTGTCAAAGTCGATGACGATGACAGCAAGCGACCCGGCTGGAAATTCGCCGAATGGGAACTCAAGGGCGTGCCCGTGCGCATCGTGCTGGGTGCCCGCGACTTGCAAAATCGCGTGCTCGAAATCGCCCGCCGCGACACCAAGACCAAGGAAAGTGTGCCCATGGAGGGCTCGCTCACCTATATCCAAAACCTGCTCGCGGACATCCAAAATGGCCTGTTCGAAAAGGCCAAGGCCCACCGCGAGACGAATCTCCACACTGTCGATAGCTACGATGAATTCAAGCGCATCGTGAGCAGCGACGCAGGCGGTTTTGTCTATGCCCACTGGGACGGCACGACCGAAACTGCAAATGCCATCAAGGAGGAAACCAAGGCGACCATTCGCTGCATCCCCATGAACAACCCCCAAGAGGACGGCGTCTGCATCTACTCCGGCAAGCCCTCGAAGCAGCGTGTGATCTTCGCAATGGCCTATTGATGAAAAGATTGTCAGCTATGAAAACCCTGAAGCAATTTTCTTGGACCTTGATGTTGGGGGCTGCATTGCTCGCCACTCAGTCCTGCAATGACCCCAAGAATGGGGGCGGCAATGGCACCGATACCACCAAGACGGATACCACGCCGCCGCCACCGCAGACCGTCGCCCCGGAATTCAACAGTCCGGAAGGCGTTGCGAGCGACGGTGAGTTCATCTACGTGTCCAATGTGGGGGTGAAACTCGAGCCACAGGCCAAGGACGGAGACGGCCGCATCATGAAGCTGAACATGGCCGCGACCGAATGGATCGACAAGGACAAGTGGGCTGCCATCAAGCTCGATGCCCCCAAAGGAATGGCCATCATCGGTAAGCGTCTGTTTGTGACCGACATCGACCGTGTCGTGGAGATCGACCTCAAGAAGGTGGAGCAAAGCCACGTCTATGACTTCAGCCGCTTCAATGCCCACTTCCTGAATGACTTGGCGGTGAAAAATGACAGCACCCTGCTGGTTTCAGCCACCGATCTCAACGCCATTTTTCAGATCAACCTGAAGGATCAGAACTTCGAGAAGATCAAGACGGGTGAGCTCAATGGCCCCAACGGCCTCGTGTATGACAGCGAGTCCAACAAGATTTACTGTGTGGAATACGGCTCCGACGCCAAGCCGAAGGGCCGTGTCCTCGCCATCGACGGCAATACGGGTGCCACCAAGCAGGTCGGCAAGCACACGGGCGGCTTGGATGGTGCGGCATTCGCTGCGGACGGCTCATTGCTGGTCAGTGACTGGAATGCAGCCCATGTGGAACGGATTGCCATCCCCGGCGGTACGGTGACCGAGGTGGCGAGCGACTCCATCAAGGGGCCTGCTGACTTCTATTACCATGTCCCAACCAAGCAGCTCTACCTGCCCCGGATGATGGAAAACCAACTCCTGATCCTGGAAGGCATTTGATGCATTTTTAGGTCAATCCCGAAACCGATGAAAATCAAGACCATCGTTCGCGCCATCGAGGAGTACGCCCCACCTGGGCTTGCGGAGTCCTATGACAACGTGGGCTTGATCGTCGGCGAGCCCGACGTGGAGGCAACCGGAGTCCTCATCAACTTGGATGTGACTGAGTCGATGATCGACGAAGCGGTCGAGGCAGGCTGCAACCTGATCGTCACCCATCACCCGATTTGGTTCACTGGGATCAAGCGGCTGAACGGGGAAAACTATGTCAGCCGCATCATCCTGAAGGCGATCCGCGCCAATGTCGCCCTCTATGCCTGCCATACCAATCTGGACAATGTCGCCTATGGCGTGAACCGCATGATCGGCTCCCGGTTGGGGATCGAGAACATGCGCGTCCTCAGCGCCAAGCGCGATCAATTGCTCAAATTGGTCTTCTACGGGCAGAAAAAGGACATCCACCTCTGGGAGGATGCCGCCTACGCTGCTGGCGCTCGCGACTTGCGGACAAGTGAGTCCGGGCATGACGCGCGGGTGGAGTGCATTCTGCCTGCCTATAAGAAAGGTGCTGTCCTAGGTGCGTTGAAGCAAGCTGCCAATGGGGACTTGGACTACCACATCCTGCCGACTCAGGACACCGATCATGAGACGGGTTCCGGGATGATCGGTGAATTGCCCCGCCCGCTTTCGAAGGAGGAGTTCTTCGCGCTGGTGAAGGAGCGTTTCCATTGCGGCGGAATCCGATATGCCGACGCGGACATCCGTGAGGTGCGCCGGGTGGCTTGGTGCGGGGGAGCAGGCAGCTTCCTGACCGGCAATGCCATCTCCGCTGGGGCCGACGCCTTCATCACGGGGGACATCACCTACCACAAATTCTTTGACAATGAGGGCAAAATGTTGCTGCTCGACGTCGGTCATTACGAATCCGAGCAGTTTACCTCAAATCTTTTGCATGGCTTTTTGTCAAAAAGTTTTCCTAATTTTGCGGTTCGTTTGTCTAAAATAGAAACCAATCCGGTTAAGTATTACTGAGCCTATGGATAGCATTGTCGAAAAACTGAGGGCGTTGGCCAAGTTGCAATGGGTGGACTCCCAGCTGGACAGGATCATCGTCTTGCGCGGTTCCCTCCCCGAGGAGGTGGACGATTTGGATTTTGAAATTCAAGGCTTGGAAGGCAAGAAGGGCAAGGTCGAGGAAGACATTGCTGAGCTCCAAGTCGAGATCCTGCGCCGTCAAGGCAACATCAAGGACTTCGGTGCCCAAATCCGCAAGTACGAGGAGCAACTCAACACGGTCAAGAACAACCGTGAATACGAGGCCCTCACCAAGGAGGTCGAGTATGCCAACCTCGAGATCTTGACTTCTGAGAAGAAGATCAAGCAGCTCCAGGAGCAAATCGAGCAGAAAAACATGCTCTTCTCCGACATCCAGGCTCAGGTCGATGACCGCAGCGCTGACTTGGCTGAAAAGCAAAAGGAGCTTGAGATCATCATCAAGGAGACCGAAGTCGAAGAGAACCGCCTCCGTGCCGAGAGCGATGAAGCCAGCAAACTTGTCGAAAAGCGCATCCTCGATGCCTACGGCAAGATCCGTCGCAACATGCGCAATGGCCTCGCCATCGTCTCCACCGACCGCGACGCTTGTGGTGGCTGCTTCGCCATCATCCCCCCGCAAACGCAGCTTGAGATCCGTCAGAAGAAGAAACTCCTCTTCTGCGAGAACTGCGGCCGCATGTTGGTGGATCAGAGCTTCTTCGCCGAATTCGAAGGTGCCCACGAAACCGAGCACGCTTGAGGCGTTGCCGGCTATGAAAAATACAAGAAAGGCGTTCCTCAGGGAGCGCCTTTCTTGTAAACAAATGGCAGGAAAATTGAGGATCAAGGAGCAATGCGTCAGCTGAGCCTGATATTGGCGGGAATCTGCTGCTGCCTGAGCCTGTGGGCGCAGGAGGGGCGGCGCGTTCCCATCGAGCAGGCGATCATCAACCTGGACCTTGACCGCGCGACGACCTTGTCATTCCAGGAGCCTGTCGAAAAGCTCCGCTATTACTATCAAACCCGCATCCTCTTCATCCAATACCTTGTCAATGAGGATGCGCAGGTGCTCGCAAGCTTCTTGGACTTGAGCAAACGGGCGCTGGACATGCTGCACACCCTGCCCGAGACCGATCCTGAGCGGGATTTGATGGCGGCGGAGTGCTATTTCCTGCGCGGCGCGGTCAAGGCCATGGACAAGAAAAATGTCGGCAGCGCGCTCGAAATCAAAAACGCCTGCACCTTGCTCTACCGCAACTCGCAGCGGTTTCCCAGCAACCGCGAGCAAATGAAGCTCCTCGGCATTTTCAATGTGGCCATGAGTTCCCTGCCCAAGAAGCTGAAATGGCTCGGCAGTGTGCTTTGTTTCACGGGCAATCTGAACTTGGGACTGCAACAGTTGGAGGTCGCGGCCAAGAGCAGCAAGCTGCTGCCCGCGGAGGCATCCTTGATGCTTTTTTACTTCGAAAAGAACCTCTTGGGCAAGCCTGAGTCGGCGGTTGCGCGGGCAAAGGCCATGGCCGAGGCCAATCCCGGGAGCATTGTGCCGCATTATTTGCTGCTTTCGGGCTATTTGGAGACCCGGCAGGCTGATGCAGCCATCGCCTTAGTCAATGAAAAAGAAAACTTGTTGCTGTCCTCGAATCCAAACCGGCTGCCGATTTGGTATTACACCCGGGGCAAGGCGCATTTTTTCAAATTGGAATACGATGCTTGCATCCGGCAGATGGACAAGTTTCTCGGCATCTACCACGGCAAGACGCTGTATGCGGACGCATTGTACAAGAAGGCGATGTCCCTCGTGCTTGCGGACCGTTATCCTGAAGCTCGACCCGTCTTCCACCGGTTGACGCAGGCGGAGGGAAGCAGCTTCGATGTGGACGAATACGCCCTTTCGCAGGCGGCGCTCTATCTGCTCCGCGAGCCGACCACCGTAGAGAAGCAGCTTTACTCCGCGAGGAACCTGTTTGACGGAGGCTATTATCAGCGGTCCATCAAGACCTTGGCCCCGATTCAGGAGCGGCTGGAAACCTGCAACGAGAATGAGCGCTGTGAGCTCTGGTACCGTCTCGGTCGGAATTGGCAGGAGATGGACAGCATCCGTTTCGCGCGGGCGGCTTATGTGGCTTGCGTGGGGACGCAGCCGGGACGCGCTCTGTGGATGAAGGCGTATTCTCATTATTATCTGGGGCGAATCGAGGAGGAGGAAGGGCACTATGATTTGGCGCGCCGTGAGTACCAAGTCGCCTTGAGCTATGACAACTACGACTACCAAGCCGGACTGGAGCAGCGCTGCAAGGCGGCCCTCGAACAACTCAAGGGCAAAAAGTGAATCGCACGCTTTGTGGTTAAGTGTTTGTTTTTCAAGTGTCTAAAACAAAACCCTCTAGTTTAGGTTAAGCATTTACCCATTTGGCTAAACCGTGGGGTACCCCGCTGGGCAAGGTTGCCGTAACTTTGCCGGACGGAATTGAGATCATGAAGAAACTTTGGGTCATCTTTTTGGGCATGGTTGCAGCGGTGTTGAGCGGCTGCAGCTCGCCGGAGATGCAACCCTCCCGGGCAGTGGAGGTCGAGGGGCATTTTTGCCTGGACCTGCCCGCCAACATGCAGCCCAGCGCTGGACTTCATGAATTCGCGCCGCTGCAATACGCTGACAAGGAGGGCGATTTTTACTGGATGGGCATCACGGAACCCAAGTCCAAGATCGACAGCCTCGACCTTCGCTACAGCCTTGGGGATTACGCCTATTTCGTTGAATCCACCTTGGCCGCAGGCTATGACACTGCCTACGTGAGCAACCGAGACACATTGGAGGTCAACGGGCTCCCCTGCCAAACTGCGGAACTGTACGCGATGCAAATGCGTGATGGCGACTCGGTACAAGTCTATTATCACCTGGCCGTTTACGAAGGAACCGATCATTTTTACCAGCTCATTGGCTGGACACACCGTGAACGGCAACCACTCCTGAGTGCGATCGCGCCTTCAGTGGACCGGTCATTTCAAGAATTCCCCGGCGGCAGCAAGGAAGGGCAGACCGCAGTTCGCAAGCCCTGACCCGGCGGAATTCACTGAAAATTCCATCTTATGACCTTGAATTCCTGAGCCCGACGGGTCATTCATGCCCGTGGATTGCTATCTTTGACGTTTCCCCTTTTTGCGAATCCCATGCAATTGGAAGCACTGACAGCGATCTCCCCCATCGACGGGCGTTACCACCACAAGACCCGTGAATTGGCCACCTATTTCTCAGAAATGGGCTTCATCCGCTACAAAGTCCGGGTGGAGGTCGAGTACTTCATCGCGCTCTGCGAGGTGGAGCTGCCAGCGCTGAAAGGCATTTCCGAAGATCTCTATCCCGCCATGCGCGCCCTGTACCAAGACTTCAGCTTGGAAGATGCGCACCGCGTCAAAGCGATCGAGGACGTGACCAACCACGACGTCAAGGCGGTCGAGTATTTCCTCAAGGAGCGGTTCGCGGCGATTTCCCCGGATTTGGATCAGGCCAAGGAATACCTCCATTTCGGATTGACCTCGCAGGACATCAACAACACGGCGATCCCGATGATGCTCCGCGATTCGATGTACAATGTCATGCTGCCCGGCCTCCGGTCTGTCCTCAAGAAGCTGGACGACCTCGAGAACGAGTGGAAGGACACGCCGATGCTAGCCCGCACCCATGGACAACCCGCGTCCCCCACACTCCTGAGCAAGGAGGTGCGCGTATTCGCCGCCCGCCTCGGTGAGCAGATCAACGAACTCGCCCAGCAAAACTACCCCGGCAAGTTCGGCGGCGCGACGGGCAACTTCAATGCGCATTACATCGCCTTCCCCGGCACCGATTGGCATGACTTCGCTGGGAAATTCCTCGCCAAGACCCTGGGGCTCCGGCGCAGCCGCCCCACCACGCAGATCGACCATTACGATGGCCTGAGCCGCATTTTCGACAACCTCAAGCGCATCAATACTGTCCTCATGGACATGGCGCAGGACATGTGGCTGTACGTGAGCATGGATTATTTCAAGCAGCGGGTCATCGCAACCGAGGTCGGCAGCAGCGCGATGCCCCACAAAGTGAACCCCATCGACTTCGAAAATGCAGAAGGGAATCTCGGCGTCTCGACCGCCCTGCTCGAATTCATGAGCCGCAAGCTCCCCGTCAGCCGCCTGCAACGTGACCTCACGGACAGCACAGTCCTCCGCAACGCCGGCACCGCGCTTTCCCATACATGGCTCGCCCTCCAAAGCCTCCTCAAGGGGCTCGGCAAGCTCGAAGTGAACCGCGCCGCGATCGCCGCCGACCTCGAAGCCAACTGGGCCGTGGTCGCAGAAGCCATCCAGACCATCCTCCGCCGCGAAGCCTACCCGAACCCCTACGAGGCACTCAAGGCCCTCACCCGCGGCAAAGGCAAGCTCGACGAAGCGACGATTTCAGCTTTCATTGAAGGACTGAACGTGAGCGAATCCGTCAAAGCCGAGTTGCGGGCCGTGCGGCCGGAGACTTACTTTGGGAGTTTTGATGCGTAGGAGTTTGCAAGGAGTCCTAATCTTCCTGCTTTTCGCGACGCGTTTCACAGCTTGCAAAAAGGCCGCGCCTCCTGAGTTGGCAACGTTTCCTTCGAACCAGGTTGTTCATCCTAAGCAATTCGAGCGCGACACCAGGATCGCCTACTGTGTTAGCAAGCATGATCTTCGGACAGACTTGTCCTATGAATTCGACTATGACATCTTGGTGAACCATTGGAAGACCGCGGACTCTATTCGAGTCTTCTCAGAATGGAAGTTGACGGTCATCAACAAGGGAACTGGGCAAATCACGGATTCCATCTGCTTGGGTTCGGAGTCTTACTACGATTTCGTGGGCAATGATCCCAAGCGAATTCGGTCCTTGGTGACAAATTCTATAGATAGCTTTGAGGTGCTTGACTACGATCATGGTGACCTGATCATTGCCGATCTCAATTTTGACCAGAAGGAGGACATTGCATTGATCAGAGATTCAGGCGGAAATGGAGGTCCGATCTACGATTTCTACGTTCAGGGCCAGCATGGACACTTTTCCCGCGACCACTATCTGTCTGATATTGTTTGGGGATTTCCCGAGGTGATCAATTGAGCAAAGCGCATCCTTCAGACTCGAACACATGCCAACGTGATGGGAGATAGGATCGACACTTACAAGTTTGTTGGAGGCAAGGACCAATGGCAGTTTGTTAGGCGGCAATTTGACCTTTGTTGTGGACCAAATGGAGAAAATCGGATATCGGATTCCCTAGCATGGCCCCGAGAGTGGATGTGAGAGCCCTAGGATTGGCCAAATTCTAGCCAATTTCCCCGCTAAGCCCGAATCGACTCTTGTGGCAAGCCCTTCTCCTTCGGCAGGTAATACACATCCAACACTGTGATCACCGCCATGAGGGCCAGGAAGGTCCCGCCGACCTTGTCTTGGTCGAGGAAGTTGTTCACGAAGGCGTGGATGATGTAGGTGACAAGACCGAAGGTGCAGGCGAGATACAGCAATCGTGTATTCTTCTTCGAGGCCAGGTTGTAGCCCCGCAGCCCTCGGAAAAAGGGCACCATGAAAAACAAAGTCAGGAAAATCGGGCCGGGCCAGCCGTTTTCGCTCAGGGCGAGGAGCCATTCGTTGTGGGCTGTGCCATTGTCGCCGCGATTGGTGCTGACCATGGTGCGGACACTGGCCTTCTGGAAATTGCCGTATTGGAAGCTGTAGGTGCCGGGGCCAAATCCGAACATGGGCCGCTCCTGGAACATCTGCCATGCGCAGAACCAGCGGTTGATGCGCTCGCGGTTGCTGTCATCCGTGCGGAAGTTGGTGATGGACGCGACGTGCTCAGTGAAATTCTTGCGGGAGACGGCACGGTTGCGGACACTGCTGCTTGATCCCTGATTGGCATACCAGATGAATGTCCCGACCAACATGCCGATCATGATCACGGGAAGGAGGAACCGCCGAGCAAATTTGCCCAACATGACCACGCCCAGCATGATCAATGCCGCCAAGCAACTCGCCCAGGCACCCCGGGAGTACGAGAAAAAGAGCGCCATCAGGAAAACCAACAGCCCAAGACGGGAGAGCCACCTCTCACGCGACTTGAAATCGCCTGCAAACGACAGCAGCACGAGGATGGGAACCCACATGGCAGTGAACGCTCCGAAAACGGTATGGTCAACGAAGAACGGCCCGGGATTGAATCGGAGCCCAAAGGGATTGCGCCCCGTACCGAGGAACAGCATCATGATGGTGCCAAATGCCATGGTAAACGCCACCACGATCAATTGGAAGAACCTGAAAACGGTCGCTTGCTCACGGAACAGCAGCAGCGGCATCAGGTAGAAGCAGGCGATCATCCACATGGAGGCCGCCACGTATTTCCAGGACACGATGGGCATGGACGAAGGCACTGCCGCGAAAATCAGCCACAAGAACTGCAAGGCGATTACAATCGGGATGGGATGCCCTGCGATGTCCCGCAAGATGCCCGGCTCGGAGGCGATTTTCACCACCCATAGCCCCAAAATGAGGATCGCGAGAAAGTCCGTGGGAAAGGTAACCCCTGCAACCGAGCCAAAAAACTCCGGATCGGTGATCGACAATGGCATCAGGAAAGCCGTCAGGTACCAGAGCCATTTGTAGTTGTTCAGCGAGAAATAGGCGAAAATCACCACCAATGGCAGGCCGAACAGGAAGAAGTTGTAGGTCTTGGTCGCGTAATAGACCACGAACATGAACAGTGAGGCGAAGAGGATGAAATACACCCTCGCCTTCTGATCCCTGAAAAACTGGACTACGGCTGCCATCTTGAGGCCGCCAAGTTATCAAAAAATCGCAGTAGATTTGGCCGGAATGCGGTGGTAAAATGCTTGCACCCCGCCACGCAGCCATCCGAAGCCTATTTCAAAATATCAGCCTGGCCGTCCTGCTCAATTTGCTGATCAAGACGGCTTGGATCCTCACCAACAATGTGGTCCAGGACCGTGTAGGGCACACGGCATTTGGTCTGTACCTGGCGCTGTATTCCTTCGGCTTCCTTTTCCTCGCCCTCGCCGACATGGGGGTGAATCAATACACGACCAAGACCCTCGCTGCTCAGCCTGACCTGCTGCGGAAGCTGTTTCCGAGTCTGGTCACGCTGAAATCGGTACTTTCCTTGATTTACCCCTTCTTCATGATCGGGGCGGGATGGCTCGTGGGATACCGTGGACAGGAACTGTATCTGCTGTTCATCCTCTGTGTGGTGCACGGCATCTTGCAGATGATCTTCTTTTTCCGGGCCAATCTCCAGGCATTCCAGCATTTCCGGCAGGATGCGGTGGCTTCGGTGCTGGACCGCATCGTGATGCTCGGCATCGTGCTGGCGTTGCTGGCCACGGACATCGATGTGGAGGAATACATTCTGGCCTACTTGGCCTCCGCGGTGGTGGCCTTGGCCGTGATCTCGGTCTTCGTAATGCGGCTTTTTGGTTGGATACGGCCGGAGTGGAACGCTGCTTCCATGCGTGGCCTGCTCAAGCTGAGTTTCCCATTTGCCCTGATCACCATCCTCTATTCCATCAATGACAAGGTGGATCAGGTGCTGATCGAGCGGATCATCGGCGGTGATGCAGGCAAGCACGAGACCGGGCTGTACGGCGGCGCATACCGCTGGGTGGACACGGTGATGATGTACCTGTGGACCGTCCTGCCCATCTTCTTCGCCAAGTTCGCGCATCACGTCGGGGATCAGGCGGCATTGCGGCGGTTGCTGGCCTTCGGCCAACCGATTGCTGCGCTTCCCATGCTTTTTGCGGGGGCATTTGGCCTGATCTATCCAGAAAAGCTCCTCTTCCAATTTGTGAACAGCAGCCCGCAGGACCTCGCTACGATGATCGCCTGCCTGCGCATCCTGTTCATCGCCGTGGCTGTCAATGGCATTTTTGCGATTTACAGCACCTTGCTCACCAGCACCAACCATGAGCGGTTCGTGAGCCGGATGATCGCGGTGAGCATCGTGATGAACGTTACGCTGAACTGCATTTTCATTCCGGTCTATGGCGCGGTTGCCTCGGCTTTGAACACGGTGCTGAGCTTCAGCCTATTGTCCTTGAGTTATGTCTGGTACATCCACTTCAAAATGGAGATGGCCTTCCCTTGGCGGGTATTGCTGCGTTTGGTTGCAGTTGCTGGGGCTTTTGGAGGCGCATTTTTGGGACTGAGCCGGACCGGGATGGAGTGGTGGCTCGTTTCTGGGTTGTCGGGGTTGATTTTGCTGGGAATGGCTTATTTTGCGGGCCTTTTGTCGTTCAAAAACGCGGACTGATGCCAAAACCCATTCGCCACGTGGCTGTGAATACCCGACTGCTCCTGGGCAAGCAATTGGAGGGCATTGGGCGATTCAGCGATGAGGTACTGAAGCGCATGGTGCGGTCGCATCCCGAGGTCGAGTTCAGCTTTTTCTTCGACCGGGAGTACGACGAGCGCTACATCTACGGCCCCAACGTCAAGCCCTACGTGCTTTTTCCCCCGGCGCGGCATCCTTTCCTGTTCATCCTATTCTTCGAATGGGCGGTGGCGCGGAAGCTGTCGCAGCTCAAACCCGATGTCTTTTTCAGTCCGGACGGCTACTTGTCGCTGCGTTCATCGGTGCCGCAGGTTCCTGTGTTCCATGACATCGCCTTCGAGCATTTTCCGCAGGATGTGAAGAAGATGGAGGCCTGGCATTACCGAAAGTATTTCCCTCGGTTCGCAAAAAAAGCAGCCAAAATCATCACAGTAAGCGAGTACACGAAGCAGGACGTGATCGCGCACTACCACGTGCCGGAGGACAAGTTCACCATCGTCGGCAATGCCTGTGACGAGCGGTTTCAGCCGAGCAGCCCTGATGAGATCAAGGAAACCCGGGACCGCTACTCGGACGGGGAGCGATATTTCCACTGCGTGGGCGCCATTCAGCCAAGGAAAAACCTGGACCGGCTCATCGCGGCTTTTGATCGGTTCAAGACGGAGACCCAATCCCCGATGAAACTGTTGGTTGTGGGTCGCAAGGCTTGGAACTTTGACCAAGTTATCCACAGCTATTCACAGGCAAAATTCAAGGAGGACATTGTCTTCACGGGCTTCGTTTCAGATGAGGAATTGGTGCGCATCCATGGGGCGAGCAGTGGACTGTGCTACGTGCCTTATTTCGAGGGATTTGGGATCCCATTGGTGGAGGCGATGGCCTGTGAGGCTCCGATCATCTGCAGCAATGTCACGGCGATGCCCGGCGTGGTCGGCGATGCGGCCTTGATGGTCGATCCCTTGGACATTCAATCGATTGTGGAGGGGCTCAAGACGCTCGCGAGCAACCCCCGACTAGCGTCCGAACTTGTGGACAAAGGGCGGGTCCGGAAGCGGCTATACACATGGGAAGGCAGTGCTGAGCGTGTTTGGAATGTGCTGACCTCGGTCTAAATTTCCTCGTCTCGCGGTCAAAATGGCCGTTTCGGGGCAAAAAATGAGGGACCGGAATCCTACGTTTTCGACCAAGATCGAGCTGGCTGGCAGCAAGGTGTATTACCGCATCGAGGACCGATGGGTGAACTTCCATGTCGATCAAATCCAACTGATTGGGGAGTTTTCGGCACCTCCGGGGCTCCTGCCGGACGACTACTTCTTCACCTTCAAACTCCGCGAGGGTGGCGGCACGATTGATGTTCCGTCCTATACCGATGGCCTGTTCGAAGCCCTCGCCGGACTCAAGCGCCTCCTTCCCGGCCTCGGCAATCCCGTCCTGCAGATGGAGACCGACTTCAATAGCAATGTCCTCTATCCCGCCCACGTCGTGGGACACAAGCTCTTCAGCTTCAAGCAAGAGTCAAGTCCGGTGTTTGATTTCCCCCTAATGCGGAACCTGGCGAGGAAGCAGGTCGTGGTGAAGGAGATCCTGCCGGAGGTGATGGAGTTGGTGTATTGAGGGGTTGTCACTTCAATAGAATCGTCGTAAATTTAGACAAAGCGAATGCTATGGTGACGACTCCGATGTTGAAGGAAATGATCAAGTCTGCCGTCGATGATTTGGACGATGATTGGATGATCAACGAATTGGCTGACTTTTTAGGTTTGGAGTCAAAGTCCCGTCGCGTGTTTACACAGGAACAGGAGGCTTTGATTGCTCAATCAGAGAGAGAAATAGCAGAGGGGAAGGTGTACAGTGACGAGGAAGTTTTCAAAATGTCTGAGGAATGGTTAGGCGAGTAGTATGGACCGAATCGGCGATTGATCAGCTCAAGGAAATTTTGAAGTACTGGACGGAGAGAAATGGGTCGAATGCCTATTCGATCAAACTCCGGAATGGGCTGCGCCATCTATCAAGGCATATTGCCAAGTACCCGGAAAGTGGTGTGCTTTGCGAAAATCCAAACTTCCGCTTTCGCGCCTATCGCTTCTACGAGGTTTATTACAGGCACACCGATACGGAAATCTATATCGTTCTCATTTGGGATGGCAGGAGAAATCCGAGAGATCTCAATCCTGATTATTTGGCGGTTCAGCCAAAATAGTTGACCATTCCATTTCTCAAATCCGCCCCTCAAGCTCCAAGATCCGCATCTTGTAGATCGCAGCCACAGTCAGCGAATCCCGAATCTCCCGGCGCTCCACCATTTCGTAGGCCTCCGCGAGGGTCATCTGACGGATATGCAATTCCTCCGTCTCCTCGGGTGAGGCCTCGCCGTGGTGCAAGCCGGTCGCGATGTAAACGATCGCCCGCTCGTCGCTTACACTGTTGCTCAGGTCCATTTCCAGCAGCACTTCATATTTATCCGCCGTGAGTCCGGTCTCCTCCTGCAACTCTCGTTTAGCACTGTCGATTGGATCAATGCCGATTTTGCCGCCGCCTTCGGGGATTTCCCAACTGTAGGCCTCCAAGGGGAAACGGTACTGCCCGACCATCCAGATTTTGCCATTTTCATAAGGCACGACCCCGATGGCGAGGTTGTGGAAATGCACGACACCGTAGATGCCCGGCTTCCCGGCGGGATTCAAGACCTGATGCTCCGTGAGCCGGATCCAAGGGTTGTCATAGACCGTCTGGGAGGAGAGGATGGTCCAAGGATTTCGCGTTTCGTTCATGTCCACAAAATTGGGTTTTGCCCCGGAGCTGCTTAGATTTAGCCCTGCCAAATCTACGGCCCCCGCCGCAATCCGCGAAATGGTGCCCAATTGGCGAAGGTGCATGCCCCTGCAACTACAGCACAACCCCGACCTCTTGGAGGCCGGCCTGGACGAGGCGGGGCGGGGTTGCCTTGCGGGTCCTGTGGTCGCGGCGGCGGTGATCCTGCCTCAGGGTTTTACGCATGCCTGGCTCACGGACAGCAAGCAGCTCAGCCACAAGCAACGACTCGCCCTGCGAGAGGAGATCATCGCCACTGCACTGGATTGGGCAGTTGGAATGTATTCCCATGGGCAAATCGACGAGGTGAATATCCTGAGGGCGAGCCACTTGGCCATGCATCAGGCGGTCGAAAACCTGAGCATTCGCCCGGAGGCCTTGTTGGTGGATGGCAACCGCTTCCTGCCGCACGCCATCCCGCATACCTGCATGGTCAAGGGCGACAGCCGCTTCCTGAACATTGCGGCGGCATCCATCCTCGCCAAGACTTACCGAGACGATATCATGGACATGCTCCACGCGGAGCATCCCGAATACGGCTGGCAGCAAAACAAGGGCTATCCCACCGAGGCGCACCGCGAAGCGATTCGCGTCCACGGCCAAAGCCCCTACCACCGCCGCAGCTTCCACGTTTCCCATCAACTTCAACTCTTTTGAACCGAGCCCATGCGCGATTTTGAAGCACTGTACCACGAAATGCACGAGGAGGAGATCGAGCCCTATGTCGATGAGCTTGCACCCAAGGCCCAATTGGAGCCCCATGAAGGGCGGAGCGCTGAGGACATCGAGACGCTCTTCGAGTACATGCAGGGGCTGATCGTCCTGAACCGTCATGAGGCGGCGGCGCAAGTTTTCAACGCTTTGCGGCCGATCATCGATGATTTCCGTGCAAAGCATCCTGATGGAGAGCAGGGGCTGGACTATTTCTACGAATGGAGCCTGCTCGCGCTGCGCCTGACGCCGGAGTCGCGTACGGATTTCGTGAGCCTGCCGCTGTACCAGGAGCTGTTCGAGACATTCGACAAGGGGCCGGAGTCGCTGCGCTACCGGGGAGTACAGAGCCGCGCTCAGATGCTGCGGCATGTGGATTATTGGATCGGGAAGGGCGGCAACTTGGAGCTGCTGCCTGAGGAAGACAAGGCGTTCATCCTCGAGGTGCGGGACACATACGAGGAACTGAGCGATGCTGCCATCGAAGAGGTGCTGGAGCGCGATGACTACAAGGCAGGTGTGCGGCTGCTGAAAAATGCTGCGCAGTATTTCCTGCTCCGCCAAAAGCCCAACGACGCCATCGCCTGTTTCAAGGAGACATTGGAATACCTGCCCATGGTGCCTGGGTACCACGAGTCAGACACAGCTGAGATCAATATGCAGCTGGGGCAGATTTTCATCGGCTACGGCAAGCTCGAGGTCGCCAAGCGGTATTTCACGGAGGCGCTCGACATCTATGAGCGGGGAGGGGAGGAGCTGGAAATGCTCGCCTTGCAGGCCGAAGGCTGGCTGGAGGAAACGATCAAGCGAATGGGAAAAGCAAAGTAGCGCCCCGGATTCAGGGTTTCCTGAAATGACAAAGGCACCAAGTGGTTGATCCATTTGGTGCCTTTGTATTGGATGGCTGTCAAGCAGCCGGATAGGACTCGGTCATTCGCCGTCCACGGCGTCCTTGTCCTTCTTGTCTTTCTTTTCCTTTTCGGGTTTGGCGGCCTTCTCTTTGGCAGGTTTTTCAGCCTTTTCCTTTTCGGGCTTTTCGGCTTTCTCCTTGGCAGGCTTGTCACCCTCCTCTAGGTCCTTGTCGCGCTTGGCTTTGGAGGGCTTGGAGGATTCTTCCTTTTCAGGCTTGGTGGATTTTTCATCCTTCTCGTCGTCCTCGTCTTCATCCTTGTCCTTCTTCTTGCCTTCCTTGTTGCCGGTGAGGTTGAAGTAGTAGGCGGCGCGGAGGCTCAGGTTGCTGCCCTTGAGGGCCCATTCGTAGTAGTGATCGGGGAACTCCTCCGGATCAGCGGTCGCCGTGTTCGGATCGTAGTTTTGATGCAGGACTTCCCATTCTTGCACGGATCCGCGGAACAGCGTCCTCGTGCTCAGGGACCAGACCAAGCTGACATTGAACAGGTTGCCCTTGGCGGTCTTCATGTCGGCGCCCACGCCCAGCATCACGGATGTGATGGGGAATTTCTGCCTCGGAATTTCATAGAAATGATGGATGAAGGCACCTCCCGAGTCGATCGGGGTCATGGGTGACTTGGTGACTGTGCTGTCATGGAAGCTGAAATCCAGCGCATGACCAGCCATGATGTTGAAGTAATTGTTGCTGCCCTTGCTGAAGGGAATGCGGTAATTGATGCTCAGGGGCACGCTCACCACGACAGCATTTTTCTTGATGTTGGTGAAGCTCAGGCCCTCCACGCCATCCGGCGCCTTCAGGTTGAAGCTGCGGAGCTGCCCCTGCGCGCCGAGTTGAACGCGGATCTTGTCATCGAATTGGTAGGCGAGGTCAAATCCGCCTGCCGCAAAGAGGCCAGGGCTATTGGCGATATAGTAGCGGCTGGTGTCCTCGATCACGAAGTTCTTGCTGTGGGTCATGCCCACTTGCAGTCCGGGACCGATGAACAACTGCGCTTGCAAGCCGGAGCCTGCCAATAAGGCAAGGCCCAACGCGGCCAGCGAATGTCTGAGCTTCATATACATTTCGCGAAATACCCTGCAATATACAACTTTTTCAGGACGATTGGGGTGAATGGACCTGCTCAGGAGGCGGTTTCTCTTGCCGGAATGCCCACATAGGTTGCATTTCCGCCAAGGTGTTCCGTCACCACTGCGCCAGCCCCCACTTGACTGTAGGCACCCACCTTGATGCCGGGCAGCACAACCGCACCTGTACCCAGGGACGCGCCATCGCCCACGGACACGCCGCCGCTCAGGTGCGCGCCCGGATGCAAGGTCACGAAATCGCCCAATTCGCAGTCATGTCCGATCGTCGCATTCAGGTTCACGAGGCAAAATGCCCCCATGCGCACATTCACAGTGATGACGGCACCCGCACAGACCACCGCGCCCGGGCCCAATTGGACCTCGTCGCTCATGATCACGGAGGGGTGCACAAGCCGCAGGGGATGGTAGCCTTGCTCCACCCAGGTTGTTGCCAGCCGCGCACGCAAATCGGACGCACCTACCGCCAATACAAATCGGGTGTTCCGGTCCAGATTGTCAAATGCCCATTGGTCATCGCCCAGCACGGGGATGCCGTGCACTTGGCTCGCTCCGTCAGCGGTGATGAAGCCCAGCACCTGATAGGGGCTGTCATGATGATGGGATGCACGATTGATCTCCTCGATCAGCCACAGAATCTCTCGCGCAAACCCACCTCCGCCTACGATCACCAGTTTTTTCATGCCGGAAAATTAGTCAAATCTTCTCATAGAGGTAAACTCCGATCGGCAGGTCGTCGAGGCGATCCTCGGCCTTGAACCGGAGTGTGTACCTATTGGGTTGTGCATCGAAGTCGCTGGGCACCATGCCACTTTCGATCTTGGCAAACCAGCTGTCGATGAGCAATAGACAGCCCGCTGGCGGATTGTCGGCCGCGTATCGGTTCAGTGAGCGGAATTTTTCAGGGTTAAATGGGTCAATCCCAGCGAAAAATGCTCCCGAGGGATGCACGCAATAGACTTTGCGACTCATCAGGTCATTTTCCCGCATGTAATCGATGCATCGGATCAAGAGCCTCTGGTCCACAGAAAGCTCCAGTTCATCAGCGTGGATAGCGGCAGGATTAGGGATGGCCGGAAATGCAGCGGTATATGCCGCCAACATGCCGACGATGACTTTGGTGAATCTCAGCCTGCCTTCTCCCAACAGCCTGCCCAGCGCGTCCAGGCTTCCCATGGCGAGGAGCGCTCCCATGGGCACGATCGCGATCATGACCCGCAGCATGCCCAGGCTGTGCCCCGTTCCGGTAGCCCAGAAATACATGTGGGCAAAAAAATATGTCCCAAAAGTGCCGGCGACCAGCAAGATTTCCTCCGTCCGGGCTTTGGACCACCCCAGCCACCACCGCATGGGGGCAGCGAGCAAGCCACCAATCGTCAGTGCATAAATGGGAATCCCGACCACGAAGACGTATTGCTGCGGAAAATGCCCCCAAGTCCCGACCCCATAGTTCATAGCCATGTTGGCATAGGGGTTCTGATTCCAAATCCAGAGCGGGTCTCCCAAGAAGACAGTGCCCAGTACTGCATAAACCACGGTGCCCATGCCAAGGGCGGGAATCGCGTCCCACTGCCTTTTGAAGGCCAGGAAGACGGCAATTGTAGGCAACAGCAAGAATCCCTCGGTCCGCACAAACGGCAGCATCGAAAATGCGAGTGCACCCAACATCCTGCGCTGATGCAGCATCAGAAACACTCCCAGCGTCAAGATAAATGCGAAAAAGGGCTCGGTGAGGCCGCTCATTTGCGAAAGGAAGAACTCCGGGGCCGCCAATACCAGCAGCGGAGCGAACCAAGCGGGCTTGAGGCCCAGTCGCAAGGCGTTTTTGTAGGTCATCCAGCCCGTCCCGAACGCCAACAGGCACTGGAAGAGCTGCATACCTGTGAAGCCCAGGGCCGCAAACGGGCTGGAAACCAGGGTGAAAAACGGCTTGCCCCAGTGGCTCAGGAAATTTTCAGGGTGCTGGAAGGCATAGTGCGCGATCTGGTAGTGCATCACGC
The DNA here is from genome assembly GCA_046329055.1 of Bacteroidia bacterium. Lineage (GTDB taxonomy): Bacteria > Bacteroidota > Bacteroidia > J057 > JADKCL01 > JADKCL01. The sequence goes on from JAXLVK010000005.1 coordinate 24,340, forward strand.
TGTCCCCTGCATCATAGGTTCCGGAAGTGAGCAAGGCAATGCCCATCGACCCCAGGCAATAAACTAGCAGCCCCAATAGGACAAACCGCGCTTCCAATGGATGGGAGGATGTTCTTGCCGAAGATGGCATGGGTCAGAATGGCTCCGGCCCGAGGTGCATATTGGCCGGGTCCTGATAGTTCTGGATGGCCGTCTCCAGCCTCGCAAAAATGAAGTGGCAGGGAATGAAGAAGGGCTTGGAATTCACCTTGAACCAGAGTTCCTCCGCATGCGGCGTGTAGCGGAACTCCGCCTCCACCCCGATGTCCGAACTGTGGATCAAGCCCTCGTGCTCATCCGGAAAAGTCAGGCCCATGCCCCGGAGTTCCTTGCGCAGGTATGCCAGCTTTTTTTCGCAGATGCCTTGGTAGGATTTCGCGTCACATGCCATTTCCATATCCATAGAGGGCGGGTGTAAAATTGAAAATGCAGAACCTCTGTGCAAAGTTCTGCATTTTCCATGAGAGGCGGGAGGTCATATTGTCATGATCTCCGCTTCTTTTTTCTTCAGTACGTCTTCGACCTTGGCGATGAAGGCATTGGTGATGTCCTGCATCTTGGCTTCGCCAGTTTTGATCTGATCCTCGGAGACCTTTTCCTCCTTGAGTTTCTTGATCATGTCGTTGTGGTCGCGGCGCACGTTGCGCATGGCGATCTTGGCGTCCTCCCCTGCGTCACGGGCTTGCTTCACGAGCTGCCTGCGGCGTTCCTCGCTCGCGATCGGAACCGGGATGCGGATCACGATGCCGTCGTTTTGCGGGTTGAAGCCGAGGTTGGCCTCCTTGATGGCACGCTCGATGATGGCGATGCTCTTCTTGTCAAAGGGCTGAATCACCAGCATCCTCGCGTCCTGCGCGGAGATCGTGGCCAGCTGGTTCAGGGGTGTGAGGGCGCCGTAGTATTCGGCCCGGACGCCATCGAGCATCACGGGATTGGCTTTGCCGGCGCGGATCTTGTGGAGTTCGGACTCCAGGTGAATCAGGGATTTTTTCATCAGATCCTCGGCTTCCTCGAGGATCATGGCTATATTTTCATCCATATCAGTGCAGAAAATCTCAGCTCACGAGTGTCCCGACTGCCTCCCCGAGGATGATCCTCTTGAGGTTGCCGGGGGCGTTGATGTTGAAAACAATAATAGGCAATTTATTCTCCTGGCACAAAGTGAAGGCGGTCATGTCCATGACGTTGAGACGCTTGGAAAGCACGTCGTGGAAGCTCACCTGCTCGAATTTGAGGGCGTCGGGGTACTTCTCAGGGTCGGCGCTATAGACGCCATCGACCTTGGTTCCCTTGAGGACGACATTGGCCTCGATCTCGATGCTGCGCAGGGCGGCGGCGGTGTCCGTGGTGAAGTACGGGTTGCCAGTGCCAGCACCCAGGATCACGATGCGCCCCTTCTCTAGGTGACGGATGGCGCGGCGGCGGATGTAGGGCTCACACACGGCCTTGATTTCCAATGCGCTCATCACCCGGGTCTTCGCGCCGAGGTTTTCCAGTGCGTCTTGGAGCGCCATCGCATTGATCACAGTGGCGAGCATGCCCATGTAGTCGCCTTGGGCGCGGTCCATGCCACCTTCCTCCAGCTGAATGCCCCGGAAGATGTTGCCTCCTCCGATGACAACCGCCACCTCGATGCCCAAGTCGCTGATCTCCTTGATCTGCTTGGCGTAGGTGAGGAGCGTGAGGTTGTCGATGCCGAAATTCTTGTCGCCCATCAGGGCCTCTCCGCTGAGTTTGAGCAATATCCTCTTGTATTTCATGGGCGAAAAATTGAAAGGTGAAAAAATGTCGGCCGAAAAAAAGGAGAGACTTTCGCCTCTCCTTTTCGATGTCTTGGGATTATGCCCCGAGTTGCACCCTTTTGAAAGCCTTGACTTTCAGGTTCGGGTTGGCTTCCTTGAGGTATTGAGCCACTGTCTTGGAGGCGTCCTTGACGAACTCCTGAGCAAGCAGGGTGTTTTCTTTGAAGTACTTGGTCAAGGTGCCTTGGGCAATCTTGTCCACGATGGCCTCCGGCTTGCCTTCAGCGAGGGCGCGCTCACGGCCGATGGCGAGTTCGCGGGCCACGACGTCAGCAGGCACGTCGCTTTGATCCACCGCGACAGGCTTCATCGCTGCGATTTGCATGGCGATGTCCTTGCCGATGGCGTCGATGTCTTCGCTGCCGACCCCTACGAAAGCCACTGCCACGCCCACACGGGCACCGGGGTGGATGTAAGTGATGACTCGGTCGCCTTCGACACGGGCGAGGGTGCGGATTTGGATCTTCTCACCGATTTTGCTCATGGCTTCGAGCAGGTGATCGCTGATGAGGGTGCCGTTGAGGTGGAGGGCGGTGAGGGCGGCGACGTCAGCCGGGTGGCTTTCAAATGCAACACGGGCAATGCCTTGACCCAGGTCCTGGAAGTATTCGTTCCGGGCGACAAAGTCAGTTTCGCAGTTCAGCTCGATCACAGTGGCGGCGGTGTGGCTGCCTTGAACGAAGACGGAACCTTCATTGGCGTCGCGGTCCTGACGGTTGTCAGCGATTTTTTGACCTTTCTTGCGCAGGTAGTCGATTGCGGCCTCGCGGTCGCCGTCAGCCTGCTCAAGGGCCTTTTTGCAATCCATCATGCCCGCGCCAGTGATTTGGCGCAGCTCGTTGACATCTTTCGCTGTAATTGTTGCCATTGTATTGAATAATAAATCTAATCCAGCCTTTTCAAATTCGGGTGCAAAGATAAGGCAATAATTGACAATGAGCAACGGGGCAATGAAGAATGGAGCCCGGCGGACTCAGGATGCCCGCGAAATGGCACTGAGCCCTATTGCAAGAGGGCTGTTAACGTAGGATTTGAATTCGAAATCTGGGAAAATCAGCTCTCGGTCGTGAGTTCCTCGTCCATGCCCATGAGCTGCGCTGTCTTGAACTTGCCTTGGGCGGGCAACTCTTCCTCTGCGCCCATGAGTTGCGCTGTCTTGAACTTGCCTTGAGCGGGCAATTCTTCTTCAGCGCCGACAAGCTGAGCGGTCTTGAATTTGCCTTGGGCGGGCAATTCCTCTTCTGCGCCGACGAGCTGGGCTGTTTTGAATTTGCCTTGGGCGGGCAATTCCTTCTCTGCACCGACGAGCTGCGCAGTTTCAAACTTGCCTTGGACAGGTTCCTGGAAGGACATGGCCTTGGAGCCCATGACATCCGCTTCGTTTTCGAGACCGGGGTCATCGTTGACGGGAACCTTTTCCTTCAACTGCATGGTGGGTTGCACGCGGCCTTGTTTCTGCTGCACCACGTGCCAAGCCTCATGCGGCAGGTGCTGTTCCTGGCCTGGACCGATATGGATGTCAGTGCCTTGCGCGTAGGCGTGGGCATTCAGCTGAGCAGGTTGGGACGAATTGTAATGAACTTTGACATCGTCCATGGAATGTCCGCTCAGGTTTTCGATGCCTGACTTGAGATTGTCCGGGAGCCCAGTGTCGTTTTTCTTGCGCTGCAATGCCGTTGCATTGGCCGACATGAGGGTTCCCAATCGCTTCAATTGACGCACCTGCGCGCTGCTGTTCGCCTGGGATTGGAGCTTGCGCTGCAACGTCGAGGCTGCCTGCAAGGCATTCCCCTTGCCGCTGACGGTCTGTGACCTGTCCGCGACTGGGCTGTTTTGGCGAAGCTCTTGGGCGTTCATGGGCTGAGAAGATAGATGAGAAAACAATTTGGGGAGCTGACCACGATGATGAGTTGGGAGCATACTCCTTCTGTTCTCAATTTCGGATCAATGCGGTTTGGAATGAGGGGACGAATGTGGGTGGCTTTTGACACGAGGAGGTTATCCCTTTAGATGGGTGCATAGTCGGTTTTGGATGCGAGTAAAGATTAGAAGCTGAAGAAATCACATATATTGGAATTGGATCTCAAGCCTATCTGTTTATGAGCACTAACCGAAAACTGGTACATTCCAATCACTCGGTAGAACCAGTGACCCATCAACTTCAAATTGGAAGGCACTCGCAAGGCGCGATGTCGTCCGCGGGGTTGAAGGTTTCGAGACATCAAGAGAATGCCTCCAAGAGCAGCGAGGTTGCCCAGCTGCTGAAGCTCTCCGATAGAATGCAGGCCTCAGCTTCAAGGGATTCGTTCAATGGGTCCGGAAGCCATCCTACTGCTCAACTGATCAGAATGAAGCGTTGGTACGGCTCATTCTACAAGTCCAATGGCCCCATGTACGAAATCCGTCAAGATGTCAATGCGGCGATTGCCAGTGGAAGCACGACAAGTATGCAAAATGAATTGAATTATCTCCGTGAATCAATTCGATCAAGGGCTGAAGATCAGAGAGTTCATAGCCACGACGCAGGGAGTGTAACCTATGAAAACCATCAATGGAGACTTGACCAGGAGAGAAATTTGGAGAGGGATTTGGAGAGGGCGCTTGCGAGACGTCCATAAGGAAGAGGCAATTTCGATCAAGGCAAGCGCATATCGGCTGCGTACTGGTTTTGGGGGTCATTTGAAGATCCCAATCAATTGCATCCAAAATGGTCTCTGAGTTCATGAGTGCGGATTCCCATTGTGAAGTGTTTTTCAATTCCTGATGAGGACGTGCTCCTGCAGAGGTGGTGGAATCACCTGTTCTTGTGGAGCGGCCGTAGGCGGGATACAGCATTGACTGAAAGAGTACACCCAATTTCATGCGGCAATTTGCCCAAAGCAGTTGTATTGCCGAAACTCCGGTCTGTGAAAGCTCTGGATTCGCTAACTTGCATTCAATCAAAAATCATCAGGTGAAATGTCCCGCAGCAAAAAACTCCCACTGGATCATGCTCTGCGCATGACGCCGGAGGAATACATGAAGGATCGCGTGGAGGATCAGATCAACTGGTACTCCGCGAAAAGCAGCTCCAACAAGAAGTGGTTCCTGCGCTTGGAGATCGCTGCGATCCTGTTTTCCGTTTCCATCCCCTTTGTGACGGATTTCATCACGCCCTCCACTACCTACATGAAGACAGTGGTGAGCTTCCTTGGGGTCTCGATCGCCTTCATCACGGGGCTACTCAGCCTTATGAAGTACCGCGACAATTGGGTGGAGTACCGGGCGACGGCTGAGCTGTTGAGGCGGGAGCGGTTCCTCTATCTCACCCGCTCGGGGGTTTACAGCGGTGCCAAGCCCTTCGTCGCCTTCGTCCGGTCAGTGGAGGAAATCCTGGCCACGGAGGTCTCCAACTGGAAACAGAACCAGGTCCGTGAGGACGACCAAGATGAGGAGGAAGCTGCCGCAGAGTCCTCGGCATCCTCAGCTGAGGCAACGGAGCCCAATCAGCCGTCCGAACCCGGTCTGCCCGCTGATGCCAGCGCCGACGCTGGCGCTGGTCAAGCCGCTGTGGAAAAGAACCCGCCGGCCTGAGCCCCGTTTGGGCTCCTTGATTTGAACACCTTTCCATGGCAAACCCGTGCGTCGCTGACCGCTGTCAGGCGACATTTTTGAGTTTTTGGGAGGAGGATTGTCTCGGAAGGCGGCGTGGATGCGACAGTGTAGGCACCGGAATTGGCTTGCAAACCACCTCCCTAAGCCACTGGCAATCAATCGTACTCACGGTACATGACAAATGATTGTGATCGCCATTCCTTGGGGTATATGTCCCGGATTCTACTACCTTTGTGCCTGTTCGAATTGAGGAACCGTTATTAAGATCAACGTTAGTTATTGAGTCCGAATGGGAACTTCCTTTTCACAGGGTTCTGGACCTACTGACTTGGAGCTTCTGGCAGAATACAAGGCCACGAAGGACAAGAAGTATGTCGGCGAGCTCTTCCATCGCCACAAGCATCTGGTCTTGGGTGTGTGCATGAAATACCTCAAGCACTCCGAGGAAGCCAAGGATGCCAGCATGGACATTTTTGAGGAGCTGATGACCAAGCTCCTAGAGCACGAGGTTAGAAGTTTTCGTAGCTGGCTGCACACAGTGTGCAGAAATCACTGCCTGATGCGCACTCGGAAGGACAAGGGGATCTCCGAGGTGGATGTGCAGAATGAGAAAATCGAAAACCAGCTTATGGAAAGTACCGACATTGAGCATCTTGTGGATGAGAAGCAGGACGAAACTGAAGTCTTGCACGCAGCAATCGCGAAGCTCAATGATGGCCAGAGAGAATGTATCCGGCTGTTTTACCTGAAAGAGCTCAGCTACAAGGAAGTCGCCGACACACTCGGGATGGACCTGAAGCAAGTGAAGAGCAACATTCAGAATGGTAAGCGAAACCTGCAGATCGTTTTATCTCAAGGTCGAAAGGATTAGAAATATGGATCAGGATCGTTATACAATCGGAAAGCTGTTCCCCAAGACGGGATGCCTCTCGCAGGCTAGCCTGATCGGGTACGCCGAGGGCACCCTTTCCCCAGCCGAACTCCGGAGCGTGGAGCTGCACATCGCAGACTGCCCACTCTGCGAAGAGGCACTCGATGGCATCCTCATGGCCGGAACAAGCGAATTCACCGCGATGGCAGACGAACTCGGTGAACGTGTGGATGCACAACTCGAGACCGAAACCGAAGGTGGCAGGGTCATCGAATTCCGCCCGAACATCAATCCGCCGATGGCACAGCGCGACGACATGACACGCCCTGCTGCCCGGACAGGATTCCGCAAGCTCTTCCCCATCATGAGCATCGCCGCTGGGCTGGCTCTGGTCGCTACACTTGGCATCTTCTACATGAACCGGGTCACTCCGGCCGATATCGCGGATGAGCATTTCATCGCGATGGAGGGTGGATCACGCAAGGGCAAGAAGGTGGCTGAGAGCCCGACCACACCAGATACCGCCGCTGCGGTGGTGATGACACCCGAAATGTTGGCTGCAGAGGCCTATGAAAAAGGCATGCACCTCTACATCAACAAGGACTACGCAGGTGCCGTCACCCAATTTGACAAGGACTACAGCAGCAAGGCCAAGCTCTACGCCGGAGATTGCTACTACCTCATGGGCAAGTATGACCTCGCTGCCTACCGTTACAAGAGCATCATTGAGGCAGCCAATGGCTGGGAGGAGCATGCTGAATACAACCTCGCCCTCGCATACCTGAAAATGGGTGAAGTCGCCCAGGCGCGCAAGATCCTTGAGGGGATCAAGGCCAAGCCTGACCACGATTTCAACAGGGCTGCAATTGGAACGCTTGAGGAAGTGCTGGGCCTCTGAGCCTTGCCCACTAGAAAAAGAAAAGATCAAATTCACCCTTGGTCCGCCTCCCTCAAAGAGGCGGGCCTTTTTTGTTGGGAAAGATTTTCACGGTAACTTTTCAGAAATTCCGAAATCGGGTACACATGAAGAAACTGATACTCACTGTTTCCTTGTTGGCCACGCTGGCCATTTCCGCTTTTGCACAGCCCGTCCTCGACCAAACGGCGGTGGGACAACCGGGGGATATTTTCTACCTCGGCATCCAAGACACGTTTGCACCCGGATTCAGCATCGGCAGCCCCGGAGCGAATCAGACCTGGGATTTCAGCAACCTGCTCGTCAATGGCACCGACACCATCTGGTACCTCGATCCCATCAATACGACCTATGGCTCCAACTTCCCAGCGGCCAACCTGGCCATGAAGCAAGCATCCCTCGGCGACGGCGAAGCTTTCCTGGAGTCCACCAACAACCACCTGGACATCTTGGGTGTGGCAGGCGACCTTCTCGGCACGGGTAGCCCCATGGTCATTCCGCAAAACCCACCTTCCCGCCTCGCGCAGTTCCCTTTCACCTACGGCAACAGCTTCACGAACACGACAGTGATCGACATCACGGCTGATGCCTCGGGCTTTGGGGTTCCCTTCGTGGACAGCGCCCGCTACAAGAACATTCAGGACCGGGTGATCCTTGCGGATGGCTACGGTAGCTTGATCCTGCCTGCCGGGACATTCAATGCCGTGTTGCGCACCAAGGACATCATCGCCCAGAAAGACTCCATTTGGATCCATTCATTCCTGGGATGGAGCCTCTACCAGGACAGCTCCTACACGGATTCCACCTTTACTTGGTGGAATGGCAGCAAGGGCTACTACATGGCTCAGGCCTCCTACATCGGTGGCGCATTGAACACCATGCGGTACGAGGACCCGGTGATTGTGGGCCGTCCGGAGCCCTCCGCGAATCTCTACCAAGTCTATCCCAATCCCGCTCAAGACCGTCTTCGCATCCAAGCCGATGGCAAGGTTCGCCAAGTGGTCATCACAGACCTGCAAGGCCGGGAGGTCATGCGCTCCGCAGTCAATGGTGCATCGGCTGAGTTCGATGTCGCGGCGCTGCCACGTGGCTATTACTTGTATGCCCTGCTGGATCGCAACCAAACGCGGCTTCAATCCGGCAAGCTCTTGTTGGGCAATTGATTGGGGGCCAAATTCGACTTCGACTTGAAGCTATCTGATATGAAGAAACTACTACTTTCAGCTTCTGCTATTGCCATTTTGTCCACCGCTGCGATGGCGCAGCCCGTGCTGACCCAGTCGAGCATCGGTGCGACAGGATCCGTCTTTTTCCTCGGTGTGGACACCGTCCCATCTCCAACCCTGATCGGTTCCCCGGGCGCAAGCCAAGTTTGGGTGATGACCTCCCTGGGCGTGGATGAATTGGACACCGCATTGTTCCTGGTGCCGACGGGCTTGCCGAATTCCAGCGACTTCCCCGCCTCCAACTTTGCTGTCATCCAGAGTTCCCAAGGCGGTGTGGCCTACTTCGAATCCACGGCATCCTATTTGGACCTGCTCGGCGCGGCTGGGGACATCGACGGCAGTGGGAACTACGTCTCCTTGATCCAGAATCCGCCCCTGCGGACCGTCCAGTTCCCCTTCACCTACATGGACCAGTACAACAGCTCCAGCACTGCCGACGTCACGATTGACGCAAGCAGCTTGGGCATTCCCTTCGTGGACAGCGTGCGGTTCAAGAACATCCAAGACCAGTACACCGTTGCCGATGGCTGGGGCAGCCTTTCCTTGCCCGCCGCCAATTACAGCAACGTCTTGCGCACCAAGCGCATCGTTAACGCGATTGACAGCATCTGGGCGCATACCTTCCTCGGCTGGCAATTGGCGTCTGACTCCGCCTACACGGACTCCACGTTCACATGGTGGGACGATACCAAGGGCTACTACCTCGCGGAGGCAGCCTATGAAGGACCGACTCTGGCCCGCATCACATACGAGGATCCCATCCTGGTGGGAATCGACCCGGGAATGAATGCAAAGGTGGTTGCCTACCCCAACCCCGCGAATGAGCGCATGACCATCCGCTCAGAAGTCGGCGCCAATTGGGTGCAGGTGATGGACCTCCAAGGACGATTGGTCGTGGACCAGGCGCACAATGAGCCCATTTCCGTCTTGGATTTGGGAGCCTTGAGGCCGGGTTGTTACATCTACCGCCTCTCCAGTGCAGATGGCAGGGTTCAGCATTCCGGCAAATTCATGGTGGAATAATGACTTTGGGCACGAATCGGCTTGATAGCTGAGGAAAGCGCCCAATTTTTTGAAATACCACAGGAGGAGGGTCTCGCGGCCCTCCTCCTGCATTTCACGGCCTCACCTGCCCGCTCCGAAACTGTGAGTTCGATGGATTGAAAATGCCCATTAACTTTGCGCCGCTCCACAGTAGGAGCTGAAGCACATGAAAATCGACGGCGTCCATCACCGCAGCATCTCCATCCGCCCCGACGATCCGCATACCGTGTGGATCATCGATCAACGTCACTTGCCTCACCATCTGGTCTGGGAACCCCTTCGCACCGCGAAGGAGACCGCCATCGCCATCGAGGAGATGCACGTCCGTGGCGCGCCAATGATCGGTGTGACCGCCGCCTATGGCCTCTACCTCGCCGCCCTCGAAATCGGGAATGTGGCTGACTTCGATCAGCGCATCCGGGAGGAGGCAGCCATGCTGAACGAGACCCGCCCCACGGCGGTGAACTTGAAGTGGGCATTGGATCAGCAGCTGCTCACGCTTGACGCTGGGGGCTCAGTCGCGGACAAGATCGCCCGCCTGCTCGCCCGTGCGCATACCCTTGCGGACGAGGATGCCGAGACCTGTCGCATGATCGGCGTTCACGGATTGGAGCTGATCAAGGCCATTTCCAAGAAAAAGTCCGGCGCCCCGGTCAACATCCTCACGCATTGCAATGCCGGATGGCTCGCCTGTGTGGACTATGGCACCGCGACCTCGCCCATGTACCAGGCATTCGATGCGGGCATCCGCATCCACGTATGGGTGGACGAGACGCGCCCCCGCAACCAAGGCGCCCGTCTGACGGCATTCGAACTCGGTCAGCACGGCATCCCGCATACGGTCATCGTGGACAATGCCGGCGGTCACCTGATGCAGCATGGCCTCGTGGACCTGTGCATCGTGGGCAGCGACCGCACGACCATTACGGGGGACGTCGCCAACAAGATCGGCACCTACCTCAAGGCGCTGGCAGCCAAGGACAATGGCATTCCATTTTACGTCGCCCTGCCCAGCAGCACCTTTGACTTCAGCATGCGCGACGGCGTGAACGAGATCCCCATCGAGACCCGCAATCCCCGCGAAGTGACGTGGATGGACGGCAAGACCGCCGACGGCCGCATCGAGGACGTGCTGCTCACGCCCGAGACCAGCCCTGCCATCAATTTTGGATTCGACGTGACGCCCGCAAGGCTCGTGTCCGGGCTCATCACCGAGCGCGGCATCTGCAAAGCCAACGAAAAGGAAATCCGGGAGATGTACCCCGAAATCAATTGATAATGAAGAATGAATAATTAACAATTGGCGCGACGTGCCGGCCATTGTTAATTATTCATTCTCAATGATTCATCCACATCAGAGACTGATGACACCGCGGCCTAGGCCCTTGATGGTGCGCAGCGGGTCGATGCTGAAGTTCACGCCTTGCCACCATGTCTTGGCATCCGCAGGGAGGCCGCCGAAGACGGTGCCCACGATCGGGAAGTTCAGGTGGAAGGATTCCTTCAGGATGCCGATGCGCAGGCCGAGGTCGTAGTAGCTATTGGGTTGACCGGCAACGCCGAAGCGTGAGCTTCCCATGGCAAAGTCGCCGAAGATGTACAGGAACTTCCCGGGGAGCCGGAGATTGGCATTCACGCTCATCAGACCTACATCAAAACTGCGTCCTGTGAGGCTGGAGAATCCGCCGTGGTCGCGGATGATCTGATGGCTCAGCCAAGAGGTCGTTCCGGCGCGGTCCAGGAGGATTTGCTCTCCAAAGGGGTCATTGCTGCCCGACACACGGTATTGGAGGAGGTAGGGGGTGCCATTTTGCGCCAAGGATAGGCCGCCGAAGACCCTGAATGAGGCCCGCATCTTGTGCAGCAAGCGGCGGCTGTAGCTCGACTCGATGGATCCACGGACAACAGGCTCGGCAATGTTCGCGCCGACCTCGGCATTCAGGCTGAAATCTGCGAGGGCTCCATGGGCATCGGTGTTCCATTTTGCGGCGCCATAGACCGGGAGGTACCAATCGTCTGGCGCGAGAGCGCCGTCGTCGGGGCGGACGGCGAGCACTTGGGCCTGCAGCGAAATGCTGTTGTTGAAGGGGCTGCGGGCGTCCTTTTTGTCCAGGTGGAAGGTCAGGCTGGGACGGAAGCGCAGGTAGGTGGAGTAGGAGGAGAGCTTGGCCTGCAGCTCGATTTTTTGGAAGACTTTGGAAGGCAACCAACGGTAGGTCAGGCCTGTGCTACCGACGAGATGTGAGCTGCCAAAACCGAACATCGGCATGATGTGGAAGGAGAAGGGGCGCTCCGGGAACAGGTTGTGGTACAGCAGGATGCCGCCCATGAAGCCGTCCGTGGTGTTGTAGCCGATGGTGGGCGCTAGGCCCAGGTGGAACTTGTCGGGATGCGGGAATTTGTAGAGGAAATCCAGCGCAAATGGCCGCCTGTGGTGGAAGAGGCCGCGACGGAAGTTGTTGTTGAATTCCTTGGCCTCTGGGATGGCCCCGTCAGCATTGATCTTGGCGGCATGGAAATCCTGCTCGCGGATCGTGATGGTGGTGTCGTGGAGGAAGGGCTTGGTCCAATAGGTATTCGTGACGTTACCCTTGTCGTCGAGCAGGCTCAGGGATGCTGGCAGGGAGATTCCTGAACGGTTGGCGATGTGGAAGGTCTGCCCCTCGACCTTGGTGATCTTGAAATCGACCTTTTGGGTGCCGTTGAGGTAGGAGTTGAAGAACCAATCGAGGTCCTGCCCGCTCACCTCTTCGAAGACGGCTTGGATGTCCGACGGGGCGGGATGCTTGAATTTCCAGCGGTCATAGTAGGTATGGAAGCATTTGTCGATGGTCTCACGGCCCAGGAACGCCTCGAGGTATTCGAATGTGAGGCCCGTCTTCATGTACACGATGGTGCCATAGTTCATGCTCACGTAGTCGGCTGCATGACCCTCGACGGGTTGGTCGAGGTTCTGGGAGGCGGAGAGGCGATAGCCCTCGCGTGCCATGAAGGTATGCGTGAAATTGAAGCCCAGACGTTGCTGCAACACCTCGGGGACCATGTCCAGCTTGTCGCCATTCAGTTCCCTCCAGTACCGCCCCTCGAAAAATGTATTCAAGCCCTCGTCCATCCACGGGTGCAGGCGCTCGTTCGAGGCGAGGATGCCGTAGTACCAGTTGTGGCCGACTTCGTGCATGGTCACCATTTCCAGGTTGGAGGCGCTGCCTCCTGCACCGAGGACGGTGATGTTGGGGTATTCCATGCCTGCACCTGCACTGAGTGCGCCGTCCACGGCAGTGGCGTGGTTGTAGGGATAGTCGCCATTCCAGAGGGAATAGTGATAAACGGCCTTGGCGACATATTCCGGGCCACGGCGCCAGAGCCCACGGTCCAGGTTGGTGAACATGGCCACGCAGCGCACGGGCTTCCCATTTCCGGGCAGGTTCACGGTATCGGCAAGCACATAGTAGTTCTTGTCGCAGAACCAGGCGAAGTCGTGGACCTTTTCCTGGTGGAAATGAAGGGTCTTGTATTGGTCGGGGGCGAATTCTTGTTCCCAGATGCTTTCCTTGAGCGGCTTGTCCAGCATGATGCGGCTCTCGCGTTCGCGTTCATTGATCCACTCGATCTCGGGGTCCCCGGCAGGCAGGTCGCCCGTTGCGCCGACCACATAGTTCTTGGGCACATCGATGAAGACGTCAAAGCTGCCGAATTCGCTGTAGAATTCGCCTTGGTCGAGGTAGGGGATGGGGTGCCAACCGTCGCGGTCATAGACGGCGGGCTTGGGGTACCATTGGCAAATCTGGTACTGCTGATCGATGTGGCCGAGGCGGGAGAAGGAGTTGGGAATCTGCACACGGAAGGGTGTGGTGATCACCGTTTTGCCGCCCGGGAGGATGGGCTTCGCCAATGCGAGCTGCGCGATGTCCGGGTTTCCTTTCCAAGATGACCAAGTGCAGGGCTTGCCATCTTGGTGGAAATCAAGGCTGTCGATGTAGCCACGTTCAGCCTTTGGCGCGTCGTGGTATTTGAGGCTGCCGTCCTCCTTTTTCTGCTTGGCAAATGCCGATGTCCGGTCCTTGTAGGCATTGGGCCACAGGTGGATGTAGATCGTGTCGAGGGTGTCGGACGAATTGTTCAGGTAGGTCATTTGCTCCGAAGCGGTCAGCTGATGCCGATTGTCATCGAGCCGGACATGGATTTCGTAGTCCACCTGCTGCTGGAAGTAACTGCTGTTACTTGCTTGCGTCCAAATCAGTTGGGTCGGAAAAAACGCCAAAATCAATAAAAAAAGGCAGTTTTTGCTCGGGAGCAGAGGGCAATTCATCGGCATAGAAAGCAAATTCATCTAATTTCTGTGTTTAGAGCCCTCATCATTTTTCGGAAGGCTTTGCAAATGTAAACGGAATGACTATATTGGTATCCGTTCGGAGTGGTACGTGTTGAAATTGAGTAGGAATCGAACTGAGAAAGGTGGTGGTATGAAGCTTGTTTACGCTGGATTAAGAACCAAGTCATTCGTCGGTGTGTTGTTCGCCCTGATCGCGATCACCAGTTCGGCATACTCCCAAGGGAGTCAGAATGTGGTGCTGCGCAGCAACTGGGACAACAACGCGCTGCCTACGGTCGCGGGCTACCAATACAATGATGTTTGGGGCTACGCTGCTGCTGGCAGGGAATACGCATTCATCGGCTCCACAGTAGGGGTGCACGTGATCGACATCACAGTGCCGACAGCTCCTGTGCACCTTTTTCAATTGAACAGCGCTTGTGCCTCTTCTCGCTGGAGGGACTTTGCCACGTACCAGAACTACCTCTACGTCATCGCCGACAACTGCGCAGGTGCAGGTCTTCAGATTTACAACCTGAACACGCTCCCCGGCGCTGCCCCCACCCTCGTTTACAACAGCACCGCACACTTCACCTCCGCCCACACGATCTTCATCAATCCCAACAGCGGACGCATCTACATCGGTGGCGCGAATACGCAGATGAATGGCGTGATCATCCTGGACATCCAAGGGCATCCCACGACCCCCACGATGGCTGCGACCTTCACCCTCGGTGCTTACACTCACGACATGTACGTCCACAACGACACGCTGTACGCCTTCTTCGGCAGCTCAGGCGTGGGTTCGTTTGACCTCGTGAACCTCTCCTTCCCATACGCCATGGGCTATATCGCGGGTTATCCCGAGAGCGGCTATGCGCACAGCGGCTGGGGCATCAAAAACAACCGGAAGCTGGTTTGGCTGGACGAAACCTCTGACAAGGGCGTTCACGTGGCCGACATCGAGGATCCTTGGAACATCACTTGGCAGAACAACTTCCGTTCCGCCCTGCTTGCCCCCACGCATGTGAATTCTATGCCACACAATGCGGTCGCGGTAGGGGACATTTTATATGTCTCGTATTATCAGGACGGCTTGCAGGTCTGGAACATGGCCAATCCCGCCGCACCTGTGCGCTTGGGCTACTATGACACGAATACGAATGGGACCTATACCGGTATGTTCGGCGCTTGGGGCATACACCCGCCGCTTCCCTCAGGGAATATCTTGGTCTCCGACACTGAAAATGGCCTCTTTGTCCTGCAATTGAATGCGGTCTTCCCTGTGCAATTCAGCTCCTTCGAGGTGGATGCGCTGCAAAACCGCGTGAACCTCCGCTGGACCACCCAATCTGAGAACAACTGCCAATCCTTCGAGATCGAGAGGTCTGCGGACGGGCTGGCCTTTTCCAAGATCGGCGAAGTGGCAGGAGCAGGCACCTCCAGTCTGCAGCACGACTACAGCAGCTTCGACGGCTCGCCCCTGCAAGGCAAGTCCTTCTACCGGATCAAGCAAGTCGATTTCGATGGCAATTCGCAGTACAGCGAAATCCGCGAGGTCGAGTATGCTCCGGCAACCTTCTCCATGCGCAGCTACCCCAATCCGGCAGCAAGCGGCAGCGGTATCCGCCTTGCCATCGATGCGCAGGATGCAGCCGTTGCGGAACTTGAAGTGTTCGACATGGTCGGTCGCCTGATGCACCGCGAGTCCGTGGACATCGTGCCGGGCACCCACTCCATCTACTGGCCTTCCACCGACTGGTCCAATGGCACCTACATGGCGGTGCTCGCCTACGCAGGCAAGCAGGTGCAGGAGAAGATTGTCATCAGCAAGTAATCAAGACCATCTTGGTTGTATATCTCATCGGGCGGGCCACACGGTCCGCCCGATGTCTTTCAGACCGACTGCCACATCGACTTCCGATAGGCGGAGGCATCAGATCAAACGAGATGCTGAGTTGGGGAATTCCCAAAAATGAATCGGGTCAGGTGACAAAGTTTTGGGAGTACTTCGTCGCTGCCCTGACCCGGCTCTGTGAAAGATTTGGGAAAAAGTAAAATACTTTGCATCAGAAAGATAGGGAGATTCGGGCGGAATTCAAGCACCAATTTCGAAAATTTGTTTTCAACAGGATGGGCATATCCGGCCCTGCATCGGCCTCCTTCAAAATCCCGGAGATGTCCTCCACAATCCCGTCATTGCTTGCTAATTTCGCCCCGGAAATCATTCTTCCTCATGCGTCGCACCCTCTCCTTTTTGATCCTTTGCTTTGTCGCCGTGGCTGCATTCGGGCAGGACTACACCCAGAACATTCGCGGCATCATCAAGGACAAGGAGTCACAGGCACCCTTGGAGGGGGCATCGGTGGTTTTGTTGCAGGGGGACTCCTTGCTTGGCGGCTCCTACACGGATGCGGACGGGCGTTTTCGCATCACATCGGTGCGGGCGGGTCGCTACACCTTGCGGATCTTGTACGTGGGCTATGAACCCGCGACCATTCCCAACATCGTGGTGAACACGGGCCGGGAGGAGGTCCTGAACATCAGCCTCACAGAGGCGGTCATCACCACGGACACGGTCGAAATCGTCGCAGGGAAAAAGGAGGAGGCCCGCAACGAGATGGCCCTGTTGAGTTCCCGCCAATTCACCATCGATGAGACGCGGCGCTACGCAGGTTCCTGGAACGACCCCGCCCGGATGGCCAGCAACTTCGCGGGCGTCATGCCCAACAACGACTCCCGCAACGACATCATCATCCGTGGCAACTCACCCAGCGGCGTCCTGTGGCGGTTCAACGGCATCGACATCCCCAACCCGAACCATTTCGCGACCTTCGGCACCACGGGCGGCCCGGTCTCCATGCTCAACAACAACGTCCTCGACAACAGCGACTTCATGTCCGGGGCTTTCCCAGCGGAGTATGGCAATGCCTTGAGCGGGGTATTTGACCTGAAAATGCGGAAAGGGAATGACGAGCAATTCGAGTTCCTCGGCCAGTTTGGCTTCAATGGCCTCGAATTCATGGCTGAGGGGCCGATTTCCCGCAAGACAGGGGCCTCCTTCCTGATCAACTACCGCTACTCCACGCTGGAGTTGATGAAAAAGCTGGGCATCAAGTTCGGCACGAGCGCCCAGCCCAAGTACCAAGACATGTCCTTCAATTTCTACCTGCCTGCTGGCAAGGCGGGGACATTTTCGGTCTTTGGGGTGGGTGGATTGAGCCATGCCTTGGTGCTGGACAGCGAGCGGGACACGGCGGATTTTTTCGGTCCGGCTGGCAATGACATCGACTACGGCACCAATACCGGGGTGGTGGGTTTGCAGCACCAGATCTTCATTGGCAAGAGCACTTTCCTCCGGCAAACCGTCTCGGCCCAAGGGGCGACCCAAGGCACCACGGTGGACAAGGTGGACCGCAGCACGCTCATTGCAACGCCATTTTACCGCAACGACTCCTGGCAGGCTAAGTTCAGCTACAACTTCCTGCTCAATTCCAAGATCAGCACCCGGCATACGCTCCGTGCGGGGGCATTCGTGGACCGGCTGAAATTTTCGCTTTACGACAGCATCTTCCCAGATACCACGATTGGATGGCGGACATTGACCGGAGTGGATGGGGCGTCGGTGTTGTTCCAGCCCTATGTTCAGTGGAAATGGCGGCCCTTCGAGCGGCTGAATGTGACAGGCGGATTGCATTATCAGCTCTTCGCCTTCAACATGTCCCAGGCGATCGAGCCACGCGCGGCAGTGAAGTGGGCCTTCAGCAAGCGGCAATCCATCGGCCTTGCCTATGGCGAACACAGTCAGTTGCAGCCGACCTACACCTATTATATACAGACGCGGCTCCCGGATGGCACCTACCGCTCCACCAACACCGACCTGGGTTTCACGCATAGCCGGCACCTGGTCCTGGGATATGATTGGAGCATGAGCAAGGATTTCCGCTTGAAGGCCGAGGCCTATTACCAGCAACTCCGGGGTGTTCCGGTGGAGACAGGCAAGCGCAGCTCCTATTCCTTGATGAATGAGGGCTCCGACTACGTGGTCTCAGTCCGGGACAGTCTGGGCAATGCTGGACAGGGTAGAAATTATGGGATAGAACTGACGATTGAGAAATTCTTCGGCAAGGGTTATTACTTCCTGCTGACCACGACCCTGTTCCAATCGCAGTACACCGGCAGTGACAGCATCTGGCGAAACACTGCCTTCAACAACCAGCATACCCTGACGCTTTTGGGGGGGTATGAATACCGTTTCGGAAAGCGCAAGCGGCTGCTTCTGGGAGTGGACGGGCGCATCGCAACGGCGGGTGGCAAGTGGTACACCCCGATCGACACCGTCGCCTCTCAGGGCACTGTTTTGGGCGTCTATGACCAAAGCAAGGCCTTTTCCGAGCGCCTGAAGGACTATTTCCGCACAGACATCCGGGTGAAATTCCGCCTCAACAGCCGCAAGGTGAGCCAGGAATGGGCCCTCGACATCTCGAATGTGTTCAATACCCAGAACCCGCTCAACGTCGTCTATGACGTGCCCTCCAAGTCCCTGCGGACCAATTACCAGATCGGATTTTTTCCGGTGATCCAGTACCGGGTGGAGTTTTAGGGACCGGGATTCCGGCTGTCGCCCGAAGTTCGCCTCTCCGACCATGTCCGAACCATGTAATCCCGTTTGAAATTTGGGCGGGCGGGCAAAACTTGGTGCGATAAATTTGCTTCCAATCCTCGGATTTGTAACTTTGACGCTTCTCCGATGGAGGGTGTAAAGACCACTGAAAACAAGGCCATTGAGCCTTTCAAAGCGGAAAAATAGATGCTTGACATGAGAAAATCGCTTTTGTTGTTGGCAGCGGTGACGGTGGGTTTGGGAATGATGGCGCAAACGCCTGCCCCTGCCTGCGGTCCCTACAAGTTTCCCAGCTACAATGCGGCTGACTCCGCTGGAGCCAAGAGCTCCGGGGAAAACCTCTTCGAACTCAGCCAGGAATATCCCACCACCTTGCCCGCCAAGCCGAGCATGGCTTGGGACAAGACGGACTTCCGTGCGGGTCCCGGTGGATTCATGAAGCAGGTGCTGGACTATTGCTGGGAAGGCATGGACAGCGCCAAATGGGCCGGCCAAAACAACTCGGTCCGCAAGTGGTACAATGCCCCTTGGCTGGACTACGGCTACGCTGGCCGCGAATTCGTGCACGGTCTGCGCATGGATCGCACCTCGTATCCCAACGACTTGTTCATCACACAGCCGACCAAGCATCGGAACTACTCCATCACCTACTACAATGACCTCGCGGCCTATACCTTGGGTCAAGTCTGGTGCGATCCCAAGAAACCCGATCCCAAGAAGGCTTCCTTCCCGGTGGGTTCCGTTTGGTTCAAGATGGTCTTCACCACCGCCGACACAGCCGAGGCACCGTATCTGTTGAATGCAATGGAATGGACCGCCTTCGTGGAAAAAGGCGCTGACCAGCCTATCGAACCCAAGAAACTCCAAAAGGTGCGCCTGATCGAGGTGGACTTTGGCGTTCGCACGGCTGCAAAAGAGGCAGTCAACGGCTGGGTCTTCGGTGTGTATGTCTTCGAAGGCCACAAGCAAGGCGCGACCTACAAGGACAAGCTCGTTCCGATCGGTCTGCAATGGGGCAACGATCCCGGCCTGACTCCGACGCAAGCCCGCAACGGCGAGCCCCTCAAGGAGACTTGGGTGAACACCAACGTCTGGAAAGTCGATGATCCCCGGAGCTCCTTGGTTCAGAACATGGGCTGGGGCTACCGCCTCCAAGGACCTGTTGGTGATCGTGGCTCCTCCATCATGTCACAGCACATGACCGCTGGATGGCCTCCGGCTCCGACCTCTGCCCCCAATGGCACTCCCGTGGACTCCATCCTGAAGTGGCACCGCAACCTCGGCCCCAATGCCGTCTTCCAACCCGGTCAAATATCGCTCGACTACAGCTTGGAACTCATGGACGGTATCCGCAACCATGCCATCGCAGGCGGCGACTCGGTGCTGGGTGCGCAGTATGACGAGATTCTCAAGGGCATGTTGGGGTTCCAACCCAAGAAGCCGGGTGAAGCCGCTACTGAAGAAGAAGCTGCCATCCACGTGGACGAAGGTCTCGAAGGTCGCAACCTCTTTGTCTTCATCGGCTTCATCGCACTGTTGCTGGTGCTCGTGGGCTTGCTCGTCTTCAACTTCATGAGGAAGTAAGGCAGACCACCTATTCATGGCGACCTGCTACCTGAGGGTGGCAGGTCGCTGTGTTTTATGGCTGACCGAAATGCCTTCGATAGATCGGGCGGCGGTACCGGAATTGGAACCAAAGCACCGGAAAGAGCAGCCAATCAAGCAGGAAGAAGTTCGTGCCGTATTGGACGTCATCGATGATGTGGGTTGTGCCCTCCAGTCGCTCGACCCGGTGGTCGTGCCGCCACAGCTTGATCGGAAATGGCATCATGTCGCCTTGGTCCACAAAATGGCAGCGGTCGTCATTGATTTCATAGTTTGAGAACCGATTCTTCCATTCCTGCCGAATGATGCCCAGCATCGTGACCTTGAGGTGGATGTAGCCATCCGGTTTTTCCGCTGGATCGGCATGGATGAGGTCGATGCGCATCCCCGGCGGGCTCAGCTTCAGGAGCAAGTTGTGGTCAAACCCCGCGAACACCTTTCGGGGTTCGCCCTTCACCGCAGTTTTGATCAAGAAGCGCATACATTCACCAACCCCGAGTTGGCCCAAAAGTTGCCGATTCTGTGGAAAAATCTGGGGATAAGGCGTCCTGCTGTGGCTGCATTATTGAAACTTGTTAAAGTTGTTAAGGCTTCTGGCGGACAATGAAAAAACGGCAACATTGGTGCAACAGAGCGCGTTCAACGGCTCAGTTCCCGGAGAAATCCGGTGTTTGAAACAGAAAGATTGATCGCCCGCAAGGGCAGTTTTTAGAAAGATATTTTGATTAAAAGCCCGATCAGGGGTCGCGCAAGGCAAAGATTGTCGGCGCGACTCTGATTTTTAGGGGTACCCATTCCCAACAACCCAAGCCCCAAAATCGTAGCCGATCACCCCCCAAAGCACGCTTCGGCCACTCCAACATTCACCGTCAACGATCACCTCCCCCAAAGCAAGCATCGGCCACCCCAACATTCACCGTCAACGATCAGCTCCCCAAAGCACGCATCGGCCACTCCACTGTCAACTATCCACTGTCACCTAAGCTCGAACCCCATCCTGTATCCTTCCAAGCTCATCAGCGGAACATTGGATCGGGAAAAGGTGCCTTGCCCGGCTGCTACCAGCTTGTCACGGTCATCCCTGAGCTCGGATTGGGCGTGAATCAAGGTCTTGCCGGGCACAGTGATCCACCCCGTCGCAGTGAGGCTTCCGCCTGTCACAGGCCGGAAAAGCTGTATGTTCATCGTTGCCGTCAACACGAATACCTCGCGCTCGATGGAGTTGGCAGCGAAAAAGGCGGCATCGTCCAGCATATTTTGAAGTACATGGAGCCGTGCAAGGAGCCTGCTGCATGGAAAAATTGGGGATTCACCTGCCAGGTCACTGTCGCCCGGGTGTCGGAGATGGCAACACGGTGCTTGGTCAGGGAATTGATGGCGGCACTTTCATTGTACATCCACTCCAAGCCCCTGTAATGGCGGGTGATTTCTGCGTCGGTATCCATGCAGCAATCTTGGTCATTTGGGAGGCATTGTCAATGGTGTCGGGTGCATTTCCCTAAGAAATGGGCCGAATTCGTAAGTTCGTGTGAAAATCCTCCGGAAATCCCATGAAGCAGCAATGGTTTTGGTTGGTGACCCTCGCATTCGTCCTGTCGTTCACGGCCTGCAAGCCCAAAGCGGAACAGCATCGAAGCCCACGCCTGACGAGCCTGTGGGTGTGGATGCCTCCGCCTGCCTGTGGACCGCCGCAACCAGCGAGTGTTTGTGGTGCCGAACTTGGTGGCGACCAGCGCCCTTCAAGGATTCCATTGCACGGTTGGATGGTGGCATCACGCTGGGGATTGTTTGGAGCTGAAAGTGAGCTATTCCGGCGGCTGCAGGACCATGACATCGACCTGTATTGGGCTGGCGGCTGGGACAAATCCATTCCGGCAGTCGCGCACCTGAACCTTTCGCACCAAAGCAATGGTGACGGTTGCGAGGCCATCAAATCGGAGAAGCTCGGCTTCAACATCAAGCCGCTCCGCACGCCTCTGACAAGTCATCGTGGAAGTCCATGCCGAGGGCGTTCCCGATGCTCCGATTCAACTACACTTACTGATTCTCCCCGTTCAATTTCCTGCACAATCCCCATGGCCTGCTGTCCAAAAATGGCAGCTTCCACGCCCATGAGTGCAGTAGCTTTGCTGAATGGATTCACTCAAGACGGTCGCCATCATGCTTGGCGGCAAATCGCCGAGCACGAGATTTGCTGATCTCCGCATGAACATCATCAAGGCCCTCGACCTACAGAAGTACTCGCCCCTCCTCATCGGTGTCGATAAGGACGGAATGTGGCACCTGCAAGACGAGGCGACATTCCTCGCTCAGGAGCCGAATCCGAAGACCGTCCACCTGACCACCCGCAACCGCCCGATTGGGGTGGTTCCTGGGAATGTGGGCCCTCATTTGCTGGACCTGATGCGTCAAGAAGCCCTGCCCGAGCCCTCAGTGGTCTTCAGCATTTTGCATGGCCCATACGGGGAGGACGGTTCGATGCAGGGTTTGCTGCAACAGCTTGATTTGCCTTACGTCGGGCCGGGAGTGGCGGGTTCATCCGTCGCGATGGACAAGGACATTGCCAAGCGGCTCTTCACTCAGGCCGGTATCCCTAATAGCCGATTCGAGGTGTTTCACAAATCGGAGCGTGAGCGAGCTGTGGCAGGGGCGGTTGCGCATCTGGGATTGCCATGGTTCGTGAAGCCTGCCCGCTTGGGATCCTCTGTGGGGGTGAGCAAGGTCAGCCGCCCTGAAGACTTGCAAAAGGCTGTGGACCTGGCATTTGAATTTGATACCAAGATCCTCGTCGAGGAGGGCATCAAGGGGCGCGAAATCGAATGCGCTGTCCTTGGGAATGCGCATCCTGCAGGGTCGGTGATTGGTGAGGTGGTGCCGCCGGATGGATTTTATGACTACGAGGCCAAATACATCGACGCGGAGGGTGCCAAGCTCTTGTTGCCGGCCCCGAACATGGACGAGGCGACGATCAAGCGGGTTCAGGAACTCGCCGTGAAGACATTCAAGGTACTGGAATGCGAGGGTCTGTCCCGGGTGGACTTCTTTTTGACTGCTGAGGGCGAATTGCTCGTGAATGAGGTGAACACCTTGCCGGGCTTCACGAACATCAGCATGTACCCGAGCCTGTGGAAGCTCTCGGGGATCGCTTATCCGGACTTGATCGATCGGTTGCTCACCCTTGCCATCGAACGGAAGGAAACCGAGCGTTCGCTCAAGACGGAGATGACCTTTTCCTGAATTCGGTTACTCGACGAAGATCATGACCTCCCGCTCCTTTTTGGCAGCGCCTGAGGGGATGTAAATCATGGTCATCTTGCCCTTGACCTTGCGGCTGCCGACACGGATCTCGAGGTCGAGTTCGCCACGGTTGTTGGAGTAGAAGACCTTGCGGCCCAGTGGGATACCGCCTTTCTCGGCCACGATTTCAACCCTGCTCGCAGGTGCCAGGTCCCGCACGGAAATGTCGAGGGTGTCACCTTTTTTGACGTGAACCTCCTCGGACCAATTGAATAACTTGCTGTTCAATGTGACGGTGACCTCCTCCTTCTTGGCGGGGCGGTCGTCGATGAGGGCCTTTTCTTCGGTGGGTTCCTCCTCTTCTTCATCTTCCTCGTCCCAGTCGGTGGTTTGAGCCATGAGGGGAGTGATGAAGGCGAACATCAGCATTGTCATCATCAGGCTGCGCAAGCTGAACTTGCCGCCAAGTGTCATCCAAAGGCGCATTTTCCAAGAATTCATAGCCCTGAAATTACAAAAAGCGGGCCAGACTTGGGGAGGGGCTAGTTGAAAAATACCTAATTTGGCCGATGAAAATGGAGTGGTGCCAAGGATGAGTTCTCGGGTAAACGTCTGGTTCATGCTGCGCAAGCCCACGGCTGCCGTGCGCGTCGTTTTGGACGAACCCAGCCGCGACACCACTGTCCTTCCAGTATTGCTTGGCGGCATGGTCCTGGTTTCGCTGTATGCGGACCTGATGAAC
The DNA here is from genome assembly GCA_046329055.1 of Bacteroidia bacterium. GTDB lineage: Bacteria > Bacteroidota > Bacteroidia > J057 > JADKCL01 > JADKCL01. The sequence goes on from JAXLVK010000005.1 coordinate 48,352, forward strand.
CTTGGGCGGCAATACCTCACTGGTCAGATCATGAGTGTGGTGCTGATTGTTGGGGTGGTGACAGGTCTTGTGATTTGCTTTCTCGCTCCCGCAATCGGCCTTTTGCTGGGCAATGCCATGGATCGCCGGCATCGGGTGGCCTTTGTGCGGCACTTGCATATCCCTGCATTTCCGCTGAAGAATTTGGTATGGAAGCGGTTGCTTGGGGCGGAGCGCTTGAGGGCTGCATTTTCAGTCCCGGTGATGCGGCAATGGCTCATGGCTTGGTCCACCGTGGTGAATGCAGTTCAATGGCTGCGGCAATCCCTCGGAGGAGGCTTGGTCGGTTATGAACGGCTTTTCGCTGGATTTGGGAAGTTTTCCAAGGTGTTTGCCCCCGCTGCCTTGATGGCTGGGTTGGTCCTCTTCACGATGAATTCTCCCGGTTTCGGTGGGGATTCGGCCTCCTCCGCCTGGCAATGGTTGGGCTTGGCTGTCGAAGTGACCGCATTGATCTTTTTTGGGATCCTGTGGATTGCATTCCTGCGGGAAGCATTTGCAATTGGTTGGGGCAAAGCGGTTGTCGCTGGGCTGGGAAGCATACTGGGCAGCTTGGGGGTGATGGTTGCCGCCCTGGCATGGTTGACGGATATTAAATGGATGTGATGGACAGTCATTCAACGGAAAAACACGCTGAGAACACTGAAAGTGGATTGGGACAAAGCCCTCTGCTAGCAGTTTGGTTCCGGACCAAGGAGGCTGTGCTCCATGCCTGCAGGACCTATCCTGAGGAGTACATCCATCGCTTGTACATGGTGACGGGCCTGATGTTCATGCTCGCGATCCGCATTCCCGATTGGTTGGCGGTGGAGCCGAATCCGATCGGGGTGATGATTCAAATTTTATTGGTCGGGCCGGTCGGCGGTATCGTGACGGGCTATCTCTACTCGGCGGTGCTGCGGATGGTGGCGCGTTGGTTTGGCTCCGAGCTGGATTCGAAGTTTGCCAAATGCGGCGTAGCTTGGACACAAGTGCCTTTTCTGGCATTCTGGACCATCATTTTGGTGGTTTATCTGGCCCTGAATGGCTCACAGGCCGTCAGCCATCCCAAGGAGATTTGGGCATTTGACGGGTTCTTGGGCTGGTTGCCCTTGATCGTGGCCCTGCCCGTGTTGCTTTGGGGTATGGTGGTCCGGGTACGTGGGATCGCTGCGATCTTCGGCTTCCCGACCCTTCGGGCATTTTGGGTTTGGCTGGTCACGGTTTTCTTGGCCTATGTGCCTGCATTGGCTTTGATCGTTGTATATTCGATCATCTATTACATCACCGCAAGCGATCCGAATTGATGAGGCGCATGGGCAGGTGGTGGATTCTGGTTTGCGCGGTTGCCTCGTCCATGTTCATCGGAGCATGCGACGGTTCGAAGGACCAGAAACAAACCAATCAGAAAGCCCCTTCACCATTCGGGAAGTACGAGGGATTGGTTGCTGACTCCGCGATGGTCGTTTCGGCGCATCCATTGGCGAGTGAGATCGGTGTGGCGGTGATGCGCAAGGGTGGAAACGCGGCGGATGCTGCGGTGGCGGTTCAGTTCGCTTTGGCGGTTTGCTTCCCTTATGCAGGGAACATCGGTGGGGGAGGGCTGTTGGTGGTCCGGCAGGCGGGTGGCGAGGTGAATGCATTGGATTTCAGGGAAAAGGCACCTGCCGCAGCTAGCCGGGACATGTACCTGGATGGCAAGGGCGAGGTCATCCCGAAGTTGAGCGAAAAAGGCCATAAGGCTGTGGGCGTGCCGGGCTCGGTGGCGGGGATGGTGGCCTTGCATCAGCGATACGGGCGGCTGCCTTGGAAGGATTTGGTGCAGCCTGCTGTGGAATTGGCGAGAGAGGGATTTGCGGCGACTGCCCATGAAGCCAAGTGGCTGAACGAGCAACAACCCGATTTCAGGTTCTACAATGAGAGGGGGCAGTCGTACCTGGTCAAGGATCAGGCATGGCAGGAAGGGGATACCATTCGGCAGGAGGATTTGGCGGTGACATTGGAGCGGATACGTGACTTGGGTGCTGACGGATTTTACAAAGGGGAGACGGCACGGTTGCTCGTGGAGGAGATGGAGCGGGGTGGAGGAAGGGTGACGCAAGCGGATTTGGATGGGTATGAGGCAAAATGGAGGGAGCCGCTGGTCGGCGATTATCGCGGGCACAGGGTGGTGACCATGCCGCCCCCGAGCAGCGGTGGACTGGTTTTGGTGCAGATGCTGAAGATGGTGGAGGCATATCCACTGGGTGAGTGGGGAGCCTTGACGCCGCAGACGATACATTGCATGGTGGAGGCCGAGCGGCGGGCATTCGCAGACCGTTCGGAATACATGGGGGATCCGGATTTTGTGAAAGTTCCGGTCGCTGAATTGTTGGAACAGGCCTACTTGAAAGGCCGGATGGCGGACTTTGACCCTACGCGGGCGACGCCGAGCGACAGCATCCTGCCCGGCCTGCCGAAGCGGGAGCCGACCGAGACCACGCATTTTTCCATCGTGGATCCCTCAGGCAATGCGATTTCCGTGACCACCACCATCAACAGCCCCTACGGCAGCAAGGTTTGGGTCAAGGGCGCTGGTTTTCTCCTGAACAATGAGATGGACGACTTCACCGCCAAACCCGGCAGCCCCAACCAATTTGGTTTGATCAGCAATGAAGCGAATGCCATCGCGCCCGGCAAGCGGATGCTCAGTTCCATGACGCCAACGATTGTGGAAAAGGAGGGGAAGATCTTCCTGGTGCTGGGTACCCCGGGTGGAGCGACAATTCCAACGAGCATTTTCCAGGTGATCCTCGACGTGATCGACCATGGGGCTTCCTTGCAGGAGGCGGTGGACCTCAAGCGCTTCCACCATCAGTGGCAGCCGGATGAAATTGCCATCGAGGACAGTGTCTTCTCGGTGAAGGTGTGGAATGCCCTGCGGGAAATGGGGCACAGGATCTGCGTCAGGGAGCCCATCGGGCGGGTGGATGCGATCCGCAGGCGGCCTGCCGGCAAGCTCGAAGGGGCCGCCGACCCTCGTCGTGACGATGCCGCGAGGGGCTACTGAGTTTGGGGATTTGGGGAAGAATGTGGATATTCAAAGGATGAAATGGGCGTTTGGAATGCTGCTTTTGCTGTGCTTGGCATCCTGCCACGCAGGGCGGCGCGCCAAGGTGACGCCGGAGCTGGACCCCTCCGTGGAGTCCACCCCCGCCAAGAATTCGCCCGGTTCAACTGAAGAAATGGAAGGAAAACTCACAGAAATCGGCCCGGTGACGGTCGTGGGAATCCTGGGACATACCAAGGGCAGGCTCGGACAGTTGGACAAGTTCATCCTGCCTGTGGACTTTCTGACCGGGGGCCAAGGGCAGCCTTGGAAGCCAGAGTACGAGGCCATGGTCGGCAAGAAGGTCGAGGCCAAGGGCGTCCATTTCAGCTACCGTTGCAGCCCCATCGAGCAATGCCTCGAAGGCGGTGTGATTGATTACCTGAATCATTTGGAATACCTGCGATTGGCCCGATGAGCCAATTGCCTGATATGCTTTACCCGATGCGAAAACCGAAATCAACCCTGCTGCTTGCGTTACTCCTGGTCATGCCGATTTGTGCGATCCTGGCACAGTCCGGCGCCAAGTCTCGCCCCATCACCCTGCCACGGCAGGCCACGGTGAAAATGAGCGAGATCCAGGAGGACTACCACCCGCTCATGACCAGGTTGGAGGCCCCATTTCCGGGAGGAGACCCTGAAAAGGTGTGGCTCGCCGCCCAAAAGAAGGCCATGGAATCCTTGCGGAAGCCTGTTTCGGAGAACGCGATGAAAACCGACAGCACCGCGCCTTCCCCTTGGCTTGGCGACAATTTCGGCAGCAACTTCGTCATCACCGGCGTCCCCAATGACAACGACATGGCGATCAGCAATGGCGGCAAGATCGTCTCCGTGGTCAATTCCACGATCTACATGCACGATGAGTTCGGCAATATCCTCGCGGGAAACATTTCCTTGGATGCTTGGAGTGCGGCACTTGGCCTGAACGGAGACAAATTCGACCCGCGGGCATTGTACGACCCAGTCCATGACCGTTTCATCATCGCCTGCCTCAATGGCTTCACGAACACCACGAGTTGGGTGATTGTCGGCTTTTCCCAGACCAATGACCCGACAGGTGCATGGAACCTGTATGCCCTCCCCGGCGACCCGAACAATGAGACGCTCTGGACGGATTATCCGATCATGGCCTTGAGCCAGAACGAGTTGTTCCTCACCGGGAACCTGCTCTATAACAACCAGCCTTGGCAGACGGGATTCAACCAGAGCATTTGCTGGCAGATCGACCTCGACAATGCCTACTCCGGGGACTCTCTGGAGACGCGGCTCTGGTTCAACGTGCAGTTTGGCGGCCGCCCCGTTCGCAACCTTTGCCCGATCCAAGGCGGCTCTGCGCCTACTGGCCCGAACCTCTACTTCATGAGCAATCGCAACATGTCGAGCAGCAACGACACCGTTTTCATCATGGAGATCACCGACACCATGAATGCGGCCGGTGTTCAGTTCTTGGTGGACTATGGCGTCATCAACCAATCCTATGGTTTCCCGCCCAATGCCATGCAGCAATTCAACCAAGACCTCGCGACCAATGACGCGCGCTGGCTGGACGGATTCATCGAAAATGGTAACATCCAATTCGTCGGCAACAGCATTGACACTGCTACGGGGCGGGCTGGCTTTTACCACGGGACTCTCACGGATGTGACAGGGAGCAGATCCTTGACTGGCAAGGTGATTGGCTACGCGAATGGTGACTATGGCTACCCGGCCATCGCATGGATGGGCATGAGCCCCGCTGACAATGACGCCCTGCTGGCCATCAATTACTGTGGCCCCAATGCCACCTACCGGGCTGGCTGTGGTGCGATCTATTACGATGGCAATGGCGGGTATTCCCCGATGGTCATCGCCAAGGGTGGTGAGAGTTACATCAACGCGCTCACCGGGACTGACCGTTGGGGGGACTACACAGGTGTGCAGCGCCGGTACAATGAAAATGGCGTGGTTTGGCTGGCAGCGACCTACGGCAGGGCGAATCGGCAGCCTGGAACTTGGGTGGCTGAGTACCATCATCCTTCGATTGTGGGTACGGAACCTGATCCTGCTCCGTATGTCGATGCCACGGCTTTCCCTAATCCTGCGGTGGACATCGTGAACGTGGAGTTCATGATTGAGCAGGATGAGCTGTTGGACATCGCGCTTTATGATGTGAACGGTCGCTTGGTGAAGCTGTTGCGTCACGACCGAGTGCGCTCTGGGCTCAACCGCTTCCAGTTTGCGACGAATCCCTTGCCAGCTGGCGTTTACTTTTTGCGGATTTCAGGCACGGATCGGGTGATCGCCAATGAAAAGATTGTGCGGCTGTAAGTGCCCGGATTGGGATTTGAAACGATCATAACTCTTGAGGATGGATTTTCAACGGACTCGTACTTGCTGGTGGTCAAGGCTTTCCTTGGTTTCGGTGGCATTGTTTTGCTGCCTGTCAGGGTGGCAGGAGCTGGAAGCGCAAACGGGGTATGTCTGGCTTCGCAGCATCGAGGGGCCGAGCTACATTGAGTCTGGAAACGATGTTGCCTGCGGGCCGGATGGGAGGGTTTATCTCAGTGGGGACTACGATGACGGAGCCCTTTTCAATGGGGTTGCTTACAATTCCGTTGGCGTGAGCGACATGTTCACCTGCAGGTATGACGCGGCTGGGATCATGGAATGGGTGCACGTCGAAGGCAGCCCAGGGACCGACCGGACGTTTGGGGTGAGGATCGGGGCGGATGATCATACCTACTGCGCTGGCTATGGGCTGGTGGGCTTTCCCGCGAACCGGGAGACATTGCATGCTTGGGATGCGATCACGATGCGTCTGCGTCCGGATGGTAGCTTGCATTGGGGGCGGTCGCTGAATGGAGCGTCATCGCCGGATTTTTCCGAAGGGAAAGACATCGCGGTGGATGTCCATGGGAACAGCCATACCGTCGGCGTGATGCGGAACGATGGCTGGTACGGCACGGATACGATCCAAGGCATTGGGTTGGAGGATGCCTTCATATCCAAGTTCGATTCCGTCGGGGACCTTCAATGGGCTTTCTCGATGGGCGGCAGCCAGAATGACTATGCCAATGGGGTGGATGTCGGATCAGACGGAAGTGTCTGGGTTGGTGGCGGGTTCATGGGAACAGCGAATTTCGGCGGATCAGCGCTGGTGAGCGCGGGTGCGACTGATGGCTTCATCGCCAAGATGGATGCCAATGGCAACGTGTTGTTTGCCAGAAGGATCTACGGGAGCGGAGACGCTGAAATCTTCCGGTTGAAGGTGAGTGCCGACGGCGACTGCTACTTTGTCGGAAATTTCAGTGGAACCATTGCTGTGGGCAGCACCAACCTGACCGCAAGCGACACTTTGGACATTTTCTATGGGAAGATGGACGCTGCGGGGAATTTCCTCTGGGCCTACAAGGCTGGCGGCTTTGACCTTGATTTTATCCAGGATTTGGAAATCGACTCGGAGGAGAACCTCTATGTTGCGGGATTCTTTTTCGGGAACTTCACCTGGGGGCAGACGATCACGAGCCAAGGCTATGACGACATGTACTGGGCCAAGGTTGACTCGAATGGGAGCCTGATTTTGCTGGAACATTCTGGGGATATGTATTCGCTGGATGCGTTCGGCATCGCAGTCGATCCTGCCCAGAATGTCCTGGTGACTGGGCTTTTCTCGGATACCTTGCGCCTCGGCACCTTCACCGAAGTGACTTACCTCGGCACCATCGACCTCTTCCTCGCAAAGTACGCGACCCGGCAGCCCGAGTTGGCCATCCTGAGCGTCATCGGCACCCCCTACTGCACCGCCGACCAATTTCAAGTCGATTTTCAAGCATGGGGATATTTCCAGCCAGGGAATATTTTCTCCCTTGAGCTTTCCGACGCTAACGGCAGCTTCACATCCCCGACAGTGATCGGCACCCTTCCCAGCCAACTTGGGGGGACGATCCTCGGCACTGTTCCTCCGGGCATAGTTTCTGGTAACAATTACCGCGTCCGCATCCACGCCAGCCAACCGAATGCCATCAGCCCGGACAACGGCTATGGCATCGTGCTCTACCCCACGACAGCCGTGCCTGTCGAAATCCTTGGTGACACGGTGATCTGCAATGGACAGCCTGTGGTGTTGACCTTGGACAGCGTTTTCACGCAAGTGAATTGGAGCACTGGCGATACTGGCTACTCAATTGTTGTCTCGCAGGCAGGATTGATTTGGGTGGAGGCGACCGATTCGAACGGATGCTCCAACCGTGACGAGGTGTTGGTGATCGAATGTGTGGGGATGGATGATCCACTGTCCTCGGAAGGCCGGCTCTTGGTCTGGCCAAATCCGGTTTCCTCCTTCTCTGGAGCCTCCACAGTTCACCTCCAAGGAGAAGGAATTCCCGCCGGGAATTACCTCTTGAGGTGCAGCGATGCAATTGGGAGAATTGTCTTGGAAGCCAACGTCCCTTCAGCTGGCAAGCAATTCTCCTTCGACTTCTCTGCCGATCATTGGCCCCCAGGACTGTACCAGATTCTCCTTTCCAATACCTATGGCGGCTCCTATCAAGCTCGTCTCATAGTGCGATGATCGACGAAGGCTATGTCAAATTTGAGTGTGACTGGACCAGAGGGCCAGCGCCCGAAGGCATCGCGGACCTTGTCGAAGCGCGCAATCGCTTGCGCCGAGTGAATCTCATTGGAATCTACGAAGACAGCGGCATCGGTTTCGGAAATATCAGCCAAAGGATCGCCGGAACGGACAAGTTCGTGATATCGGGGACAGCCACAGGAGGGCTTGTCACCGCTGGGGCGGAGCACTTCTGCGTGGTGGATGACTGGGATTTGCAGCGGAACCACGTTTCCTGTACCGGGCCAGTTGCGGCATCCTCCGAGAGCATGACACATGCCATGCTCTACCGAGTCGCACCGGATATCCAGTATGTCGTGCACGTGCACCACGCCCAGCTTTGGGCCGAAATGCTCAAAAATGGACCCTCGACCGATCCGTCAGTTGCCTACGGTACCCCTGAGATGGCCCTCGAAATGGAACGAATGACCTCAAACGAATTCACCGGGCCAATCAAAATTTTAGCAATGGCGGGGCATGATGAGGGAATTTTAGCATTTGGTGTGAAATTGGGGGAAATTGTTGGTAAGATTATTAGAACTTCGAAGGGAAAGAAGTAATTTTGGAAGAAAGGAAGGGAAGGAAAGAAGATGGGAAGGAAAAAAGAGGGCGAAGGAGCGCTTGGTCGGGCCAATCAAACAGAAATCCAAGAAAGGAAAAACATTAGGGGAGATACCTCCAAAGCGGAGGATTTCTGCCTTCCAGACATCCAGACGAATGGTGCGCATTTCGAATGGGAAAACTCAGAAGAGCTCGTTGGCAATGTATCGAACCTGGTACTAGGTGCTGCGGAAAGGGGAGGCGGGCATCCGCTTGGAGTTGCCTTGGTTGGCTCGGAGGTGAATCATGGAACTGGGGCGGTGAAGAGGCCGGTTCGAGAGGGGGCGGGCTTGAAATCGCGACCCAAGGTGGCCTCAATTACCTCAGGCTACAAAAATGAAAACGAATTTCATCGAGCTTGGCTCGGGTTGCATTTCGAGAGGTCTGGGTTGAGGACTACACTGGGAGAATCCTTGAAGGTGCTGAATCCAGGGCGACTCAACCTGAACCATGGTCCAGACTTCCTGGATGCCGAGATCATGATTGGCAGGACCCGTCACTGTGGACATGTCGAACTGCACCTCCATGAATCTGATTGGTACGCACATGGCCATCACTTGGACCGACAATATAGCCCCGTCGTCCTGCACGTCTTTCTGAAGGGAGGGGCCACGCAGGCGTCACGAATCGATGGAACCTTGGTTTCCTCCCTGTGCCTGGAGGGGCGCATTCGGCCCTCGCTGGGGCAATTGGGTAGTTTGGGGCTGCCTTGTGGGGACTTTGGGCGGTTGAGCCTGCCTGAGAATCCTTCATTGTGGCTTGAAAATGCAGGAATTGGCAGGATGAAAGCCAAAGCCCAGCAACTGATGGAGAAGCTCAAGGCCATCCACTACGATTGGAGCCAATTGTTGTGGGAGGAACTCGCCGTGAGCTTGGGAGGACCTGTCAATGGAGAGCATTTCAGGACATTGGCGCAAAAGGCGCCGTGGTCAGTGGTGAGGAAGTATGTGCACTCGAGGATTTGCCTTGAGGCCATCTTGTTCGGGCAGGCAGGCATGCTTGAAGGGGCGCCCCTCGACCACTACCAACGTGAACTTCAAGACAACTGGAGGTATCTGAAAGCCAAGCACGGCCTGCGGTTGACTGCGATACCCTTCAAGTTCCATCGGATGCGGCCTGCAGGGCTGCCAGCAACCCGGATCGCTCAATTGGCCATGTTGGCTGAGACCTATCGGCCACTTTGTCAGTTGCTCGAAAAGGATTTTGCAACTGGTTTCGTCGATGCCAAGTTGGAGGTGGGGGACTATTGGGCGGTGCACTATGATTTTGGAAACACCTTGAACGAACGCAGAATGGAGTTTGGGCGCGACAGTAGGCACCGATTGGCGGTGAATGTCTTGGCTCCACTCGGCATTTTGGGTTGGCGGGAGGCGCACCTGACCTGGGATTCCAGTCAGTCCTCCAGCGAAGAGTGGCGCACCGTCCAAGTTGCCAATTGGCTGAGGGAATTGCCGCCTGAGGCGAATCAAATCACAAGGAAGTTCTCGGCGCTTGGGCTTGCTCCCACCAATGCTTTGCAGGCGCAAGGGATGATTGGCATTTACAAGACCGAATGCTCACGGCTCGGCTGCTTGACCTGTGAGGTGGGGAGCCGCTTCCTTGCAATGCGGTCATGACTGGATGGACATTTGGAGTTCCCTTTTGGATTTCGGATCGCTTGTGGTGGCGAATGGACCCAATTGTGCAATGGTGCAAAACAATTCTGGCCTAGATTTGTCCCTAGGTTATCCTTCACAAATTTGAAGATGGAAGAAAAACAGATCGTGATTGTTGGCACAGGCGCGGAGGCGCGTATCGCAGCCGATGTCTATACCGCAATGGGCCATATCGTGCTCGGCTTTGTGGAAACTGATCCCGAGCGGGAAACCCGGGACCTGAACGATATCAATGTGGTCGGGCAGTATGACGATGACACGAGCCGCGCGTTGCTCAAGGATGACCGGATCGAATTCCTGGTCGCCGTGGGTGACATGGCCGAGCGTCAGCACATCTATGAGAAGGTCGCGAAGCGCACCAAGCGCCCCTCCGCCAATGCGGTTCACCCACTGTCATGGCAGTCGCCTTACGCCGACATCGGCTTTGGCAATATTTTCAATGCCAGCACCGTCGTGAATGCAAACACTGTGGTTGGTGACATGAATCACTTCCATTCTGGGGTGACGGTGGAGACAGATGTCCGCATTGGCAACTACTGCAACTTTAACTCCGGAGCTCGTATCGGGGCGAATGTGGTGATCGAGGACGGCGTTTTTGTGGGGACTGGCGCGGTTGTCCATCCAGGGGTGCGCCTTGGCAAGGGCTGCCTAGTGGGTGCAGGGTCTGTGGTGCTTCGTTCAGTCGAGGAGGGTTCCAAGGTCTTCGGCAATCCAGCTATCCCTGTATGAAATACCTCGTCACTGGCGGTACTGGCCTCGTTGGCAGGCGGTTGATCAATGGCTTGCTGGCTGATGGGCACGAAGTCCACAACCTCGGTCGGGGCAAGCAATCGTCTTCAACCTCCGGCCTCCACCATCATCAGTGGGATGGGCGCAAGGTTCCTGATTCCGTGCCTCCAGTTGACGTGGTAGTGAATCTAGCCGGGGCAAGCATCGGCAAGCGATGGAATCCTTCCTACAAGGAATTGCTGGTGTCGAGCCGCGTGGACGCGACCAAGGCTTGTGTCGAGTTCCTCAAGTCGAAGCCGCAACCGGGGCAAGTGCTGCTTTCCGCCTCCGGCTTCAATTACTACGGTGACCTGCTGGAAGCTCCTGTGGATGAGGCCTCTCCCGCTGGAGATGGGTTCATGTCGCAGATTTGCAAGGCTTGGGAGGCAGCAGCTCAAGGCTCTGGGGCCCGGACCGTCACCATGCGGATATCCGTCGTGTTGGATAAGGAGGATGGTCCCTTGGCGAAGATGCTCACGCCGTACAAATTTTTCATTGGCGGCCCGGTGGGTAGCGGAAGGCAAGGATTTCCTTGGATTCATTTGGATGACTTGGTGGCGGCGATCCGTTTCCTCGCCGAAAACTCCAATATCTCCGGCCCGGTGAACCTCGTTTCCCCGCAAGCCATTCAGCAAAAGGCATTTGCCAAGGCTCTGGGAAAGGCGATGGGAAGGCCGAGCCTGTTCCGATTGCCGAAATGGATCCTCCAGCTGGTTTTCGGCGAGATGTCCGTGGTTCTCTGGGGAGGCGCATTTGTGGACCCCAAGGTGTTGAAAAACAACGGGTTCACCTGGAAGTTTCCCGAAATTGATGGTGCTTTGCGCGAGCTTCTCCGGCGATAGTGGGCTTGGATTCGGGAAAACTCACCGTATTTTGAAGGATGGTCATTCAGACTCGGGGAAGGCAATTTCTTGCCGTGTTGCTTGGGGCGGGCATCCTATTGCTCCTTGGGGCCATTTTGCTGGGCCCAACGGGAAGGGATGATGTTTACAAGACCCTGTGGCCGGCGCATACATTCTCAGAAACAGGCAACATCCTGAATTACAATGGCGAGAAATTGGAGCAGAGCTCCTCGCTATTGCACGTGCTCCTGCTCGGTGCCCTGCATCGCGTGGTGGGAGGGGAGTTGCCATTTCTCAACTTGGTTTTCGTATTGGTTTGCGGATTGCTTGCGCAAGCGCTCGCCCTGAACCTCCTGCAAAAGCTAGGAATTGAGGTCCGTTGGACTTTCGGGTTGCTTGTCGGGCTTCAACCGATCATGATGTACTGGGCATGGGGTGGGCTGGACGGAGCCTTGGCTGCTTTCATCCTTTTGGTATGGATTGGGGCAGTGGCAGGGCTGTTGCAGATGGACGGTGTGGATTGGAAGCAATGGGGAAAGGTTGCTGGAGCGGGTTTGTTGGTGGCGATGGTACGTCCTGAGGCGTGGATGGTTGCGCTCGTCGGTTTGGGAATTGCGTGGGCGATCCTGCGAAAATCTGCAGGCGGGATTTCATCGCGGAAGTGGCTTGGGCTCTTTGGAGTATTGTTGGTTTCCGCGGGATTGGTGGCTGCTTGGAGGTTTTGGTTCACGGGTGGTTGGCTTCCGCAGTCGGCCATGGCAAAGGCTAGCGTGCTTGCACCTGTTCGCTGGATTGCCGGATGCAAGTACCTCGTTTGGTTGTTGATACGGCATCCTGAATTGCTGGTGCCAGCGGTGGGAGTCCTGGCTTGGATGATCCAGGCATTGAAGCGGAAAACCCTGTCTCCGGGAATTGCCTTGCTCCTTGGCCTTGTTCTCTCGGGTCTGGCTTTCATCGCCCTGAGTGGTGGGGATTGGATGGAAAATGGTCGCTTTTTCGTCCCCTATCTGTTTCCTGCGATGATTTTGGCTTGGGCATGGCTGGAAGGCAGGGGGCGGAGCTGGACAAGGGGCGTTGCAGCTGGCTGGGGTGTTTTGAGCATTCTGGGCCTTTTTTTGATGGCTCGTTCCCAAAACACAGGCTATCCCTTGTGGTTTGACGCGGGCAAGTCCATCGAGGTCGAGAACGAATGCCTCAAGGCATGGGCTTCCCGAGAGAATATCGCAGAGCCGCTGATTGACGGCCAATTCCATCCCATTGAGTCGCAGAATCGGATCCATTTGCGGGATATCTCCCCTGCAAAAGCGCTCGTTTGGGCAACTGACTTGGTGTTCGAAAGGAAAAAGCAGCCCGTTGTTGTCCTGAGTCAGCAAGCGGGGATGGTGCCCTATCATCTGGGATTGGCGCGGTCCGGGAAGTTCCGCTTCATCGATTTGGTGGGGCTATGCACCCGTGACTTCACGGATTGCCCGGTCACCAGCGGGAGAGGTAACCTGTCCGGCGGACTGAACATGGACCTCTGTTACCTCTTCAGCGATTGGGAGAGGATCGAAGATGGATGTGCTGTCCCCAAGCCAGATATCGTGTTCAGCCTGGCAGACGAAGCCGCTGGATTGGAGGCTTGCGTGGAAAGTGCTGGGTATCAGGTGGTGTATCGGCAATTCGGGGCGCTTCCGGCAGGGCCATCCTGGCTGTCAGGGATGGCCTTGGATGCCGGGGAGTTCATCGCCGTGCGGAAGGAATGGGTATCGCCCATCGAGATGCCCTGAGGCTGCCGAATCGCCAAGATCACAGTTCCCTCACCACCCAATTCGGCACCCACCACTGACGGCCGGCGGCGGATATTTGCACCCAAATGTCGCTGCGGGAAGTGATTTCAAGGGTTTCGCCGAGGCTGAAGGAGCCGAGCCGATAGTTGGAGCTGAATCCGGGTTCGGAGTAAAAGGCCGTGTCCTGCATGAGCACCGCCCGGTCCGGCACCAAGAAGGAGCGGTGGAAAAGCGCTGCGCCAGCGACAAAAAAGATTACCCAGGCTCCAATCACCGCCAATTGCCGCCATCCGCGAAGTTGCTTCAGTGGGATGAGGTAGTGCGCCGCGATTCCAGCCATCGCCAGGAAGAACGCCAATAAAAACGCCCAATTCCAGTTCCGGAAGAACAGCATGTAGTCGTTCCAGCCATCGCCAGAGAAAAAGCGCGTGCTTCCCTGTCGCTGCATCAGCTGCCTGATTTTGCCATCGGTTCCCTTCTCGCCGTATTCCTGAGCGGCCTTTTTCAGGTAAAAGATGGCCTGAGGATAGGACCGCAGGTTTTCATGCATGAAGGCCAGCCGATAGAGCATCTGCTCCGAAAATTTTCCTTGGTCGTAGAGCGACTCGTAAATTTTCATGGCCTCAGTGAATTGGCCAGCATCGAATGCCTTATCTCCTGATTCCAAGGAGCTTGAAATGGATCCGGCGCCGTCCTCAGCCCTGGAAATGGCAGGTTTTCCGAGGAGGAAGAATGAAAAAATTAGAAAAAATATTGCCCTAGGGTGTATCATTTCTGAAAAACTGTTTATCTTTGCATTCCCTTTTTCAGGGACGTTCATTGTAACGATGATTCGGTAGCTCAGCTGGTAGAGCATTTGACTTTTAATCAAAGGGTCCTGGGTTCGAATCCCAGCCGAATCACTCACTTCCGCCCAGCTGGTGAAATTGGTAGACACGCCATCTTGAGGGGGTGGTGCTCGAAAGGGCATGGGAGTTCGAGTCTCCCGCTGGGCACAAGGGCTTTTAAGCCCTTTTTTATTTCCCCATTTTTCAAACAGCGCCATTTTCCCCTCCTCCATTTTGGGTGATTGAACCACCGGCCGGCTTGCGGTAGCTTGCTCCGTTGCTATTGGTGCGCAGGTAGTTGTCGCCTCGGCAATGTGTCAAAATCGCCGAAAGCCAGTCTGCGATGCGGCAACCATAGTCTTCCATTTTCCAGGTTTCGCCCGTTCCGGGGTTCTCGGCCCAGAGGTCGTCTTGTTTTGCAGTGACATGGATGGTCACCCAGCCTGTGGCTCGCCCGCTGCCGCGCCTTTCCAAGCGCAATCGGACCTCCCGCTTCGGAATGAAGTGCTCCTCCTGCCCGCGAAATCCCATGCGGCCACGTTGCTGACGCAATTCGTCGCGCACCGCTTCCCACGTTGCCAGCACGGCGTTTGCCTCACTCACAGCCATTTACAAATGCTCCTTTCTGCTCTCCCTGCTTGTTCCATGCCATTTGCCAGTCGATGCAGCAATTGCCTGCTCAGAACAATGTGTAGATGAAAGGCGCGACGGAGGAGGTGCCCCCGAGCACGATCAATACGCCGATGAGCAGGAGCACCAAGACGATGGGGGTGATCCACCAAGCCTTGCGCTGCCAGAGAAACCGAAACAAATCCTTCAAAAAATCCATTGTCGTCCAGCGTTTTCAGCCCAAGATTAAGGATTCTGGAGCAGATTTTCCAGTTCCGGAGCCAAAAGAGCCGCTACTTTGGCCGCCCCGGCGTTGGTGAAGTGGTAGGCGTCGTAGAAATATTCAGTGGATTTGGGCATGATGGCCGCCAGGTCGATCAAGGGCGTCCCGGTTTGCGTCGCGGTCTTCCTCAACACATCATTGTAAGACTCAAGGACATAGAGGCGTTGGTTGCCGTTGCCGCCTTCCAGCAGGCTGCGGTTGCCGAGATTGACGCCAGAGACAGGGTCGATCGTGTCACCCCATAACAGTGCCTGCGTGACCAAAATTGGCTTGATTCCGGCCTTTTTGCAGGTGGAGATGAGCTTTTCCACCCTCTGGCCAAATGCGGCTCTGCCAGATGCCTGCGCCGAAACTGCCCGGTCGATGGAGTCCTGCGGCAGGTTGAGTTCCGGCAAGGCCTTGATGTCCACGAAGGAGTGGGTCAGTCCTGCCTTGCGGGCATTCGCAGCCCGGCGCAGGTTGGCGATGGTCCCGAAAATGCTGCTGTTGCGGGCAAGCCAAGCCATGAATCCTTTGTTCCCCACCGCGTCGGCGTCGTAGCTGCGCATTTGCTCGATCCCGATGTCATTCACGCCGCACATGAGCAGGACGTAATCGGGCTTCTGGGGGGCGACATAGTCATCGAGGAGCATTTGGTGGCCAAATGTCGAGTGCCCGTCAAGCCCCGCATTGTTGATCCATAGGTTGGGATGGCTGGGGTGTAGCTTGGCGTAGAGTTGCGCAGGCCAATCCTTGCCATCGCTCAAGTAGAAGCACTCCGTGGTGCTGCCTCCGACTGCCACGATTGTCTGGGCGGCATTCCAGTCCTCGGGTTTTTCGGGGCCACGGAAGCCAAGCGAGTTTTTGGAATGATGGATCTGTTCATCGAGCCCATTCGCCCCCTCCGGTCGCTTCAGATCATAGGTGATTCCTGCGGGCAGGACGATTTTGCCCCCTTGGACGCGGGCCCCGAATGGCGACCATATCCTGAGGAAGACCTCCAGGATGATCAGCGCGACGACGGTGCCGATGAGCATCGCCTTGACTTTTCCCCAAATGCTTCGACCCTGCTTGTTGGGCGGCGATTCTGGGCGGGGTTTTGCGGTCATTGGGATGAATTTGGTGGTTTCGGGCTGGATGGCCTGTGGTTGCAAGATAGGGCTTTGGGCAAATGCTGGAAGGGGCAGAGGTTAAGCCTGTTAGATTGGCCCTGCATTTTGCCAGTTGATGTTGGTTGAAAATCAACATTCTGCGAAATGGGGATTATTTTTCCTTGCATCGGTCGCCAAATCCACTTAATTTTCGGAGTCAGATTTATTCGTCAATCCCTCTAATTCGTTCATTTTCCTTCAAAGCGCGGCTTTGGCTGCATTCTTTTGAAACGATACCGCCCTGTTAGGGGCGTCTGCTATACACCTAGCTGTGACTTCAAGCGTGTTTTCGGCCTGTCGGCCAATGGTTTAAAACTATGTTTAACCGAAAAAGAAATTGCCATGGAAAAGACTTCCCTGGATAAGAATCATCAAAATCCTGAATCTGGAGAGCAGATCCAGATGAAGGCAGACAATTCCCTGCAACCCCCTCAGTTCAAACTGGACGCTTCCGGCAATGGCGGAGGCGGCAGCGACGGCGGTTCCGGCGGTGGATTGTCACCTGAATTGAATTCTCAAATGAGCTCCGCGATGGGGCATGACTTCTCGAATGTCAACATCCACGCGAACTCCTCCAAAGCCTCTGATGTCGGTGCCCTCGCCTATGCGCAAGGCAATGACGTCCACTTTGCCCCCGGGCAGTTCAAGCCTGACACCCAGTCCGGCCAAGAGCTGATCGGTCACGAGCTCGCCCACGTGGCGCAGCAGCGTGAGGGCCGTGTCCAAGCCAACAATTCTGTTGGTGGCATGCCTGTGAACGACGACAAGTCGCTGGAGTCTGAGGCTGATTCAATGGGTGCCAAGGCAGCTCAAATGAAGCCTGGCCCCGATTTCGCTGGTGGGAACTCTGGTTCCTCCGGTTCCTCGAGCAGTGCTCCCGCTCAGAAGAAGGACGATCCGCTCAAAGTCAAAGAAGGTCAAGTCACCTTCGATGCTGAGGGTCAGGATTCCGGCCGCTACTTCAGCCGCGTGTTGCACTGGCCCGGCGGCAACTCCGGTGTCACCATCGGTCGTGGCTATGACCTCGGCTCACGCACAGCCAAGGAGGTGATTGGTCACTGCACAGCCGCTGGCATCCCTGAGTCCCAAAGCAGCCTGCTCTCAGGCGGCGCTGGCCTCAAAGGCGAACCCGCTGGCGAATGGGTCACCAAGAACAAGGCGAAATTCGGCGAGATCAGCCACGATCAGCAAAAAGTCCTCTTCGAGGTGGTGTATGGCGAGATGAAGCAATCCGTCGTGAACATCAGCGAGAAGAAGGCAGCCAAGGACAAGTATGGCGATGTGGACTTCGAAAAGCTCCACCCCGCCATCATGGAAATGTTGGTGGACCTCCGGTACCGCGGCGACTACACGCCCAAGTCCCGTGAGTGGATCCAGCCTCTCGTGGTCAAGAACGACCTCAAGGGCTTCGCCGCCGCCATCTCCGACAAGAAGTGGATGAACGACTACGGCGTTCCGAAAGGCCGCTATGATGCCCGCAAGGCATTCATGGATGCTGCCCTCGCAGGCAAGACTCCTGCACAGAAGCCGTCCGAATCCGCTCCCGCTGGCAAGGACGAGCCCAAGAAGGAAACCACTGCCCCCACCTCCGGCAATGGCAATAACAGCACCACCGCCATTGACAGCGGTACTGTGAATGCCAGCTCCTTGAACGTGCGTTCCGGCCCCGGCCCAAGCTTCGGCAAGGTCGGCAACCCGCTCACCGACGGTACCAAGGTGCAGGTCTATGAGAAGAAGGACGGATGGCTCCGCATCGGCAACGGCCAATGGGTGTCCGCTGACTACGTGAAGCTGACTGGCAAGGCCACTGAGGGTCCTGCCACGAAGCCCGCCGCTGATCCCAAGCCGACCGCTGAAGGTACCGTCACCGCGAGCCAACTCAACGTCCGCGCCACACCAAGCGCAGATGGCAAGGTGGTGGACACCCTCAAGTCCGGAACCAAGGTGACCATCCTTGCTGAATCCGATGGTTGGATGCAAATCGGCCCGGGACGCTGGGTTTCTGGCAAATTCGTCCAAAAGACGGGTGCTGCGCCCACGCAAAGCGGTCCTACCACCGCTGGCGGTGGAGCAGGTGCTGGTACTGGCGGCGGCAAGCTGGAGAAACCCTCCTGGATCTCGGTTGCAGAAGGAGAGCTCGGTGTCAAGGAAATCGAAGGCGCCAAGCACAACCCACGCGTCATCGAGTACCACGCCACGACTGGCAAGTTCAAGGATGACGAGACCCCATGGTGCTCCTCCTTCGCGAACTGGGTCATGCTCCAGGCTGGTCAGCAACGCACTGGCAGCGCATTGGCTTTGAGCTGGGCAAACTACGGCAAGAAGCTCAGCAAGCCCGCCTATGGATCCATCGCAGTCTTCAAGCACGCCAACGGAACCGGCCACGTCGGCTTCGTGGTGGGTGTGGACAAGGGCCGTATCCAGGTCCTCGGTGGCAACCAAAGCAATATGGTGAAGATCAGCTCGATGGGTACCAGCGAGGTGGTGGCTTACGTCGTTCCCAAGGATTGGGAAGTCCCGCAAGCCAACTACACGATGGGCAAGATCGAGAAGGTGGACGAACTCAATGGCACGGCGGCTACCCGCTAAGCTTGGTTCACTACCACATGGCAAAACTCCAGCCTGTTACGGCTGGAGTTTTGCATTTCATATCTTTGGGAGATAAAATGGAGCCCTTATGGCATTTGAAGCAGTCAATTTTTCGCAAAAGAGGATCCGCACCAGCGGTACCAAGGAATGGAAGCTCTGGTTCTCGGAGTCGGATGAAGGGCTCGCCTTCCGTTGCCTGACCAAGGATTCCAGCTCCGATTGTTATTTCACAGTCACGGGGCTAGCAAGCCTCGCGGAAGGCGATATGCCGGTGCAGGAATCGGATGGGGACGAGGCTTTTTTCACCAAGCATTTCCACTTTTCGGATGGCGAGGGCGCCTTGGAAATCTATATCGAAGACGGTGGATCCGAATTGGTTTGGGTGAAAGGCATCGGCGGCTACGGGCAGCCCGGATGTGCATTTGATCCTGCAGGGCCACTCATGCCTGAGCTCGCGGGCTGATTTTAGGGACTTGATTTCTCGTTAGGATTCGCTGGATAGCGGCTCCACCATCAATCCCTTCTCACGGTCCACAATCACTTGGCCTGCAGCGCCATTCTTGACTTTGCGAACGTATTTCCGCTCGGTATATTGGACAGGGACGAGTCCTTCTCCCTTCCTTTTGGAGTTGAGTGCCGCAAGTGCCGCCGCAAATTCGAGTACCGGATGGGGTATGGGACCGGCAGTCGGGTTGCGGATGATCACGTGTGACCCCGTGGTGTCCCGCGCATGAAGCCATAGGTCATCTTTGCGGGAGTAGCTGAAGGTCAGGGAGTCATTTTGCTTGGCATTTTTCCCCATCAGCACCGTGAACCCATCCTTTTTGAACTCGACGAAGTTGTGCTTCTGCTGCGTCAATTCGGGCTTGGCACTTTCCAGCAGGGGCAAATGCTGGTTTCCGAAGACGCTCATCTGGCGGTAGAGTTCGAAGTCCATACCATCAGAGTTCAGTCTCAATTCCTGAGGCTCCGGAAACTTGCTGAAGCCTTCCCGGGTCTCCTTGTAAATCTCAAGCTCCTGTTCCAGTCGGACGATTTGCTCCTCAAGGTGCATCACCCGGGACCGGTGCTTCTTCTGCTTCTGGTAGTATTGCTCGGCGTTTTGCTGCGCATTCAGTTCGGGTTTGAGCTTGATCTGAATGGGCCTTTCGTGGTAAAAATCCACCAATTCCACCTCCTTCTCCCCCTGGGGGATCAAGTGCAGGTTGGCCATGATCAGGTGTCCAATCTCCTCAGGCGGACGCTCATTGCTGATCGTGTCGATGGACTGGTAAAATGAATCGATTTGGCCTTGAATGCGGCTCAGGTGCTTGTTCAGGAGCTTTTTGACAGTCTCGAAGACCCTGGCATAGCCGGCATACTGGTGGTAGGATTTGAGGAATTTG
The DNA here is from genome assembly GCA_046329055.1 of Bacteroidia bacterium. GTDB lineage: Bacteria > Bacteroidota > Bacteroidia > J057 > JADKCL01 > JADKCL01. Next base: position 68,503 of record JAXLVK010000005.1, read on the forward strand.
TCCAAGCCATTCCCCAAAATCTTGATTTCATTGGGATCTCCCACCGAAAACAGGAGAAGCTGGATCCGAGTGGCGCGCTTGACAAGGTATTGAAAGTTGCCATCGGCAGCCGTCACGGACATGCGAAAAGCCTCTTCAAAGGACCTCCCCTCGGCCATCCTTTGCTCCACATAGATCGCGAAATGCTTCTCAAATACGGGCGAGATGGCCTTGAGCTTGTCTGAAATCGGCAAATCTTGGAACCCCGGCTGCAACATCGCCGCCTCATTGTATTCCCCGGGGATGGGTGTCCAATCCAGGTCGGCATCCGAGTTTTGCCGAAAGCGGTCCACGACTTTGCCGCTCCGTAGGAGCAAGACGTTGCTCATCAGACCATGCATCTTGAGCGCCAGCTGCCAATAATTCTCAAAGTCGATCACAATGACCCGTTCGTAATCAAGGCAATAGACCTTCTGTACCCTCAGGCCTTCGATTTCCGCAAACAACTTCTTTGTGTTGCGTTTGGGGCGCGAGAATTCATGCAACGGCCATACATAAGGCAAGGGTGCGCCGCAGGAGACCCGGAGCCATATATCCTTACCGGGTGCGCCCAATCCAATCACCAATTGGTCTTTTTCCTTGGTGAAGGCCTCGCCAAAGACACCCCCCCGGACCCAACGGTCTAGGTCTGCGGCGATTTTCTTCAGCATGAAATAGTGAATGTGCATCTTGCCTCCGCCAGTGTTTGATTGCTGGATAGGCCACCAATTACGTAATTTGCCCCGTGTCCAAAAAGAAAAATCTGAATCCAGCCTCCGAGGGGCTTGCTCCAGCTCGCCGTATCCTCGCGATCGAGACAGCCACAGATGTGAGTTCTGTGGCCTTGTTCGAGGATGGGAAACTGGTGGGATTGCAGGAAAATCATGCGAATCGCACCCATGCCCGGCTGGTGACGGTGATGATCGAGCGGCTGTTGCAGGACCTGGAGTGGACGCCCCGCGACTTGTCGGCGGTCTGTGTGGCCAAGGGGCCGGGCTCCTATACCGGGTTGCGGGTCGGCGTTTCGGTGGCCAAGGGGCTTTGTATGGCATTGGACATCCCATTGCTGAGTATCAGCAGCTTGGAGGCATTGGCTTGGTCGGTGAGGGATGTGGCGCAAGTGATGGATGCACGCATTTGCCCCATGATCGATGCCCGACGAATGGAGGTTTATACCCAGACATTTGCAGTCAGCGAAGGCTCCGGCCCCCATCCTGAAAACGAGCCCCATGCATTGATCGTGGAGGCTGGGTCGTATGCGGAAGAGCTGTCGAAGGGCAAGGTCTTGTTCCTGGGGGACGGTGCTGCCAAATGCGCGGAAGTTTTTGCCAACCAGGGGAATGCGATTTTCCTTGGAAGCAGGCTGTCTTCTGCGGCGCATCTCGGGTACGCGGCTGACCTGAATTTGCAAGCTGGAAAAACCGAGGATTTGGTGCTGTTCGAGCCCTTTTACCTCAAGGAATTTGTTGCGACATTGTCCTCAAAGAAGCTGGTATGAAAAAGCAGGTGTTCACCCTCTTGGGTTTGTGTCTGATGGCGCTGATGATCGCAGGATGCGGCGGCCCCATCGAGGAGATGCAGTTCAAGTCACCCAATGGGGACAATGTGATCGAGATCAAGGGTGAGCGGGAGTCTCCGGCTGCCCCGATCACCGTCGGCGTTACCATCACCAGCCCCAAGGGGAGCGAGTCCTTCAAGTTTGAGCATCAAGCAGGTTCGCTCACCAAGGACAATGTGAAACCCGATTGGTTGGACAACAACCGCTGCAACATCACCTTCACCTACGACGACGGCAAGACTTGGGTCCTTGAGGTCTATGTCACCGAGGACAAAATTCAAGCGATAAGAAACTTCGAGATCGATGGAAAACGCATCTTCCGCTGACCAAAAGGTGAGCATCAAGCCGCTCAACCGCTTCAATTGGGAGCAGGCGACGCAGCTGCAATTGCATGATTATCAGGAAGATTTTCTTCCCTCCGTCTTGTTTTCTCTTGCGCAGAGCAAGTTCGAGAACTTATTTCCCTACGGGATTTTCGAGGGTGAGCAGATGGTGGGCTTCCTCATGTACGGCGAATTCGACGCGATCTGCTGGGTCAGCCGGTTCATGATCGACAAGCGTTACCAGGAGCAAGGGATTGGCAAGACCGCGCTGCGGCATCTGCTGGATTTGCTCCGGAACTCCCCCAAATGCAAGGAAATCCGCACGAGCTTCTCCCGAAAAAATGCCCTCGCCGAGTATTTCTTCCGTTCCCAAGGCTTCGAACCCATGGGCGATGGAATCGACAAGGAAATCGTGATGCGGTTCCGGGGGAGGTAGCCTCAGCAGCACCCGCCGCCGTCGTAGTGCCAGGTGCTTTCGGAGATGTAGAGATCGTCCCGGAACAGGTTGCGCAGGTTGTTGGCGGTTTTGTCGCAGACCGCGAGGGGTTGGTTGTAGGCCATGACGTGGCCCTTGCCATCATCGAAGAAGGGCGCGCCGCCGTAGTAGATCGCCGTCTTGCCGGTGAAGACGCAGGCACCGTCGGAGGGCATCGGATCCTTGATGGCGCAGACTTCCACGCTTTCGATGTAGATCAACTTGTCCGTCTCGTAATGCCCTGGCGCGAGGACGCGGTAGGGGCGACGTGCGCGGATTTCCACCGTGCCAAAGCCGACGTCGGTGATGGTCTGGATATAGTCCTTCAGGGGCATGGAGCCGCTCAGGCAAAGGGCGCGGAGGCGCTCGTCGTCGCGGAGGGCCTGGGGCATTTCAGCATCGCAGACCGGATCGCTCAGTACGAGGCGGCCGTGGGGCTTCAGTACCCGATACATCTCGGAAAGCGCCTTTTTCAGGTCGTCGATTTTGAAGATGTTGAAGAGGCAATTCTGCGCGGCGACATCCACGGAATTGTCGGGAATGGGCAGGGAAAGGGCGTCACCTTTGCGTAGGTCGATGTACTCCGAACGGAACCAAGGGTTCTCGGCCTCGGCCAGGACCATGTTGTCGCGGGAGGCTTGCAACATTTCGTCCACCGCATCCACACCGATCACAGCACCGGGACGGCGGCTGAAATAGGAGAATTGCAGGAGCTCCATGCCGCCACCCACGCCCACGTACAGGACGGTAGGCTCATTGACCAGGTCGCGCGGATGCACCGTGGAACCGCAACCGTAGTTCATGGCCTGCATTTTGGCAGGGATGCTCAAGCCAGGCAGTTGCCAAACCGGGGTCGTGGTGCAGCACAGGCCGACTTGCGGCGTTTCAGCTGCTTCTTTATAGACGTTGTAGGTAGTGTCGAGGTAGGACATTTTTTCAATCGCTTTTCCGACCCGAAAGATAGGGAATTGTCGGGAATGAGGACGGTTGCTCAATCCGCAGGATGGTCCGCGCATTCACCGAGCTCACAATCAACGCCTTCCTCCTCGATTTCGATGGTGGCATGTTCGATCTTGAAGCCGCGGAGTGTGTCCCTGACCCGGTGCTTCACCGATTCCATCTCCTTCATGTTTTGTGAGCCAGGCACCACCACGTGCAATGTCGCAACATGGTATTGGCCGTCGAGGGTCCAGAGATGCAGGTCGTGGATGTCCGAAACGCCCTCGATGGTGCGGAGCTTGTCCTTGATTTTGACGGGATTGAGCTGGACGGGGGTTCCTTGGAGGAAAATGCGGAAGCTTTTGCCCAGGTTCCGGAAGACATTGAACAGGACATAAGTCATGATCCCGATGGAAAGGATCGGATCGAGGATGGGCACGTCCGCGAACATCATCACGATGCTGCCCACCAAAATCGCCACCCAGCCCAGCACGTCCTCCAGCAAGTGCAAGGCAACCACACGTTCATTCAACGTCGCACCGCGCATGAGCCGATAGGCCGCGATCCCATTGATGGCAATGCCGATGACCGCGAAGACGACCATGCCCTTCGCATTCGTCTCCTCGGGGTGTATCAGTCGGGGAATGGTGCTCTGCAGGATGAAAATGCAGCCCACGATCAGCACCACCGAATTGATGAATGCGCCCAGGACCGAAAACCGCGCATAGCCATAGGAATAGGCGCGGTCGCTGTCACGTGCGGAAACCCGCTCCAGGTACCAAGCCAATCCCAGGGCCAATGAATCCCCAAAGTCATGCAAGGCATCGCTCAGGATCGCAACCGAATTGGTGAAAATGCCCCCGAAGACCTCCAACAGTGCAAATCCCAGGTTCAGGAAGAATGCGACCTTGATGTTGCCAATCGCGCCGTGGTGACCGTGGTGATGGTGCCCGAGGTGGGAATGCCCATGGTCGTGTCCGTGGTCGTGATCATGTTCGTGATCATGGCCGTGGTCGTGCGCGTGATCATGTGCGTGGTCATGCCCGTGAGCATGGTCATGCGGATGCGCGGCGTGTCCTTTTTTCCGGGCCATGCGCCAATTTACGAAGATTCGATGGGATCAGAGGGGGAGAATGCGGGCTGAAAATGCTCAATCGACCTTGCTGATGCGCCGGGTTCCCAGGTCCATTCCCGTGGAGCGCAACTTCAAGAAATAGGTCCCTGCTGGCAATGCGCTGAGATCCAGTTCGATCGGTCGGCCATCGAGCAGGGAGCGGCGGAACACGAGTTGCCCATTGGCATTCAGGACCAGCAACTCGCCGCCCGCAGCGGGGAGGTCGCCGAGGCTGAGCCGGCCGTTCGTAGGATTGGGGAAGACCCGCCATCCCAGCGGAATTTGAGCATGGTTGCCAGCCGGAATACCGACAGTCGCCTTGCGGTAACGGACTTGATTGGCGGCATCGTCCTGCCATACGAGGTGGAGTTCCCCATTGGCCCACTTCAAATCCGGGAAACTCTGAACGCCAGCCGCCATTTCCGTCACATTGACCACAGGATTCGCGAACAATCCAGCAATGCCATGGAACGAGTACCGCAGCATGATCTCCGGGTTGCTGCTCGTGCTTTCCATCCATGCAGCGACGATGGTGTCCCCGCTCGCCGCGATCACCGGGTAGTTTTGGATGGTGCCCTGGGCCACGTTGCCGTTCAATCGGAGGTTGTAGGCGGTGGTGGAACCATTCAAGGATGCCGCGCCGATCCAAACCCTTGCCAACGCATCCGTGCCTTGGCTCATGAAGACGGAATAAATGCTGTCCCCAACAATCGCCGAGCCAGCCCCTGAACTCGGGCATGCCGCCAGCGTCCAATCCGTGGTGTCCAGGTCGATTGCCGTCCCAAAGGTCTGCCCGCCATCCGTGGAAACCGTGGCCCAGAAGTCGCGGAGGTTGGCGTCATTGTTCCGGAAAACGGAAATGACCTTGCCTTGATGGCTGTAAAGATGCCCCGTGCAACAATCGCAGACATCCGTCCCCGGCGCTGCTGCGCTGCTGACGGCCTCGGGCGCCCAAGTCATGCCGCCATCGGAACTCGCGCGGGCAACCCAGCGGGGAGACAAGTAGGCCGTCGTCTGCCGGATGTAATTCACGATCGGGTTTCCTCCCGGTAGGATTGCCACGTTCCCAAAAGTGGGCATGTCCGGGTTCAGGCTATCCACCCAAATCGGATTGGACCAATTCAGTCCGGCGTCGAAGGAGGACCTGACCATGACCTGCGCGGAGCTAGGCGGATAGGTCGTGTAGGCGATGAATATGGTGTCGCCCTTCGCAGCGATGTTGGGACCCTCGACGGTGTAGGAATTGATGGAGCCGGATGGATTGATCTTGAATGGAGTGTCAAATGCAGAGCCATTCCATCGGGCGACGTAGCCGTTTTTGCCACCCGTGGACTTGCACCACAGCACCAATGGGACATTTCCGGAGGTCACGGCGATCTGCGGGCGGATGTTGTCATAGACGCTGCCATTGGCGACCTGAATGGGGGCTTGCCAGACGAGGCCGGGGGCTTGGGCCATGACGCCTTGAACCGATCCGGTGAGCAACGCCGCAAGGGAAAGCGCCTTGAGCAGGAATTTGGCGGGCTGAATAGAGCAGATTCCCATTTGATTCTCTGAGTCTTGCGCAAAGATAGTGTTTGCTGGGCACGAAGGCAGCAGATCTTGTTCGAAGCCTTCGAGCACGCAGCCTCTGCTGAGCCCGCGGCCTCAGGCCGCAGGGCTATCTACCCATGCCGCCTCTGGCGGCGAAGTTGGAAAAGGGGGAGCGCAAGGCCCAAAGAAGCCAATCGATGGGCAGGGTGCAGAAAAGCCCGAAGTAGGGTGTAGGAGCGAACCTCAAACCACCCCAGCCGCAAGCAGTTCCAATGCCGTCTGAGCCTGCATGCTCGCCGCCTCAGCAGCCGCAGCCTGAGCGAAATCTTCCCCACTCGAAGCATACAAAATGCTCCTGCTCGCATTGATCAGCAGTCCCCCAAGCGCATTGGCACCCGCTTGACAGACGGCATGGAGATCGCCACCCTGCGCACCCACCCCAGGCACTAGGAAAAAGTTCTCCGGCGCCAATTCCCGGATGGCGGCAATCTGCTCGGCCCGCGTCGCGCCTGTCACAAATCCGAGGTGCCCGGGCATGCCCTTCGCCCATTCCAATGCCGTCTCCACCACCCGCAGATGCAGGGGAACGCCATCAACCTGACTCATTTGGAAGTCGGTCGCGCCAGGATTTGAAGTCAGCGCGAGTAGGAAGACCCATTTGTCCTTGAACTCCAAGAATGGCTGTACACTGTCCCGACCCATGTAAGGCGCGATGGTGATGGCATCGAAGTCCATGGCCTCGAAAAATGCCCTTGCGTACAGCAAACTGGTGTTGCCGATGTCGCCGCGCTTCGCGTCCGCGATGCTCAGGCAGTCCTTGGGGATGAGTTCTAGGGTCTTTTGCAGGGTTTCCCAGCCGCGAGGGCCGAGGGCCTCATAGAATGCGATGTTCGGCTTGTAGGCGATGGCGTATTCGGCGGTCGCCTCGATGATGCGGCGGTTGAATTCGAGGATCGGGTCGGCGTGGGAATGCAGGTGCTGCGGGATTTTGCGCGGGTCAGTGTCGAGGCCCACGCAGAGGAGGGATTTTTTGCGGCGGATGACGGAGAGGAGGTCGGACGGGGTCATGCCGCGAAGTTAGTCGAGAATTGAGAATCGGGGAAAGCCCTGAAAGGGCGAAAGAAAACTCGCCAAGGGTGCAGCCCTTGGCGAGTGGATATGTTTTTCCGATCTGTGTTTCCGTTTTCGCTGGCCCCCTTCGAGATGCCTCAGGGCAAGCGAGGCCAGCGGTTCGATCGGCGTGCGGCAAACCTTCGTATTCCTCGGTTTTCACCGCCGCCTTTTCCTAGCCGCCGCCTCTTCTTAGCCTCTCGCCTCTCAGCGCTCGCTCTGGTTCGTCAGGATCCAGCCCATGTCGATGTACTTCTTCTCATCCAATGTAAACGTCGGGTCTTGCACGCCGGTGTTCACGCGGATGTTGGTCATCTCGTATTGGTACTGAGAGCCGTTGCGGGCGTACATGATGGCCTTCTGGATGAGTTTGGACTCCATGTTGATCCAGAGGACGGTTTTCCAGATGTCGCCGTCGTCGTTGTTGGCGAAGAGGGTGACTTTGTTGGCGCCGGCCTCTTCTCCATTGAAGTCGCTTTTGACGTCCTTCTCATACATTTTGTAGAGGCGGTCGGGGCTCAGGTCCTCTTTCGGATCAAAGTCGCTCTTGAGGATTTCTTGGTCGGCCTTCATCACCACCCAGGTGTATTTGCCGTTGCAGTACATCTCTTCGTCTTGGAAGGCGATTTTGTACTTGCTCTTTTTCAATGTGACCACGCCCTTTTTCACCACGGGCTTCTTGGCCTCGGGGTTGGTGAGGGTGTAGGTGAAGTCGGCGGTGACGTCGGTCAGGCTATTGAACTTGTTTTGGGAGGCCTGAATGATCTTGTCAGACTTGGGATTGCTTTGGGCAGAGACTGCTGTTGTGGCAGCGACCAAGAAGAGGACGGCCAACAAGCGGCTGAAATTTTTCATGTAAGTGAATAACATTGAACTCGGGACAAATTTCCAACTAACGCGCCAATTCCCCAAACCCGGTTGCGTAACAGGGCGAGAAGAAAGGTCGCGTCAGTCGAGTCCGTTCAAAATCTGTTCCAAAGTGTATTCGTCGTGCACCAAAACTTCGCGGGCCTTGCTGCCTTGGAAGGGGCCGACGATCCCAGCCTTCTCCAATTGGTCGATGATGCGTCCTGCGCGGTTGTAGCCGAGGCTCAAGCGGCGCTGGATGAGGGAGGTCGATCCCTGCTGATGCTTGACCACCAAGCGGGCTGCGTCGCTGAAAAAGTCGTCGCGTTCGCCCAAGTCCTCCTCGTCGATGTCCTCGTCGGCACCCTCGATGGGCACCTCCGGCAGGAAGTAGGGCGTCGGGTAGCCGCGCTGGTCCGAGATGAATTTCACGAGATTTTCGACTTCCGGGGTGTCGATGAAGGCGTTCTGAATCCGGACAAGCTCGCTGCCTGTACTCAAAAGAAGATCGCCCCGTCCTACCAACTGGTCGGCACCGCCTGTGTCGAGGATGGTGCGGGAGTCCACCTTGGAGGTGACGCGGAAGGAGATGCGCGCCGGGAAGTTGGCTTTGATGATACCCGTGATGACGTTCACGGACGGCCGTTGCGTGGCGAGGATCAAGTGGATGCCGATGGCGCGGGCAAGCTGTGCAAGGCGTGCGATCGGGGTCTCGATCTCCTTCCCGGCGGTCATCATGAGGTCGGCGAACTCGTCGATGATCAGGACGATGTAGGGGAGGAAGCGGTGCCCTTTCTTCGGGTTCAGGCGGCGGCTCGTGAACTTCGCATTGTACTCGGTGAGGTTCCGGGTTCCGGCCTTCTTGAGCAGGTCGTAGCGGCTGTCCATCTCCTTGCAGAGGCTGTTCAGCACCCCGATCACCTGCTTGGTGTCGGTGATGATGGGCTCGTCGCTGCTTTCGAGCATGGCCATGAAGTGGCTCTCCAGGTTGGAGTAGAGGCTGAGTTCCACCTTCTTGGGGTCGATCAGCACGAATTTCACCTGCGAGGGATGCTTCTTGTACAGGATGGACGAGATGATGCCGTTGATGCCCACGGACTTGCCTTGACCGGTGGCACCTGCGATGAGCAAGTGCGGCATTTTGGCCAAGTCAGCGATATAGACCTCGTTGCTGATGGTGCGCCCCAAGACGAGGGGCAGTTCTGCCTTGGTGTCCCGGAACTTCTCTGTGCTCATCACGGAGCGCATGGACACGACCTCCGGTTTGGAGTTCGGAATCTCGATGCCGATGGTCCCTTTTCCCGGGATCGGCGCGATGATACGGATGCCGAGGGCGCTCAGGCTCAGGGCGATGTCGTCTTCCAGGTTCCTGATCTTTGCGATGCGGACACCAGCGGCAGGCACGATCTCGTACAGCGTCACGGTCGGGCCGATGGTGGCCTTGATGCTCGTGATGTCGATCTTGTAGTGCTGGAGCGTCTGGACAATCTTGTTCTTGTTGTCCTCGAGTTCGGCGCGGTTCACCTCCCGGCTGCTGCTGCCGTCGCGTTGCTCCAGCAGGTCGATGGTCGGGTATTGGTAGGTGCTGAGCTCCAGGGTGGGGTCGTATTCCGCCCAGTCGGCGACTTCCTCTTCCCCGTCCAGGGTTTCGAGGCTGTCCTCCGGCACGATCTTCTCGAATTGGTCGTCCTTGACCTCTTGGATGTTGTCGCCATTGATGGGGACCACGGGCGGCCGGTCATTCACTGGGGCATCACGCTCGACAGTGTTCTCGACGACGAAATCGAGGCCCGCGGCCTTGTTTTCGGGTTGTCCGCTGCGATGGGTGTTGATCTCGGGGATCTCGTCCGGACTGGGCAGGCTCACCTCGAAGACAGGCTCCGCGTTCTTGTTGCGCGGTGTCTCGGGGATGGCATTGATTTCGAGCGGAATCTCCTCCTTGGTGGAGGGCTTCTTGGAATCGACCTTGTTCTGGACAGGCTCGACCTTCTCCTCTACGACTGGTGCCTCCTCCTTGGGCTCCTCGGCGCGGCGGACGGAGATCACGAATTCATCGCCAGTGGCATTCTCCTCCTCCATTTCCTCGGGGTCATGGGCTTGGACATTGTCGCCTTCTGCTTCGTCCTTGGGTTCCTCCTTGCCTTCGGCTGCCTCACCCTCGGGCTGTGGTTGCTTGGGCAGCAGCTTACTGAAGGGCAGATCGACATTGAAATTCACCACAAGGAACACGAGGAATGAGATCACGATCACCAATCCCGTCCCCACCCGGCCGATGGGGTAGGTGAGGAGTTCGTTCATGTACCAACCAAATCCGCCACCAAGCAGGCTGGGCTTGCCCCAGACGAGGTAGGAGGTGAATGCCAGGAAAACCGATCCCCAGAGGACGGTGAAGAAGACGTATTTGAGGATTTTGAAGAGGAATGGGGTGTATTTCCGCTCCAGGATGGCGAAGCCCCAGAGTCCAGAGTACAACGGAATGACCACCGCAAGCGCACCGAATCCCCTGCGGACAAACAGCTCGCTCAACCAAGCCCCGATTCCACCCAGCCAATTCGCAGGCATGCCTTCTCCAGCCTCGTCTTTGTACCCCGTAAAAAAGTGGGAGACGAAGGAGAAGAGCATCACGGCACTGCTGAGGATGACGAACAGCCCGAAGACCTTGCGTCCCTTTTCAGAGCGCATGAACTGTATAAATTGTCCGATCCGACCCACTTTGCGCGGGGCTTCCTCCTCCTGCGGGGGCGGCGGCGTAGCCTTCTTGCGTTCGCGGCGCAGACCTTGCTCGACTGCATTGTCTGGCTTTTCTGCCTTCTCGGACCTGTCTTTGACGACGTTTTCTTTCCCGGCCATTCTAATTTTGCTTGGCCCTTGTGCAGCGCAAGCGGTGATTGTGGACAAACCATGCCCAAGGGGTGCAAATTACGTAAACCTCAGGGGGGTGTAATCCACATTGGCCTTGGGAGTGAATAGGATTGTGTACGGTGGAACCGCTTTTCAGTTAGCATGGAGCAGATAGCAGATAGCAGTTTGGCTCTTAGGGTGCACTGATAGTACCCTTCGAGAGCCTCATGGTGCTCTCAGGTCGCTCCCATGGCGCTTTCAGGGATCCATAACTTCGGTGATGGGCGATTCTTGGGGTGTTTGCCCTGCTCTTTGACAATCTCGATTCCGCTACATTTGGGGCATGAAAGACAAAAAGGCGCTGGTCTTCCTCGGCGCGGGCTTGCTGATCGTATGGGTGGGTTACCAATTGGTGCAGTATTACCGCTCTGGGGCGGGCGATGGGGTGCAGGCGCGGTTCTCGACCTATTCCGAATTGCGGAATCAAGAGCTTGCCGATGCCGAACGGGGCGAAGTGGACGGCTTCTATGGAAAGTTGGAGGCGGCCTATCATGCAGTGCTTGGAGACAGTGGCAGTACAGCGGCGGCAAATGGTGGAAAAAATAGTGGTGCAGGATCCGGAATTGCCACGGCCGTCACCGTTGAATACCTGCGCTTCGTATTCGAGGAGTCAAAAGGAATGGCCCAATCCGAGGTCGATGACGCCTACGGCAAGCGGTTCGGCAGCAGCAGTCTTCGCCCACCGCGTCCTTGAATCAGGCATTTGGGTTCCACTCTTTCTCCAGCGACTTTGCGGGGCGGCACTATTCGCAAGCACTCCTTTCAGAGGCAAGGGCCATTCTCCAAACGGGCAGTCTCATCATTTTGAAGGAGGCCAACATGCAGCTGCCGCGCGCCTACAACGAGTCCCAATTCGAAGGAGGAAAATTTGATGGGGTGGTCTTCCTCGTGGATTTAGGCTCCGGAAAGATCTTGGCGAAGCAAGCCGTCCATGCGGAAAACGCATCCCAAGTCCTTCACAGCAGGTATGTGAAAGGCGACGAACAGAAGGAACTGGATCAGGATTTCGAAAAGCAGATTTTCAGTCAGACCAATGCCACGGTGCAGGCGATTTCTGGAATGCGGCTGCCCGATTTGGAGAAGCGGGTCTATGGGCTGGAGTAGAGGCGCATTGACCTTCCGATGATTCGAGTTTTTCCCTGCTAACTTTGCCGCGATGTATCGCCTCTTCATACGCGCGCTGCTGTTTCGGATGGATGCCGAGCGGGCGCACCACTTCACTTTCCGGTTGCTGCGTTTCTGGTTCGCCATTCCTGGGCTGCGGTTTCTGACGGGCTTGGCGCATCATGTCCGGAAGCCGGGATTGAAAGGAGGTTCGGTATCCGCCCGATCTGAAATCCTGTCGGTTTGGCAGCGGGGTTTGACAAGAATGGCTCTCCTCATCCGGGAATGGGGCGATCTGGGTCAGGTTTATCGAGGTGGGCACTGTGACCCCACGTCCGCAGGCGGGCAATCCGCAGCCGAGGCTGTTTCGGCTTCCTGCGGATCAGGCGATCATCAACCGGATGGGCTTCAACAATGATGGCCTAGCAGTCCTCTACGGAGAGGTTGTCCCGTGCCAAGAAGGGCCGTCTCGTTGTCGCGGGCAACATTGGGAAGAACAAGGATACTCCAAATGAAGAAGCCGTTGAAGACTATGCGCTTTGCTTCGAGGCATTGTTTCCGGTGGTGGACTTTTTCGTGGTGAATGTGAGCAGCCCGAATACGCCTGGCTTGCGGGCATTGCAGGAAAAGGAGCCGCTGACGGCACTCCTGCAGCACCTGCAAGGGCTGAATGCCGCGAAGGCGTCACCGAAGCCCATCCTCCTCAAGATCGCGCCGGACCTCACGGACACGCAGTTGGATGATCCTGGAGATCGTGGAGACGACCCAGTTGGCGGGGCTGGTGGCGACGAATACCACGATCAGCCGCGAGGGACTGCGGACGGATGCTGCCCGCGTGGCGGAAATCGGGGCGGGGGGATTGAGCGGTGCGCCGCTGAAGGAGCGGAGCCTTGAGGTATTGCGGTACCTGCGGACGCGGGCACCCAAACTACCGCTCGTGAGTGTTGGGGGGATCAAGCGGACTGCGGAGGATGCTGCCGTCGAGCGGCTCAAGGCCGGTGCGGATTTGGCAGATTTATACCGGATTCGTCTATGGTGGCGCCTACTTGCCCAAGCGGACGGTGAAGGTCGCCGAGGCATAACGCCTGACAATGAATATTTTGGAATCCTGTGGTCGTGTGGAAGATCACTTGGAATGCAAGGGAAATTGGATTCGACGGAATAGGAGATGGCACCTTGTTCTTGATTGAATCGTCATTCAGCCAGTGCCAAATCGGAGCTTCGTAACGGATGGATTAACTGGGCGGGTTTCTGCCGCGCTCCGGGATCTTGTTTACAGCAAAAAGGTATCGTCCTAAACCCATGATGGTTCACATGCAATATGTGAGCATCTACCAGCGCAATTGGCGTGAAGACTGTTGCGATTTTTGGAAATGGGCAAAGATGATTTTGTAGGTGATTGATGAACAAGCGGGATGTAATGCATTGATGCTAAGTAAGTAGAGTGGTCTGGCTCTGGACGTAATTTAGCTGCATTTACATGTGCAATGGATCAGAAATCTGCGTTATATTATCATCAGGCGCACTTGATGCAAGTACATGTTTTTCAGGGGATATAGTTGTGCTTCATGTATGTAATTTCGGAAATATGACAATGACGTAGATTCACGGAGGCAATAAATGTTGGATTTTTGGGGCAATTGTGGGGTGAAAGGCGACATGTTGAAGCAGTCAGCGTGTCATTCCAGGATGTCGATCATGTTGTAATTTGTTTTGTGAATTGGGAATCATTGGGCGGAATTTCCTTGGAAAATATTGCGGAAGGCCTCGATTGCAAAATTCAGTTCTAGAAGGACTTTGCTTGTGGTTGTCACAATATTGGGAACAAAGTGGCTGTAAATGAGGGCGCTGTGTCGAATCGGTGGAGGGCGCTCCCTATCTTTGCATTGAATCAAGATCGTAAAGTTTAGCACCCGCAAAGTTCTCCAAAGTTGAATCAATGACTCGCCTCAGGACATCTGAGCGCGGCCAATATCACCACGTCACTACTTATCGTTTGTTATATGAAAAGTTATCTTGTATCATTCATTGCGTTTTCCTTGCTTCTGTCGTTTTCCTCCTACGGACAGCTGTTGCCCAACAACTGTTTGTCTGCTCCCAATCATGTGCTGACAGTATCTGGTTATCCTGCGCCGCGTGTGCAGATGCTCACACCCCCGCTCTGCAACAATGCCGGGGTGGTGCATGCGGATTCTGTGAACTTCTGTCTTAACCACATGTGGTTGCCTGTGTGCATGGACTTCGGAACGAACTTCAGCAACTCGGGCCGGATGGGATTGTGCTTCGGACGGTTTGTCCCGAACTCGCTTACTTCCACCTTCCTGACGGCCCCCTTTGGGGAGGCGTTGGTGGTCGAGGTGGACCTGAGCAAGAACCCGGACATGCTCTACGTGTGGATCTTCAAGAAACAATCAAAAGGTGATCCTTGACTCCACGGTGGCCGTCACACGGCAATATCATCAACGGGTATCAGCGCATGCTGGAGTTCGAGTACGTCTGCGAGGCGGCCTATCCTGGCGATCCGAACTGGCACCGCACGAAGGTGAAGATCGACGGCGTTGTCCGCATGAACTTCAAGTACGACTTCCCCAATCTCCTCTGGGGTGGGAAAGGCACAGCGATGGCCTTCCTGTCCGGTACTGCGGGTCCGCTCTCCGTCAATACCCTAGCGGCTACGATCATGGCCGATGACTGTGCGACTCGCCCGCTGATCCCTCTCAAGCAAGCTGATGGGACTGATGCGATGCTGCTGAATGAAGGCGAGTTTGAGCTGGACGTTTATCCGAACCCTGTGATCGGCGACAAGATGGAGCTGCGGAGCAATTATGAAGGGGACTATGAATTCTTCGACCTTCAAGGGCAAATGGTCCGCAAAGGAACCCTGACGGGTGGCCGTGCTGAAATCGCGGTGGATGGGTTGCCGTCCGGCACCTACGTCCTGCGGTACCAAGTCAAGGAAGGCAGGATCGTCCGGAAGGTCGTGGTGAACTGAGTTGGGCGGCTTTCTACGACCTCTCTAGAAAGCAAAAACGGCCTCTGGGTGTAGATTGGGTGTACGAAGGGTGTAGCTCGGGTGTATCTAGAGTGAACCATCAGGGGAACACCAAGCAAGTACCCTTGAAGTGCCCAGAAGGTGGCCAAGAAGTTGCGATGACGTACCCTTGAAGTCATATTCAGGGGTACGTCATTTTTTTGGGGTGGGCTGGTTATGTGAGCTGGATGTTGCCCTGCGCTGGCTTGATGGGCGGCGATGAATTTGGAGGCGTTTGGATTGCGAGGTGCGACCCTGCCGATGCTCGGCACGCAGCTCTGGGTCGGTTCTGTGTCGTGTTTCGCTTGGGCTACACACGTGCGACCTCTCTGGTCCCTGAGGTGTTACACGGAGCCTATCGAATTGATCTCGAAGGGAGCGGAGGGGCCTCCACCACCAGACGGGCACGCTTGCTGCGCAATTGATTGCACGATTGGCACGCAATCAATTGCACGATTGCTACGCAATTGATTGCACGATTGCTGCGCAATTGATTGCACGATTGCTACGCAATTCTCGACGAAGGCTACCTCAGGCTCAAACTGTTTTGCTTGGATGGGGGATTGGGTGCCAACTTGCGGGTTGGTCATGGATGGTCTGCGAAAACTGCTGAGGGTGACCCGCCCCGTGATGTGGGTGCGGCTGCTGGTCTGCTGCCTGGGGGTCTGCAAGGCGCAGTCGCTGGACAGCTTGCGCGCTGTGGTCGCTCTGGGTCGGCATGACACCCTTACCATGCAGGCTGCGAAACAATTGGCCTATTTCCTGCAATACGAGGACCTGGACGCGGCCTTGCATTATGGGGAGCTGTCGATGCGGCTGGCCCAGGAGCTGGGCGACAAGCAGGGACTGATGAGGGGCATCATGACGACTGGGCAGGTGCACCTGTCCGCTGGTCGGCTGGACACGGCCCTGAATTTTTTCCAAGAAGCTGGCCGTCTAGCCCATGAGCTCGGCAATCGCAAGGGCATCTTCAATTCCTACATGAATGCAGGGGTCGCATTTGACTTGAAGGGCGAGTTTGTGAAGTCGGTGGACATGCTGCTCCATGCCCGCAAGGTGGCGAAGGAGGACGGGCGTACAGCGGACGTGATCGACTGCGATTTCAACATCGGCATCACGCTGTACAAGCTCGAAAACTACACCGCTGCAAGGGGATATTTCGAGCAGGCATCGGACGAGTACCTCCGCTCCGGGAACATGATGTCCTACGCCGCCACATTGGACGCGCTGGGGAGCCTGCATGTGGCCCTGAAGGATTATGACAAGGCGGAGAGCTATTACCTGAAGGCGGTGGAACTGGGGCTGAAATTGGAGGCTGGGGCCAATCTCACGCCGAAGTATGCCAACCTGGGCAGCGTCTATTTCTTCAAGAAGGATTACAACCGGGCGATTGAGTACATGACCAAGGCGCTGAAAATGGCCGAGGAAAATGGTCAGCAGGGCCTCATCGCCGATGGGTACGGCAACCTCTCCAATTGCTACCGGTTCACGGGCAACCTGCCTCTGGCCGAAAAGTACGGGCGCATCGCCTTCGAAATGTCCATGCAGATGGGGAATGGGGAGACCGCGATGGAGGCCTTGAAGAACCTGATCGAGGTCTATGTCGGACTGGGTGAGGCCGAGAAGGCGCTGGACTGCTTCCGGGACCTGCAGACGATGAAGGATTCCCTGCGCACGGAGGAGGCGGCTGCGGAAGTGGCCAATCTGCGGCTGAAGTCTGCGCAGGAGCAGAATGCACAGGAATTGCTGGAGGCGGAAAATGCCCGGCTCAGCGCGGAGGCGTCAGCGGCAAGGAGCGGTCTGTGGTTGGCGGTCGCCTTGAGCCTCGCCGCCCTGCTTTTGCTCACTTTGGTGATCGTGGTGGCGGTCTTGCGCAGTCGCAAACATGCCTCGGAATTGCTCATCACGAAGAAAGAAGGCGAATTTGCCCGGAAGAAGCTGGAACTCGAGCAGCGTGCCTTGCGTGCGCAGATGAACCCGCACTTCATTTTCAATAGCCTCAATGCCATTCAGCGGCTGTACGTGGAGCGTGACCTGGACCGTGCTGGCGAATACATGGGCGACTTTGCGCAGCTGCTGCGCAAGATCCTCGATCACAGTGGCTCCGAGACCGTGACCCTGGCGGCGGAGCTGGACACCTTGCGGCTTTATCTGCGACTGGAGCAAGTGCGGCTGGAGGACAAACTGGCATTTGAAATCGTGGTGGACGAGGAGCTGGATCGGCACAATACCTGGCTGCCGCCCTTGGTGCTGCAACCCTTTGTCGAGAATGCCATCTGGCACGGCATCCTGCCCACAGGTCGTGCGGGCACGGTGCGGGTGGAGGTGCGTCCTGCTGACGAGGAGACGGAGCCGCCCCGGTTGGAGGTGTGCATCACCGACGATGGCGTGGGCATCGACAATTCCCTGAACCGCAAGCAGGCAAGCGGCCACGAAAGCAAGGGCATCCGCATCACTTCGGAGCGATTGGGGGCCGCTGGTTCCGTCAAAAGCGAACAACTCCCCGAGGGCGGCACCCGCATCACCTTGCTCATTCCCGTTACCTATATTTGAAGCAATTCGGATGATCAAAGCACTCATCATCGACGACGAAAGCAATGCCCGGTTCCTCCTGGCGGATTTGCTGGGCCGTCATTTTCAGGAAACTGTGACCGTGGTCGGGGAGGCCAATGACGTGGACACGGGCATCGAGGCCATTCAGCGGCATCAGCCGGATGTGGTGTTCCTGGACATCAAGATGCAGAAGGGGAGTGGCTTCGACCTGCTCCAAGCCTTGAAGCAGGTCGATTTCGAGGTGGTGTTCGTGACCGCTTATGACAATTACGCCATCAAGGCATTTGAATTTGCAGCATTTGGCTACCTGCTCAAGCCCGTGAAGGCCACTGACCTGCGTGCGGTGATCGAGCGGCTCGAGCGCCACCTGCGCAAGCTCCGGGAAGGCGTGGACCAGCGGGTGAAGGTGCTCATCGACAACCACGGCGACGAGTCCGGCAAGATCAAGCGCCTCGTGATCAACAACATGGAGGGGTTCAAGGTGGTGGACATCGCCGAGATCATCCGGTTGGAGGCCTCAAGCAATTACACCACATTCACCCTGACCCGCGACCGGAAGGTGGTGGTGAGCAAGACCTTGGGCGAATACGAGGAGCTGCTGAATGACCACGGCTTCTTCCGCATCCACCAAAGCCATATCGTGAACCTGCGGCATGTCGAATCCTACCACAAAACCGACGGCGGCCAAGTCCAGATGTCGGACGGTGCGCCGCTTGACGCTGAGCCGGCATCGGAAGGCTGCGTTCATGAAGCGGTTCCTGAGGTTGAATCGCGTCCATCGCTGCGAGCGCTAAGAGCGCTCGCAGCGATGGCACGCAACTACTCTACCACCACCCGTCGCAGGGCCTGGAATCCCTCCGCACTCACCCGCAGCACATACATCCCGCGCGCCAAACCACCTGCGCGCACCTCGACGTCCTGCATCCCCTCACCCAACAGGAATTCCTCCCTCCAAGCCCTGCGCCCAGCCATGTCCAGCATCTCCATCTGCACGTGACCAGCCTGCTCCAGTGCAAATGCCGCCCGGAAATCCCCAGTCGTAGGATTCGGAAACACCCGCAATTCAGCCATCGGCCCATTCAGGTCCACCATCCGCCACGCACTGAGCCGGGAGTCGCCATTGCGGTTGGTTTGGCGGATGCGGTAGTACCAGATGGCGGAACCCTGGACATCTCGGTCCATGGCGGAGTATTGGCGGTCGCCGCCCTCGGCTGCCATCCATACATGGCCGGGCAGGTCGGGTTGCAGGCTGCGCTCCAGGTACCAATCCCCATCTCCCGGTTCACCCACAGGCTCCCAATACAAGGAAACGCCATCGGCAGTCGGCAAGGCATGGAACTCCATGCCCTCCACGGGCAGGACGCAGTTGCTCACGGTGATGTAGCTGGGCTTGCTGTTGACGTCGGCGCCATTGGCATTGGTGGCGGTGAGGGTGACGGTGTAGGTGCCCGGTGCCGAGAAGGTCACTTCGGGATTCTGGGACGTGGCGGAGGTGCTGTTGATGAAGGTGGCGGTGCCCGGTCCGGTGATGCTCCAGAGCCATGATGTGGGGCCAAAGGCGCTGCTGTCTTGCAGGATCACCGAGCCGATGGCTGCACAGGCGCCGAGGGTGTCCGCCCCGAAGCAGGCAGCGGGCAGCATGGTGGAAGGGGCAAAGAGGTCGGATTCCCACATGCCACGCCCATAAGTGCCGAGCCGCAATTTGTGGTTGCCGACGCAGTTCGCATTGTCGTAGTAAATCTGGAGGTGCATGGCCTGGGTCTTGGGCAGATTGGTCATGAAGGCTGTCCAGGAGGGGCCGCTCGCGTGGCGGTAATAGACCCCGGTCCACATGCCGCAATAGACCGCATTGGCGATCTTGTCATAGGCCACGGTGAGGCAGGAGATGCCCGGCAAGCCCGTGTCCCAGAGCGTCCAAGTGGTGCCGCCGTCCACGGATTTATAGACGTCATTTCCCGATGCCACCCAGATGTTTTGCGGATTGTTGGGGTCGCCCGTGATGTCCTTGGCGGCGCCTCCGGGGGGATTGGTTTTGAGGGTCCAGGTGAGTCCGGCATCGAGGCTCTGGTAAAACTCACCATTGGCGCGGGAGGCGTAGGCGGTGTTGCCGTCGAGGAAGGTGATGTCGCGGAAGCTGCTCCCTGAGAGGGAGAGGACATTGGTCCAACTGGGAGGGAAGGCCTTCACGTTGGTGGTGCGGAAAATGCTGGTGTAGCCTGCGACCATGATGTTGGGGTTCGCCGGGTTCACGGCGTAGGGGGTGAGCCAAGGCCCGGTTTCCGTGATGCCGTTCATGCCGTTTTGGGCGATGGTGGTCCAGAATGCACCCGCCGTCTGCGAACGCCGGATCACGCCATTCACGTAGGAGCCGTATTGGTAATTGTCGTCAGTGGGGTCCACAGCGCATTCCAGCCCGTCCCCGCCGATCGAGATGGTCCAGGTGGGCAGGTGACCGATGATCATGCCATTGTCCTGCAAGCCTGCCACGACGTAATGCGGCCGGGTGGTGCTCTGGGCCATGCGGTACATCTGGCTCACCGCCACACCGCTGGACATGTAGGTGTAGCTGGTCCCGAGGTTGTCGGTGCGGTAGAGGCCGCCATCGTTGCAGACGAGCAGGCGCGAAGGGAAATGCGGCGACCAAGCCATCCAGTGATGGTCGGCGTGGACATTGGTGCCCATGCTGCTCCAGCAACCCGCGATGTTGAAACTGGCGCCGCCATTGGTGGACTTCCAGATGCTCACTCCGCCGACCATGACATTGCTGGCATTCGCAGGGTCCACGGCGATGCAGATGTCGTACCAGCCTTGGCCGCCCGTGCCGCCGCCTGCACAGTTCGAATTCAAGAGCAGTTTCCCATCGGTTTGTACATTCGTGAAGGTCGCTCCGCCGTCGGCGCTGTGGAAGACGGGATTGGCCCCGATGTCCTTGACCACAAAGACCTCCAATGGGCTCGCGGGGGTGGTGGCAAATGCCGACCTGCCTGTGCTCGCGCCGACTGCCACGCCGGGATTCCAAGTGGCGCCGTCATCGGTGGAGGTGTAGAGGTTGGCATTGTTGAGGGCATAGATTTCCGTGGTGGAGCCGGGGCGGTAGCCGACTTGATAGACGGTGCCCGCGGCGAGGGTCTGTGTCCAGTTGGCGCCGGAATTGATGCTGCGATAGACGCCGTTGTTGGTGGCGGCGATGAGTTTGGTGTCGTCGTCCGGG
The DNA here is from genome assembly GCA_046329055.1 of Bacteroidia bacterium. Lineage (GTDB taxonomy): Bacteria > Bacteroidota > Bacteroidia > J057 > JADKCL01 > JADKCL01. The sequence goes on from JAXLVK010000005.1 coordinate 89,219, forward strand.
TCAAAGATGAGGCAGTGCACGTCGCGGTTGCCCATCCCGGTATTGGAGACGGTCCAGGTCGCGCCGCCGTTGATGCTCTTGTAGGTGCCGAGGCTGCTCGCGTCATTGGCGTCCTTGTCCCCGATGCCGATGTACTGGATATTGGGGTTGCTGGGGGTGATGGCGATGGCCGAAACGCCGATGCTGGGCAGGAAATCGGTGGTGGTGGTCCAGGTGGCGCCTGTGTTGGTGGTGACCCAGAGGCCGCCTGCTGCGGTGCCGACGTAGTAAGTGTTGGGGTCCGTGGGGTGGAATGCGACGGATTGGCAGCGGCCGAGGCCCTCGGGTTGGCCGGAGGTGTTCACGGGATTCAGGAGCGGGCCGAGCAGGGTCCAGTTGCCGGTGGGGACGGTGGAGAGGTGGCGGGCATTGCCTTCATTGGCCTCCCAGCGTTGCATCTCGGCCTCCTCGTAGCCCTCGGGCGGCACCTTGCCATTGGCGTCCGCACGGAGTTGTTGCATGTATTGCCAGCGCAGGAATTGTTTGTAGCCTTGGCCTTTTTCGGGGGTCTTGCCCTGCCAGAAGCGCTCGAATGCCGCGGTGGCCCCGGGCAAATCGACGAGGGAATCGTGCATCATCTCCCAGTAGGGCCGCTGCGCAACAAGGGGAATGGACCCCAAAACGAGGAATCCAATGAGCAAGGCGCGACAATGCTTGAACTTCATAGGCTTACCGACGATCACTACAAGATAACAGGTGGCGGGATGGTTTGGATGGTGGTGTAAGAGAATTGGTGGGATTATCGGGGTGGGGGCGAGGGGCTTCACCCCTCGCTGGTGGGATGGCGCCCCTTCGGGGCCTGGGTGGTGTGGATTTTTGGGGTTGCTGGGGTTGCGACTTGGGCTTCGTGAGCCTCAGCCACCAGTCGGGGGGCATGACCAAAGTCCTGTTTTGGATTCACTTTGGAGTTCGTAACTTTCAAGGGAATCAAGTGTAAGGGTTATGAATACAAGATTGACACTTTTGATGCTCGCCATGTCCTTTGGGATGTGGGTGGGCGTGTGCAATGCCCAGGTGACGGCGATGGATTTCCAGCGCATGGACTGCAATGGGAATATGCAGCACCTCTATGCTGACCTCGATGCGGGCAATGCGGTCATCCTGGAGTTTTTCATGCAGAACTGCACCCCCTGCATCAACGCTGGGAACAAGCTGGAGATGATGAAGTCGGACTTGCTCACGGAGTTCCCGGGCAAGGTCAAGAGCTACGCCATCGGCTATACCAACAGCTACAGCTGCGCGAGCAACCTCAACTGGGTGACGAGCAATGGCTTCACCTCCATCCCGATGGACAGCGGCGCAACACAAGTCGCGTACTATGGCGGATTTGGCATGCCCACCATCGTGATCCTGGGCGGCACGGATCACCGCGTCCTCGGTTCTGCTTACATCGGCTTCACCACGAGCGACACCACGCAGATGGCCTCCGACATCCGGGCATTCCTCAGCACCCCCACTGGCACCGACCCGGGATTGGAGGCAACAGGCGGCATTTCCCTTTACCCCAATCCTACGCGGGGTGACATCTCCCTGAGCCTGAACGCAGCCGAGCCTGGCAGCCTCAGCATGGAGGTCATGGACCTGGCCGGGCGCAAGGTGATGTACACGGAACCGGAAATGATCGCCGCTGGACCCAGCACGAGGCAGCTCAAGATCGCCCAACTCCCTGCCGGAACCTACTTGCTCCGCACCAACCTGAACGGCGCCCTGCAAGTCCAACGCTTCACCGTGGCTCGGTAAGCCATGCGAAAGCTTGGATGGCCCCGCACCTGCCTCACGGGATGGCTCTGGGCTGTGGGCAGCCTCGGATTTGCGCAAAATCCGCTCCTCATCCCTGACACCCTTTCTGGAACCACGATCCAACTCACGGTAGGGGCAGGGACGCAGACTTTTTTCCCGGGATTCACAACGCCCACTTACGGGTACAATGGCGATTTCCTCGGTCCCACGCTGCTGCTGCACACCGGAGACAGCGTGCAGATGCAAGTCACCAATACCCTGAACACGGCGACGACGGTGCATTGGCATGGGTTCCACGTCGCTCCCCACAATGACGGTGGCCCGCATCAGGTCATCACGGCGGGCAGCACATGGAGTCCTGCATTCAAGATTCGCAATCCAGCGTCCACGCTCTGGTACCACCCCCACGGCGAGGGCCGCACGGAGTTGCAGGTGACCCGTGGACTTGCGGGGATGGCCATCATCCGGGATGCGGTGGAGGCTACATACGGCTTGCCGCGCCATTACGGAGTGGACGATTTCCCGCTGATCCTCCAATCCAAGGCATTTGATGTCGCCTATCAGTTTGCGATCGCCTCCCACGAGGACTCGATCATGCTGGTCAATGGCACGCTCGACCCTTACCTCGACGTGCCCGCGCAGGTGGTCCGCTTCCGTGTCCTCAATGGCAGCACCGACCGCACCTATTTGCTCGGGCTCAGCGACAATGCTCCCCTGTACCTGATCGCTTCCGACGGCGGATTGCTCTCGCAGCCCCTGACCATGCAGCGGGTCCGCATCTCTCCTGGTGAACGGGTGGAACTGCTCGTACCCTTTGGCGGGTATCCCGTCGGGCATCAGGTCGCCTTGGTGAGCTACGCCTCCGAATTGCCGAGGGGCATCATCGGCGCGGACAGCGTGGGCACCTCCGCCCATCCCATCGGCGAGGGGTATTATTCCAATCCGCTGAATGGCCTCGATTTCACCTTGGTGGATTTCCATGTCACCGCACCCACTGCTAATCCCGTGACGGCCATCCCTGCGGCATTTGCGCCTGTGGTTCCCTTGGACACCATCGGTCTGGACATGGAGCGACACATCAGCCTCTCCGCCGACACCGCGCAATTCGGCGGCTCAGCTGAGGTGGATGGCCCATTTTTCATCAAGGGGGTGGCGTACAATGCGGACAGCATCAACATCCGCACCCTGCTCGGCAACAAGGAGGTATGGACCCTCACCAATTCCACCAAGGTCGCCCATCCCTTCCATATCCACGACATCCAATTCACCATCCTGGACATCAATGGCTCGCCCCCTCCGCCGCAATATGCCGGATGGAAGGACGTGATCCTCGTGATGCCCGGCGACACGGTGAGGTTTGTGGGCAAGTTTGAGACCTTTGCGGACGATTCCATGCCGTACATGTACCACTGCCACCTCCTGCACCACGAGGACGAAGGCATGATGGGGCAATTTCTGGTGATGAATCCTGCTACAGGGTTGGAATCTCCACCATCGGGTGGGCAGGAATTGCGTCTTTACCCGAATCCCGCCTCAGAGCGCATCTCCTTGGACCTGCCACCGTCCGCACCGGGTCGTCGGTATCGAGTGATTGTGGTCGATGCTCTTGGTCATCAGGTGCATGAAGAATGGTTGCAGGACCGTCTGGACATCGATCTGAGGGGGCTGCCGGCTGGGCTTTACCACTTGCGTGTCACGGGCGATCGTGCGAACTGGATTGGGAAGTTTGTGAAGATGTAGGCGCGGTCAGTTGTCCTTGTTTGGGTGTGGCTGTGAGTGGAATGTCGTTTGCCAACCCTACCACGTACTGGGTGCTAGTGAATGTCGTTTGCCAACCCTACCACGTACTGGGTTCCATGGAATGTCGTTTGCCAACCCTGCCACGTACTGGGTTCCATGGAATGTCGTTTGCCAACCCTACCACGTACTGGGTGCTAGGGTTGGCAAACGACATTCTTTCTCGAGCAGTGGGAGAAGGATCTAGCACGGAAGGCTACCATACCGTTGAGAAACAAAGATGGCCAGGGTTTTGTGCTAGGGGATAGGTGGCTCTCCGGTGCTCGGGTGCCTGTCTGACGAGAGGCCGAGGCGGAGTTGGTACGGGACATCAATGGATCATCAATGGATCATCAACGAGGAAACAACGAGGGCGGAAGAATTGCTAACTTGCCCGCCAAATTCAGAACTACCACATGTCAGAGGAATACAAGCGGGTGCTCGAACAGCAGCTTTGGAACGTGGCCAATACCCTCCGGGGCAAGATGCACGCGGACGAATTCAGGGATTATATCCTGGGATTCATCTTCTACAAGTACCTGAGCGAGCGCATGGACCTCTTCGCGGACCGCATCCTCAAGCAGGACAAGCTCAGGTTTCGCGACATCCCGGGCCGGCCGGAGGCGGAAGAGTTCTTGGCGGCGATCCGGGAGGAGTCCTTGGAGAAGCTCGGCTACTTCCTGCGGCCGGAGGAGCTCTTTTCGGAGGTCGCCCGCAGGGGCAGGGGGGACAATGCCGACCCGGAGGCCCTCGACGAGGACAAGGCGCGGTTCATCTTGGAGGACCTGCAGCGCATCCTGCTCAACATTCAGCAGAGCACCATGGGCACCGAGAGCGAGGAGGACTTCGACAACCTCTTCGAGGACATGGACCTCAACAGCACCAAGCTCGGCAAGTCCGCCGAGGCCCGCAATCTCATCATCGTCCGCGTCCTCAGCCACCTCGACAAGATCGATTTCCAGCTCGATCAGACCGACAGCGACGTCCTCGGCGATGCCTACGAATACCTGATCGCACAGTTTGCAAGCGGTGCAGGCAAGAAGGCGGGCGAATTCTACACCCCGCAGGAGGTCTCCAAGATCCTCGCCATGATCGTCACCACAGGCAAGCAAAAGCTCAAATCCGTCTATGACCCCACCTGCGGCTCCGGCTCCCTCCTGCTCCGCGTGGCGCGCGAGGTGCAGGACGTGGGCAGGTTTTACGGGCAGGAGATGAACCGCACGACCTACAACCTCGCCCGGATGAACATGATCCTCCACGGGGTGCATTACCTCAAGTTTGACATCAAGCAGGAGGACACCCTCGAGCATCCGCAGCACCTCGACATGCAGGCGGAGGCGATCGTGGCCAATCCCCCATTTTCCGCAATATGGAGCGCCAATCCCCTGCACCTGAGCGACGACCGCTTCAGCCAATACGGCAAGCTCGCCCCCGGCAGCAAGGCAGACTTCGCATTTGTACAGCACATGGTCCATCACCTCGCTGAGAATGGCATCATGGCCGTGGTACTGCCGCATGGGGCATTGTTCCGTGGCGGGGCTGAGCAGCACATCCGCACCTACCTCATCGAGAACAAGAACTTCCTCGATGCCGTCATCGGCCTGCCCGCCAATGTATTTTACGGCACGAGCATCCCCACCTGCATCCTCGTCTTCAAGCGGTGCCGGGAGCAGCCCGAGGACATCCTCTTCATCGACGCGAGTCAGGAGTACGAGAAGGTCAAGACCCAAAATGTCCTCCGTGCCCAGCACATCACGAAGATCGTGGACACCTACCGCAACCGCCGGGAGCTGCCCAAGTTCAGTCACCGTGCGAGCTTGGCGCAGGTCCGGGAAAATGACTACAACCTGAACATTCCCCGATACGTGGACACATTCGAGGCCGAGGAAAGCATCGATGTGGACGCGATCGCCCGGGACATCCGCGCCCTCGATGGGCAGTTGCGGGACATCGACGCCAAGATCGCCGACTACTGTGAGGAATTGGGAATTCAAATGCCATTTTGACCATGAGCAAGGAACAATCAGTGCCGAGGTTGCGGTTTCCGGGGTTTTCCGAAAGCTCGGAACGCGGTCAGGGGGGGTGGGAGAGGAAGCGGTTGGGGGACTATGTAGACATAAAAAGTGGCCTTAGTCCTGCGAGCTACCAAATCGTCTCGCAAGGGCTTTATCCTTACATTAAGGTTGAAGATTTAAATAATTGCGACAAGTATCAATATTTGGGCAGGTTTTATAGCAATGATGGCAAAAACGTTGTACCTCAGTGGTCAGTAATATTTCCAAAAAGGGGTGCTGCCATTCTTAATAATAAGATTCGGGTGAATGCCGTTCCAGTGCTTTTGGATACTAATATGATGGCACTTTCGACGAATCCAAGGCATCTCCATCCTGAGTTTCTCTATTATTTGATTTATACGGAGGAGCTTTACAAAATTGCTGATACTTCAACTATTCCGCAGATAAATAACAAGCATATTGAACCCTATAATTTTTCTCTCCCGGCCCTTCCCGAGCAAACCAAAATCGCCGACTTTCTGACCGCCGTGGATGAGCGGTTGCAAATCCTGAAGCGGAAGAAGGCCTTGTTGGAGCAATACAAAAAGGGGATGATGCAGCGGCTGTTTTCGCAGGAGCTGCGCTTCAAGGATGCGGATGGCAAGGATTTCCCAGATTGGGAGGAGCGGCGGTTGGGGGAGGTGGCTCAAATTAGGTCTGGTTCTACGCCGTTGAGATCCAATTCATTATTTTTTGAGGGAGGCATAATCCCTTGGGTGAAAACTACAGATTTGAACAACTCCTTGATATTTGATACTGAAGAGAAGGTTACCGAAGCTGCAAAAGTAAGAATCAATCCCGTCCATTCCGTCCTCGTGGCGATGTATGGGGGATTCAATCAAATAGGAAGAACTGGTTACTTGATGGTGCCTGCCGCAACAAATCAAGCATTGTCAGTTCTTAATACAGATGAGAAATTGGTGCTTCCAAAATACTTACTGATTTGGTTGAATGCCAAGGTCGATGCATGGAAGTCAATTGCTGGAAGTAGCCGAAAAGATCCAAACATTACCGGCAGCGATGTCGCAGCATTTCCAATTTCCTACCCCTCCCTCGCCGAGCAAACGAAAATTGCGGACTTCCTGAGCAGCTTGGACGCCAAGATTCAAGTCCAGCAGGGCTTGATCAGCCGGATGGAGACCTGGAAAAAAGGGCTCTTGCAGGCGATGTTTGTGGGGTGAAGTGCGGCGGGGGCCTCCTTCCGCAGCGGGTAGCGTTTCACAAGGTCTGTCAAAACTCCTCCCAACCCAGCGCTTCTGAGCGCCTTTAGGGCGGCAAAATGGCTTGCCTTCACCCAAGTGTAGGCTGGCTGTTATTCAATTTACCACGGTCACTTTGACAATCAAGGTTTCCTTGGAGGTCTCCAAGTGCAGGGCGTAAATCCCGGAGGCAAGGTGCTCGACATGAATGGCTACCTCGGTGCTGCGCCCAAAAGGCAGGACACGATGGGTCTCTTGTAGAACCGTTTTACCGCTCAGATCCTTCAGTGAAATGTCGCAAGTCCCTACAAGGCGGGATGGAATACGCAGTTGCACAAAACCATGCGCAGGGTTCGGAGAAACCTCCAATCCCTCGGCAGTCGTTGCTTCTGCCTCACCGACATGCATCAGGTCGTACAGCCAAACCGTGTCCATCACGGCTGTGACTGGAATATCCACTCCGGTGGGACCAATCAACCGACAATCGGAAATGCTCAAAGGCAGCATGGTCATGCCCTGCCCAGACCAAAGTGCAGGCCTTGCCTGCAGTTTCAAACGGCAGACTTCTCCGTAGCCTGAGGCTGGTTGGTGATCATTGCGCACCATGGCCCATGCAAACCGCCCAGCATTTGCATCCTCGTCCTGCATCTGCATGAGCTGGTTGTTGGGGTTTCCCAAGTAGGAGTTCGATGCCCGCCCACTCACTCCAGCAAAGACGTCGGAAGGATCGTAATGCATCTGAAAGCTCAGTCCATAGACCGAATCCGCCGGGAACAATCCATCCCCCAGCGTCACGATGAGCTCCACCGAATCTTGGCCAGCAAATGGCACCATCCGGGGCCGTATCAGCAGGGGCACTCCCCCGGTCACGGTGCCTGTTTTCAGGTGGGTCAATCCTTGGTGCAAGGAGACACTCACCGTATCGGGAAAATCCACCAAGCCATTTCCGTCGGAGTCCGCATGCTTGTAGTTGGTGCCATTGGGGAACCAGTTCAACCAGTCTTGCGCAGGCTGCCCCATCCAAGTAGAAACGGCGTTGGGTCGGGCTGAACCCGTATCGCCAAATGCAACCCCTATGGCAAGGAAATCATTGAGATCAGCAACATAATCGTGGTTGGCATCTCCCGGCCATACACAATCCGGGTCGATGATCGGGGTCGCCGTTGCAGTGCCTAGGCAATGGTGCACGGGATCTGTGACCGACACCGTATAAGGTGAGGCTGTGCTCGCGAAGATCGATGAGAGCGAGGATCCAGTGGACCAAGCATAAGTGGCGTAACCCGGACCGGCATCGAGCAGCACACTGTCTCCGGTGCAGATGATGGGCTGCTGTGGGATGGGCGGCGCAGGAAGCGGGTGAATCGTGAGTTGAATGGTATCATGGGAAATACAGCCATGGTCATTGGTCGTAAGAATCACCGTTTCCACAGGGCCACTTCCGTGAACGTACTGATAAGGGTTTTGGTTGGATGCTGTGAGGTTGAGTCCACCGCCAGTGACCCTCCAACTGTTGGTGACATTAGGAGGCGAGAGCGCGGGCAGGGGCGATGTTGCCAATGTGTCCAGTGTCAGCTCACAGCCGGAGGTATCCGAGAGGATTGAATTGGTGGGATAGGGATAGATCGTCACCGGGTAGTAGTTTGTATCGACCCCGCAGGTTGTGGAGTTCGAGATGGTGACCACCGTGTCTGCTCCTGGACCCGGCCATACCACCCTGACGCGGTCAGTAGATTGACCACTTACGATAGTGCCACTGCCCGCACTCCACAGGTACGTACTCCCAGTCGGGCAGAACTGTCGATACTCCGCTGTGTCGCCGATACACAACGATTGCGGCCCTTGAAGGCCACAGCTGAGCGCTACACTCGTGGTGCAATGCGCCACTGATTGGGGGTAGCTACACAGACCGTGGGCAGTGATGATTTTCCCGACACCTGAGGGATTCCAGTCCACATAGAATCGCTGTTCGACATTATAGTCCGGCCAGTTGATGTAATCAATATACACTATGGTTCCTCCTTGATCAAAAGCTCCCAGTAGATAACAAGAACCCATCCCAGCACCCGCGTAGTGATAGGTTGTGTAGTAGGTGATATTCGAGCCGCACACCGTCGTCGGGCCCATCGCAGGGATGGGTTCCATGGTAAATGGAGGGAGCATGTACCCCAAGGTATGTGCATACCTGCTGTTGCAGCCCGGACCTGTCACGTTCAGTATGACCGTAGGCGCCATCCCGGGGGTGATGTTTACCGTCGCCACGTTCTGATTGCTTGTGAGTACGCCTCCTCCATTGTAGAGGGACCAATTGTAAGTCAGGCCAGGAACCAGGTTTGCAGTGAGAGTAGCCACGGGGCTGGACCAGCTAGTCAGCGTGAAGTAAGCACTGCATTGGCCGTGCGCCTGCATCCAAGCCATACACAGTCCTGCTATCATCCATACCACTTTTGTCTTCATAGTCTATCGTGTGATTCACTGAATATAAGAAGTCCCATTCGAAATAGGAAACGATCACCACCAACTTCAGTGTCCCGAACTCGCACCGCTCACCTCTCGGGACTCGCCATTCCATTCACCGCGCCACCACCATCCTCCTCCCCACAACATGCCTTGCAGAATGCGCTTGCATCATGTACAAACCCGCTGGCAAGGTCTCCACTTGCACTTCGATCATCTGATCGCCGCTGCTCAGAGGTCGCCCTCCATTCAGCACTGCCACCCGTTCGCCGTTCGCCGTCCATATCTCTACGGTGGCAGTCTCACCCTCCGGGATGTGGATGTGTACGGTAGCCATGCCATCGGCCGGATTGGGGTCAATCTCAAGTGTCATGGCTTCGACCGTGGAGGTGGATGGGTGCTGATCCCCATTCCAAGGGCTGAGCTCCAGGTCGCCCTCCATCACGGACCTGTCATTCGGTTCCGTAGGCACCGTCTCTACATTCGCAGGAGTAATCCCACTGTCGGGATGGGCCAAGCGCAGGGCTGGGCAGCACTGTACGGGGATGACCTGCATGTCCACGTCCCCACCCAACACGAGATCGGAGTCAAGTGAATCGATCCAAATCCCCTCACCGGCATACATGCCAAGGTTGGCGGTGCTGCCCGAAATGAAATACGGCACCCTCGGCGCGCCATACCCTCCCACAAAGATCGTGTCGCAGGCGTACCAGTCATGCGTCCCCCAATAGGTGCCCCCATACAGGTGCAGGTTCCTGTAATGCGTGGGCGGCGTCTCCAATCCGAACAGCGGCGGGACGTAATTGGGGGCGATGGAGAAGGTGTCCTGCAGCAGGTCGTGGGTCGTCCAGAAGTTGTACCATTTGGTGATTTGGGTGCCGCAATTGCCCAGCCGCAGCACGCAGGGATAATAGTTGGGAATCTGAAGCATGTCGCCATTCAAATCCCGGCCATCCCAACACAGGCTCAGGTTTTCGTACCCATTGGGGTTGCTTGCAATCTCTTGATGCACGGTCACCCCCCATCGATCAAATACGAAAAACTCGTACCAGCTCACATTGTTGATGTTGGTGATACATACCTCATCGAATATCCCATCCCCATTCGGGCTCAGGTAGGGCCGCGGTGTGGTCCAGTTCCAGGAGATCAGGCCGTTGGGGTCGCAGGAGGTGCAGGGGGATTTCCGGAAGTCGAAGTTGTCGAGGTAGATGTAGGGGTTGAAAGAGCCAGGACCTGTATAATTGTAACGCCCTTCATTCAGAACAATAAACCAATCAAGCAATTGATGATATTGGGTAGGAACAATGATTGGGATACTCATTGTTTGCCACTGACCGATATTTACCGCAGGTATTGGGATCGAGGCTGCAAGGTATGTGCAGTGATTTTCACCAACTCCAAGGTAAACATCTAGAACATAAATCATCGTATCGCATGGAACGAGATAGTCGAATGTAAGATCGTACCGACCTGCTTCAAGCTTGTTTTGGAATTGTTGCTGCACTCCTTCTCCTTCGCGATAATTTGACCACTTAACGAGACCCACATAATGCGAACCATGATCTCGCGGCACCAACGGCCATAGATTGAATGTTTGTGCAACAGAGAGGCCGCATGAAATTGTGCCCTTGAATGTATTGGGGGAGTCTTTGAAATAGTCAGGTGTCGATGGACCACCCTGTAGCAGGGTTGCGTATTTTTTCCAGATCGTACACCTTCCAAACAAGTCTATGGTATGCGGGGCAAATCCTACTTGATGCTCAAAACTGTGGTTGCGAAGTAGATTCGATTGGGCATTTAGTTTCATGTGGATAGCACTTGGCACAATCCCGGAGAGCAAACTCATCAAAACCATGAGATGGGTTTGGATTTTCATAATATTAGAATCTGTAGGTGAGGTTGATCTCAATAACAGGCTGTAGGACTTTCTTGCCGCTTCCCATAAAATGGTACCTTGATGCATCCAAGCTGGCCTCCAACCCAAATGACTTGAGAAAGTACCAGCCAATGCCTATCCGTGCTCTGCCGATGAATGCGAACTTATCTACGTCCAAGGGGGATCGCGAAATACTCTCTGGAGAGAGGTGGGCGTGCCGGTATTGGCATCCAATCCTTCCTTCCCCAAAAAGGTAGTATTTATCCTTTACTGAATCCAGCCAATTGACGTACCTTCCTCCAAAAAGCAAGGCTGCTTGGGTTTGAGTTACGTATGCGGTCATGTATTCTGGATCAAATAGATAACTCGGAGGCCATACAAATAGTCTATAGGAACTGTACTGCCGCAAGTCCCACTCCAAGTCCGCAGACATCGAGAAATGCTTGGTTAGGCGTCGTTCATATTCTAGTGAAGCTCTTATCCTTGTATCCGGATAGGAATAGAACAGGGATTTTGTGGGCCCAAGTAAATCCAGCTTGAGTCCGTTTCGAATGTTGACCGCGTCCTTTTGTGCAAACAAGGACATAAAATGCAAGATGTAGAATCCCGCTAACAGGGTAAATCTGAGAATCCATCGATTTCCCTTTGCAAGGTCATTGTTTTGATGTGACCAATTGATTCGATCTAGCACATTTTGATCTTTCATATTCAAAACCTCCATTCGAGATTGACTAGGGGTATTGCTATCCACTGATAACTGCCGTCTCCGAGGTGTTTGAAACGAATGGCATCTATGGCGGGATCAAGTCCTAGTTGTTTTCCAAGGCGAAAGGTAAATCCTGCCCTGAACCTC
>JAXLVK010000050.1:0-47717 GCA_046329055.1 Bacteroidia bacterium
TGTGTGTGGGAGCCTGTCGCACTGTCCCCTGCCCCCTGTCAACTATCCCCTGTCAACTATCAACTCCAAAGCGCTATCTGCTAACTGAGAAAGCCCGTTCCCTCAGATTTCCCGCCATCTACCATGTGGTTAAGATTCGGGAAATGAGGCTGTCCTAGATTCGCAGCGATGGTAAACTGCAACGTCTATGTCCTGGGGTAATCTCTGGCGAAAGGTGCGAGACAGGTTCCACTGGAGCGATCTGGTGTTGCTGTTGGCGGTGGCGCTGGTCGTCACGGTGCTGATTCTCCTCTGATTCGGGATTCCTGGACTTGGCGGCGCAGTAGGAAATAGTCTTATCTTCATCGCTGTGCGTGTGGGAGGCAGGAAATGGCTGTGGATTGAGCGCGGGCTGATCGCCTGTGTGCTCCTGCTATGCGCGTCCATGACACAAGCGCAGGGCTCCACGCCGCCGCTGCGGAAGTTCCATTTCGAGAAGTTTGCCCCGGAAGCCGGACAATCGACGGAGGTCATCAACGACCTGCACCGCGACCGACAAGGGCTGCTGTGGATGGGGACCTACAATGGCTTGTACTGCTTCGATGGCATCCATTTCAAATCCTGGAAGGGCGATCCGTTTGACCGGAATGCCTTGCACAGCAGTGTGGTACAGGGGTTGTGCGAGGACCGGAACGGGGATCTCTGGCTGGCGACGGAGGCCGGGGTGAGCCGGTTTGACAGGAAGACCTTTCACAATTACGCGCTGGTGGACCAACTCTCCGGCAAGGAGATCGGCTATGGCAACTGGAAGATCATCTGCACCCACAAGGGGGAGGTGGTCGCCGAGACATTTGCCGGGGTGTACATCTACAATCCCAAGGAGGACAAGCTCGTGCAGTACCCACCGCTGAGGGGCGACTCGCTGCGGTTCAGCTATGTCCACAAGAATACATTCACGCTGGACACCCTGCGCAACGGCATCTGGATGGGCACCGACAGGGGGGTAGTCTTTTTCGACTTGGCGACAAGGACCTACACGGATGCCGCCGACCATCCTGCAGGCTGGGACGAGAGCATGTCCAGAATCGTGGTGCCACTGACCCTGGATCGCAATGGAAGGCTGGTATTCCATGACCGCTCCATCGAGTCGATCGTGTCTTGGGATCCCGAGACGCATCGGTCTTCCCATATCTCCACCAATGGCTGGTATGACCGCAGGGAGTATTTTGCGACGCTCTACTTTGACAGTCAGAACAATGCCTGGATCAGCACATGGACACCGCGGATGTACTTCATCGACGGCAAGACGGGCAGGCCCTCCCGCTTCATGCACGATCCGGCGGACCCCTATTCCAGCTCCGGCGCCTTTTTCTGGGATGTCTGGGAGGACAGTGATGGAACCATTTACCTGGGCACCACCAATGGATTGAGCGTCAATAATTTCAGTCGCAATTTCTTCTCCATCCTGAACCTGCCGCCGGAGGTGAACCACCGCACGGACTACTTCGGCCCGCTTTTTATCGGTGAGGACCTGCAAGGCGGACTCTGGGTTGCGCCGTCCTACCAGTACTTGTTGCGTTACGATCAGGCCACAGGTGCCTACCGTCGCTACGACCCCTTCAATGGCGTGGAGGATTTTGAGAACGATGCCCACCACATGAGTTCCATGGCCGCCTCCGATGACAGCATCTTCTTCGCTGGCTCAGGGGGCATGTTTGTGCTGGATCTCCGCACGGATCAGCTGCAGCCGCTCACGGGCATTCCCGACTCGATCCCCATTCCCGGGCACAATATCAAGCGAAGTCTGCTCACCGAAAATGGCGACTGGTGGATGGCCTTGCATGAAGTGGGGGTGGTGCGCTACAACATCCATACCCACTCATGGCGGCTCTACCGCGACCGTAGCGGGAGCGCCAACCCCTGGTCCGCCCGGCTGATCTCCTTTGTGAACCGTGACCGGGCCGGCAACATCTGGATTGCTGTCGATCAAAACGGAGTGCTGCGCTACAATCCGCAGCGGGATGAGTTCGATGCGGCCCCGCCGGAACTCCGCAAGGAAATGTCTCGGTATGGCCCGGCGAGCTTCGTGGAGGAAAAAAATGGTAACGTCTGGTACAATTGCAATGCCTACGGCGTCCTGCGCTACAATCCCAAGACCGGGCAGGTGGACCAATGGACTTCCCGAGGGAGCAGTTCAGCCACATGTACTACGGAGGGATCGCCATGGTGCAGGAAAGGCAGCTTTGGCTTTCATTTTACAACCAATTCACCATCATGGACGTGGTGGATGGCACAGTGGAAAATTTCACGATCAACCATAGCCTGGCGGACGTGAAGTGGTGGAACCAACTGAACAAGCTCCGAGACGGCAGGTTGGTGTCCGAGAGCCGCAATGCCCTGATCATATTCGATCCCAATCAGCGGGGGACCCTGCATCCCACCGATCCCATCGTCATTTCCAGCCTCAGCACCTCCGGCAAATCCATCGACTTCGTGCCCAATGGTGAGCGGGTGAACCTGTTCAGCAGTCAGAATGTCTTCTCCATCGACTTCGGGACACTGGCATCGGTCAAGGGCGGCCGCCTGCAATTCCATTACAAATTGGAGGGCTTGGATCAGGATTGGGTGGATTGTGGAACCCGGCGCACAGCCTTCTACACCAATGTCCCCGGCGGCAATTACACCTTCCGCGTCAGGATGCGGGAAGGAGTGGGGCCCTGGCGTGAGGCCATCAATCCCATGCTGATCCATGTCGATCACGTGTTTTACAAGGCGCCATGGTTCCGGGTGGGCCTTTCCATCTTCCTCATTGCCATCTTGCTGTGGTGGATGCAAGCCCGGCGGCAGGTCGCCCGCAAGCGGGACAGCGAGCAGGCGATCCGCTACTTCGCCAACAGCCTCTATGGCAACAACCACGTGGACGACATCCTCTGGGACATTACCCACAATGTCATCACCCGCACTGATTTGGTGGATTGTGTGGTCTATCTGCTGAATGAGAAGACGGGTAAAGATGGAGCAACGGGCTGCATTTGGCGACAAGAATCCCATCGGGAATGAGATCCTGAACCGGATCGAACTTGAGGCCGGGGTCGGCATCGTGGGGGTAGCGACGAACACAATGGAGCCTGTATTGGTGCCGGACACCCGTCGCGATGCACGCTATGTCCCCGACCAAGGGCAGGCACGCAGCGAACTTGCCGTCCCGATCGTCCATGAGGGCAGGGTGATCGGCGTGATCGATTCGGAGCATCCCCGGCGCGGGTTCTTCAAGCAACGGCACATCGACCTGCTGCGGACCATCGCGAGCATCTCCGCGACCAAGATTGCCAATGCACTCCGCGAGTCCGAGATCAAGGAAAAGGAAGCCCGCCTGCGCGACTTGCAGGTGCAGGTGAGCGAAACCCGGCAGCAAGCGCTCCGCGCACAGATGAACCCGCACTTCATCTTCAACTGCCTGAATTCGATCAACAGCTTCATCCTGGAGAACCACGCCGACACGGCGAGCACCTACCTGATCAAGTTTGCCAAGCTGATCCGGCTCATCTTGGAGAATTCCAATGCCAAGCTCATCCCCCTGCAAAGCGAGCTCGACGCCCTCAAACTCTACATCGAGATGGAGTCCCTGCGCTTCGAGACGAAATTTGCTTGGGAGATCGCGGTGGACGACTCGGTCGCTACCCATCACCTGCAAGTGCCGCCACTGATCCTGCAACCCTTTGTGGAAAATGCGATTTGGCATGGGCTGCTGCACAAGGAGGGGCCGGGATTGCTCAGCGTAGGATTGAAGTGTGAGGACAATCGGCTGCTGTGCACCATCACCGACAATGGGGTGGGACGCGAGGCATCCCGCGCCCGGAGGGCGGCTAGCCTCACCAAGAAGCAGAGCCTGGGCTTGCAACTCACTCAAGAGCGCCTTGCCCTTATGAACGCTCAGGAGGACAAACATTTTGAGATCATCATCACGGACCTCCACGCGCCCGACGGCCAAGCTGCTGGGACCCAGGTCTTGATTCAAATGGAAATGAAGGAGGAGTAAACACCATCATGATCACCTGCATCATCATCGACGACGAGGCCAACTGCGTCAAAACCCTGAACCTGCTCATCGGGCGGCATTGTCCGGAGCTGCAAATCCTAGGGACATTTGAGCAACCAGAAGCCGGCCTGCAAGCCATCCGAGACCTGAAGCCACAGGTCGTGTGCCTGGACATCGAGATGCCGCGCATGGGTGGATTTGACCTGCTGGACAAGGTGGGCAAGGTGGATTTCCACGTCGTGTTCACCACGGCCTACAGCCAATTTGCCATCAAAGCCTTCCAATACAGCGCTTTGAATTACTTGCTCAAGCCCATCGACCCGGACGACCTCGTGGAGACCGTGCGGCGCATCCAGCAGATTCAGCGTCCCCCGCAACAGGAGCAGATCGACATCCTGCTCCAAGCCCTCCGGCAACCCGAGCCAAGGGTTCAGCGCATCGCCCTCAGCACCCACGACGGCCTCATGTTCGTGAACACCAGTGAGATACAGTTTTGCCAGAGCGAAAACAACTACACCTGGGTCCACCTCAACAAGGGCAGCAAGCACCTCCTCGCCAAGACCTTGAAGGAATTCGAGGAGACCCTCCCACCACAGGATTTCTTCCGCATCCACAACAGCTACCTCGTGAACCTGAATGAGATTTCAAGATTTGTCCGGGAGGATGGCGGCTACGTGGTGATGAACAACGGGACGCAGATCACGATCGCAAGAGCAAGGCGCGAGCAGTTTTTTGCACTGTTTGATAAGTTTTGAGGTGGGCCAGAGGCGGCCATGTAAATCGTCGTTCGGCCCCCTTCGAGTCGCCTCAGGGCAAGTGAGGCCACCGCCTCTAGCTATTGTTTGATCCGAACCACCTTCAAATTGGCCGTATGCGAAGCGTCCACAACCTCGATGGAATAGACCCCAGCCTCCGAGAAAGTCGCTCCATCCAGCACCACATCTAAATCAACGTTCTCCATTTGCAGCACCAACCGTCCCGTGATGTCCCGTACGGTGATGGTTTTGGGTGATCCGTCGCTGCCCAATTGGAGGTGGATTCTGTCGGAAAACGGATTCGGCCAAGCCTCAATGGATGGCCCGGCAACCGGGCTGTTCACCGCCAACAGGGGGCTGCCGTCGGCATTCAGGTGGTGGGCGTAGATGTCATTGGTGCCGGAGCGCTTGTCTTGGAAGGCATAGATGGAGCCGCCTTGATCATCGCCGATGTTTTTGGGGCTGGTTTGGTCGCCGGATGCCGTGCCGACCCATTCGCCGTTGGGGGACCAAATGGTGACTCCTGTGCCGCTTACGCGCTGGCTGCGGATGCTCCAATCGCTGCCGGAGGAGTCCTGCCATACGATGATCGCACCGCCTGCCATGTCGGCTGTGATGTTGGGATTGAGTTGGTCGCCGGAGGCGGTGCAGATGGCAATGCCGTTGGGTGTCCAGGACGGCGCTCCCAATTCGGTGATCTTCTGGGCATAGATGTCATAGCTGCCGCCGCGATTGTCCTTCCAGGTCACGATCAAGCCGGAGATGATCGGATCGCTGACGATGTCCAATGCGCTTTGGCTGTTCAGCGCGGTGCTGACGGCGACCCCATTGGCGGCCCAGAATGCGTTGCCATTGGAATCGATGCGGGCTGCGTAGATGTCGGTGCCGGGATTGTTGAGGCGGGTGTCGGTCCAGGCCACGTAAATCCCACCGGAATGGTCGTCCGGGTCGATCTTTGGATTGGTTTGTGAACCGACGATGGCCGCTATGGCCTTGCCTGTGGCGCCCCAGAGGCGATTTCCTGAGGCATTGAGGTGCTGCCCATAGATGTCGAAATCGACCCCGCTGCGGCCGTCCTGCCATACGATGTAGGCGCCGCCATGATTGTCGGATTGGACTTTGGGGTTGATGCGGTTGGAAGCATCAGAGACGACTGCGACTCCACAGCTGGTCCAGAGGACTTGGCCATTGGCATTGACGCGCTGCGCCCAGATGTCCCAGGTTTGGTTCGAAGGGCGCTCCTGTTCCCAGACAATGATCGCGCCACCTGCCCCGTCGGAAATGATCTTTTCGTTGTCCTCGCGTTCGGTCTTGGTTGCGATCCCCACGCCATTGGAAGTCCACTTGACCGCGCCATTGGAGTCCACACGTTGCGCGTGGATGTCCCAATTCACTCCGGAGCGCATGTCGCTCCAGGTGATGATCGCCCCACCCGCCATGTCAGTGACGATGGCAGCATTGCCTTGGTCGGCGACATGGGTGCAGATGCCTACTCCATTGGCAGTCCATTTCGCCAAGCCTGTCCGATCCAGTCGTTGTGCATAGACGTCGGGCGCGGTGCTCCGGTAGTCCATCCAGGTGATGATGGTGCCGCCATGGCCATCGCCCTCCATCCGCAAGTCGATCTGCTTGCCTGTGGCCGTGCAAACTGGAGTGTTGACCGCGGGGTTGGCAGTCCATTGTCCCCAAGCAGGAGCCCCCAACACAAGCAAAAGCAGAATCGTCGAAGCGACTTTCATATCATCGTGGATTACGATGCTATGTTAAGGTTTTGTAAACAGAAAGTTAAGGCGAGGTTAGAGAATTGTATCAAAAGTGACAGTGCATTCATCGAAGAGGAGCCATGCACTCATTCTCTCATTCGCAGAATGATCGGACTCAATAGCATTGCACGGCAAACCAGCACTACGGGCCAGCGATTGCCCATTCCAGCTTGTATGATTTGTTGCTCTAGCTTTTCCATTCGTCGAATATCGTTCAGATGAAGAAAAAAAACAGGTAGCAGACCGCAACAAGAACCCCAATCCGGGCAATCCCACTGCAACACTTCTTCAGGCTCAGTGCAGGTCTGCTACCTGCTATTGTCTAATTGTCAGCGCAGCTCCTGCACCCGCAAGGTCTCCGTCCGCTCGCCCACGGTGAGGCGAAGCAGGTAAACTCCAGTGGAAGCGCCGAATTTGGATGCGCTGAACTCGATGGTTTGGTCACCTGCGTCGCGGAACCCGTCAGCAACAATGCCGATGAGCTTGCCTTGCAGGTCATACGCCTCCATGCGCACTTGGGCGGCCTCATCCATGCGGAAGCGGACTTGGGTGCTGCCACGGAAGGGATTCGGTGCGACTTGCAGACCGGGAATCGCGATGGCATCCTCCACACCGACTACAACCATGAGGGGAATGCAACCCGTGGTGCTGCAATTCCCGACAAAAATGGTGAGACAGACGATGTATTGACCATTCGCGGGGAAGGTATGCGTGGGATTCTGTTGGGTGCTGGTACTGCCATCGCCAAAGTCCCAGAGCCATCCAGTGATGAGGCCGCTGCTTTGGTCGATGAAGTCCACCTGCAATCCATTCGAGTTGAAATTGAATGCCGCCGGGGAAAGCACGGTCACGTCCACACTGACAGCGCTTGTACTGGTACAGTTGTTGGCATCGGTCAATTGCAGGGTGTAGGCGGTGGTGAACAGGGGATATGCCAGCGGATTGGCGGTGGTGGTGCTGCTCAGGTCTGTGCCGGGGCTCCAGAGATAGGTATAAGGTGCAGTTCCACCCACCGCTGTGGGGGTGCCTCCCAATGCCACGGTGTCGCCGAGGCACATCTCGATGGTGCCGCCTCCTCCTGCGTCTGCGACAAGCGCCGCGGGCTGGTTGATACCGAGGGTTGATGGTCACCATTTGCTGTGCCTGTGCACTGTACCTCCGAGGCCAATCCCATGGCGATCAGCAAGGTGCTGCGGAAATTGTATCGTGAATTTTTCATGATTTTCGCTGTGATTGAGTCCTTACCAAGTGATGATGACCTGTCCATTGCCCTGACGCACGCCGCCAGCGTTGCTTTGGTTGGTGCCGTTGTTGTAGGAGCCGCCGCCGCCGCCGCTCTGGTTGATGTTGGCAGAGCCACCACCGGAGTAGCCGCCGCCGCCGCCGCCGCAGTTGCACCATCCGTAGCCGACCGAACCGCCACCGCCGCCCAGGCCCCAGGTGCCGTTGGTATGGGTGGTGTTGGGGCTGGTGCCATCCTGGCCCAATGAGCCGCTGAAGCCAAAGTTCCATCCACGGCCACCGCGGCTGGTGTTGTTGCTGGAATAGGTCCAATCGCCACCGTCACCGCCTGCGGTACCACCGGAGCCAGGATTGTTGTTGCCTTGGACGCCATTGGTGGTGACCACGGCATGCACGCCTGTGTAGCTAGGGTCTTGGAAGTCGTGCCCGCCACCGCCGCCTGCGACGATCAGGGGCGTGTTGCCATTGCCGACGCCAGAACCGCCGCCTCCGCCGCTGCTGCTGGGGTCAGGATTGCCACGGCCGCCCACGATCACATTGAGGGTTTGACCGGGGGTGACGGTGAATGTGCCCCTCATGCGCGCACCGAGGCCGCCTTGGGGAAATGGGGAGTAGCCCGTGACGGCACCGCCCTGTGCGCCCCAAGCCTCGATGGTGAGGGTGGTCACGCATGGCGGAACGACGAAACTCTGCAAAGCGCCGGTGTAAAGGAAGGTGTCCGAACCGGGCAGCGCGGCGCCACTTGCGGTCAAGGCGATGCTGTCCATGACGGAGCAACCAATGCTGTCGGTCACCGTCAGGACGTAGGTCGTGTTGGCGTTCACCGTGGCGGTGGGGTTGGCGACGGTGCTGCTGCTCAGGCTGCCGCCATTGGTCCATGAGTAGGTGTAGGAGCCGATGCCGCCGCTGGCTGTGGGGCTGCCACCGATCATGACTTGTCCGCCTGTGCAGACGGATTGGCTCAGCCCGGCGTCCACCATCAGGTTGGAGCGCAACACGTGTGCTGTGTCCGAGTAGAAGGGGTTGCAGGTGCCATTGGTGACCACTGCGCGGTACCAAGTCTCTTGCATCGGGTAATCGACCAATGAGGCTGCGGTCGCTCCGGAAATGGATGTCCAAGTGGCTCCGCCGTCGGTGGAACTCTGCCATTGGATGGCACCCGTCTGTCCGCTCAGGTTCAGCGTGAGGCTGTCCCCCGTGCAGAGCGCAGATTGTGCCGATGCGTTTTGGCCCAAGAACAAACCAAGTGCGGCGGCCAATCCAGCTCCTCGCACGATTTGTCCCCAGCGCCTGGGTAGTAAATGTGTCATACTCCTTACTCCTGTGGGTTAAGTGATTTGTCAGGAAGATAGGCATTTTCCCCAAACGCTCACTGATTCGACCGATCTCTCAAAGCCGCGGGAAATGCGGAATGCTTTGTATTTCATTTGGTCTAGAATCAAAAATCACCACGTTTTTTCATGTACCGCTCTGTCACGTTTCCATTCGATGCGGCCTCTCCTGAGGAGGGGCTGCATTTTGACCTGAGCCCTCGGGGCCACATCAATTCCGCCAAATATTCCCTGTTGGAAGTCCTCAATGACCAGCGGCTCGGCCGTTCGTCGTTGGATGACAGGCTCGACATCATGGGCAGCTATTTGGAGGACTTGCGCGCCATCAACCACTACATGTTCCGCCGATTGGGTGGCACGGGTTGCCTTCCACTGGTCCAGATACTGGATGGCCCAGAGCGAAAGCCACGTCAGATGATCAACCTCGCTTCCAATGATTACCTGAACCTGAGTCAGCATCCCCGGGTGAAAGAAGCGGCTGTCCATGCGGTCGAAAAATACGGGCTGGGCTCGGGCAGCGCCCCGATGCTCTCCGGCACCACTGACCTGCACCGCCAACTGGAGGAGCGCGTCGCGGCCTTCAAGGGAAAGGAGGACGCGATGCTGTTTGCCTCTGGATATGCCGCGAACATCGGGACGCTGCGGGCGTTGTTGCATCTGGACGATGCCGCCATTTGCGACATGTATGCCCATGCAAGCCTGATGGATGGCTGTACCCATGCCTCGAAGTACTATTTCAAGCACAATGACGTCGACTCCCTCGAAATGGCCTTGAAAAAGGCCGCCGGGCACCGCAACAAGCTGGTCATCCTCGACGGCGTGTACAGCATGGATGGCGATATCGCGCGGTTGGATGAGATTGTGGAGATGGCGCATCGGTATGGAGCCTGGGTCGTGGTGGATGAGGCGCATGCGGATGGGGTCATCGGGCCCAATGGCAGGGGGACCACGGAGCATTTTGGGATGCGCTGCCCCGTCGATATCATCACAGGGACGTTCAGCAAGGGCATCGGCTCGGTGGGCGGGTATGTCGCGGGCAGCCGTCGCCTGATTCAGTACCTGCAAGTGGCTTGTCGGTCGTACATGTTCGCAAGCTCGGCAGCGTTGCCCACTGTCGCGGGCGTCCTGGCGGCATTGGATGTGATCGAGGAGGACAGGACCTTGCAGCGGCGCGTGCTCGACCATGCAGATTACTTCCGGCAGCAGGCCCGCGACATGGGCTTCGAATGCGGGGAAAGCGCCACGCCCATCATCCCACTGATTGTCGGCGACGATTCCAAGGTCAAGGAAATGGCCTGGCAGCTCCATCAAAGCGGCATTTTGGTGAATCCTGTGCCTTATCCGGCGGTTCCGAAGCGGCTCACGCGGATTCGGGTTTCGCTGACGGCGGGACTCAGCCGGGCGCAGTTGGATCAATGTCTCTCGGAGATTGAAAGGGTGGGACTGGAAATGGGTGTCCTGCGTCGGCAGGGGCTGCGGAAGTCGGCTTGAGAGGGATGGTTTTGACCGCTGAGGGTGCCCATTCGGCAGGGCTTCGACGAGCTTGGGCTAGCAGCATAGTGCAGGCTACGATTCGCAGAGGCTTTGGCGTTGCTGTGGGCTTTTGCAAGGGATTTAGTATGCAGGCTCGTGACTTGTTTGGGTGGCGCGGGAAGTCGTATCCGGCTAGCTTGTGGCTCGGTTGGGGTTTCTGGACAGAGTTTGAAGGAAAGACCTAGCTTTGTCTGAAATTCAATGCATGGGACGTATCCTGATCATCGATGATGAGCGCAAGTTGCGCGAACTGATGGCCCGCGTGATTCAACTTGAGGGGTATGAAGTCCACGAGGCGGGCGATGCGCGTACCGGAATCAAGCGGTTGGAGCAGGGCGACATCGACGTGGTGCTCTGCGACGTGAAACTCCCCGATGCGAATGGCGTGGAACTGGTTCAGAAGATCAAGTCGGCGCATCCCGAGTTGGAGGTGATCCTGCTCACTGCTTATGGCAATATCCCGGATGGCGTGCAAGCGATCAAAAACGGCGCATTTGACTATCTCACGAAGGGGGATGACAACCACCGCATTGTGCCGCTGATTGCCCGGGCATTGGAGAAGGCGGAACTCGCTCGGCGGGTGCAGCAGTTGCAAGGACAGTTGGACAAGCGGTACAGCTTCGGTTCGATCATTGGCAGGTCCAAGGAGCTATTGGCGGCAGTGGATTTGGCGAAAAAGGTCGCGCCCACGGATGCCAGTGTGCTGCTCACTGGCGAGACGGGCACGGGCAAGGAGGTGTTCGCGCAGGCGATTCACCATGGTAGCGGGCGCAGCGGGAAGCCATTCGTCGCGATCAATTGTGCTGCGATCAGCCGGGAATTGCTGGAAAGCGAGTTGTTTGGGCATCGGGCGGGTGCGTTCACAGGCGCGACCAAGGACAGCAAGGGCTTGCTCGCCGAGGCGCACAAGGGGACAGTGTTCCTGGACGAGATCGGGGAGATGGGCATCGATCTGCAAACCAAGCTGTTGCGGGTGCTGGAGACTGGGGAATTCTTGCGGGTGGGGGAGAGCAAGCCTACGAAGGTCGATGTCCGTGTGATCGCCGCGACGAACCGCGATCTGTTGAAGGAAATCGAGCAGGCAAATTTCCGTAGCGACCTGTATTACAGGCTGTCGGTGTTTCAAATTCGGCTGCCCGCCTTGCGGGAGCGTGTGTCGGACATCGCTGAATTGGCGCAAGATTTCGCCGTGCGGATGGGTGCCAAGGTCGGGAAGAAGGTCACGGGTTGCACTCCACAGTACCTCCAAGCATTGCAGCGGCACCGATTCCCCGGCAATGTCCGCGAGTTGAAGAACATCATCGAACGTAGCGCAATATTGACGGACGGCGGGGCTTTGGATGTGGACACCCTGCCGCTGGACCTGCAACCCAGCATGCGACAGGCAGGTGAACCTGGAGAATATTCATTGGCAAGCGCGGAGAAGGCCCAGATCATCAAGGTCTTGCGCCATACCAACGGAAACAAGACCGAAAGCGCGAAGCTGTTGCAGATTGCCTTGACGACATTGTACAGGAAGATCGAGGAGTACGGTATTGAGGGTAGGGTTGGGGTTCGTTCAGATGGCCCTGATGATGCGCACAATAGTGGAGGTTTGCCTGTCGCGCGTCATCCTGAGGCCGCGAAGCGGCCGAAGGATCTAGCAGGCACGATGATCCATTTTTCGACCTCGGAAGCCAGATTTTTCCATGCTTTCTGCTATTCCTATTGCGCAATAGAATTTCTGTATTCCAAGGTCGTGTGCTAGATGCTTCGCAGGCTGCGCCTGCTCAGCATGACGTGAGGGGAATGGCTGCGCCTGCTCAGCATGACGTGAGGGGAATGGCTGCGCCTGCTCAGCATGACGTGAGGGGTATGCTGCGCCTGCTCAGCATGACGTGCGGGGTTGGGCTGCGCCAATCGATTGCCCCCTTCGATTTTGCAAAAGCAACCCTAGCATTTTGAAAGGGTTGGGCATCCATACTGGATCGCTGGCAAGTTGCAATGTGCTGTAATTCAATGTTGAATGAATTGCCATCTCATTTGGCACGCCATTGGAATCCTCCTGCCGAAACACAATTGGAGGAAAATATGGTATCCGACATCCTACTCACTTTAGCCCTTGTAGCGACAGGTCTTGCCTGCTTCGGGCTGTTTTTCAAAATGGTCAATTGGTTCGAAAATATCTGAGCTATGGTACTGCTGTTTTTCGTGGCGATCGGTGTGTTCGGGTATATGGGGTATGTGCTGGTGCGGCCGGAGCGTTTCTGAGGCAGAATTCTCAGGATTCTCAGAATTCACAGGATTCTTCGGCCGCATCGCTAATCGGGAGGCGCAATTGGTAACTGGCTTGATTTCTCATTTCTAATTGAAACACAGATGTTTGAATTGTTTGGTGTCATATTGATGTTTGTTGCGGCGGTTTTGTTGGCGATTCCTTTGGGGCGCTACATTGCGCGGGTTTATGGTGGGGACCGGACTTGGTTGGATGGGCTGATGGGACCGTTGGAACGGGTGTTGTTCCGGCTGTCGGGGATTGATGCTGTGCGGTAAATGGATTGGAAGGAGCACCTGAGGGCATTGCTTTCCATCAATCTGATTTGGTTCCTGTTTGGGATGCTGGTCTTGATGACGCAGGCTTGGTTGCCGTTGAATCCGGACGGGAATCCCAATCTGTCACCGCATCTCGCATTCAATACTGCGATTTCCTTCATGGTGAATTGCAACCTGCAGCATTACTCGGGAGAGGGGCAAATGAGCTATTTCTCGCAGGTTTTCTTCCTGATGTTCATGCAGTTCGTGACAGCGGGGACGGGAATGGCCGCTGCGGCGATGGTCTTCAATGCGATGCGCAGCCGAACCACGACGCAGCTGGGGAATTTTTACAATTACCTCGTGAAATCCTGCACCCGGATATTGCTGCCGCTTTCGGTGGTGGTGGCTTTGGTGCTGGTTTTCAATGGGACACCGATGAATTGGGAGGGCAAGGACAGCATCGTCACCTTGGAGGGCGACGCCGTGCAGGTGAGCCGTGGCCCTGCGGCGGCGATGATCGCCATCAAGCAACTGGGCACCAATGGTGGTGGCTATTTCGGGGCAAATTCGGCGCATCCGCTGGAAAATCCCACCTATTTCACGAATGCCGTCTCCAATGTCTCCATCCTGCTCATCCCGATTGCGATGGTGTTCGCGATGGGACATTACCTGGGTAAAAGACGGCTGGGATGGATGGTTTTCGGGGTGATGACTGCTGGTGTTTTGTTGCTGACGGTTCCGGCAATGGTCTCCGAATGGCAAGGAAATCCGGGACTGAGTCGGCTGGGCATCTCGCAGGAGCAGGGCAGCCTGGAGGGCAAGGAGCTGCGGCACGGCGCGATGGCGTCCGCATTTTGGGGAGTGACGACCACGGTCACGAGCAATGGCTCGGTCAATTCGATGCACGACAGCCAAACCCCACTCAGCGGCGCGATGGAGCTGCTTGGGATGATGGTCAACAGCCTCTATGGCGGTGTGGGCGTAGGATTTCTGGGATTTTACATCTTCATCATCCTTGCCGTGTTCATCAGTGGGCTGATGGTGGGGCGGACGCCGGAATTCCTGGGCAAGAAGGTCGAGGCACGCGAAGTGAAGATCGCGATGATCGTGGCCCTGCTGCATCCGTTCCTGATTTTGGTGGGGACGGCATTGGCTGCCGCGTTGCCGCAATATACCTCTGGCACCTACCCCAATCCGGGGGCGCATGGATTTTCCGAGATGCTCTATGAATACACCTCCTCCGCAGCGAACAATGGCAGCGGGTTCGAAGGACTCGGAGACAATACGCCTTGGTGGAACATCAGCACGGGCATTGTCCTGATCCTCTCTCGCTTCATCCCGATCATCGGACCCATGGCGATCGCAGGTCTGTTGGCAGCGAAACGGCACGTCCCGGAGAGTGCGGGCACGCTCAAGACCGACACTGGGACATTTGGGATGGTAGTATTTGCGGTGATGCTGATCGTGGCGGCGCTGGCATTTTTCCCGGCATTGGCGCTGGGACCATTGGCAGAACATTTTCAAATGCACTGATTTCAATCGATTGAATCCCAATGAAAAAGCAAAATATATCGTTGTTCCAGCCTGAGCTCGTCGCGGATGCATTGCGGCAAAGCGTGGTCAAGCTGAACCCTGCACTGATGGTGCGCAATCCCGTGATGTTCACGGTTGAGATCGGCACAGCGGTGATGGCGGTGGTCTGTCTTTGGATCCTGTTCGGAGAAAAATCTCAGGGCAGTCTCGGCTACAACCTGGTCATTTTCAGCCTGCTGCTCCTGACATTGCTGTTTGGAAACTTCGCAGAGGCGATCGCCGAGGCGCGTGGAAAAGCCCAAGCGGACAGCCTGCGCAAGACGCGTGAGGAAACCCCGGCGCGCGTCATTGGCTCGAACGGAAAGGAGGTCCACAAGAGCAGCAGCGAACTGGCGCGAGGAGAGGTGTTTGTCTGCGAGGCGGGCGATACGATTCCCACGGATGGCGAGATCATCGAGGGGCTGGCGACGATTGACGAAAGTGCGATCACAGGCGAGAGCGCTCCGGTCATCCGAGAGGCAGGCGGCGACAAAAGTTCGGTCACTGGCGGCACCAAGGTGCTGAGCGACAGGATCGTGGTGCGTGTCACTGCTGCCGCGGGCGAGAGTTTTCTGGACAAAATGATCGCATTGGTCGAGGGCGCGTCCCGGCAAAAGACTCCGAACGAGATCGCGCTGACCATCCTCCTCGCGGGCTTCACCCTCGTCTTCATCATCGTGACCGTGACCCTGAAGCCCTTCGCCGATTTCGCCAACACGCCGATTACCATCGCTGCTTTCATCTCACTCTTCGTCTGCCTGATTCCCACGACCATCGGTGGATTGCTCTCGGCGATTGGGATTGCGGGAATGGACAGGGCGTTGCGTGCAAATGTCATCACCAAATCCGGCAAGGCGGTGGAAACGGCGGGCGATGTGGATGTCCTGCTGCTCGACAAAACAGGGACGATCACCATTGGCAACCGGAAGGCGACGCGGTTCCATCCCGGTCCAGGGATTGCATTGAGCCGCTTGGTCGAGGCTTCCGTGAATGCCTCCGCAGCAGACGAAACCCCTGAGGGCAAGTCGATTGTGCAGCTTGCTGAGGGGATGGATCTTGGGGAATTGAGTGGCCCTTCGAGAGCCTCAAGGACCGCTCAATTCTCGATTCGCGAATCTCAATTCGAAAGTTTCGTGGGTTTCACTGCCGAGACGCGGTGCAGCGGGGTGGACATGAAGGATGGGCGGCGCATACGCAAGGGGGCGACGGACGCGATTCGCAGGCTGGTGGAGGGGGCCGGAAATGTGATGCCGGAGGAGGTCTTGGCGACGGTTCGGGAGATTGCAGCGAACGGCGGCACACCCTTGGTCGTCTCCGAGAACGAGGTGGCATTGGGGGTGATCGAGTTGCAGGACATCATCAAGCCGGGGATTCAGGAGCGGTTCGAGCGGCTCCGGCGGATGGGCATCAAAACGGTGATGGTGACGGGCGACAATCCACTGACTGCCAAATACATCGCAGGCAAGGCCGGGGTCGATGACTTCATCGCCGAGGCCAAACCGGAGGACAAGATGAATTACATCCGCAAGGAACAAGCTGAAGGCAGGCTGGTGGCCATGATGGGGGACGGCACGAACGATGCCCCGGCTCTCGCGCAAGCGGATGTGGGCGTGGCCATGAACAGCGGCACGCAGGCAGCGAAGGAGGCAGGCAACATGGTGGACCTGGACAATGACCCCACCAAACTCATCGAGATCGTGGAGATCGGGAAGCAGCTGCTCATGACGCGGGGAACCCTCACGACCTTCTCGATTGCCAATGACGTCGCCAAATACTTCGCGATCGTTCCGGCATTGTTCATGGAGTCGGTTCCCGCGTTGAGGGGGCTGAATATCATGGCCTTGGACTCGCCGCAGAGCGCGATCCTGAGTGCGGTCATCTTCAATGCGTTGATCATTCCCCTGCTGATTCCGCTGGCCCTCAAGGGAGTGGCTTACAAGCCCATCGGGGCATCGGCATTGCTGCGGCGGAACCTCTTGATCTATGGCCTCGGCGGAGTGGCCGTGCCGTTCTTGGGGATCAAATTGATCGATTTGTTGATGGGTTGGATGATTTAATGCATTGGAAGTCAAATGAAAACGAAACAATACATCACAATGTCCATCAAGCTGAGCATGCTCATGCTGCTCCTTTGTTGCGTCTGTTATCCGGCCCTCATCACGGGCATCGCACAAGCAACGCCGGGGCAGGGCAGGGGAGAGCGGGTGCTTGTCAATGGCAAGCCTGTCGGCTACGAGCGTGTGGGGCAGCGGTTCGCCTCAGAGAGGTATTTCTGGAGCCGCCCCTCGGCCGTGGAATACAATGCGGCGGGCTCCGGAGGGAGCAACCAAGGGCCAAGCAATCCGGCGCACCTCGAATTGGTCGCGGCGCGGATGGACAACTTTCTTGTGCATCATCCCGGCGTGCGGCGGGAGCAGGTTCCGGCAGACATGGTGACCGCAAGCGGAAGCGGCCTCGATCCTCACATCAGCCCAGCGCTGCGCGGATTCAGGTGGCACAGGTGGCGGCAGTGCGGCAATTGCCCGGGGATTCCGTGGCTGCATTGGTCGAAAGGCATGTGGAGGCGCCGCTCTGGGTTGCCTGGGTCCGGCCAAAGTGCATGTATTGCGACTGAACTTGGCATTGGATAGGATGATGCCGACGAAATGTCCCACAACCCTGTCAACTTCGCCCACCTAGAAAGGCTGTTTTCCCTGGCCGCACTCACGATTGCAGCATTGCTGCCCGCCCAAGCCCAATTGACAGCATCAAGAAGCACCTTCTTCGGCTACATGGAGGCGTACTATGGTTTCTGATCTGGCCAATCCCATCGACCATACCCCGGCCGGGCTTCATGTACAGCCACAACCGCCACAACGAATTCCGCCCTGAACTCGCGATGGCCAAGGGTGAACCGACGCAATCCCGATGCGTGCCAACCTCGGCTTGATGGCCGGCACCTACGTGACCGCGAACCTGAGCAATGAGCCGCTCGCCCTCCGGTATGTCTATGAGGCCAATGTTGGCGTGAAGCTGAGCGTTCAAGGACACCTGGCTCGATGCGGGCATTTTTCCCTCACATATTGGATTTGAAAGCGTGATCGGGAAGGATTGCTGGACGCTGACCCGGTCCATGGTCGCCGACAATACGCCTTATTTCGAGTCCGGGCTCAAAGTCGGGCACACATCAGCCGATGGGAAATGGTTCATCAGCGGGCTGATCCTGAATGGTTGGCAGCGGATGTCGCATCCGGTCGGGTACAATCTCCCAGCGGTCGGGCATCAGCTCACTTGGAAGCCCAAGGAGTCCATCGCCTTGAAGCTCCTTCATCGAGCGCGACCGCCCGGACAGCCTGCGTCAAATGCGGCATTTCCACGACTTCTATGGGATTTTCCAGCTTTCTGATGCTTGGTCGGCGACGATTGGGTTTGATTGCGCCTTGAGCAGGAACCAACCCGGCGGCGTGCGGGCATTTTGGTACACGCCGGTGGGGATTCTCCGCTATGGCAGGCTGGGAAGCGCTTGGCTCTGGCAGCGCGTGGCGAATACTATCGCGACGCGGATGGCATCATGGTTTCCACTGCATTGCCGCAAGGGACGGCGATCATCGGCTATTCCCTCAACGCGGATGTGCAATTGCCTGCGGGCATCCTCTGGCGCAGTGAACTCCGTGGTTTCCAGAGCGACGCAGGTTTTTCACCGACCGCAGTGGAACCACATCCCGGTACATGATGCTCACGACCTGCCTCGCAGTCGGCTTATGAACCTGCAGCAAGATCGGAACGCCCAAGCATTTCCTCGACCTCATCCGCCGGGGGCAGCAGGGCAAATTCAAGGTCTATATCGGCATGAGTGCTGGAGTGGGGAAGACGTATCGGATGCTGCAAGAGGCCCATGCTTGCGGCGGCACGGGGTGGATGCGCGGATCGGATTCGTGGAGACGCATGGCCGGGTAGAGACCGAGGCATTGGTGGCGGGTTTGCCTGAAATCCCCCGCAAGCGTCTGTTTTACAAGGGAAAAGAACTCGAGGAAATGGATGCGCAGGCCATCATCACGACCCGGCCCGAGGTGGTGATCGTGGACGAACTCGCGCACTCCAATGCCGAGGGCAGCAAGCACCCGAAGCGGTGGCAGGACGTGATGGAAATCCTCGCGGCGGGCATCAATGTGATATCGGCGGTGAACGTGCAGCATATCGAGAGCCTGAACGAGGAGGTGCGGGCGATCACGGGCGTGGAGGTGCAGGAGCGTATCCCTGACGCGGTCCTAGCCCGGGCGGATGAGGTTGTGAACATAGACCTGACGGCCGATGAGTTGCTGATCCGGCTCCGCGAGGGCAAGATATACCCCCCCGACAAGGTCGAGACCGCCCTCCGTAACTTCTTCCGCAGCGAAAACATCCTGCAACTCCGCGAACTCGCCCTCAAGGAAGTTGCCGCGCAGGTCGTCCGCAAGGTCGCCAATGAGGTGCCCCCGACCCGCCCGCAGCAGCGACAGGAACGCATCCTCTCCTGCATCAGTTCCAATGACGAGTCCGCCCGCCACATCATCCGCAAATGCGCCCGCCTCGCCGGACATTACCAAGCGAAGTGGTATGTCCTCTACGTCCAAATCCCTGCCGAGGCGCCGGACAAGATCGCCCTCGACAAGCAGCGGCATCTCCTGCGCAACCTCATGATGGCCACCGAACTCGGTGCCGAGATCGTGAAGGTGAGTGGGGCTCGCATCGCTGCAAGCATCGCTGAGGTCGCCCGCCAAAACAAGGTCACCACGATCTGCATAGGCAAACCTCGGCGCACACTATGGAACCGCTTGATCCCGGGCGGCTTCCTCCATTCCTTGCTCAAAGAAATTTCCGTTTTGGACATTGACCTGATCGTACTGTCATGATCCGATCCATCAAAACCCGGCTCACCCTCGGCGTGGGCATCCAATTCCTCCTGGTGGCCCTCACCGTCATCGCAGGCATCCTCGCGGTCAACCTGCTCACGGCGGACACGCGCGACATTCTCCGTGACAACTATGACACGCTCGGGTATTGCCGCCACATCAGCACCGCCCTCGACGACCTCGAGAACCCCATCGCCGCCAAGCAAGTCTTCCGTGAAAACCTCGACAAGCAGCAGGCCAATGTCACGGAAGAGGGCGAGCAGCAACTCACGGAATTGCTTGCCAAGCAGTACGATGAATTTGCCGCAAATCCCAGCGACCGCGACTTGCATGCCCGCATCCGCGTGACCTTGGACGCCATCTCCGAACTGAACATGGAGGCCATCCAACGCAAAAGCGGTGTCGCAGTGGCCTCCGGTCGCACCTCCAACATCATCATTGGCACGGTGGGAACGCTCAGTTTCGTCATCGCCTTCACCATGCTGTTGAACCTGCCCAGCAGTGTGGCGGAACCGATTCGCACCTTCACGGAGAGCCTCAGGCAGATCGCCTCTGGCAACTATGCCTCCCGCGTGGACGAGAAGCGGACGGACGAATTCGGGGAAATGGCATTGACATTCAACCGGATGGCGGCACGACTGGAGCAATACGAAAGCAGCCAAATCGCGCGGATGCTCTCCGACAAGAAGCGGTTGGAGGCGACCATCAACCAGATGCAAAACCCCATCATCGGCTTGAACGAGGAGGGCACGATCTTGTTCGCAAACGATGCCGCTGTCAAAATCCTGGGTCTGTCCGCGCATGAACTTGCTGGCAAGGCCGTCGCCGATGTCGCGAAGCGCAACGACCTGCTCCGCAACCTCACTGATGGGCATACGGAATCCAAGGCCGAACCCAAGCAACTCCGGATTTACGCCGACGGGAAGGAGAGTTATTTCCAGATAGAGCGGGTGCGGGTGACGGTTCCGCTGGAGGGGCAAGCAACCGAGCGGCCCATCGGGGAGGTGATTGTCCTGCAAAACGTGACCCAGTTCATGGAGTTGGATTCCGCCAAGACGAATTTCATCGCGACCATTTCCCACGAGTTCAAGACGCCGATTGCGAGCATCGAGATGAGCCTGCAACTGCTGCAAGATGATCGGGTAGGGGAGCTGAATGCGGAGCAAGGTTCATTGGTGGGGAGCATTCGGGATGACCTGCGGCGGCTCTTGCGCATCACGGGGGAGTTGCTGGACCTCACGCAGGTGGAAAGCGGGAAGATTCACCTCGCCATCCTGCCCTCCGAGGTCGCGAACATCGTGCAGTATGCCTTGAACGCGACGCGGGTGCAGGCCGAGCAAAAGTCAGTGAAGGTGCAAGTCACATTACAGGAGGGCCTGCCGCAGGTGCTGGCCGATGCAGAAAAGACCGCCTGGGTCGTCACCAACCTCATTTCCAATGCGATTCGGTATTCCTACGAGCATGCCACCGTGATGGTCGCAGCGAAGCAGGTGAATGGAAAGGTGCGCATCGAAATCCAGGACAGTGGCCAAGGCATCGCCCCGCAGTACCAAGGCAAAATCTTCGAGCGCTATTTCCGGGTACCGGGCAGCAGCAAGGAAGGCACCGGGCTGGGCTTGGCCATCAGCAAGGAGTTCATCGAGGCGCAGGACGGCGCAATCGGAATGCAAAGCGATTTTGGAGCAGGCAGCACATTTTGGGTAGAGCTGCAGGCCGAGCGTGGCTAGTTCGCGGTGACGTTGCGGGTGTTGTTGCGGAGGAGGCTCATCCAGCCGTCCACTGCTTGCATTTGGGTGTCGATGCAGTGGATGTCCCCGCTTGCAGTCGCGGCAATGAGCAGGCCTTGGCATGCGAGCAAGGGATCTCTGACTTCGGTCTTGAGGTCATAATTCTTGACAACATTTCCACTCGCTTTGTCGATCAACATCACTTGGCCGCTGGTGGAGGAGAGGGCGACGTAAGGGCCTGCCAAGATGGGCATGGTGCCTCCGTGCTTGCCGTATTGAGAGGTTTTTCCTTTGAGCGGCTTTTCCCAGAGCAGTTTTCCGGTTTTCAGGTCCAAGCAGACAAGCTTGTTGCCCATGGAGCTGAATCCCAGTTTGCCATCCGTGCACACGGATGAGCCCAGGAAATGCTGCCTTGCAGACCAGCCTTGCAGACCAGTGGGATTTTTGGCTCCCTTCGGTGCGGATTCCATGATGAAGCCCAATAGCCCGGTTGTATCGCTTTCGGAAGCGGTTGCCTGTGCAGCATTGTCGATGAGGTAGGGCGCGTCCTGCTTGATGAAGGTGCGCTTCAGTTGCAGAGATTGGGCATCCAGTTCCACGATGGCCTCCTGCGCATTGTGGTTCGCGTTGATGCGGCGCGTTACCACGACCCGATGGTTCACCACGCTCGGCAAGGAAGTTGCCAAGATGGGGGAGGCAGCCTGGATCCCTCCATCAGCCTTGTCAATCCGGTAAACCGTGCCTGCAAAGGTCGTGAGGTAGAGGTCCTTGCCCACGACGACGGGCGTGCCCATCACTTCCTCGTCCAGCCATCGGCGCCAGCGAACCTTCCCATTGCGAGCGTCCAATGCCAGCAGGACATGCGAGGCTTCGAGGTGCTTGAATTTTGGCTTGCGCTTGTTTTTCGGCCATTCGCCCGTTTGAGGGTAGGACACGTAGATGAGCTTGCCGTCCGTTGAGGGTTGGTTCAGGAGAAGGTACCCGACGTAGTAGGCCCATTGGAGCTCTCCGGATTCCCGGTTCAGGGCATACACGGTGCAGGATTCTGTGTTGAAAATCACGGACTCTTCCGTCACGAGCGCATTGGAGGGCCCGTTATCGTCCAATTTCACTGTCCAGTTGACCTTCCCGTCCTTCAGACGGACAGATGAAAATGCCTCTTGGTCAAAACCGCCGGGCACGTAGAGATTGTCCTTGTAGATCGTTGGCGTGACGGCTAGGGACTTGGTTTTCAGATTCAAGGAGTAGCCGTTTTTCCTCTTTTTGCGGCTGATCAATGAATCGGATGGCGCGAGCCTGCTGCCCATTTTGTGAAAGGCAGTGGGGAGGAGGTTTTCATTGTCATTGAGCCACGCGATTTCTTCAGCGATGGACTTGAAGGTCTTGGGATAGGCTTTGTCGGGGTTGTAACCCTTTTCCCAGACCAGGGCACAGAATTGTGGCTCCATTTCGATGCGCTGGGTTGCTGGCTTGGTCGCTGGACGTGAATCCGAGGCATCGGCTGCCGTGCCTGGGCCAGTGTTCCAAAGGGGAATGGAGACGATGGCCACGAGGCCCAAAAGGGCAAGAATTGCGAGTGTGGAGGATTTGCGATTCATCATGCGCGATTTTCAATGAGTCAACGGAAGCCCGTTTACTATCCTCAATACCACAACCCCGAAAAGGTAACCGTGTTCCCAGAAAAAAAATTCAAAATCGCCAATAAAAAGAAAGGGCGGACCAAGTCCGCCCTTGTATAAATGCACTTCAGAGTAATAATCAGTGCTGCACCACGATCTTGGCGACCTTGGCGGTGCCGTCGGCGTGGGTGAGCTTCACGAAATAGACACCGTTCAGGAGGTTGCTGGCGTCGATGACGCTTTCGTGCATGCGCGCTGCGGGGATATGGCCCTTGGCTCCGGTATCCACGCTGCGGCCCTGCATGTCGTACACGCTCAGGGTCACGTCACCTTCGTGCTCGAAATAGAAGCGAACACTGACCTGTGAGCTGGCGATGGTGGGGAAGGCTTGCATGAAGTTGCCCTTGTTGTCGCCCTTGTCCGGATCGAGTTCGATGTCCTTCATCGGACCCGCTGCATTCACTTGGGAGAAAATACCGAGCACGGCCAACATGCCCACCAAGAAAATTCTGGTAAAGTTTTGCTTCATAGTAATAGAGGTGCTTAAGAGTTGATCAATGTGAAAATCAATGCCATTAAGTTAAGCGTTGATTTTCAAAAAGTCAACTATGATTTGCCTCATGCGCGCATCCTGCTCAGGGCCCTCATGGCGAGGGTGACCATGAGCGAGGTGAAGACCGCCATGACCAGAAATCCCTTCCACACCATGGGATCGCCCATGTTGCCCTCGAAGAGTTCCCGTCCGCCTTCCACCACGTAGTAGAAGGGATTGAACAAAGCTGCGGTTTGCAGCCACTTCGGCGCCGTCGCATCGATGGGGATCAAGATGCCGGAAAGCAGCATCACAGGAAGGTAAAACGTGTTCGTGATGCTTGCCAATGCGCCTTCGTCCTGGATGGTGAGGCTGATGGCATACGATGCAGCCGACATGCTCGCCCCGATGAGCATCACGAGCACCATGGTCATGAGCAATCCTGCCGCGCTCACCTGCAAGCCAAAGAAGTAGGCCACGACAAGCAACAGGACGCACTGCGCGAGGAGGGTGAGCAACTGCGAGGCGATCAGGCTGGCGATGATGCTCAACCGCGCCGAAGGCGTCACGAGCCATCTTGCAATGATCCCGGTTCGGATTTCATCGATGAAGCTGAACCCAGCGAATAGTCCGCCCATGCCCATGATGATGAGCATACCCGGCGCGAATCGGCCTACGGTTTCGGACATGGTCTGCGGGAGACCGTCCTCACCCGGCATGTTTTGTAAGAGCGGCATGTAGAGCAGCAGATAGAGGACAGGCTGCATGAGTCCGATGAAGAGCCACATGGGCTCCCGGAGCGTCTTCTTGAGGTGCCGCATGAACAGCAGCCAAGTTTCTGTAAGGATGGCCATGGCTATTCTCCTCCCTCCCTGAGTGAGCGTCCGGTATGCTGCAAAAACACGTCGTCGAGGCTCGGGCGCGACAGCGCGATGGTCTGGATCGCCACGGCATCCCTGTCCAGGATGCGCAGCACTTCGGGCAAGAGCGCGTTGCCGTCTTGGACGAAGAGGTGGACCTTCAGATCTTGGCGAATGGCCTTCTGGACGAAGGATTGCACCGACAACAAGGTCAGCGCCTGCTCCGCCTGCGATTCGTGGTTGAAGCCGACTGTGATGCTTTCGCCGCCGCTTTTCTTCTTGAGCGCCTCGGTATTGTCCACCGCGACGATGGTGCCGTGGTCGATGATGGCGACCCGGTCGCAAAGGTTGTCGGCTTCTTCGAGGTAGTGGGTCGTCAGAAAGACGGTCATGCCATCGTTCTTCAAGCGCACGATCTCACTCCAGAAATAAGCACGGCTCTGTGGGTCGAGTCCGGTGGTCGGCTCATCGAGGAAAACCAATGCTGGCAAATGCACCATCCCCAATGCGAGGTCAAGGCGGCGCTTCTGTCCACCGCTGTAGCTCTTGGCGGTCCTTGTCGCGAATTCCGTCATTTGGAAGCGCTCCACGAGTTCATGGGCGCGCTTCAGGGCATCGGTGGAAGACATGCCGTAGAGCCGTGCTTGGAGGACCAAGTTCTCGATGGCGTTGGCGTATGTGTCCGTGCCGCCGGCTTGAGAGACGTAGCCGATGCAGGAACGCACTTGCTGGGGTGAGCGGAGCAGGTCGTGGCCCATGATGGAGGCCTCGCCGCTCGTGGGCGCGACCAAGGTGGTCAGCATCTTCAGGGTGGTGCTTTTGCCCGCGCCATTGGGGCCGAGGAAGCCGAAAATCTCTCCGCGATAGACCTCGAGGTCCACGCCCTTCACGGCCTCCACGGTTTTCTGACCCTTGCCTCGGCCTGTGACAAATGTCTTGGTGAGGCCCTTGGTCCTCAGGATGATGTCCTTGTCCACGGGATTATTCGTCCTCGCCTGCCTCGTCGAATTGCTCCTGCATTTCGTTGGGGCGGAGGTCCATGTTGTGGTATTCAGCGAAGGATTGCTGTGCCTTTTGGAAGGCGGCATCGTAGGTGGCTTCCTCCTCGGTCACCCTGGTGAGGACACCTTGCATTTTCTCCAGGTCCGGAACCTCAGCGTAGAGTTCGCCGATGATCACGCGGTAGTCGGAGTCGATGATGCGGTCGTAGAACTTGAACAGTTCGATGGAGGCGTTTTTCAAGCCAAATTCATGCTCGATGGGCTTCAGCTTCTCGACGTTGGCGATGGCGCTTTTACAGGTTGTCAGCACGATTTCGAGCTGATCGATGCAGGTTTGCTCCTCCTCGGGCAAGGCGTCGAACATGCCGATGAGTTTCAGCAGCTCTTGCCCGATGCGGTCTTGCTCACCCACGATGTAGTCATTGTACTTGACTGGGTCGGTGATCTTGACGGTGTTTTGGGCAGGCAACGCGGTGGGTTTCGGAGTCTGAGCCTGGAGGGAAAGTGTACCAAGAACCACGGCGATGCAAAGGAATATCTTGCGCATTGGGATCAATTCTTTGGGTGGAAAATGTAGCTGCAATTTACAGACTTTTAGGCAGCTTGGCCCTCTCGGTGCAAAATTGGGGCCAAATTTCACTTGCTTCCGGGGCGCACACAAACGACCGGGTCGCCCCATCGCATGGCCTGCGCTTGGAGGTAGGTCCATTCCTCGCTGTCGCCGATGCGGTACTGCACCTCGAAGACATAGGTCGCCTCCGGCTCGGGCAGTTCGAAGACGGCGGGATAGCCTGTGGGGCGGGCGGCCTCCATCAGGATCACGGATTTGGGGAAGACGGCCTTTTGGTCGCTGCGGCGGATGCTGTATTTGAGCTCGGAGAAGGCGGGCAGCTTGCCGGGTCCATCCGCGAAGACCGAGGCTTGGATCTGAGGCTTGCCTTCCAGCAATTCGCATTGAAGGCGCAAGCCTACGTTGGCCACTGCATCGGTAGAGGGTTCCACGGATTCGGACATGTAGGCAAAAAGCCCCTCGCGGGCATGGGTGCGGTGGTATGCAAAGCTCATTTTCCCGTAGCCGCTTTCACCCCAACCTTGTCCCCAATTGTTCTTGAAAATGAAGGTGCTGTCCTCGTAGCCCACGATCAGGATGGAATGCGTTAGCCGTTTCGGTTTGGTCTTCGTTTTCGTGGACAGGAGCCGCTTTCCGCCATTTTTCCAGTCTTTGGCGGTCCAGTCATAGGTGACCACAATGCCGCGCAAGCCCTGATCGAGCAGCTTTGTGAGCTTCCGGGTGTCATTGATCTTGGCGCGATCGGTGACGGCTAGGACAGTGTTCTCTGGGCATCGATAATGTGCCACAGCGTCCGAGGAGCCATTGTCCGACAGCGCCAAGCCCTTAGAAGTCAGGATGAAGGCCAGGTGACTTGAAGTGGAACCCTTGATGATCTGTCCATGGTCCGGGATCATGGGCCCGGTGGACAAGGGATGGGGAATGCCACTGAAGGTTTCCATCAGGTCGCAGACCGGCAATGCCGGATGGTTGGCTGCGACTGGCATGGCACGCACGGGACTTTGGCAATGCCGGAAATCGACTTTTTGCGCAGTGGCGGCGAAGGGAAACAGGATGGCGATGAAAAATGAGAGCAGGCTTGTGCGCATACATTGGGTGAATCCTCGAAAGTAACGCAGGATTCGTGGATCAGTACAGAACTTTGTCCAGAATCTGATCCCAATCCCATCCGAGTCGGCCGAATGCAGCCATCATGGGTTCGTCGGGCGGTGTTTGGAGGTCGAGGATGGCAGTTGAGTAGGGGTGGGGCAGCACGAGCCGGAAGGCGTGCAGGTGCATCGATTCGCAGGCGAAATGCGTCTGCCAAGCATGGTTGTGGTGGCGGTCCCCATGCTTGAAGTCACCGATGACAGGATGCCTGAGATGGTCAAAATGCCGCCGAATCTGATGCATTCTCCCGGTATGCAAGGTCACCTCCGCCAGGGAATACCGCGCAGTCGGGTAGCGGTCCACCGCGATGGGCAACTCGCCTTTGGCCAAGCTACGGTAGGTTGTGAGTGCCTCCTGCAACTCTCCCGTGCCGTCTTTTTGAAGTGGCTTGTCGATTCGCCCTGCATCCGGCAGCCATCCACGGACAATGGCAAGGTAGGTCTTGCGGCTGCGTTCGGACTCCAATTCCGCCTGAATCGCCCGCGCCGAGTCTGGTCCGAGTGCGAAGACCAAGACGCCCGACGTCCCCCTGTCCAGCCGATGCACGGGATAGACGTGCTGCCCGAGTTGGTTGCGCAATTCCTGCAAGACGAAGACGCGGTCCGCAGAAATTCCGGTGCGGTGAACCAAAATGCCCGCCGGCTTGTGGATGGCGACGAGGTGCTGGTCTTGATAGAGGACGCGGAATTCCATCGGAGCCCCAATCTCGGGATTCCGTCCGGCAATCCAAATGGTGGATGGATCAGTCCCTGAACAGGAGCCGCTCGGGTGCGAGTGCCTTTTGCTCCGTGACGACTTGGACGAGGTAAAGCCCTGCGGGCAGGTCGCCCCGCTGGATCAATGCGGAATTGGAGGCTGCGAACGCTTGTGTGCGGATGAGCCGGCCCGTCATGTCCATGATGTGCACCTCGCCTGTTGCGGCTCCCTCAATTCACAGTGCAGTTTCCATTGCAGGGATTGGGGTGGAGGAGGATGCGCTCCGAGGGCGAAAATTCGACGGCGACGACCTCGCTGTAGGTGTAAGAGCCATCCAGATCCACCTGACGGATTCTGTAGAGATTCGAGCCTTCATTCGGTTGCTGGTCAACGAATTCATAGCTCGAACCTGAACCTTTGGGTGATACCGTGCCGATGGGGGAGTAGCCGCTCTCGTCGTTCCAGCGCTCCACTTCGAAGGTGCTGACATTGGTCTCCTCCCAGGTGCCCCAATCGAGGACCACATCGCCTGCCACACTGCGTCCAGTGAAGCCTGCCCACCGGACGGGCACCAAGATATTGCCCGTGACCCGGATTTGGTCGATGGCCATTTCCTCGGAGCCGCCAGCCTCATCGTAGTCAAACTGTAGGCGCATGGTGGTTCCCGTGCCTGGGATGTTGAAGGAGTACTGTGTGAAATTGACATTGTCCACGTCGGCGGCAGGATCTATGCCAATATCATAGACACCATTCAGGTTGCCATCGATCCCCAGGTGACCGCCGACGACGGCATCGCCCTTGCCCATGAAGCGGCCCACTGTGCGGAATGCGCCACCATTGATGCTCGCCTTGATGTTGAGGGAGTCGGTGCTTTCCCAGCGAAGGCCATTGTTGCCGGAGCAAGCCAGGAACAGGGACACGTTGAGGCTGGTGTAACCCGTGATGTTGAAGGACTGCGTGGTGATCGCTCCGGGAGGGCGGCTGTTGAGGATTGGCGAACTGGTCCGGATGTCCTCGGAGGCCCAGAAGAAGCTGCCTTGCAGGTTGGTGAAGGAATTGAGGAACAATGCCGATCCACAGCCGGAGGGCTGGACAGGATTGGTATTGGTGCGGATGAAGAAGTCGCTTTGGGTGCAGTCGATGAAGGTGTTGCTGGTGTAGCGAACTGCCTCGCCATCGGTTTCAAAGCCTTCTGTGAACAAAACTGTCTGCGCTTGTAGGCCGCAATGCAAGATGCAGAGCCCTAGCCCCAATGCAGAATACCTCGAGAGTACTCGCGTGAACATTTCCATAGAATACAGTTGGTTTAAAAAACTAATACCTTAAAACGAGGTGAATTTAAGGATCATTTTCTGATTTTCATCACTTTAGCTCGCCGGAACGTCCAAAAACCTGCCTTCCACCGAAAATCAGACAAATAAGGCTTGGAAAATCCGTAATATTGCACCATGCTAATACTCGGATTGTTTGGCTTCCATTGGTACGCCTCCCTCTTCTTCCAATCCTTTTTCAACCATCGCTATGCGGCGCATCAGATGTTTCGCATGAGCCCGTTCTGGGAAAAGGTGTTCTTTGTGGGAAGTTGGCTGGCAAATGGTTCTAGCTACCTCAGCCCCAATGCGTATGGGATCCTGCACCGGATGCACCATGCCCATGCGGACACTGAACACGACCCGCATTCACCGAAATACGACGGCAACATCTTCGCGATGATGTGGCGCACCCGCCGGGAATACCTGGATGTGTTTCACCGACTCCGTCCGTTGGACGCCAAGTACCTCAAGAACCTCCCCACTTGGTCGGCGTTCGACAAGTTTGGCGAGCACATCAGCACCCGCATTGTCTGGGCACTGATCTACGTTGCTGCGTATGCCTTCCTGGCTACCGCTTGGTGGCAATGGCTCTTCCTGCCGCTCACCATCGTGATGGGTCCGCTCCATGGTGCCGTCATCAACTGGTTTGCCCACAAGTATGGCTACACCAATTTCAAGATGGAGGACACGAGCAAGAACCTGCTGCCTGTGGACTTCCTGATGTGGGGCGAGAGCTACCACAACAACCACCACAAGCACGGTTCCAACCCCAACTTTGGGTACCGCTGGTTTGAGATCGACCCGATGTGGCCCATCATCAAGCTGCTGGATTGGATCGGGGTGATTCAGCTCCGTCAGAAGGCCGCCCGCACCAATTTCCGGATCCGTTTCTCTGAAAGCCAAAAGGCTGCCATCACGGCTGCCCTTTCCCGACTGCCTCACCTCAAGGGCGCGCCCCGCATCATGCCCGAGCGCAAGCTGGGACAGTTGCTGCATTCATGGAAGCAATTCGTGGACGCAGATTGGAGGGGCAACATCACCGACTACTTCCACAAAATCTCCGTCCGGGAGGAACTCGAAGTCTTCATGCAGACCGCCAAGGGGTCCATGCGCAGGAAAATCGCCAAGATGGTGGAACCGCTGGATACCCGTTTCAAGGCCCGCATGACCCCGGTCGATCCGAAGAAATTCCGTGGAACGTGGAAGCTGCAAGGCAAGAAGTTCTGGCAGACCCATACGATCTTCCAAGGCGAATTCGCCTGAACGGCCTCAGCTACACGGCTGGGTGGAAGTAGTAATTGACTTGGAATCCCTCATTTTTCAGCTCCATCCGGAAGGTCGCCCCATCTGAAACACGGGTGTAAATTTTTCCTTCTGGCAATTTGCTGAGTTCGTTGCGTGACGGTCCTTGGAGGAACTGCGTGAGGAACTGTGAAAATGCGGCATCCTTGGCTTGATCGGTGGGAGGGGAGGTGAGGATCGCGGGCAGGAACTGATTGCTCCGCATCCCCATGCAGGCAAGCATCACCACGTCGAAGTACCAACTGTTGGTGAGGGAGGTGAAGTGAACGCTCAGTCGGTCAAGCCATGGGATCAGTGGAGGGTGCTGCTGCGCATTCAGGTCGCTGGCCACATGGATGCCTTGGCTGCGGGCCCACTGCGCATGCTCGCCCGTTTGCCCGTTTTTCGACTCGCCAAACATGGCAAGGGTATAGCTGAAAGGATCTTTGGCATTCGGAGCCTCCT
The DNA here is from genome assembly GCA_046329055.1 of Bacteroidia bacterium. GTDB lineage: Bacteria > Bacteroidota > Bacteroidia > J057 > JADKCL01 > JADKCL01. Next base: position 30,814 of record JAXLVK010000050.1, read on the forward strand.
GGGCCATGTTCATGTTGAAGACATCGTCCGGGAGGGAGGACAGGACTTCATTCCACCAAGTGCGGTCCCTTTGCTCCCCGACGGCGCCGACTCCCACGGCAGGGACTCCGCCCGCTCCCGACCTGACGACAGTGCCATCTTTGTAGAGTTTGATGACAAGGGCTTCCTCTCCCCGAATCACAACGCGCAGCAACAGCAATTCGACCTCGTTGCGGGTCATGGGCTTGGCTTCCGCTGGCGGCGGCGGAGTCGGGTTGTCTTTCTTTTTGAACACGTCGAAGATTCCCATGGTCAGGATCGGGGTTGATGAAGCCCGAATGGTTGCAAAAATAGGGGAGAATGCCATCCAAGACTCGCCGGGAGGGTGGAAAAGTTTGTCGATAGATTATGAGTTTTCTCTGTGAATTTTCAGGGGATTTGGCTAGATTGGACGTGTCTAATTCCGGGCGCTCGCCCATGTCAACTTTGCCCAATTGTCAGTCATGAAGAATTTCAGCGGACTTCAGCGGAAGAAAAAGGAAAAAGAAACCGCTCTTCCCATTCAGCACAAGGAGCCCATCACCAAGTCGATGAGCCCTCCGGCGTTTGCACTGAGTTCATCTCCGATGCAAAAGAAGGAGGAGACCAAGGTCAGCGGCGGCGGCGGCAAACTCCCCGAAGAGGTGCGTGGCAAGATGGAATCGGTCATTGGGACAGATTTCAGCGGCGTGAAGGTTCATGCGAATTCTGACAAGGCTGTCGAAGCAGGCGCTCTCGCTTATACCCAAGGTTCGGAAATCCACTTTGCCCCCGGGCAGTATGACCCGAACTCCAAGCAGGGCCAGGAACTCCTCGCCCACGAGCTCACCCACGTGCAGCAGCAGTCCGAGAACCGCGTCAAATCCAATGGCGAGGTTGCTGGCATGCCGCTGAACGATGACAAGGGCTTGGAAAAGGAGGCGGACGACGTGGCATCACGGGTTGCAGGCGCGGACATGAGCGCAAGCCCCTCACGCGCCACCAAGAAGCCCCTCAAGACCAGCGGCAAGGGTTCGGTGCAGCGCTTCAAAATGCGGGATTCCGACATCTCCCGGTATCCGAAATTCGCTGATTTTGTGGCGAATGAGATGCCCAAGAACATCAACGATCCACGCCTTGTCCACTTCCTGAAGGTATTCGGGGAAAACAAGAGCGAAAACCAACGTGATATCCGCAAGGACTTGGAGTGGGGCAATGGCCCTGAAATCCATCCTTACAGCCTCGAAGCCAACAAGGTCAGCTTCCACAGCAATTCCGGCTCCGAGATCATCCGCCTCAGCCGCGCTGATATCCAAGGCTTCGAGAAAAACGAAACCTACCAGCAGAATTTCCACCGCCTCGCCCTCGAATCCAATATCCTGAATGGCTACACGCAGTTCTTGGATGACCAAGACGGTCAGGACAAGTGGGGCAAGGAAGGCGCGATGCTGGAAAAGGCTGAATTCGGCAAGGACATCAACACCGTCTGGGATGCGAAGGATGCCCGCCGCTGCAAATTCGGCCAAGGCAAGTGGGAGCTTTCCGTGGTGAGCGCTGGCGGTGACAAGAAGCAGCGCATCCGCCTCTGGAACTCCGGCAATGCCGACGGCGCCTACGCAGGTACCCCTGGCACGACCGTGAGTGTGGATTCCCGCAAAAACGTGGACTGGAGCATCCGCACGCAGTACCTCCCCGGAGATGCGACAAGCGATCGCGACAGCCAATGGAAGTGGTCCGAGATGCTGACCAACAAAGTGGGCAAGGACGAATTCATGGTCCGCTCCGAATTCACGAATGACAAGGATCGTCAGGACATGGTGCTCCGCGTGAAGCGCGTCGGCAACCTCTGATTCCCGATCATGCTAGTATAGCCGGGGGCATTCCGTAGGGGATGCCCTCGGTGTTTTTGGGTGCGCCACAGAGGGACCTTCACGGCTGGACATAGGCACGTCGAAAGGCATTCAAGGGCTTCGCAGCGGGTTGATCCTGAGGAGAAACCGGGGGACATCAGTCAAGAATCTTGGACTTTGCCGACAATGCCCAAGGTTGGAAGGGAGGGTTTGCTTGCAAGTTGCTGGCAATCAGTGAGTTGGTTGGTGGTATTTGTGTGGATAAAAAAAGGAATCCTAGGCCAAAAAAATGAAGCGAAACAGGTGTAAACCTCGTATTGTTGCCAACTCTATTCAAGGTTAATTTAAGCTAAATGATAACCGGGAAGACGATGCCGTCCAAGCGCCGACGGCGACCTAGGGTTCGCCCTGAGTCGCAGGAATTGGTGGCATTTGTTCGACCGAGGAATTGGAATCTGTACTGAACCTATGATTCACCCGTCAACAGAACTGCGATTCATTGGCCCCGAAGTGGGCTACGGCGTATTTGCCACCGAATTCATCCCCAGGGGCACGATCACCTACGTGGAAGACGAACTGGAGGTGAGAATCACAGAAACACAATTCCTTTCCTTCGCCCCACCCATCCGGGCAGTGCTGGACAAGTACTCCTACATCGACGCCAACGGCGTGCGGATCATGAGTTGGGACTTCGCGAAGTATGTGAACCACAATTGCAACTTCAACTCGATCAGCACCGGCTACGGCTTTGAGATTGCAATTCGGGACATCCATCCCGGCGAGGAACTCACCGATGAGTACGGCATATTCAACTTGGAGTACCCGATGGATTGCTACTGCGGCAGCGACAACTGTCGGCACAAGGTGAATCCTGCGGACTTCGACCACTACTACAAGGATTGGGATCGCCTCATCCAAAGTGCCTTGGTGGAGGTTCGCAATGTGGCCCAGCCACTGTGGAGCCTGCTCGACCCGGAACTCGAATCCATGGTGGATGCCTACCTCCGGAACCACGATGACTACCGCTCTGTCTATGTCATGCGCCGCCCTAGCATCAAGGCGGTCGTGTGATCGAAAGACGATAAGGATATCAAAACAAAAGGGCTGCATTGCAGCCCTTTTCATTTTTTCTATCAGATTCCTTTCGAAGAGGACTCAGTCGTCGATCCCGTCAAAGGAGTCTTCGGAGTAGTCATCGTCACCGTCGGATTCTGGGCTCTCCTCGCGCTCGAAGTCCTCATCCGTCTCCTCCTTCTCGTCGGATTCAGTGAAGGTCGCGCGGAGCATGTCGTCGAGCTTGATGAGGTACATGGTGTCCTCATAAATGATCTCCACGCCCTTGAATCGCTTTCCCGTGTGATCTTGAAAGGTCAGAATGCTGCCTGCCGATACGCCCTCAGGATATTGCTGGAGGAACAAGGCCTGCAATGCGGCATCCATTTTCTCGTAACTCTTGATAACGCGCTTCATGCCAAGTCTTATCTGGGTTCTTTCAAACGGCCGCTTCTTTTGTTTATACCATCGCGGTCCATGGCAAATGAACAAATACTTTCCCGATTGCGGGGCAAAGTGCAAAAAAAGTATGAATGCCAGAAAAAAATAAGATGGAAAAATCTTGGGCTCAGTTGACGATCAATTTGCGTGTCACCGTCCTCCGGGTTTCGGTTCCTGTGATGCGCAGGAGGTAGATCCCGGCAGGCAAATCAGCGGTGTGGAGCAGGGTTTCCCCTGCCTGGGTATGGTCCCGGCTCAGGATTTCTCCGGTCATGCTCACGAGTTCCACCCGGTAATTGGGGTCGCCCGTGTCCGCGATGCGCAGCCGGCAACGCGAGGCTGGGCTGGCGCTGGATACCGGATTTGGCCAGAGCATGACCTCGATTTCTGGAGTGGAAACCGCTGCATTCACAGGTTGCGAGATCGGGATATGGTAGTCGGCGCCGCTGTTGTTGTCCCAGGTGTTGTTGTCGTAGTGGATCACGAAGTCCACCATGCTCACAGCCTGGGCGGCGTTGTCAAATGGCCCGAGTTTGATCACGAGTTCCCCGCCGATGGTGTCCATGCGGCTCTGGAGGGCCGGGCCTGTGCCTTGGAATAGCGTGCTGCCATTCGGCCAATAGACGGCGTTCGGCTGTGTCCATGTATTCACGCCCCAGTGGAGCAGGCCAGTGGTGACCGGATTGGGCACGTGGATGGTGACGGTGTCGTGGATGGTGGGGTTGGTGGGTGTCCAGTAGATGCCGTTTGCGCCACCGCCCGTATTGCTCGCGCCCACATAGACGTGCTGGATGGGGGTCTTGGTGATGTTGCCCTGGTTGTCGATGGCCTCGACGTAGTAGTCCACGAGGGTGTCATGGAGGCCAGTGATTTCGGCATAGTACTCGTTGGCGATGTAGTCCGGCAGAATGAAGAAGTTCACGTCGCCGTTGCCTGTGACATTCCCAGTGGGGAAGGCGCGCATGGTCATGGGCAAGGATTGCCAAGCGGAAACGCCAGCACCGCCGGAGTATGTTTCATTGACATTGTCGGATGCGGAATTGGTGTCGTCCACATCGGTGCGGTACTTGAGGGTGACGGATTGCAGCCCTGCGACATCGTAAGCAAATGTCCAGACGTGGAAATCGCTGCTGTTTTGGTGCTGCTGGTAGCCGTACACCGCCCCAAATCCGACCCCGCCGGGGTTCCAAGGGAAGCGCTGCGGGACGAAGACATTGGGAGGGGTATTGTCGGTGCCAGCGTGGGCGTTGATCACTTGGTTGGCGAATCCGCAGGCGATGTTGGCGGCGAGGCTGGGCTTCACCTCCATGTCCAGCGAGGTGCCGTAGTACATGTAGCCGCTGTTGAATGCTGGAAGGAAGTGGTGCCATGCACGCTCAGCTGCGTTGGAACCTGCATTCGGGAGGACCACTTCCGCGATGTCAACGGTGCCTTGAAGGTCCTCGGCCATCTGGACACGGTTTTCAGCAGCGACCAACACGGCCCAGTTCCGTGCATCCTCCGTCCAGCCATTGGGCTCAAATCGCTTGGAACTGTTGTACATCGGCCACAACCAATTGATGAACTGCGGATGTCCCCAGTCGTTGTCGGCATTCACCCAAGCACCATCCTCCACGTGCACCACATCCGTGCTGGGCACAGGGTGGTCGGTCAGGAATTGCTGGATCGTGGTCGGGACATAGCCTTGCGCGGATGCCGCATTGGCAAATCCCGGGACGCTGTTGTTGTAGTAGTCAAATCCGCCTCCCCAAGCATTGTCGCCGTCATGGGCCATCAGGACGATGGAGGGCTGGCTGTTGTTGTTGAACGGGGCGATGTGGGCGTCGATTTCGCCTGTGACCATGGTGGCATAGCCGTTTTTGTAGCTGAGCAGGTCGCACATCGGCACCACGGTGATCTTGTATTCCTGGCCACTTGTGGGGTCCACGTACTTCGCCTTGTGGGCCTGGTAGCAATAGGGCGCTGCGTATGTGCCCCCACGTCCATCGATTTGGCCATTCCACCAGTTGGTGCCGTTCGCAGTCACCTTGTCGGCCTTGTTCGGCGGATCGTAGTTGCAGCCGCTCGTCCCGAAGTTCAACGGATAATCCGCCAATGTCCGCGCCAAATGGCTGTTGGCGATCACCGACCATTCGAATCCTTCCTGGACCAGCACCTTGATGATGCGTTCGCTGAAGGCGCACTCAGCCGGGAAATACCCCTTGGAATAGACCGGATTGGATCCAAAGGTGCTGCTGTAAATCTGCCGATGCGCCTGGATCTGCTTTGCCAGCGTCCGCTCCGAAACCAGCGGCGACAGCGCATGGTGGAAGCTGAAGCCGGTGATGTCCATCCGCGGCTTGCCACCCGAGGTCGTCCAGCCCCTGGCAGTCGTGAAATTGTTGTTCCAGCCGTTGGAATAGCCCCCATTGGTTGCTGGCTGCGAGGAGTTCACGTTTTCGATGAGGCAGCCGCTGTAGTTCACCTGCGCACCCGCCTCCGGGTGGCTGAGCAATGACTGGACAGCATCCTTGGCCCGGTACTGATAGACAGCAACGCGGTCCGCATTCGAAAAAATCGTCCCCAAGTCATTCAGCGGATGCGACTGCCCATCGGAGTACATGTTGCCCCCCGAGTTCTTGAGCGCATCCGACTCCTTGACCAGTTGATACCGAAACGGATTCGATTGACTCACCTCCGGCCAATAATTGGGCTGCTCCAGGTGCCATAGATAAGTAGTATGCACCTGCGCCGCCACCACCCCCGGCATCAAAAAAGCCACCAACCAACTCCAAGGAGACCTCATAGGATAAGTGTTAATGTGACACTAAGCGAAGATAGGGGAAATGGATTGGAAATCAGTGTTCTTTGATGCAAATTAGTGCAAGGTAAGAATCGCACCACTCATGACGAAAATTAGACTATGGATATACGTTTTGCTTTTGCTGCCATATCTCGGACTATCGCAGAACCATACTAATCGATGGTTTTTCGGAAATCATGCGGGAATCAACTTCAATTCCGGGTTACCTGTGGCTAATTCACAGGGGATGCAGAATACTTTTGAAGGCGGTTCAAGTTACTGCGATCACAACGGTAACCTTCTCTTCTACTCGGATGGGTTGACCGTATGGAACAGGAATCACTTGGTAATGGCGAATGGTAGTGGTTTGATGGGAGGGCAGTCATCCACTACTTCGGCTTTGGTAGTCAGGCATCCAGCGAATTGCCACCTGTATTACTTGTTTACCGTTCAGGATCACTTGTCCGTTTCAAATTCATTTCGCTATTCACTGATCGACATGTCGCTGAATGGTGGATTGGGCGGAGTGGTTGTCGGGATGAAGAACATACTGATTTCCAATTCCTGCGCAGAAAAAATCGTGGCAATACGGCATCAAAATGGTGTCGATTCTTGGATCATCACCCACTACCTGGGCAATGCCAATTTTGGCGCGTACCTTTTGTCATCCTCAGGGCTCAATCCCGTTCCGGTGATCTCCACCACGGGCGCGACCCATCCCTCGAATTGTATGATTGGTTTCCTCAAATCGAATCATGCTGGAAACTTGCTCGTTTCGGCTCAAATGTTTTGTTCTTCAGTCCAGCTCTTTGATTTCAGCCGATCCACAGGTATGGTTTCCAACCCGCGCATCCTGCTCAACAATCTGAATGGGATCTACGGAGCGGAATTTTCGCCCAATGATCAAATCCTCTACTTGAGCAAAGGGTTCTCAGGATCAGCCCTCTATCAGGTTGACCCCTCAAGTGTTACGAATACCTTCCTCGTTTCCTCCATGGCAGGCGATTACAACTACGGGGGACTCCAAATGGGGCCAAATGGGAAGATTTACATGGCTCGGAATGCAACTGCCTCTTTGGGAGTGGTGAACTCACCGAATACTTGGGGGCCAGGATGCAGTTTTGCCTCCAATGGCTTCGCTCTAGCTCCAGGAACTGCATCTGGGTTCGGAATAGTCAGCTTTGCAACCGATCAAAGTGGTTCCTTCTCACCTGGAGGGTATCAAATCGCGTCTAACGACACTTGCTTTGCTAGCCCCAGCTCTTTTGCTGGACTGGGAATTGTTGAATATGACTCGATCGTTTGGAATTTTGGCGACCCTTCTAGTGGAACGTTGAACCATGCAACCGGATTGACGAGCAACCATTATTATACGTCGGCCGGGGCATTTCAGGTGACAATGATCGTCTATGGATGTGAACCAGATACACTGACGGTGCCCGTAAATGTCCTGCCCTGTGTCCTTCCATTGGATTTAGAAATCGATGCTATTGGCATTCGAGATGAAATACATCTCTCATGGATGGTCACTGACGATGGGGATTATCGCCTAGAGCGATCATCTGATGCTTCATATTTTGTCCCAGTGTTTGACTTTCAAATCGGAATTGCACCTATGGAGGGCTCCTTTTCTGACAAGAACATAGAAGCTGGGTTAACCTACTATTACCGAATGCGTCATCGCAATTCAGCTGGGGATGTAGAGGTGAGCCAAATGGTAGAAGCAAAAGTGGACGCGCATACATCCAGCCAATGTGCCTTGTTCCCTACTATATATACTAAAGGTGTCGAGATGCGACTCGAATGTGCGACTGCCCAAGACCCCTACCAAGTGGATCTCATAAATCTCGATGGAAGAATCGTCCATGCCCAAATAATCGAAGGAGGCATATCACAGGCGATTGATCTCAAAAATGAATTGAATCAAGGCGGAATGTACTTCCTTCGGATTCAGCATGGCAGCGATCTGGAGGTCCATCGATTTTTGGTACGTTGATCAAGAACCATTCCCAAAAATCCAGCGAAACCAAAGCCGTTAGGTATTAGATAGAAGGACCATACCTTGGTTGCCAAAGTTTTGGATTCATCAAGGGTTGGATTATTTTGGTAGCCAATATGTCAATTGGGAGATTTTGGCAATTCTAGAATGGAATACCCTTGGGCGCGAAAATTTGATCGCTAGCTTCAATAGCTGGCATCTTCATGGTAGTCAGGGGATGCGTCTCCTAATTGACCGAAGTTGGCTGCGACACTTGGTGTGCATCCTGATTTGGACGGTGCCTCTTGTCACTGTTTGTCCGGGGCAGCCCGGAAAACAGTTACGCTACCAACATCAGCAGGAGCCGATCTCTATCCACTTCGATGAGTTGGACGGATTGCCAAGTTCGAATATCTATTCGGTTCTCGCGGATAGATCCGGATTCCTTTGGGTGTCCACAGATGAGGGCGCTTGTCGATTTGATGGCTCCACGTTTGAATGCTTCGATGTTGACGATGGACTCTCAGACAATGAGATTTTTTCCATGTTTGAAGATTCTTTCGGAAGAGTTTGGTTTCTTACCTACAGCGGAATCCCTAGCTTTTTCTTCCAAGGAAAGTTTTACAATCCAACCAATCTCCCAGCATTGGGTGCGATCCGTCCAGGCAATTTCTTGTCGAGTATGTTTGAGGACGGGAATCACGACTTGTATCTAGGAACCAAGAACGGGGTCGTTTACCTGATTTCAAGTGATGGCAAGGTCTCAGAATTCGATCGGATCAAAGGGGGCGGAATCTACTCAATAGCAAGGGGCCGAAATCAACGGTTGGAGGTCTCAGCCTCGATCCACAAAGTCGCAGTCTATGAGGGTGGGAAGCGGGAATTCATCATCATGGGGGATAGCATTTTTCGATTCCCTCCACGGGTAATTAAGGCAAAGGAGGATGGCTACCTTGTAGGGAATGGGGCCGAACTCCATTTTGGAAATGATCGGGGCCGATGGGAATCCATTGAGTTTGACCCGACGCATGAGCAATTGGTGATCCTGTACCTTGCCTATGATGTGTCTGGCCGCCTTTGGGTTTGCACCAGCAAGGGCGCTTTTTACCGTGGGCCTCAAAACAAGTGGCGGAAGGTGCTTGAAGGGTTGCATGTCAGTGGAGTTGCGAGGGATTTTGAGGGGGGGTACTGGTTTTCGACCAATGAAGGACTTTATTACTATCCCAATTTTGACGTGACGCTATTTTCGTCTGGAATAGGAGAATCCGATCCAGACTTGAGGAGTATCACTGCGCTGATGAACGATGGAGACTCAGTGGTCCTTGCGGGCTATCGTGTGGGCGTGATCCAAAAAGTGGATGTTGAATTGGGAGTCGATTTGGGATTGATTCAAGTCCCAATGCCTCCGAACCGTGAACAAGGAGTGATTCATCGACTTCAGAGTGGAGGCAGTGCAGGAGTCTTGATCTCCACAGAATATGGATTCTTCCGTATGGTAAATGGTGTGATCGACAAATGCCACCTGCCCAATATCAAGAGTTTTGGCGCACTAACAGAAAGCCATTTTTGCCTATGCCACACCTTCGGATGGAACATCACCAATACATCGATCAGGATCTCGTAATCGTGATGATGGTAGCATCGACGAGCGGTCACTTTCGGGAAAGATGCTATGACGTAGAGGTGGAGAGGGCGAGGTGATCATGGCGACCTCTGGGGGTATTAGGAAGGCAACGATTTCTGGCTCAGAGGTCACGATTTCCGAACCCCTTGCGATCGGAATAGCGCGACTGACCCGGTCGCGAGATTGGGAAAGGATTCATACTGCATCGGAACTAGTGGAGATGGGTTGGTTTGGATTCGAAATGGGAAACCCTATAAGATCGCTGTGAAACCCTCTGAAGGATTGGGTTCAGTAAATGCAATCGAAATCAAGGGCGACTCCATTGCATACGTCGCTACTAATGAAGGCTTCTGTCGCTTGGCGATCACCAAGAAGGGAGTGAAGAGAAGCTTTTTCAATGGCTACCTATGGGGTAAGTCGAAAGTCTTCGATCTTGTCTCCATCGGAACAAGGGTTTTTGCTGGGACAGAGCAGGGCCTTCTAACTTTTGATGACTCGTTGTTTCACCAAGGGATTTCGAAACCCAAACCGATGATTGAATGGCCGTTGTGAACGCCAAATCGGTACCTTCGAGACGGAATTATCACCAATTTTCAAGAGAATTCCATCTCAATTGGGTTTGTGGGACTTGGCGTTCATGGTCTTGGCAATATCGTGAATTCCGGTATCGGCCCTGGGGGCAGATTCTGCATGGTCTTATACCACCAATCGAGCGGTGGAGTACCCCGAGCTGAGTCCCGGAGAGGCGTATTTCGTTGAAGCTAGGGCATCAGGGGACACAAATTTCTCTTTACCTTCATCACCGAATATTCAAATCCTGACCCCTTTTGCGGACGAATTGTTCTTGTTGTTGATCGTTGTCTTGATTGGCTTGTTTGTTATCCTTATCATTGGTGGCATGGATTCAAATCCCGAAACAGCGAAACGAAATCGAACGGACGGGCAATCGAGGCAGAGCAGAAACTCTTGTCTTGTTCAAATGAATCCCCATTTCGCCTTTCAATGCATTGAATTCGATGCAGGGTTACTTCTTCATGGGGGAGATGGAGCGCTACAATGAATACTTGGGCTCATTTATTGATTTGATCCGAACTATCTTGTTGCATTCATGAATCGAGCGTGAGCTTGCGGAAGAGGTGGAGTTCTTGAGAAAATACCTCGAATTGCAGCGCCTTAGGATGTCCGGGAGGTTCGAATACGAGGTCATCGTTGAAGGGGATTTGGATTGGGACGGTTTCAGGCTCCCGCCCATGCTGACACAACCTTTGTGGAATGCAGCATTGCATGGCGTGTCATCACTGAAGGCTGGAGTTGCAAATTTCAATTCGTTTCCAACCAGTTGGCCGGGGATTGCAATGCTTCATAGAGGACAATGGTATCGGCCGTAAGCACGCCATGGAAAACCAGAGAACTCGAAATCCGGAACACAAAAGCGTGGCGATGGGCATTACAATGGAAAGGACGGAAATTCTTAACCGGAGCAAAGACTCGGTATCGTCTTCTCCATAGAGGATGCTTCCCCTGAAAACGATGATGCGCTTCGGAATCATGGTGTTGTTCATTATTTTCGGTAAGAGCATGAAGTTAGTTCAATGAGCATCGCTGACTGGGCACCGCCTGGAATGGCTTTATCTACTTTCGCTGAAAAATTGAACGCATGTTGATTTCTGCAAAGATTAAGAGGAATAACCTGATTGCCCCTTTTGTACTGTTCAGGTTTTTATGGATGCGAAAAGGTGCGTCAGATGAAGGGGGGGGATAATCTTCAATTACCATGGCGTTCTTCCTGAACCCTACGTTCGATCACCCAATAATCGCCATGTATCCACCGCCCAATTTGAGCAGGACCTGAAATTCTACCGGAAGCATTTTAGGATCATCTCCCTGAAAGAGGCCTTTGAATGGCCTCTGAACACGACCGACAGTCGCCCCTGGCTTGCAATGACTTTTGATGATGGGTTCGTGAATAACTTGAATTTTGCATTGCCGATCATCGAGAAATATGAGGCTCCGACGACCATCTTTGTCCTCTCTGCTCCCCTGCAGAATGAGAAATTTGTGAATTGGGCAGATCTGATCGATGTGCTTGTGCGCCGGAAGGATGCCAAATCCATCAAATTTTTGGGGGATAGTTATGAGCTGAGGTTGGGTAGGTTCGTTTCCACAGCCGACGAAGCTCGTACGCTAGTTGATGCCATCAAGGATGCTGGACCAGAGAGATGCGCTGAATTGGATTCGATGATGGCAATGCTTTGGCAGGATCGGCAGCTGTCACGGGATTACGAGGGACACTTCCGGCTGATGAACCGCGAGGAACTCCGAAAATGTAGCAGCTCTCCTTTCATAGAAATTGGCTCGCATTCGAAGTTGCATTACAACCTCGGTCGGATGACGGATGAGGTCGCAAAAAGGGATCTTTTAGAGTCGAAATCGGAACTTGAAAATGCTCTTCAGGTTCCGATTGACAGCATCGCCTATCCGGATGGAGACTATACTGAAATAACTAAGAATATCGCTGAGACCTTGGGTTATTCGAGGCAATTGGCTGTCACTTTTCGGTTGCCAAGTGATCAAAATGACAATCGTATCCGTCGCCGTTTCAGCTACAGCAACAGTACCACGCATGAGTCCAACATGTTGAGAATGGGAATGCAGTGGGCTTCCAATTACACCAAATGAGCCATGGCCAGGATTCCCAAGAAATACACTTTCGTTCAGGTGAATCATGCCAAGCTCTCGGATGTTGAAGAACTATACCGATTGTCCTATGGAGTAAGTCCTTCGCTGGAAAGCCTTGACAATAAATACAATACCAATGCATTGGGCTTGGATTTCGTAGGAATTGTCGCCTATTCAGAGCAGTACGAGCCTGCCGCATACTACGGTGTCTTTCCGATGCAATTTCTGTTAGGTGAAAAGCCAGTTTTGGCAGCGCAGTCCGGCGATACTATGACCAGCCCCTTTCACCGCATGAAGGGACTATTCGTAGAATCTGCCCACCGAACTTATGCAATCGCAGCCCGATCAGGTATTCATTTTGTATTCGGTTTTCCCAATGAGAACAGCTATCCGGGGTTCAAATCGAAACTGAATTGGGAGTTCACTGGCAACATGCAGAACTTCAAGCTAAAGTTGCGAGTACTTCCATTGGCAGCAGTCTCCAAACGTTTCGGAAAATGGGTGAATCGGATTTGCTTTCCCCTCTTGTTACGCCGCCTACGAAAGTATTCCCTTTCGATTGACGATCTTGATCCAAAGGCGATTCAAACAAATAGAAACTCCGCCGTTTTTCGCGACAAGCACTTCTTGGAATACAAAAAGAAGAATGGTGCAGAATTTGTCAAAGTCGATGACTTTGAGATGTTTGTGAAAATTGACGGAGCTTTGTTGATTGGGGATGTCATTCCGTTCACTGCGGAGAGATTTGGCCAGTTCCTGAAAGCGGTCGCCACAGTTGCAAGGCAGGCGTTTTGTCATCGCGTGATATTTTCATTGAGTCAGCAACATTGGCTTTATTCCTATTTCGTTGAGAATGGGCATTGTCCCTTAGAAAGCCTTCCCATTGGATTTGTGCCATTCTTGGGGTTCAAGGCAGATTGGAGCGAAATCACTTTCGGAAGGTTAGACTACGATACCTTTTAGGCCAACCGCCCGCATCATTGAGCGAGCTGCCACTTGGTAGCTGTGGTGCTGACGCTTACATTCGCAGAAATCGTTTGTGCATGGATTTGTCTGCTTACAAGGCTGTTTCGGAGTCGAGGGTGACCTTGACGGAGCTCATGATTCCTTCTTACGCGAATTTTGGGGGCAAGATTCATGGTGGGATCTTGCTGGGATTGATGGACAAGGTCGCTTATGCCTGCGCGGCGCGGCATGCGGGCGGGTACTGCGTGACGGTCTCCGTGGACAATGTCAATTTCCGTGCGCCGGTGGAGGTGGGGGACCTGGTGTCGCTGATGGCTTCGATGAACTATGTGGGGCGCTCCTCGATGGTGGTGGGCATCCGCGTGGTGGCTGAAAATGTCGCTACCCGCCAAGTCCGACACACAAACACCTCCTATTTCACCATGATCCACAAGGGGCCGGACGGTCAACCGGCGCAAGTGCCGCCGCTCTTGATCGAGACTGCGGACGACTTGCGCCGGTACATTGAAGCGGTGAAGCGGGTCGAACTGCGGGAGCGCTACGAGCAGGAACTGGACCGCGAACGCACCAACATGGAATTGCAAGCGGAGCTACCTGCACTGGAGGGAGGCGATTTGCCTTGTCTCCGGACCTCGTGCTCTAGAATCAGTTGGTGAGGATGGCCTTGCGCTCGCGGTGGCGCTTGGCAAAATCCGCCAAGGTCTCGTTTTCCTTCACGATGTATTTGATGCCCCAGGTGATGGTGAAGCTCGGAATCCAGTCGGTTCCGGGGAGCATCTCCTCCAGGAAGGTTCCTGCGCCACCCATGAATCCCGTCGCGCCACGGAACAGGAAGAAGTTGGCGACAGCGGCGATCGGAGCCCAAGCCACGTCCACCACCTCGCCCAGACCGGGAGCCAAGAAGGTCAGCATTCCCACAGCATCGAAGGCTAGCGCCAACACGAGCTTGGAAGACTTCTCCCGCTGGTAGGCACGTTCAATATCTGTTGTAAAGTTTTCCATCTGAACCAATCAATTTTGAAATCACAGCATATAGCGAGGAATGCACCCAAAAGGTTACATCGGCAACCGCTGATCGCCTGATCCACAGGAGGAAAGTGGTCAACATTGGGTCAGGGGGGCATTTCATTCGGTCAATTCGTCTAAAAAAACTTTTCCAAAGCAGATGTTTGTTGGCACTTCGAGCCTAGTTTTGTAAATATTCAGGGAGTTCTTTGTCTAAGCGCAGCCTGGACCACATACCACCCTCACGTCGCATCCCATTCGGAACAGAGACCGAACGCGGCTTGGGATCAGGTTTAATACTTTGAATTCGCGCTTTATGGACATACATATCGGCTCAATTATCAGGACGAGAGCCAAATTCATAAGAATGGGACCCACCGAGCTAGGACGCAGGTTGGGCACATCCAAGCAAAACGTATATGGGATCTTCAAGCGGGATTCCATTGATACTGAATTGCTTCACCGGATCGGAACGATTCTGGAACAGGACTTCTTTCTCGTGCTCAGCAAGATGCACAGCAGCGGGGGAGGAGAGGTCGGAATCGATGTTCGACAGAATGGCAAGCGCACCGCATTGCCATCAGTAGCGGCATTGGAGCGTGAAAACGAATACCTGCGCCGCATCAATGCCCTTCTAGAGGAAAAGGTCGCCGTGCTGGAAGGGAGGAAGCAGGAATCCGTCCCGGCAAAGGGATAGCCCAAAATGGATCGCGTCCACCTGACGAGGTGGACGCGATCCGTTTCAGTTGGAAAGTATCAGCGAACTAAGGTCACCGAACCCGTGAATTCGCGGTCGCCAGCCTTGTAGTGGTAGAAATAGACGCCATCCGGGACGTCCATGCCATCCACATTCTTGCCATCCCAGCCTTCCGTCTTGTTCTTGGAATTGAACAGCTGAATGCCCCATCGGTCATAGATGGACAATGTCACCGATTGGTCACCCGTGTACTGGACCATGAAGACATCGTTCACGCCGTCGTTGTTGGGGCTGAACACGTTGGGGATGAACAGGTCGGGTGTGGTGATGATGTACGGGCCATGGGAAACCTCGGAGCGGCATCCGTCAGCGGTCTCGATCATCAGCGTCACGAAGTAGGTGCCTGGCGCAGAGAATGAATGGCTCGGGTTCGTCTCGGAGCTTTGGAATCCATCGCCGAAGTCCCAGTGCCAGGTCGCCGCGTTCACGGCCCTTTCGGTGAATTGGACATTGGTGCTGGGAAGTGGGAGGGTTGCGGGGAAGCTCGGGTTGCTGACGAAATCGGCAATGCCCACCTCGGAGACGTTGATCATGACAGGAGCAGAAGTATGCTCGCAGCCGCCCTCACCGATCACCGTCAGGCTCACAGGATAGCTGCCCGGCGTCGTATAAAGATGGCTCACCTGCGGCAAGTTGCTCACCGGACCGCCATCCCCGAAGTTCCAGATGTAAGCAGTCGCGTCGCTACTGTTCTGTGTGACCACGAGGGTATGCGGTGCGCAGCCATTGGTGAGGCTATGCTCAAATGTTGCGATGGGTGAAGGCAAGACCTCGACGGTGATGCTCGTGCTGTCATAACATCCCGCTGCACCGACCACCAACATATAGGTTGTCGTCACTTTGGGGCCCGCCATCGGACTAGCGGAGGTCGGGTCGTTCAGGCTATTGGCGGGGCTCCAGAGGTAGTCGTTGCCCATGCTGCCAGTGCTGAACAGTTGCACGGAGTCCAATGCACAGATCGTGGTGGTGTCCGCCGATGCTTCCGCTGCGACCTCCGGCCCGACCGTCACATACACTGAGTCCGTGGTCTTGCAATCCCGGTGCTGCACTTGCAGGTAATAGACCGTCGATGCGCTTGGCCAAACCGTCGGTTGCAGGATGGTGTTGTTGCTCATCGCGGTATTGGGGGACCAGCTGTAGAACACCTCATTCGCAGGGGCAGACGGCGTGGTCGTGAATCCGTAGCTCCCTTGCAGAACCACGGAATCTCCTTTGCAAATGAAGATGTTGTTCCCTGCCTCGGCAATCGGTGTGGCCTTCAGGTAAACTGTCATGGAGTCAAAGGAATTCCCGCAGCCATAGGTGCTGATGGCCTCGACCACATAGGTGGTGGTGCTGACCGGAGCGACGATCGGATCTTCGTCCGTTGTCGGGCTTTGGAAGCCAGTGCCGGGGGTCCATTGGAAGGTGTAGGAGGCTGTGCTGTCACCGCTTGCGGAGGCGTCGATTTGGATGGATTCGCCGAGGCAAATTTCGCGGTCCCAGCCTGCATCCACTGTCGGGATGGTGTGGACATTCACCACGACTTGGTCGCCGTAGCTCGGGCAGTTGTTGCTGGAGACCACCAAGGTGTAAGTGGTGGTGATCGGCGGCGAAGTCATCGGACTTTGTAAGGTGCTGTTGTCCAGGCCTGTGGTGGGTGACCACTGGTACTGGTAGTTGGGGCCGGCACCGTAGCCCAAGGCGGCGATTTGCACGGAGTCACCCAAGCAGATGTGCAGGTCGGGGCCCGCGTCCGCGATGGGGATGGGATTGACATTCACCACCACGGT
>JAXLVK010000051.1:0-47572 GCA_046329055.1 Bacteroidia bacterium
CGGCGAGATGGCCGAAATCGGCGGCAAGCTCGACTACTGGTACAAGATTACCGCCAAAGGGCAATCCGGCTGGGTCTTCGGGACCTTCACGAGCAAGGCGCTCTAAGTCGAACCCATTTTCCGCATGAAAAAAGGTGCAATTTCGATTGCACCTTTTTTTGTTGGGAGCGTAACAATTGGGAGGCCCATTCCTTTGGTTTCCAAACGAATCACCAAGAGTCCCCCGGTCCCGCAGATCGCAGTCGCGTAAGAAATCTTCCGATGTCAGTGGCAGCTTTGCAACCAAAGCCCGACTTTTTGTATCAGGTTATGTAAAGAGCTAGAGACGCGTATGAATGTTGCATTTCCAGACCTATTCGGAAAAAAGATTGCCTTGCTGCTGTGGTATTTCAATGAAAGAGGCGAGTCCACCGCTGGAGTAGTGAGTGGCACTGCCTTCCTGCACGACGGGAACATGGCCATCCACCGGGGTAGCCTGCTGCCGCCCTTGACCATCCCGCTCTCTCTCGTGTGGCGGGCAAAGCAAGTCCCGAGCGACCTCAAAGACATCCTCAAGATGGCAGACTACTGCATCCAAGGGACCATGAGCGAACTCGACCTTGGATCAGCCGGGTCGCCCAGCATCGGGGCGATGCCACTCTCCTAGATTGAAGATCATCCCCATTTTATTCGATGGAGGCCCATTTCTGCCAAGGGCCTCCACTTTTTTTAATCCCCTTGGCTATCAGCCGACTGAGGCAATCCGGCCAAAATCAAGAAACGATGTGGATGCGGTTTCGTAGATTTGACAAACGAGCCTCCATTTGCAAGGGCCCCCTGTGGTATTCGGAGCATCGGAGCGCAATGAACACACTTGTTTTGATATCCAACTCAATCCAAATATGAGCGAAACAAAAACCATTCGCATTTCTAGTGGCGCACCCTGGGAAGACATCGTGGGCTATTCCCGCGCCGTGCGCAAAGGCAACATGATCTGGGTTTCCGGAACTGCCCCCGTCAAGGATGGCTTGGTGGTGGGCGCCGACGATCCTTACAGGCAGGCGGTGATGTGCCTCCGTATCATCAAGAATGCCATCGAGCAAGCAGGCGGCAAGATGGAGGATGTGGTCCGCACCCGCATCTATGTCACCAAAATCCGCGACTGGGAGTTCATTGCAAGGGCGCACCAAGAATTCTTCAAGGACATTCGCCCCGCAACGACCATGGTGCAGGTAGGCAAACTCATCGACCCCAACATCTTGGTGGAAATCGAGGCCGACGCCATGGTGGGCGATTGAGGTCAGCCCGAATCTCCTATCTTTGCGATACATACATTAACACATTGTGTCGCAATGAAAAAGACCATTTCCCTTTTGGGCGTACTGCTGTTGCTAGCGATCACGGGCGGCCTTCACGCGCAGGGATCCTCCTTGATCGTGTTCAATGAATTGCGGGAAGATTTCTTCCTCGTCATCAATGGTCAGCGAGTGAACGCGAATCCTGCCCAGCACATCCGGGTGACCGACCTGCAAGCCTCCGAATACCGTGTCGAGGCCATTTTCAGCAATCCGACGATGCCCAAGCAGGTGATGACCCTGTTCGTGCAGCCCAATCGGCAGATCAGCTACGCCTTGGTGCGCCCTGAAGGTCGTGGACCAATCGTCTTCTCCTTCTTGAGCGAATACTCGATGGGGTACATCCCCGTCGCGCCGCAGGCGGTTTTGTCCGTTGCCTACACAGGCCCACTCCAACCTCCTGCATCGGGGCCCGCCCAGCCCGTTGCGCCCACAGCGCCAACCGCGCCAACCGCTCCCACAGCACCTACTCCTCCTGCAGCACCAATCGTGATCGTGCAGCCAGTTCCTGCGCCAGCCCCCATCGAGCCTGTTCGTCCGGATCCATTGCCAGGCTATACCGGTCAGATTGGCTGCCCGTATCCCATGGACCCGGCTCAGTTTGCCGATGCCAAGCGTTCCATTTCCTCCAAGTCATTTTCCGACACCAAAATGCAGCTCGCCAAGCAGATCACGCGTGGCAATTGCCTGCTGACCTCGCAGGTGCTGGATTTCATGGCGCTTTTCAGCTTTGAGTCGCAGAAACTGGAGTTTGCAAAGTTTGCCTATCCCTATACATACGATCAGGGCAACTACTACCGCATCAATGATGGATTTGGGTTTGAGAGTTCGATCCGGGACCTGGAGCAGTACCTGAATGGGCTGAAATAAAAAAGGCGACCCGCAAATCATGCTAAGTCGCCTCTTTGAATTAAAAGCCAATTCCGATCACTTCAAAGATAGGCCAAGAATCCTGAGAATACCAAGACCTATTTGAAAAAATATTCAAAAAAAGTTTGAAGCCGCGATTTGAACCGCTGAAACGCATTCAAATCGCGGTTTTTCTTTTCAGAAGCCCCCAAAGAAATAGCTCCATAGGGGAGGAGAGAGGCGGAATAAGAGGTGCCTAACGGGGTGGTCGCGGTCGAGGAATCCGCCGCAAGGAAAAAATCTTGATTTCCATTTGCTTTATCAAACATTCCAGCTAACTTTGCCGTCCGCAATTGGGGAGAGTGCTGTTCCCAAGATGTTTTTGAAAAAAAATACTTCGAAACTCTTGTAGGCACAGAAATAATCTCTAATTTTGCGTCTCCTTTGAAAGGAGGATGCCCCCGGACTTGATTGCTCAAGGTAATTCAAGGGCGGATGAGAAGAAAAGGGGCAGGTTCTTTGTTAAGTGGAAAGAACGAAATGGGGAGATTCCAGAGCGGCCAAATGGGGCAGACTGTAAATCTGTTGTCTTTCGACTTCGGAGGTTCGAATCCTCCTCTCCCCACTCACTCAGTGTGAGGCACCAGAGTGAAGCGTGATCTTGAAGGTATCCTTCTGTCACCCTCCACACTTGCACTGAATACGCGGGAGTAGCTCAGCTGGTAGAGCATCAGCCTTCCAAGCTGAGGGTCGCGGGTTCGAATCTCGTCTCCCGCTCTTTAAAATGTTCTTTGATGCGGTGGTTAGCCACCATATATCAATAAAAGCCTTTGTAGCTCAGCAGGTAGAGCACCACCATGGTAAGGTGGGGGTCACCGGTTCGATCCCGGTCAAAGGCTCTAAACTGGACTTGACGGGTCCGAGATTTTTTGGAATTAGGCAATTTTTGAAAATCAAGAAAAACAATGGCTAAGGAAACTTTTAAGCGGACGAAGCCGCACGTGAATATCGGGACCATCGGTCACGTTGACCACGGCAAGACCACCCTCACGGCTGCAATCACGTGCGTTTTGGCCAAGAGAGGCCTGTCTGAGGTTCGTGACTTCTCCTCCATCGACAACGCTCCTGAAGAAAAAGAGCGTGGTATCACCATCAACACCGCTCACGTCGAGTATGAGACTGAAAATCGTCACTACGCTCACGTGGACTGCCCTGGCCACGCTGACTATGTGAAGAACATGGTTACGGGTGCTGCTCAGATGGACGGTGCCATTGTGGTGGTTGCTGCCACCGACGGTCCCATGCCCCAGACCCGTGAGCACATCCTGCTCGCACGTCAGGTCGGTGTGCCCCGCCTCGTCGTGTTCATGAACAAGGTTGACCTCGTCGATGACGCCGAGCTCCTCGACCTCGTTGAAATGGAAATCCAAGAGCTGCTCACCACCTACCAATTCTCCGACGAAAGCCCGATCATCCGTGGCTCCGCTCTGGGTGGTCTGAACGGCGAACCCCAGTGGGAAGACAAAATCATGGAACTGATGGCTGCTGTGGACCGTTGGGTGCCCCAGCCTGAGCGTGACACCGACAAGCCTTTCTTGATGCCTGTCGAAGACGTGTTCTCCATCACCGGTCGTGGTACTGTTGCCACCGGTCGTATCGAGCGCGGTGTCATTAACACTGGCGATCCCGTCGAAATCGTGGGTCTGCGTTCCATCGAAGAAAAATCCCTCACCTCCACGGTTACCGGGGTTGAAATGTTCCGCAAGATCCTCGACCGTGGTGAAGCTGGCGACAACGCTGGTCTCCTCCTCCGCGGTATCGAAAAAGCTGATATCAAGCGCGGTATGGTGATCTGCAAGCCGAAGTCTGTGAATCCTCACACCAACTTCAAGGCTGAGATCTACGTCCTCTCCAAAGAAGAAGGTGGTCGCCACACTCCTTTCTTCAAGGGCTACCGTCCGCAATTCTACTTCCGCACCACCGACGTTACCGGTGTGATCACTCTGCCCGAAAGCGTGGAGATGGTGATGCCCGGCGACAACATCTCTGTGGACGTGGAACTGATCTACCCGATCGCCATGGAAAAAGGTCTCCGTTTCGCTATCCGCGAAGGTGGCCGTACCGTGGGTGCTGGTCAGGTGACGGAAATCGTGAAGTAATAATCACAAGGTGATCCAGGCCACTTTCGAGTGGTCTGGATCATTGGTATAAACGGGTGTAGCTCAGCCGGTAGAGCGACGGTCTCCAAAACCGTAGGTCCTGGGTTCGATCCCTAGCGCCCGTGCAAATCAGGAAAAGATGGATAGACTTAGGGCATGGTTCCAAACGTATTCGGATGAGCTTCTGTACAAAGTGCAGTGGCCCACTGTGCCAGAATTGCAAAGCAGTACCATCACCGTGCTGGTAGCTTCCCTGCTGATTGCATTCGTGATCTTCATCATGGACCTTACCTCGAGTAAGGTCATGGAAATTCTCTACGGTATATTCAACTAATCAAAAAGCGTTCTTCGCGATGGGAAAGCAGTGGTTCGTGGTTCGCGCGGTCAGCGGGCAAGAGAAAAAGGTGAAAACCTATATCGAGTCCGAAATCGAGCGCCTGAAGCTGGAGAGTCAGGTTTCCCAAGTCCTGATTCCCACTGAGAAGGTGTTCGAAATGCGCAATGGGAAGAAGAAAATTCGCGAAAGAAGCTTTTTGCCTGGTTATGTCCTGATGGAAGCGGATCTCGACGGTGAAATCATGCAAGTGATCAAGGATGTGCCTGGAGTCATTGGATTCCTCGGTACTGAAAAAGGTCAGAAGCCTGTGCCCCTTCGTCCCGCAGAAATCAACAAGATCCTTGGCAAGGTTGACGAAATGAATGAGGTCGGCGAAGTGCTCGAAGACCCGTTTGTGCTCGGCGAACCCGTCAAGGTCATGGCAGGTCCCTTCAATGGCTTCTCCGGTACGGTAGAAGAGATCTACGAGGACAAGAAAAAACTCAAAGTGATGGTCAAGATTTTCGGCCGGAATACGCCGGTGGAACTGAACTATTACCAGGTCGAAAAGGAATTCTGAGAAAGTTATGGCTAAGGTAGTCGAAACATACGTTAAGCTGCAGTGCAAGGGCGGGCAAGCCAACCCGGCGCCCCCGATCGGTCCTGCTCTTGGCTCCAAGGGTGTGAACATCATGGACTTCTGCAAGAGGTTCAATGCACAGACCCAGGACAAGATGGGACAGGTGTTGCCGGTGTTGATCACCGTTTACAACGACAAGAGCTTCGATTTCATCGTCAAGACTCCGCCTGCGGCAGTCCTGTTGATGAACGCAGCCGGCCTCAAAGGTGGCTCCGCTGAACCCAACCGTAAGAAGGTGGGCAAAGTGACTTGGGCCCAAGTGAAGGAGATCGCTGAGACCAAAATGCCGGATCTCAACGCGTTCACCCTCGAGTCTGCCATGAGCATGGTCGCAGGCACTGCCCGCTCCATGGGTATCACTGTGGAAGGAACTGCTCCTTGGGGCAACTAATGATCTAAGCAAAAATGGCAAAGACAGCTAAAAAGCATAAAGCGGCACTTGCTGCAGTAGATCGCACCAAGGCCTATGTGGTCAAAGATGCGGCTGCGATCCTCAAGAAGACCGCCTATACCAAGTTTGACTCCACTGTCGAGATGCACGTCCGCTTGGGTGTGGATCCCCGTCAGTCGAATCAAATGGTGCGTGGCGTAGCCACTCTGCCCCATGGTACCGGTAAGTCTGTCCGTGTGCTTGTCCTCACCACTCCCGACAAGGAGGCTGAAGCCAAGGAAAACGGTGCTGACTTCGTGGGCTTGGACGAGTTCATCGACAAAATCAAGGACGGTTGGACGGACATCGATGTGATCATCTGTTCCCCCAACGTCATGGGTAAAGTTGGTCCCCTCGGTCGTGTCCTCGGTCCCCGTGGTTTGATGCCGAACCCCAAGTCCGGTACCGTGACCATGGAAATCGGCAAGGCTGTAGCTGAAGTGAAGGCTGGTAAGATCGACTTCAAAGTTGACAAGACCGGTATCATCCACGTCGGCATCGGCAAAACCTCATTCTCTCCGGAGCAAATCGCTGACAACGCTCGCGAACTCGCTCAAGTGTTGCAAAAGCTGAAGCCTAGCTCCTCCAAAGGAACCTACTTCCGCAGCATCTACCTGAGCAGCACCATGGGCCCCGGTATCAAAATCGACAACACCTCAGTAGGAGTATAAGTCATGACGAGGGACGAAAAGAAAGCAATCGTTGACGACTTGGTGAAGCAGCTCCAAGCTACTCCCAATGTCTATGTGACCGATGCCGGCGGTTTGACCGTGGCTCAAGTCAATGACCTTCGCCGCATGTCTTTCAAGGCAGGCATTGAGCTGAGGGTTGTGAAGAACACCTTGCTCCGCAAGGCCATGGAAGCCTCCGGCCGTGACTACTCCGGCACCTTTGGCGAACTCAAGAACATGTCTAGCGTGTTCTTTGTCGCTGAAAACTACAAGGCTCCCGCGAAACTGATCAAGGACTTCCGCAAGAAAGGCGAAAAGCCCGCCCTCAAGGTGGCCTTCGTTGAAGAAGCGGTCTTCGTTGGCGACAGCCAACTTGAGGTCCTCGAAACCCTGAAAGGCAAGAACGAGCTCATCGGCGAAGTCCTTGGCATGCTGCTATCCCCCATGCAAACGGTCCTCGGACAACTTTCCTCTGGTGGCACGACCATCGCAGGTGTCCTCAAGACTTTGGAGGAGCGTGGTTAATCATTGTCTGTTACACACTCGAGATAGATTTTTCGGAACAATTTAATTTTTGCAAAAAATGGCAGATCTGAAAGCATTTGCAGAGCAACTGGTGAACCTCACGGTGAAAGAGGTCAAGGAGCTTGCTGATATCCTCAAGAACGATTACGGCATCGAGCCCGCTGCTGCTGCGCCTGTGATGGTGCAAGGCGGAGGTGGCGGTGGTGCTGCTGTGGAAGAAGTCGCTGTTCAAACCGAGTTCGACGTCATCCTGAAGGACGCCGGCGCTGGCAAGCTGAACGTTGTGAAAGTCGTCAAGACCATCACCAACCTCGGCCTGAAAGAAGCCAAAGACCTCGTGGACGCCGCTCCTGGTCCAGTGAAAGAGAAAGTCTCCAAGGAAGAAGCAGAAGCCATCAAAGCTCAGCTCGTCGAAGCTGGCGCTACTGTCGAGATCAAGTAATAAGGTCATTGACGACCCCTATACTTGGCGCTATCTGCCGATAGACCTGGTTTGTAAAAATCAGGTCTATCGTCGTTTCCTTCTGAAGTACCTTTCTTCGTGTTGATGACCCTTTAATTCTTTGGACATTGGCCGCCAATATTTATACATCCAACCGGATCTCGTTCTCCAAGATCAAAAAGGTGATCGACTACCCTGACCTCCTTGAGGTTCAGTTGAAGTCGTTCCGTGAGTTCATGCAGCTCGACACTCCGCCGGAAAAGCGGAAGGAAGAGGGCCTGCACAAGATGTTCCAGGAGAACTTCCCGATCACGGACGCCCGGGAGAATTTCGTCCTCGAGTTCCTCGATTATTACATCGATCCGCCCAAGTACTCCATCGATGAGTGCAAGGAGCGCGGACTCACCTACGCTGTGCCCCTCAAGGCAAAGCTGTACCTCTATTGCACTGACCCGGAAAACGATGACTTCGAGCCGGTCGTGCAGGAGGTTTATCTCGGTAACATCCCCTACATGTCCGAGGCCGGCACCTTTGTGATCAATGGTGCTGAGCGCGTGATCGTGAGTCAGTTGCACCGCTCTCCAGGGGTGTTTTTCGGTTCCAGCCTCCATGCCAACGGCACCAAGCTGTACTCCGCACGGATCATCCCCTTCAAAGGGTCATGGATCGAATTTGCGACGGACGTGAACAACGTCATGTACGCATACATCGACCGTAAAAAGAAATTCCCCGTCACCACCCTGTTGCGCGCCATCGGATACAGCTCCGACAAGGACATCCTTGAGATCTTCGGCCTCGCTGAAGAAGTCAAGGTCTCCAAGGCGAACCTCAAGAAATGCGTGGACCGCAAGCTCGCAGCTCGTATCCTTCGCACCTGGGACGAAGACTTTGTGGATGAAGACACCGGCGAGGTGATCACCATCACCCGCAACGAGGTCCTCCTCGAGCGTGACCATGTCATCAACAAGGATGACATCGACACCATCGTGGACAGCGGCGTCAAGACCGTGATCCTTGTCTCCGACAACAGCAACTCTGCGGAGTACTCCATCATCTACAACACCCTCCAAAAGGACAACTCCAACTCTGAAGCGGAAGCCGTGGACTTGATCTACCGGCAGTTGCGCAACACCGAGCCGCCGGATGAGGAGACTGCACGTGGCATCATCGACAAGCTCTTCTTCAGCGACAAGCGTTACGACCTCGGTGAGGTGGGCCGCTACCGTCTGAACAAGAAGCTGCACAAGACTTACGATGAGTCCTCGCAGGTCCTTACCAAGATCGACATCATCCGGATCGTTCAGTACCTGATCCAATTGCAAAACTCCAAGGCTCACGTGGACGACATCGACCACTTGAGCAACCGTCGTATCCGTACGGTGGGTGAGCAATTGTATGCGCAGTTCAGCGTGGGGCTTGCCCGTATGGCACGCACCATCCGCGAGCGCATGAACATCCGCGACAACGAAGTCTTTACACCTGCCGACTTGATCAACGCACGGACACTTTCCAGCGTGATCAACTCCTTCTTCGGGACGAACCAGTTGAGCCAGTTCTTGGATCAAACCAACCCGTTGGCCGAAGTCACGAACAAGCGTCGTGTCTCTGCCCTCGGTCCTGGCGGTCTTTCCCGTGAGCGTGCAGGCTTCGAAGTTCGAGACGTTCACTACACCCACTACGGCCGTCTCTGCCCCATTGAGACCCCGGAAGGTCCGAACATCGGTCTGATCTCCTCTCTCTGTGTGTACGCCAAGGTCAATGACATGGGCTTCATCGAGACACCTTACCGTGTCGTTGAGGGTGGCATCGTGCAAGACAAGACCGTGTACCTCAGCGCTGAAGAGGAAGACAACATCATCATCGCTCAGTCCAATGCGCCTCTCTTCGATGACGGTCGCTTTGTTAACCCCAGGGTTCGTGCCCGTAAGATGGGTGACTTCCCGCTCGTGGAGCCGGAAGAACTCACCTACATGGACGTGGCCCCGAACCAGATCGTTTCTCTTGCAGCGTCCTTGATCCCCTTCCTTGAGCACGATGACGCCAACCGTGCCTTGATGGGATCAAACATGCAACGCCAAGCAGTTCCGCTGCTTCGCGCTGAGTCTCCGATCGTGGGTACTGGTCTTGAGCAAAAGGCCGCGGTGGACAGCCGTGTCCTCATCATCGCCGAAGGCAATGGTGTCGTCGAGTTCGTGGATGGCAACAAAATCACCATCCGCTACGAGCGCACTTTGACCGACGACCTGGTGAACTTTGACACCAACGTCAAGGACTACTTCCTGCCCAAATTCCAACGCACCAACCAAAACACCTGCCTCAACCTGCGTCCGATCGTGAAGCAGGGTGACAAGGTGGAGCAAGGCTCGGTGCTCGTGGAAGGCTTCTCCACCAATGACGGGGAGTTGGCCATCGGGAAGAACCTGCTCGTCGCGTTCATGCCTTGGCAAGGTTACAACTTCGAGGATGCCATTGTGATTTCTGAGAGGGTCGTCGCCAATGACGTCTTCACCTCGATCCACATTGAAGTGTTCGATATCCAAGTCCGGGATACCAAGCGTGGCGAGGAAGAACTCACCCGTGAAATCCCGAACGTGAGCGAGGAAGCTGTCAAAAACCTCGACGAAAACGGCCTGATTCGCATCGGTGCTGAAGTCAAGGAAGGCGATATCCTCATCGGTAAGATCACTCCGAAAGGTGAGACCGATCCGACTCCGGAAGAAAAGCTGCTCCGTGCCATCTTCGGCGACAAGGCAGGTGACGTGAAGGATGCTTCCTTGCGCGTTCCCCCGTCCGTCCGCGGTGTGGTCATCGACAAGAAGCTTTTCCGCAAGGACAAGAAGGAAGGCAAAGCCCGCGCCAACGACAAGAAGAAGCTGAGCGACCTCGAAAGCAAGTACAAGAGCGACCTCGCTGACCTCGACCGCCTCATGACCGGAAAGCTCCTGCAGCTCCTGGGCCAAGAGAAGTCGATCGGCGTGCGCAACAAGTACGGCGACGAGATCATCCCCCCCGGCAAGAAGTTCTCCGAGAAGACCCTCGCTGCCATCAAGTGGCTCGAGATCATTCCTTCGGATTGGACGAGCGATCAGGAACTGAACGGCAACGTGCAGCGCCTGTTCCACAACTACAAGATCAAGTACAACGAGATCGAAGGTTCCTTCCGCCGCGAAGAATTCCAAATCCGCGTCGGTGACGAATTGCCCTCCGGCATCCTGCAACTCGCCAAAGTCTATGTTGCCAAGAAGCGCAAGCTGAAAGTTGGTGACAAGATGGCTGGTCGCCACGGTAACAAAGGTGTCGTGGCCCGTATCGTGCCTGTGGAGGACATGCCGTTCCTTGAGGACGGAACCCCCGTGGACATCGTGCTCAACCCGCTTGGTGTGCCTTCACGGATGAACCTTGGGCAGATCTACGAGACTGTCTTGGGCTGGGCTGGTCGCAAGCTGGGCATGAAGTTCGCCACTCCGATCTTCGACGGTGCTCACCCCGAGGACGTCGGTGCTCACCTCAAGCAAGCTGGCTTGCCTGAATGGGGTCGCACCCACCTCTACGACGGACAGAGCGGCGAGCGCTTCGATCAGATGACTACCGTTGGTATCATCTACATGCTGAAGCTGAGCCACTTGGTGGACGACAAGATGCACGCACGGAGCATCGGCCCATACTCCCTCATCACCCAGCAGCCGCTCGGTGGTAAGGCGCAGTTCGGTGGTCAGCGCTTCGGTGAGATGGAAGTGTGGGCGCTCGAAGCATTCGGCGCAGCGCACATCCTCCGCGAGATGCTCACTGTCAAGTCCGACGACGTGTTTGGCCGCGCGAAGACCTACGAGAGCATCGTGAAAGGCGACGTGCTGCCCAAGCCCGGCATTCCGGAATCCTTCAACGTGTTGCTGCACGAATTGAGGGGCCTTGCACTAGAAGTTACCTTAGATTAACCTTGAAATAGAACTAGGAACATGTCAATGTCCGCAACCAAGGAAAAGAAAGGGATTACCAGCGATTTCAGGCGCGTGACCATCAGCCTGGCTTCTCCAGAAATGATTCTGGAGAGGTCCCATGGCGAGGTGCTCAAGCCTGAGACGATCAACTACCGTACGTACAAGCCGGAGAAGGACGGTTTGTTCTGCGAGCGCATCTTTGGTCCTGTGAAGGACTATGAGTGCCACTGTGGCAAGTACAAGCGTATTCGCTACAAAGGCATCATTTGCGACCGCTGCGGTGTGGAGGTGACCGAGAAAAAGGTTCGCCGTGAGCGCATGGGGCATATCGCCCTCGTGGTTCCCGTCGCCCATATCTGGTACTTCCGTACCCTTCCCAGCAAGATCGGCTACCTGCTCGGCCTTACCGGCAAGAAGCTGGATCAAGTGATCTACTACGAGCGCTACGTGGTGATCAGCCCCGGTGTCAAGGCCGTGGACGGCATGGAAAAGATGGACTTCCTCACTGAGGAGGAGTATCTGAACGTGCTCGAGTCCCTGCCGAAAGACAACCAACTGCTGGACGACCGCGATCCGAACAAGTTCGTGGCCAAAATGGGCGCCGAGGCCCTCGATCAGCTCCTCAGCACCATCGATCTGGACGATCTCAGCTACACCCTGCGCAAGCGGGCTGCAGACGAGACCTCTCAGCAACGGAAGAACGACGCACTCAAGCGCCTCAAGATCGTTGAGGCCTTCCGCGCCGCCAACCGCCGCATTGAGAACCGTCCGGAGTGGATGATCATCCGCATGGTGCCGGTCATTCCGCCGGAGCTTCGTCCTCTCGTGCCCCTCGAAGGTGGCCGTTTCGCTACCTCCGACCTCAACGACCTCTACCGTCGCGTCATCATCCGCAACAACCGCCTCAAGCGTTTGATCGAGATCAAAGCCCCCGAGGTGATCTTGCGGAACGAGAAGCGGATGCTCCAAGAGGCAGTTGATTCCCTCTTCGACAACACCCGCAAGGTGAATGCCGTCCGCTCTGACAGCAACCGCGCCCTGAAGTCCCTCTCGGACATGCTCAAAGGCAAGCAGGGTCGTTTCCGTCAGAACCTCCTCGGTAAGAGGGTGGACTACTCCGGTCGTTCTGTGATCGTGGTGGGTCCGACCCTGAAACTGCACGAGTGTGGCCTGCCGAAAGACATGGCAGCGGAACTCTTCAAGCCCTTCGTCATCCGCAAGCTCATCGAAAGAGGCATTGTGAAGACGGTGAAGAGCGCGAAGAAAATCGTGGACAAGAAGGAACCCGTGGTGTGGGACATCTTGGAAAACGTGTTGGTGGGTCACCCTGTGCTCCTCAACCGTGCTCCAACCCTTCACCGTTTGGGCATCCAGGCCTTCCAGCCCAAGCTCGTCGAAGGCAAGGCCATTCAGCTCCACCCGCTCGTCTGTACCGGTTTTAACGCGGACTTCGACGGTGACCAGATGGCTGTGCACGTACCCTTGAGCAACGAGGCTTGCCTCGAAGCCATGGTGCTCATGCTCGCGAGCCACAACATCCTCCACCCTGCAAACGGTAAGCCGATCACCCTGCCTTCACAGGACATGGTCTTGGGCATCTATTACCTGACCAAGGGTCGTCCGAAGCAAAAAGGCGAAGGCCTTGTCTTCAGCAGCCACGAGGAAGTGATCATCGCCTTCAACGAAGGTCGTGTTGCCAAGCACGCCAACATCAAGGTGCGTATCCCCAAAAAGGATTTCGCAACTGGTCAGGTGTTCCGCAGCACAGTCACAGGCAAGCCTGAGACTGAAATCATCGAGACCACAACAGGTCGCGTGATCTTCAATCAGATTGTGCCTGAGAAAGTTCCGTACATCAACAAGGTCCTCACCAAGAAGACCGTGAACGCCATCATCTCCGACATCTTTACCCGGTGCGGACTGAAGACCACGGCCATCTTCCTTGACGACCTCAAGGCACTCGGTTTCCGCAACGCTTTCCAAGGCGGTCTCTCCTTCGGTCTCTCCGAAGTGTTGATCCCCGAGGAAAAGGAGAAGTTCATCAAGCAGGCTGAACAAGCCATCGAAGGTATCACCGACGACTACAGCATGGGCTTCATCACGGAGAACGAGCGTTACAACCAGGTCATCGACGAATGGACGAAGACCAACACCAAGCTCACCAAGACCCTGATGGCCCAGTTGGAAAACGACAACGACGGCTTCAACTCGGTCTATATGATGCTTGACTCCGGTGCTCGTGGTTCCCGTGAACAGATTCGTCAGCTCGGTGGTATGCGGGGTCTGATGGCCAAGCCGCAGAAGTCTCTCAAAGGCTCTGCAGGTGAGATCATCGAGAACCCGATCCTCTCGAACTTCAAAGAAGGTCTCTCAGTGTTGGAGTACTTCATCTCCACCCACGGTGCGCGTAAAGGTCTTGCCGATACCGCCCTCAAGACCGCTGACGCAGGTTACCTCACCCGCCGTCTTGTGGACGTGTCCCAGGACGTGATCATCACCGAAGAAGACTGCGGTACGCTCCGTGGCCTGAAGGTGGAGGCCCTGATCCAGAATGAAGAAGTGGTGGAAGGCATTGGCGAGCGCGCCCTTGGCCGTGTGGCTGTGGACGACATCCGCCATCCTGAGACGGACGAGATCATCGTTGCTGCCAACGATATGATCAACGAGAAACTCGCTCTGGCACTCGACAATTCTGGATTGGAGAGCATTGAAATCCGCTCCGTGCTCACTTGCGAAAGCAAAAACGGTGTCTGCGTGCGCTGCTATGGCCGTAACCTGGCCACAGGACGCCACGTGGAGGTCGGTGAGGCTGTGGGTGTGATTGCAGCACAATCCATCGGTGAACCTGGAACCCAGTTGACCCTGCGTACCTTCCACGTAGGTGGTGTGGCCCAGCGCCTCGCCGCTGATTCCAAGATCACTGTCAAGTACAATGGACATGTCGAATTCGACAACATTCGTACAGTCCAGCGTCAAGAAGGCGATGAGCTTAAGACAGTGGTGATCACCCGCTCTGGTGAAATGCGTATCATGGGTGTTGCAGGTCGTCTCTTGGCTACTTACAACATCCCGTACGGCTCCTACCTCTTGGTTGAGGACGGTGCAGACGTGACCAAAGGTCAGGAAGTCTGCAACTGGGACGCCTACAACGCGGTGATCCTCTCCGAGTACGATGGTACCGTCCACTACGACAGCTTGACCGAAGGCCTCACCTTCCTCGAAGAGAAGGAAGAGACCACGGGCCACGTCGAGAAGGTGGTCATCGACTCCAAGGACCGCAGCGTGAACCCAGCCATCAAGGTGTACGACAACAAGGGCAAGCCCCTCCGTTCCTACAACCTGCCGATCGGCTCACACATCATGGTGGACGACAAGGAGGAAATCCGCGCTGGTCAAATCCTCGTCAAGATCCCAAGGATCAGCGGTCGTACCTCAGACATCACCGGTGGTCTGCCGAGGGTGACGGAACTTTTCGAAGCCCGTAACCCGAGCAACCCCGCCGCAGTGTCCGAAATCGACGGTATCGTCCAACTCGGTGGTATCAAGCGTGGTAACCGCGAAGTCTTCGTCACGAGCCGTGACGGTTCCGATACCCGCAAGTACCTCATCCCGTTGACCAAGCACATCCTCGTGCAAGACAACGACCTCGTGTACGCTGGCGACCTCCTCTCTGACGGTGCTGTGGTGCCTGCCGAGATCCTCGCCATCAAAGGCCCGAGCGCTGTCCAGGCTTATATCGTGAACGAAATCCAGGAGGTCTATCGCCTCCAGGGTGTGAAGATCAACGATAAGCACATTGAGGTCGTGGTGCGTCAAATGATGCAAAAACTCTTGATCGTGGATCCGGGTGACACCATCTTCTTGGAAAAGGAGCAGGTCAGCCGCCGCGACTTCCAAGAGGAGAACGACTGGATCTGGGACAAAGTCTATATCGAGGACGCTGGCGACAGCGACAAACTCAAGGCAGGTCAGATTGTGAGCAGCCGCAAGCTGCGTGAGGAGAACCAAATGCTTGCCCGCAAGGACATGAAACTGGTTGTCGCTCGCACCGCCCGCCCCGCAGTTGGTCGCGCCATCCTCCAAGGTATCACCCGCGCCTCCTTGGGAACGAAGAGCTGGCTCAGCGCCGCGTCCTTCCAAGAGACGACCAAGGTGCTCAGCGAGGCCGCCATCACCGCGAAGACTGACGAGCTCTTGGGCTTGAAGGAAAACGTGATCGTGGGTCACCTCATCCCTGCTGGTACCGGTCTCCGCGAGTACGAGGAAATCATCGTCGGCGATCTCGCCGAGTTCAAGTCCAAGTACAACAAGGAGAAGGCCGCAGCTGGTTCGGAAGCACGTCACCGTGACGTGGTCCGCGACTGAGTCCTATCGAAATGAATTGAAAAACCGGGAGTCTTGTGACTCCCGGTTTTCTTTTTGCCTAATTTTATCCACAATGGAGACCACCACCAAAGTCAAGATCCTCAGCTCGGGCGCGGTCGCGGCGATGTTGCGCCGCATGGCGTATGAAATCTATGAGCGCAATTTCCATGCTTCGCGGATGGTCATTGCTGGCATTGGGCAGCGGGGCGGATTCCTTGCCGATCGTTTGGAGGCTCACCTGAGGGAGATTTCGCCCTTGGAGGTCATCCGTATGGACTTGGCCAAGCAAGAGGACGGAACGGGCTTGTATTGGGCGAATGGGATGGCTGAAAGTCTGGAGGGCCAAACCCTGCTCATCGTGGACGACGTGCTTTATTCCGGTGCGACGACCTTGCAGGCATTGGTAAAGGTGGCGGAATTGAAGCCCGATACGATACAGACGGCATTTCTCATTGATCGGGGGCACCATCATTTTCCAGTCCGGCATGACTACGTGGGCATGGAGATGGCGACTTCACTCAAACAATACGTGAGCGTGGAGGTTGATCCACAAACCCTCCGGGCGGAGGCATTCATTTTTTGATCCCATGAAAGCACTAGTACTCGAGGCCAAGGGGCAACCGATGTCCATCAAGACCATTCCTGATCCTGCGTTGCGGGCAGGCGTGGTGCAAATTCGCGTGAAAGCAGCCGCTCTCAATCACCGAGATTTGTTCATCACCCAAGGGCAGTATTCGAATATCCAGTACCCCTTGGTATTGGGGTCCGATGGCGCGGGCGTGGTCGAGCGGGTGGGGGCGGAGGTGCCTGCCTCATGGGTCGGGAAGTCGGTGCTGATCAATCCGAGCTTCAATTGGGGGGAGGACGAGGATGTGCAGGCCAAGGAGTTCAAGATCCTTGGACTCCCCGACAACGGAACACTCGCCGAATTGGTGACGGTGCCGTTGGAGTATGTGAATCCGATTCCGGAGCACCTGACGTTTGTGCAGGCTGCGGCGCTTCCATTGGCGGGGTTGACGGCCTATCGGGCATTGTTTTCGAGGGCGAATCTGCGTGGCGGAGACCGCGTCTTGGTGACGGGCATTGGTGGAGGAGTTGCACAATTTGCATTGCAATTTGCGCTGAAGGCTGGTTGTGAAGTTTGGGTGACGAGCGGTGATGCGTCGAAATTGCGCATGGCGGAAGGCATGGGGGCCACGGGTGGTGCCAACTACAAGGACGAGGGATGGGCAGCAAAATTGCGCGAGAAATCCGGCCTGTTCAATGTCATCATCGATGGCGCAGGTGGACCTGGATTCGTGGATTTGTTGGAACTTGCGGCGCCCGCGGGTAGGATCGCGATTTACGGCGGTACCCGTGGGGCGATGGACAAAGTGAGCCCTCAGCGCATTTTCTGGAAGCAGCTCAGCATCCTTGGAAGCACCATGGGATCTCCGAGCGATTTCCTGAATATGCTGCATTTTGTGCGCGACAATGCGATTGTTCCTGTGATCGACGAGGTCTTCCCTTTCGAGGAGGCCTTGGATGCATTTGCCAAAATGGAGGCAGGGACGCAGGTGGGCAAGCTGGTAGTGGAGATTTAGGCGTTCACTTCTTACCAAAAGTCAATGACTTGCCCCCCGGGCACGGCATAGCTTTGTGGAAGATTTGAATGATGAAATCAATGGAAAATACTTCGATCCAAGGAAACAAGTTGACTCTTCGCCGTAAGGCTGCTTTGTTCACGGCATTTGCCTCGATTCTCATGTTTTTTGCCGCGATGGGGGCGGAAGTGGGAATGCGACAAAATCTCATCCTGCCCAACGATGCTGCTGCGACTTTTGACCGGGTCAGGGCCAACGAAGCCTTGTTTTGGATGGGGTTGCTGGGCTACGCGACGGTTTTGATCTGCGATTTGATCGTTTCCTGGGGATTTTGGCGGTTTTTCCAGCCTGTGAACAAGTCGATCTCAGGCATTGCGGGCCTAGTTCGTATCGGCTATACAGTTGCATTTGGAGTGGCTTGTTATCGCCTCGTCCAGGGTGGCATGGCGATTTTTGAAGGCGATGCTGAGGCGACTGGCACACGGGCGATGGACTTTTTCAATCGGTATGAGGTGGAATGGTCGGCGGCCTTGATCGCATTTGGCGTGCATTTGCTCCTGATCGCGGTGCTCTCATGGCGGTCCAACGAGGTGCCCAAGTGGCTCGCGGCGGTGATCGCAGTGGCTGGCTCAGGCTACATCTTGGACAACTTGGCAAAGCTCACCATGGAAAATTATGCAGTTGTAAAACCTGTCTTCCTTGCAATCTTGGCGCTGTCATCGATTGGGGGTGAGGTGGGGATGGCGGTTTGGATGCTGATGCGGGGTGGGAAGGGTAAATGATTTTGCTGGACCAATTGTTCAATTTCGGTCGAGGCAATGTGCTTAATAATCAGGGGGATACCGGCGAGGCTAAAATCGTTGTACGGACAGGTCGCGACCTGTCCCTACAACGGCCTATCCGATTGAAAATCAATGTTTTTTGAAATCGCAACACCAACTTCCCTGCATCACCTTCGATCCTTCAAGATCCGCCTGCGGATGCGGCTCAATGACTCCGGCGTCACTCCCAAATAGCTCGCAATCTGATGCTGTGGAACCCGTTGCAGCAGCTCAGGACGGCTTTCCAACAGGTGCAGATAGCGCTCCTCGGCCGATGAGGCGATGAAACGCGCAAAGTCTTCCTGCTGCTTCCCAAAGTCCATTTCCACCCAGGACCGCGTCATCGCCTCAAGCTCAGGATATTGCGCATAC
The DNA here is from genome assembly GCA_046329055.1 of Bacteroidia bacterium. Lineage (GTDB taxonomy): Bacteria > Bacteroidota > Bacteroidia > J057 > JADKCL01 > JADKCL01. The sequence goes on from JAXLVK010000051.1 coordinate 18,446, forward strand.
ATCTCAGATTCGCCTTGGGCATCACCCACGATCATGCAGCAATCCTCGGCGCATACCCAATAGTGGTTCACTGGAACCCGATTTTTGAAACTTTGGAACGAGACAACTGCCTGGCTTTCAGTGAAAAATCCCGTTGTCAGTTCCTTGCCGTCCTCCGTTTCGACATATTGCCGGACACAGCCCCGGATGATCATATAACATTTGTCCGCGACCTCGCCCGGTGAGACGAGCAGCGTGCCCCTGGACGGAGTGACCACTTGGAGTGCTTGAGCGATTTGTTCGAGGTACGGCCCATCCAATGCGCCCAAATTCCTCATGAAGGCGAGCAGTTCGGGATTCGGTGTCGGGGACTTGTCGCTCATAAGGCAGCCACATTTCCAGTCAATTTCCCAACCAGCTCTGCGACAAATTTCTTGTTGCAATCGTCCTCAGCCACAATGGTTTGCGATTGAGAATAGAAGGTCGCCCGCTCCACCAATTTCTTGTGCACCCAATGCTGCAAGTCGCCCTCAATGGCATTCAGCAGGGGGCGCTTTTCCTTGGAATTGCGCAACCTGTCGGTCAGCCGAGCCGCGCCCATGTCCAGGTAGATGGTATGTCCATGGGCATTCATCACCTCCATATTGTCAAAAAAACAGGGGGTGCCGCCGCCGCAACTCACGAGCATGTCCAGCCCGTCGATCGCGCAGACCTCCTCCAATGCCCGCTTCTCCACCTGCCGGAAGTATTCCTCGCCCATTTCCCGGAAAATGTCCCGCACTTCGCGGCCCTCACGTTTCTCGATGTATTCATCCAAATCGAGGAAATGCAGGGCATTGTGCGACGCGGCATACTTGCCAATCGTCGTCTTGCCAGCTCCCATGAACCCGATCAGGAAAAATTTCATGCACAAATGTAAAATTGAGAATCGAAAGTAGGGTATTGAACAAGGCGTTTCTTCGGCATTTCGTTGCCTCAACTCACTTCGCTCAAGCCTGACGAATCCGCGGATCGATCCAAGTGTAGAGGATGTCCACCAAGGTATTGATGATCACGAAAATGACACCAATCCAAATCGCGCTGCCGAGGATCATCGGATAATCGTTGGCGCTGAGGGCATCGATCGTGAGCTTGCCCAGCCCCTGCCAGTCAAAGATGGTTTCCACGAAAAATGCCCCCGCCAACAATGCGGCTAGCCATCCCGAGATCGAGGTCAGCACTGGGTTCAATGCATTGCGGAAGGCGTGCCGGATGAGGACAGTCCGCTCAGAGAGGCCCTTGGCGCGTGCTGTGCGCACATAATCGGTCGCCAGCGCCTCGTCCATGCTCGACCGCGTGAGTTGCGTGATCACCGCGAGCGGCCGCAAGCCCAGCGCCAATGCCGGCAATACCAATGCGCTCCACCGTACTACGTAGCCGTCTCCGAAGATGTCCTCCTCCAAATAATAGCCCGTCGCATGCAGCCCAGTCCAAGGCCCAAGATCGACCGCGAACAATCGGATGAGCAGCACCGCCACGAAAAATGAAGGCGCCGAGATCCCCAACAAGGTCCCGAATGTGATCGCGCGATCCATCCATTTCCCCTTTTTCAATGCGGAAATGACCCCGAGTGGCAATCCCAAGGCGACAGCCAAAACCATGGCCGCAAATGCCAGCACCAGCGTTCCCGGCAAGTGTGCTGCCAGGCGATCCGTGACTTTTCGATTGTTTTCAAATGACCGCCGCAGCCAAGGAGCCTTGATTGCCAGGCATTTGCCCGTGCCCAAGCCCAATAGCCTTACATGCCGTATCTCCCCGCCGTCCGTGTCGATATGGTCCACCATACCCACAGGGCTGAGGTCGTTCAGGTAGTAGAGGTATTGGACGAAGAGTGACCGATCCAGGTGGTAGGCCCGCTCGATGGATTTGCGGGTCGCTTCGTCGGTGTTTTCGTCGATCATCGCCTCGGCTGGACTGCCCAACAGGTTGAAAATCACGAACAACAGCGTCACGATGCCCCAGACCACCAAGAGGCCCGACAGCAATCGGCGGCTGATGAGGCGGAGCATAGATTTTGCTCCTTACGGGTTATGCGATGCGCTGTCCAAGGCACTGCTGTCGGTTGCCGTGCTGTCCATTGTCGGGGTATCGACGACAGGGGCCACATCCGCCGCAGCACCGACCATTTCCTTCAGCTTTTCGACCGTTGGCATGTCGTTGTGGTGCCATTTCTTCTGAACGATGCCGTCCTGCACGAGCACGAAGCCCGGTGTGGAACGGATGATGGTGCGGACCACCTTTTGGTCGAAATCGTTCCAGCAGAAATCCTCCTCGAACTTGAGGTTCATCTTCTTGCGGGCGGAGGGGCCAGTATTGGTGCCACCAACGACATTGATGCCGGGGGCTTGCTTTTTCAGCGAAGAAACGAGCTCGGCGGCCTTGTCATACGGTTCGCGGGCGTGGTCCTCCATGTCGTACATCACGATGAGCAGCCATGGCCCCTTGCAGAAGTCGCGGTCGCAGAAAACGGGCGCCGTCTCAGGAGGGAAGCTGAAGTCGTGGGCGAAGATTTCGCCATCTTCGCCAGCGTGGGTGGAGTTGTAGCACAGGTCCTGACCGACCTTGTAGGCACCACGGAAGTCCAGGAATTCAAGGTGCCAGTAGCAGTAGAGGCTCAATCCTGCACAAATCAAAAAGGAGCCGAAACTCGCGAAACCTGGCAGCGGGCGATTGTAGTAGGGGTGGATGCGGCGGCGATGCAGCAGGATCAGGAACCCGGGAATGAGCAGGATCAAGTCCTTCGCAAATGTCTGCCAAGGCTCAAGCTTGAGCGCGTCGCCGAAGCAGCCACAGTCCTGCAATTTGCCAGTGAATGCCGCCAAACCCGTAAGCAGGGTGAAAAATAGCAGCATCAGCACGAGCAGCCAGGAGGTGGAGCGCATCTGATAGCCTGTGATCAATGCAAACCCCAGCGCGACCTCAAAGACGCTCACAAATGCTGCGATCGGCACGGAGAGGGCCTTCATCATGTCTGCGGGGAATGCCTCGGTCAGGCCATAGAAGAAGTCCCAATAGTCATCCAGCTTGTAGCCAAAGCCAACCGGATCCTGCAATTTGACGAAGCCCGAGATCAAGAACAGCCCCGCAAGCACTTTGCAGAGAACATTGAAATAATTCAGGCCAAAAGCCGTAAGGCGGTCCTTGGCAGCGGGTTCGCTCAATCGCTTTGTGGCCATCCCAAACACTCCGACCAAGGAGGTCAAAGTGATCAATGCCAGCAACGTGAGGAAGATGATGAGCACAGTCGGGTTCTTGTCGGGACCCTTGGCAGGCACCGCATGCGTCAGGTTCACAAGAACCGGAGTCAAACCCAAGATGGCAGCAACCGCTGCAAGTGTCACAAGATCAAGGACTTTGTTTTTCTTCAGGCCATCAGGCTTCACAAGACCCATTTTCCGATTCGATAGAGTTGCTTTGAACGAATCCGCCTCCATACTCGAAGCGGTATCGGGGTCTAAACTAAGAAAATTGTAGGAAGCAGGGAAGCACCCCCAAATAATTAACTAAAATTATAGTTGTTGAATGACTTGGAGAACGGATTTGCAGGCAAAAGCCCATCCTCCGCTATATTTGTTGCTATGCCCAGCGTTCCGCAGCACCTCACCTTGAATTGTCGTGGCCGCCTCCTTTCCTTGGAGCAGCCCGTGGTGATGGGCATCCTGAACGTCACTCCGGATTCCTTCAGCGATGGCGGGGCGTTCAATTCAGTGGAAAAGGCTCTGCCACAGGTCAATCAGATGCTGTCCGAAGGCGCGAAGATCATCGACATTGGTGGCTACTCCTCGCGGCCGGGCGCTCAGGACATCAGCCCTCAGGAAGAGCTCGACCGCGTTGCACCCGTCGTGGAGGCAGTGCTTCGGGATTTCCCGGAGGCGATCCTGTCCATTGACACATTCCGAGCTGCGGTTGCTGCGCCCTTGCTGGAGATGGGCGCTCACATCATCAATGACATCTCCGCAGGGATGCTCGACACGGACATGCTCGCGCTCATGGGCAAGTACCGCGCGCCCTACGTCATGATGCACATGCAGGGCCGTCCGCAGACCATGCAGGAGGCCCCCGCCTACGAGGACGTGGTTGCCGAGGTCACCCAGCATTTTGTAGAGCGCATCCGCGCAGCGCAGGCTGCAGGCATCGTGGACATTTTGCTCGATCCCGGTTTCGGCTTTGGGAAGACCCTCGCGCACAATTGGCAACTCTTTCGTAATTTGGCTCAATTCACGGTTTTTGGTCGGCCCTTGCTGGTCGGCATCAGCCGCAAGTCAATGATCTACCGCCCGTTTGACACCCAGCCGCACGATGTCTTGGAACTCACCACGGCCATGCACCTGAAGGCCGTTGAGGCCGGGGCCAAGGTCCTGCGTGTCCACGACGTGCGCCCCGCTGTCAGGGCCATTCAGCTCCACAACTTCCTGAACAATGGAGCTATTTAAGGTAGGTTTCCTCACGGTTCGGCTGATCGACCTGATCGACATCTCGATCGTGACATTCCTGTTTTACAGGCTCTACCTGCTCATGCGCGGCACCATCGCCATGCGCATCCTCATCGCCATCACCACGGTGTTTTTCATCTGGAAGTTGGTGGATTTGCTGGACCTGGTGCTACTCAAGACCATTCTGGACCAGTTCATCGGGGTGGGAGCGATTGCCTTGATTGTCTTGTTTTCCGCAGAAATTCGAAGGTTCCTGGTCCTGCTGGGCCGCAATTCTATTATAGCCAAGGCCTGGGAGCAGTTCTTCAACAAGGCTGAAACCCAGCACAGTTATGAGGAACTGGTCGCGGGGATCGAGGAGATCGCCAAGGCAGGCTTGGGCGCGCTGATTGTCGTGACTGGGGCCGACCCGCTGGACCGCATCAAGGAGACAGGCGACCCAATTGGCGCGGAGGTGAGCGAGCGGCTGCTGTACAGCATTTTCCTCAAGGACGGCCCCTTGCACGACGGCGCGGTTATCATCGACCACAACCGGATTGCCGCTGCCCGTTGCGTGTTGCCCCTGTCGCAGAACCAGAATCTGCCGCCCGAACTGGGCTTGCGCCACAGGGCTGGTCTTGGGCTCTCGGAAGGTACGGACGCACTGGTCCTCGTGGTCTCCGAGGAGCGCAACGAGGTCTCCGTCATCAAGGAGGGCAAGCTGCAACGCAATGTCGATGTGATCACGCTGGAAGGCGCGCTCCGCGACCATTTCAATCCCAATGGAAACGTGAATTAACGATATGGCCATCATTGCATTGGAAGGCATGAGATTCTTTGCCGAGCACGGCGTCTTCGAAGAGGAGCGCATCCTGGGCAACTTTTTCGAGGTGGACGTCTGGGTGAATGCCGGGAACGTCCACATGCCGCAGAAAGACAGTCTCGACGAGACATTGGACTACGCCGTCATCTACAAGACCGTCGCCCGCATCATGGGTGAGCGCAGGCACCTCCTGGAGACTCTGCTCGTCGCGATCGGGGAGGAGATCGTGCGGGAATGGCCGGAAATTGTGAGCGTCCGCGTCCGGGTCACCAAGGAAAACCCTCCCGTTGGTGGCGATTGCCGCAGGGCATTCGTCGAGGAGGAGTTCAAGGGGCGCGGCAGATAGATTCCTAATTTCCCATTTGAATTGCGAAGGAAAGTCCATCGGCATTGGGCATGGCTGATCGCCTTGGCCTGCATGGGGTGCGCGAACCGCGACCGGTTGGTCGTGTATGCGGATCCGTGGATGGAGGACTATGCCATGGAAATGGTCGCGGACTTCCAGCTGTCGCATCCTAGCACGGATGTGGATCTCAAGGTGCTGTCCTCGGAGGTGATTGCGCAGCATATCCACTATGGGCAGCCCGTTGACGTGTTCCTCTGCTTTGGAAAGAGTTGGATCGCCGGGGCCAAGGATTGGGTAGGGGAGGAGAGGGCATTGGCGGGGACGCGGTTGGTGGAGGTGGGGCCGAGGAATCCGGATCTGGTACGGAAACAAGACGCGCTGGGAGGCAGCGGTTGCATCGTCATCGAGGCTAGCGACAGGCCCTTGAGGCGATTGTCGGACATCTGGATGCGGTTGGATTCCACGGAGCACCGGTGCACCCTGGTCGCAAATTTTCAGCGGCAAATGGAAGATTATCTGCTTCGGGGCTGGGTTTCTCGCGGACTGGTGCCCGAACATTTCGCCAAGGCCAACGCCGGACAACTGATCCAGTACCGCCAAGGCGCTTGGTTTTCAGGTGTTTTCTCGGGAATACTGCTGCAGGATGCTCCGCATCCCGACCTCGCGAGGGAATTTTTTGAGCAATTGGGCGCAGAAAAATCGAAAGAAACTCTTGGCAGATTGGGTTACCTTCCTTAACTTCGCATTCCATTCGAAAAAAAATGGCGACGTGGCCGAGTGGCTAGGCAGAGGTCTGCAAAACCTCGTACAGCGGTTCGAATCCGCTCGTCGCCTCTGAAAAGCGAGACCCCAAAGTCTCGCTTTTTTATTGATCCATCACTTTCGTCAATCCCCGCAATTCATTGATAATCAGCTGTTTGGATTACATAATTTGTTCGCCGACTTCCAATATTGTGCCTCAATCCCTTCATTATGTGAGCATTAGAAAAATTCCGGAAATCGCCGTTTCGGGCTGAAATTGAGGGATTTTCGTTCGGGCACATCGCACATTTTTCTATTCAATGTGGATTGCATGTGAATTGTGGATTACGTATATCGCATTGTAGGACAAATGTATAGGCTTATTCAATCGACCTGAAATGAGGTCGGCGGTTTTAGAGGCTGTGGATAGCGATTGGAGCAAAGACTGTACCTTGGCCACATACTGAAAGCCTGTAGGATAGGCCTGCGGGAATGATTGGTAATCCGGGCTCCGCTGCTGTGTGCCCGAACGAGGAATGAGAAGATCAGAATTCATCAGGCTGATGGGCTTGGGCGGTGCAGGATTGCTGCTGTCCAGCATTGGTCGGCATCGGAGGTCGGGCTCGGCCAAACGTGTCGTCGTAGTGGGAGCGGGCATCGCTGGCATCGGCGCGGCACGTGTCCTGAAGGACGCCGGTTGGGAGGTCGTGGTCATCGAAGCCCGCGACCGCATCGGTGGACGCATCTGGACCGACTTGAGCCTGGGCACCCACATCGACATGGGCGCAAGTTGGATCCACCACAGCAAGACCAACCCCTTGACGGAGTGGGTCTCGAAGCATCGCCTCGGGGTGAAAACCACCAATTACTCGAACTATTATCTCTTTAATGCTGAGGGCAAACCGCTGCCGGATACGGACCGGGAGAGCCATTTTGCCCAAGCCGAGAAGCTCCTGAAAAAGGTGAACAAGGAGTGGTCCAAGGCGGATGTCGGCATGAACATGCGGCAGGCCGTGGACCAGGTCGTGCAGAATGAGAAGATGGATGACAACCTTCGGCAGACCCTGGAATGGCGGATTTCCATGCGGGCTCTACCAAGGGCGCAAGTTGAACTTGGTTGCTGCCGAGCAGGCCGAGCAGGTAGGAATTCCCCACACGACGACCTGCTCATGACAGGCGGCTTCGGCAAATTGCTGGAGAAGATGGCCACGGGGATCGACGTGCGGCTGAATCAGCGTGTGCTGGTTGTCCGTCAAAATGACGAAATGGTCACCGTCACCACCGCAGGGGAGGACTTTGAGGGGGATTTTGTGATTGTGACCCTCCCATTGGGGGTCTTGAAGGATGGCGATGTCCGTTTCGACCCGGTATTTGCCACGTCCAAGAAAAATGCGATCAAGAAGCTTGGCGTCGGCAACATCAACAAGGTCGCGATGCGCTTCGAGAAGCCCTTCTGGCAATCGGACCGCGACTTCATCGGCTACATGAGCAAGCGGAAAGGGGAGTGCCCCCTCTTCTTGGATTGGGCCCATGCCGCGGCAAACCCTACCTTGTTTCCATCCTTGGAAATGAATTCTCCCGCAGCATCGAACGGCAGGAGGACATGGAGGTCTCGGTGATGATGCACCAAGTCCTTTACAAGCTCTACGAAAATGCCTCGATGCCCACTGCGATGAAATTCTCCCGCTGGGGCAGCGAGCGGTTCTCCAAAGGGGCGTTTTCCTACCTTCCTGTCGGTGTCGAGCCTGTGAACCGGGATTACCTCGCAGCGCCTGAGAAGCGGGTCTATTTCGCCGGAGAAGCCACTGTCCATGAGGGAGCAGGCACCGCCCACGGAGCCTACGAATCCGGCCTCCGCGCTGCCCAATGGATCATGGAGCGCTGAACAGTTAGCATTTAGAAGATAGCAGATAGCAGTTCTGGTTTCATCTGCAGTGCCGGAAACGCAATCTGCTAAATGCTAAATGCGACATGCCAAATGCTATCTGCTACATGCTATCTGCTATCTAAAAAAGTGGCTGGTTGGGACAGCAAGCGGTGATTTCACTCCCGGAAGGCTTCCTTCACCGAAACGCGGCGGATCTTCGCGTACTTGTTGATGTATTTGTCGGTGTCCTCGTAGGCCTGCTTCATCTTGGCGACTTGGTCGGCAAGCAGGTAGGCGAACGGCGACGGCGTCCCATGCTTCTCGGCAGGCAGGATCGTGTGGATGTGCTGCTTCGTGCTCGCGCCGCGGAAGACCCAGGTAGGCATATATCCCACATCGCTGATCCAGATCGAGTCCTTGGTCACGTTTTTGGTCAGCTCGATGTTCACGATCACCCCGGCGTCGGTGCCGCGTTGGTTCTGGTTCGAGAGGAAATTCCCCATCGACCAGACCACAAAGCCCGTATCCAGTTGCGCTCCTTCTACGGTTTTGAAGTACTCCACAGGCTGGATTACGTGTGGATGTGAGCCCAGAACCAAGTCTGCCCCGGCTGCAACCGCCTTCTGGAATTGGAACCGCTGCGAATCCGAGGGCTCATGCTGATACTCCAATCCCCAGTGGAAGAACACCGTTACCAAATCCGGCTTCAATGCGTGTGCGGCCTTGATGTCCTTCTCCATGAGCAGCGTGTCCGTCAGGTTCACCACCCAAGGCTTGTCCGCTGGAATCGGGATGCCATTCGTGCCGTAGGTGTAGTTCAAGATCGCCATTTTCACGCCCTTGATGTCCACAATGCGGATCGAATCGCGGTCCTCCTGCGAGCGGTAAGTCCCCGTATGGTCAAAGCCATATTTGTCCAACACGTCCAGGGTCTTGATCGCGCCGCTTCCGCCCCGGTCCAGGCTGTGGTTGTTGGCGCTGACCAGGAAATCGAACCCGGCATCTTTCACAGCCTTGATGTAGGCCACAGGGGAATTGAAGGTCGGGTAGCCGGTGTATTTTGCCTCCGGTCCTGCAAATACGGTCTCGATGTTTCCGATGGTGAAGTCGGCACCGCTCAGGTATTCAGACACTTCCGCATAGCAACGGCTGAAATCAAAGCTGTCCTTGCCGACCCGGGCGTATTCAAATTGCGTGGAGTGGCACATGAGGTCGCCTACGGCGCGGATCGTGATCTTGACAATGGAGTCCGGCTTGGGCAGCGCGGGCGGCTCGGTCCGGGCATCCACCTTGCCGCAGGACTGCAATCCAGCCAGCCCCATCAAGGTCAACCAACACAAGCCTGCGATCAAGGTTCTTGGTCTCATCACCATTGTCCAATCCAATTTGGACGGCCAATCTAGTAAAAATCAGCGGATTCGGTAGTCAAACATGCCCATGGGCATCATCGGACTCGCGTCGAGGTAGTAGTTCTGGATCTGCTTGAAGAAATTGTCCACGTTGTGGATGCCTTCCTCGGCCTTGCCGCGTTGGTCGATGTTGGCATGCTTGAGTGCCAATGCCTTGCGGTACCACTCCACAGCCAGGAAGGGCTCGACCTTGCCAGTCGCGCGGCCTTCGAAGTACATGTCGCCCATGCGGATGAATGCCGGGACGTACTTCTTCTCGTTCGCTGCCTTCTGGAAATACACGCAAGCAACGGAATCGCTTTTGGTCGTGCCAGTGCCTGTGAGTTTGCTCTCAGCGCAGTACATCAAGGCCTCCGGGACGTTCTGCGCCGCAGCCAGTTCGCTATAGGAATAAGCCTTCTTGAGGTCGTAGAATTTGTCGCTTTCATTGCCCCGGCCTTTGGAGCGGTGGATCTCGCTCAGGCGGTATTGGGCGTCCTTGTGACCTTGGTCGGCTGCTTTTTTCAGCATGGCCACCCCTTTGGCGTAATTCGTGGTGCTGAATACGTCCACCACGAGGTCAGTGCCGTAGAGGAACTGCGCCTCGACGAGGCCCTTTTCAGCAGCTTTCTTCCGGTAAACCTTGGCCGAATCCTCGTTTTTCGTCACGCCCTTGCCGAATGTGTAGGCTTCGCTCAGGTCCAGCATCGCGATCGAATCGCCCTTCCAAGCGCGCTCTTGCAGCGCCGTAGCCTGCGCCGCCGCGCCTACCCAGAGGCCCATCACCATCGCCACCAGCAATGTCCATTTCACTTGCATGCCGCAAAGCTAGCGAATTTGGTGCCAATCCGCCTAGGGCGGTTCTTCGGCCTCCTCCACCAGCTCCGCCAGCAAGTTCACCAAGGCCATTTGGCATTCGTATTCCAGTTCGGTCGCCATGAGCCTCCGGGCGAGTTCCGAGCATTGCCCCGCGAGGATCCCGAGCTCCTGCTCCGCTTGTTCCAATTGGCGGCGCCAGCCGCTTTCCCATGAGTCTTCCAAAAATGTCGTTTTCATATTGCCTGTCCGCCACCGGGGTTGTTGTGTGGTGGGGACGGCGCTTGAATGGGTTGCCAATCGGGGTGGTGGTAGGATTATTTTCGGCGGAAATTCCCTTTCCCGACGAAAATAATCCTACCACTGCCTCGATTTGCAGCCCAACTTGGTGCCGGTTCCACCGCACAACAGCCACCTCGAGGGCAATATGAAAATGACTTGGAAGGCGAGTCGGAAGGCCAGAGCCGATTGGAACAGGCGGAGCCTCAAGACCTGCGCCTGCAACTCGGGTGAACCGATGCCCCATCCACCTCAACTCACAGTTGAAGAGCTGCCTTTTCGTTGCGCTTGGCCTCCGCCCTCAACGATCTGCTCGTTTGTCCGCAGGCAAAAACGCCCATACAATCAGTCCCTGCGCCACATAGTAGGTCAGCATGACCCAGTACTTCGCACCCCAAACCTCCCCGACAAACTTGCTCACCGCAATGATGCTGTCGCTTGCCATGAATATCACCGCTCCGAGCAGCAGAATCGGCCGGGTCTCCTTGCTCATCCCAGCAGAGATCGCCATGCAAGTGATCACGAACAGATAAGCAAATACTGGAATCTGCATTTCGCCCAGATTCGGCGCTAGCCAAACCGCCATAGCGATTGAAAAGGCCAGAATCGCCAAGTAGTAGGGGAGTCGCGCCAGCACGAATCCAGACTTCTGAAGGAAGTTGACCGCGTAAACCACATGCGCCAGCAAGAAAAAGCCCAAGCCAACCATGAAACCCACCGGGCTGTGAATGGTCAATGCCACATCCCCGACAGAAGAAAGCAGCAGTCCAAATGCAAGCAGTTTGCCCCTTTTGCCCGGCACCGCACCATAGACGATCAGCATCAGCGCCCAAATCGGGATGGATTTCGGGAGGAAGCTCCCCGGAAACGGCGTCCAGGCTAGCAAGACCATGTAAACCGCGGCCGAAACCGCAAAAATGATCGAAAGTGGGCGAGTCCAAGAAGGAGCAGATTCAGGTAAGAGGCGCATCCCCCAAAGTATGAAGAATCTGCAAAAAAGTGGTTTGGGACCTTGAAAGGTGGTTGTGGTCGTTGAAATTGGCTGCCAACCTGGAAGTCGTTTGGCTGACCTTACCACCTAGTACGTGGTAAGGTCAGCAAACGACTTCCGCAAAGCATTCCCAATTTATTCCGCCCCCGGCATCAGCCCCTCTTCCTTGAAAATCTCACGAACAATCTGCCGCCGCAGCCCTGCATCCTCGTCCTTGACAATGTCCATGTTCATCGCAAACACCTTCCGGATTCCACCAGATTCAATGAATCCTACAAACCAGCCGATCTGCCGCCTTGTTGCTCACCCCAGCCCGTCTTGCCATAGAACCACCAGTCCTTCCCGTCCTCTTCCATCATGAGGCTCTTCACCTTCAATTGGACGGATTCCTTGAATGGCAATTCGAGAAGCAGCAGGCGCCTGAGGAAATCGACTTGTTGTTTGGCGTTGATGCGGAGGTCGCCCTTCAGCCAGAAATCGTCTATCTTTTCCCCGGTGAGCATGTTCCCGTACCCGACCTTTCGCAGCCACCGCTCCATCGGCTTCCTGCCGACGCGTCGTGCGATCTCCTGATAGTACCATACACAACTCGCCCGGAACGCATCCCACATGTTGATGTCCTTGTTGCAGGCAGGACGCGTCGGATTGGTTACGTCCCAATGAATGATCTCCTCCGGATTCTTCACCGCGCCCAATTCCAGCGCCATCAGCGAATTGAAAACCTTGAAGGTGGAGGCAGGAAGGAAGGCTGAATCTGCCCGAGAATAGTTATGGAAATCCCAGGTGTCGCTTCCGCATCATAGACGGCCATGGTGCCAATGATTCCGGCATCGCTGAATTTCTTGGCCCATTCGCGGTTGTGTGACAGCGGGGTGACATCTGAAGCCTGAAGGACCTTGGGTTGCGGATTTTTGCAGCCTAAACAGAATGAGACCGCCAACAAGACGAAAAGCCCTGCCACGCGGGGGAAACATGATACAGAAGAAGGGACCATTCCCAAATCTACAGATTCCTCGTCGCAGTAATGCGGAAGGCATCTATTGGGCGGGTAGCTTGCCCATCGACGGTATGTTGCGAAGGGTGAGGATTCCGATGTCCATCCGCCATTGTTGCTTCCAATCGACACCAACGGCGGCATAAGTCCTGATTTGGGACCGGAAATTGTCCAGCGGTTGTGTCAGGGCTTCAGCATTCGCGAGCAGGTAAGGCGTCCCTTGCAGCAGCTTGGCTTTGGGAAATGAATACATCGCTTGAAGCATGTACCGGAGCCGCAAATGAAACCAAAACAAGGATTTTGGATTGGCGGAGGTCCAGCGTTCTTCGGTGCGTAGAGTATGCGAAAAGGACAACCGTCCATGTTTGTGATTCAGATTCAGCCGCTGATAGATGCGCACCTCGTTGAGGTATGGATCGCCAGAGCTCAAGGGTAGCGTCTCTACAGTGCCCACTCCAACCGTGAAAAATCCGTATCCGAACCTGCGACCGACTCCCGCACGGGTGATGATGTTCGCAGATCCACCTGCGTCGAATGGTGACCGGAACTCCGCATCCCCTTCAAATACCCACTTCTTGGGCGTGAAATGCCGCAACGTGAATTGCCCCCAGCCCTGAAGACTTGCCTGCGCGGACAAGTTCATGCAGGATTGCCACCCCAGAACCTGGATCCCTAACAGCAGCAGCAAAGCAACCAGTCGGTATTTTACAGTCTCGAACACTTTCTCGCTTGGTGAGCTGGGTTATGCCAGCATTAATTCAATGTTAACGAATTGTTACGAAAATTTCCAAGCGTCAAAAAAATATTCTAAGGCGATTGCCTTTGGGTCGATTGCGGTTTTTGAAGTCGATGGTGAAGGCGTCAGCCCTATTTCCGCGAGACGGTTCTATCCAAAAGGATCCACCGCAGGGCCAGCCGGATCGCGAAGAAAGTTGCCGTGAGGGACAAGAAGGCCAATATCCGAAAGATGGGGTTCAGGTTGATCCAAACCGCTCCCTGTGTCCGTGGAAAAGGATGGGTCCAAATCGCCGCGAAGGGGATTTGATGAAGCAGGGCCATGGTGAAGAGGAAACTCATCACAGCCGAATCCATCAATCTCGTTGCCATTGAACGCTGTTTCATTGAATGCATTGGAAACAAAAAAGCCGCAGTGATGCGGCTTTTCGTGGAGAATATCGGAGTCGAACCGATGACCTCTTGCATGCCATGCAAGCGCTCTAGCCAGCTGAGCTAATCCCCCAAGTGGACGACAAAGGTACGACGGTTTTCAAACGAATTGCAATACCCTTGAAAAATTTTTCTCAGCGCCAGTTGTTGCGCCAAGTGCGGCCCTTGTAGTGACGGGTGGTTTTGGAGTGACCGAAGTAGGGAATGAAGTTGAAACCCACCACAAGGCTCGCCGTCAGGTTCACCGCACGCTTCCTTGCTGCAGGGTAGAAGGGGAGGCCGTCAATGAGCAACGACTTGTTTTCCATGTCCCAGAGGCCATAGTCGCCGCGTTGTTGCACCACGATGTGGAAACCCTTCGCGATCCCGAATTCTGCTCCGAAGCACCAAGCGAGGTCGATGTCCACCGGCTTCCAAAGCAGGTCAGCAGCGAAGCTGATCGGATCGCTCCCGCCAGTCACGGAAAAGGCCGCGTCCTGCAAAATCCCGATTTGTGGCCCAAATTCCATCACAAACATGATGGGTCCAGGGGTGCTGCTCAGGTGGAGCAAGAGTGGAATTTTGATGTATTTCTGCTTGCGGGTGGTAATGGTCTTCGCACCGCTTGAGTCCAGCGTGGAGTATTCCTGCCCCTGCTCGGAGTAGGTCACTGCTGTATGCACACCGATCGGAGGCACGAAGTTGTACCCAATCTTCAAGGTTGCCGTCCGTCCCCAAGTGGGAATGTAGGCAAAGCCCTTCCCAGTGCCATCAATGGGTTGATTGTTGAGGATCATCGTGTACTGCGGCCCAGCCATCAGCCCCACATGCAGGCCCACTTGTGCCCTCACCTCAATGAAGGCCAACACGGCCACGATAACGAATAGCGCTTTTCTCATTCCTCAAACAAGTAAGGTTGACAGATTCCGCAATGAAATTAATGAAACTGCGCCCAATACCAAGCGTCTCGGGCGGGAACTCCCAAAACTTCCTAATTTCGCCTTGTCATGCTCACTTCCAAGGTCGCAAGGCGGTTTCTCTCCTCGGTGGGCCTTTTGGTCTTCACCCTGGTATTTGGCATCGTCGGCTTCCGGGTGATTGAGGGGTATTCCTGGCTCGATTCGGCCTACATGACGGTCATCACCATGAGCACCGTGGGCTTCGAGGTGCTGGGCGACGAGGGCTTCAGTCCCGGCGGAAAGCTCTTTGTGATCTTTTTGATTATTTTTACCCTTGGTTTGTTCACCTACACGGTGTCCACCATCACGTCCTTCATGGTGGAGGGCGAGGTCAGAAACCTGTTCAGAGGCTACCGCTTGTACAAGGAAATCAGCAAGACCAAGAACCACATTGTCATCTGCGGACTCGGGCGCAATGGCAGGCAGGCAGCCATCGAGCTCATGGCGGAGAAGGTTCCCTTCGTGGCCATTGAGAGCAACTCGGATGTCATCAGCAATTTCTTGGAGGACTTCCCGGATTCCCTCGTGTTGAAGGGGGATGCCACTGAGGAGGACACCTTGCTCCACGCCAACATCATCCACGCCAAGGGTGCCATCTGCGCCCTCGCAGACGATGCCGCCAACGTCTTCGTGACCTCTTGAGCATCCCCGACAGCTGAATGGCACCGCCTGTGGTCGCCCGCGCCAGCAACGAGTCCACCATCAAGAAGCTGGAGATCGCCGGCGCTAGCAAGGTCATCCTGCCCAACGTCCTCGGCGGTCGGCAGATGGCCATTGGCGTCCCATGAAGCCGGCCTTGATGGACGGTTGACCTCGTCACCGGACGTGGCCAACTCCACCCGAACCCCGAAATGATCGAATGCCAGGGCCGGCAGAAAATCGTGGGCAAGACCCTCGCCGAACTGAACATTCGCCTCCGCACGGGCGTCCTCGTCCTCGGCCTGCAAGACGGCGCGGGCGACTTCCAAATGAACCCCGACGTGAACAAGCCCATCCGAAACGAAGAGAAACTCTTCGTCATCGGCACCAATGACCAGATCGCCAGCTTTTGGCAGGAATTCACCTGAGCCGCGCGTAGCATGAGAAAGGGCCTGATTCTCCTGCGCACGCTCACTTTGCGGAAGCTCTGGAATTTTTCACGCCTGTACATTTCCTTTCAGATTGCCCGGTTGCTGCGCCGACCCATTCATTGGGGACGTCCTGCCAAGGTGGGAGTGGAGCCGACCACGAGTTGCAACCTCCGCTGCCCTGAATGTCCCTCCGGGCTGCGCTCATTCACCCGACCCACAGGGATGCTGGACTTGGCGGCATTTGAAAAAATGACGGACAGCCTGCACCGCGACCTGATTTACATGCCTATGTATTTCCAGGGCGAACCCTACCTGAATCCGAACTTTCTACCCATGGCCGCCTACGCCGCCAAGAAGGGCATCTACGTGGCCACGAGCACCAATGCGCATTACCTCACCGAGGAAAAAGCCCGTGCCACGGTCGAGAGCGGTATCTCAAGAAGTCCTCTCGTCAGCATCGACGGAGCAACCCAAGCCACTTACCAGCAATACCGGGTCGGCGGTAACCTCGAAAAGGTGAAGGAAGGCACCCGCAACCTCGTCGAATGGCGGAAAAGCCGACCTTCGCACTCTCTTCATCATCCTTCAGTTCCTTGTCACTGAGCCAATGAACATGAAATCGAGACATCCAAGCCTTGGGCAAGGAGCTCGGTGTGGACAAGGTGGTCTTTAAGACGGCCCAGATTTACGATTTCGAAGGTGGAAGCCCATTGATTCCCAAGCAGGAGCAGTGATTCCGGCTACCGGGCATGGGCCCGGACGGCAAGTATGTCCTCAAGAACAAACTCCTGAACCAATGCTGGAAACTCTGGATGGGTTGTGAGATCACCTGGGATGGCCGCGTGCTGCCCTGCTGCTTCGACAAGGATGCACAGTACGAGATGGGAAAGCTGCCGGAGACCGATTTCTCCACCATCTGGAACAGCCCCAAATACAAGGACTTCCGTGCACGACTCGTGAAATCCCGCAAATCCATCGACATCTGTACCAACTGCTCCGAAGGGACGGAAATCTGGGCTTGATTCGGCGTGCCGTCTTGTCAGGCGGAGCGTTGTTGGGAATTCCAACGCATTCGGCTGCCGTGCATTTTAGATGCGTAGGCTTCCTTCGACGTGACAAAATAAATCGTCCAAGCAACGCATTCCGCGAATCCGGTATCATCTGATTATCCGATAAGGCAATCAAAGCCGGATCGTCCATTTACACCCCAAAACCAGTCATGCGCAAAATCGTCCGGCAGCTCAAGGATTTCCTCAAGGAGGACTTCAACCTCCCGGTTTATGGCCTGACGATGCTCTTCTTGGCGATCACGCTGTTCCTCAACTATGCCTATGACGGGGTGGACAAATTTGTCTATCTCCAACAGGACGGCTTGGGCAAGCTTCTCCGATGGTGTGCCTTCATGGGCGTGCCGTACTTCATCGTGATCGGCTTGCAGGCGATTTTTCAGCAGCCGATGCCCGGATTGAAAAAGCCTGGATTTTGGCTCATGGCCGTCGCAGGGTTGCTCATGATCTGCGTGACGGCTTGGTTTCCATGGCACAAGACCATTGCAAGGGAGCTTTTCCCGAGAGAGTTGCTCAAGTGGGGAATCTTGGTGTTATGGAACCTGAAGCGCTTCGCCTTCATGCTGTTACCGATGCTGATTTATTGGCTGCTGGTGGACCGGAAGGAGAACAAATTCTATGGCCTCTTCACCAAGCCGAAGGACCTAGGGCCGTATTTCCTCATGTTGGGGATCATGCTCGTCCCCATCCTGCTGGCATCCCGGACGGAATCCTTCTTGGAGGCCTACCCGCAGTACTATGCGGGCCCCGCCGAGGCCAAGGTGGGGGTATCGCCTTGGTTGACTGGGGCGGCCTTTGAATTTGTCTATGGTGCGGATTTCGCCCTGGTCGAGCTGGCATTCAGGGGATTCCTCGTGATCGGCATTGCGAGATGGATCGGACCGCGGGCTGTCCTGCCGATGGCGGCGGCCTATTGCTTCCTGCATTTCGGGAAGCCTGCAGGGGAGGCGGTCTCTTCCTTCTTCGGCGGCTACCTTTTGGGACTGATCGCCTACTATTCCCGCTCGATTTGGGGTGGGATCGTGGTGCACATGGGCGTGGCTTGGATGATGGAGACGGCGGCTTACCTGCAACGCACCGTTTTCTGAGCAAATCTTCGACGAATTGCCGCAAATGAACCCCTCGCCCTACGAGGTTGGCACGGAATTTGTTTCATTTTCTGTAACAATTCTCCTCGGAGACAATTCCACATTCTGCCCACATCGAATACTGCACCGCAGCACGCCATGCTATTGAGTTACAGGTCGGTTTGAGGCATTCCACAGTCGGGTTGTGATGTGCCATTGGCGCCCGTTTCCACCTTGTCGCAAGGGTCGGGATCGGATGCATGGAAGGCGCTTGCCCACTGCTCACGTTGATTCAAGACGCAACGCCGGGCCATACGTGTTTTTCGTTCTTTTCTTGAGAATTCATAGCAACTCGGACCCGGTATGCTTGGGGAACTGACCCCGAATCGTGTTTTCAATTTTGTAGGGTAGGGGCCCGGCATTTGCCGTGGTCCCTTTCTTCTTTCGTTGCCCCGGGTCGGTCCAACCTCACAAAAGTTTGGTACTATCCATGATTTGCCCGATATTTATTGTCTGCTAACGAGTCATCGGGGCCGGAGTCGCTCGATACGGTGTACGATGAACGAGAGCTAGACTGGTTAATCAACTACGGAATTATCAACATGAAACGTATTCTGGCCCTCTTGGTCATTTCCATGACCACACTTGGATTTGTTGCGGCGCAGTGCGTCACTTGTGGGAATGGCATCGCTGATCCTGGTGAGACGGCTGCCAACTGCCCGCAGGACGTGCCGCATCCTGCGACCTGCAACAGCCCCTGTGCACAGCCTACACCGTTTGAGATCACCACAGGGCTCCGCTTGGCGGTCGATTTCATCGGGAGCACCACTTGGACCACGGGCGGCCTGCCCACGGGTTGGGTATTCGAGGGCGCACCAACGCCTACCACCTCCGGTGCATTGCCTGCGGCTGATGCCTACGGCGCCAAGGCCGGATTGATCCAACCGGGCTGCTCGGGCAGTTGCACGGGCACCAACGGCTTCTGCATCGGCAACCTCGCCAACACTGTGGCGGTCGGTTCAGCGGGCTCAGGGGGCAAGTTGGGAGCCAACTTTGATGGCCGTGCCAACGTCAGCTCCAACCTCAGCTACGCGGTGTTGCGAGGCCAAGGCAACCCGGTACTCGCTTCTCCTCAATACAACGTTTCCGGGGTGGAGAGTTTCAAGATCCAGTTTTGGCTCGCTGCGTCCGAATCCAGCTGTGGCCAAGGCAATGGTTGGGGATCCTGCGTTGGAAACGTCGCCTACCTCGATTTCAGCAGCAATGGCGGCACGAGTTGGAACCAAATCCTGATCATGAACAACAGTTCGACCTCGACGGACATGTGTACCAGCAATTCGACCAATACCTTCTGGATCCAGGAGGGTACATGGAGCAGGGTCTGCCTGACAGTTTTCAAATCCTCCACCTCACCCGGCAACTTTTATCCTGCCGCCAACAGCAACACCGCCGCGAGTGGCATGATGGTGAACAACTTGTATTTCACGACCAACTTCCGCTACCGTATCCGCTACAGCCAATCGGCCTCCTGCACCTCGGGCATCACAACTACCAACCCCGGTAGGTACCTCGCGATCGACTACCCGGTCTTCACCTCTGGCAACCAATGCATCCCCTGCGGCATTTCCTTCATCAACATGTGTGGCTATGGAGCCGACAACAACGACGATGGGGTCGGTTCCACGAGCACCCTCCTCTCCTCAACGGGCGTGGTAGGCGCGTCACGCAGCCCCAACCAAGCTGAGCGCGGGGTAGAGATTTTCACTTCGCAGAACTCGACATTTGACCAGCAAAACCTAACTGGGACCTCATTGTCCACCAATTTCGACCTCTGCAACGCGGAGGGAGGCGACAAGCAATGCATCGACTGGTCGGACAACAACAATTTCTACACAGTGGCCTATGAGGCCATTTGCGACTTCGAAACTCCCAATTTGACCTTGGCATATTACAAGGGTTCAACCGCGCAGTCCACGACGATGACGAAAGTGACCACCACGGGCAAGACGCCCACCATTGGATGGAGGTATTCTGGGAATCGGTTCGTGAGTTGCGGCTCTACCAGCGACCTCAATCCTGGCTGCAATGGCTATCTCTTTCGCACAGCCTCCCTGCCGCTCCAATTCATCCGAACCTTTTACCAACTCTCAGTGAACAGCACTGGACAGTCGTGGAGCTTCTACGGCCCCACTTCCTGCAGCAACTACTTCAATGGACCGTTTTTCTCGCCCATATCGAAAGTCACTGCCCCGCAGACCAGTCCCAATTTCATCACCTGTGTGAGCGGCACCCCTCGTTTCACTGCAAATACCGAGTTCTGCCAGACCAACAGCGGTTTCTCCGGAGCATCCTCCTTCCAAGTGACCGGGCCGGGCGGCTTCAATGAGACCATCCCCACAGGTGGCACTGGCAATACCCCCATCACGGTTGCTGGCCAATACACGATCACTCCAGTCTTGCCCGGCACCCCCTCACAATGCCAGAACTGTGCCCGCCCCACCTGCGTCAATGTGACCACCAATGACCTGACTTGCAGCCAAGGTTGCCCGCCCAGCCTCTTGATCTCCACCAGCAGCACCCCCACATCCTGTCCCGGAGCCAGCGACGGCTGCGTTTCCGCGACAGCGGGAGCAGGCACCGCCCCGCATACCTATGCATGGAGCAGCGGCGGCACCGGACAGACGGTTTGTGGCCTTTCTGCGGGTACCTATACGGTCACGGTCACTGACGCAGCAGGTTGCACAGGGACCGGAACGGCCACGGTGACCACCAGCCCGGATATCACCCCGCCCGTGATCACATGCCCGCAAATCCCAACTCAGGTCAATGCTCCGGGGAGTTGCGGAGCGAATGTGAACTTCACTCCCACAGCGACTGATAATTGTAGCACCCCGACCATAACCACAAACTTCGTCAGTGGTTCATTCTTCCCTGTCGGATCCACCATGGTCAATGCCATTGCAACGGATGCGAGTGGCAACAGTTCCAGTTACTTTTTCTCTTTCAATGTCATTGACACCGAGGTCCCGACCATCACCTGCAACGACGGCGGACTCATCAGCGGTCCCAATGCCAATTTTGACGGCGACGTCTCGCTTCCGAACGACCCCGGCCTCTGCTCGGCGGTCTTTTCCTACACCAACACAGTGAATGACAATTGCCCTGGATTCACTGTGGTGCAGACGCAGGGATTGCCCGATGGCAGTGCGTTCCCGGTTGGAACCACCCTGAACACATTCGTGGTCACAGACGCTTACGGAAATTCGGCATCTTGCTCCTTCAATGTCGAGGTCATGGACGCAGAGGTCCCCGTGGCGCATTGCCAAGACCTCACTTTGACGATTGGCGGTTCGGGATCGCTCACTGTCTCGGCGGGCGATGTGGACAATCTCAGCACAGACAATTGTGCCATCTCCGCGATGTCGGTTTCGCCCTCCACCTTCACTTGCCATGAAATAGGGGCAAATGCAGTGGTGCTGACCGTCACCGATCCCAGTGGCAATGCCGGAACTTGCTCGGCCACTGTCACCATCCAGGATTTGACCCCGCCCGTAGCCGTCTGCCAGGACCTCACCATCCAATTGGATGCCAATGGCCTCGCTGGAATCACATGGCGCAGGTGGATGGCGGCAGCTCCGACAACTGCAACATTGTCTCCCGCACACTGAGCAACAATGCATTCAGCTGCGTGACAGTCGGTGCCAACACCGTGACCCTCGTGGTGACGGACGGCTCCGGGAACACCGCATCCTGCACCGCCAACATCACCGTCCAAGACGTCACTCCCCCGACCATCAGTTGCCCGTCCAGCATCAGCCTGAACAATGATCCCGGAACATGTGGTGCGGTTGCGACTTTTGCGACTGGCAGCGTAGCACCACGCCTCTACGCCCTCGACGCTCAATCGCAGACCATCAGGGTATTGGACGGCAGCACATTCGCACAGATCAGCTCGCACCCGATCTCGGTCCCCGGCCTTACCTGCTGCCAAAGCTTCGGCATGGCGACCCACCCCATCACCGGGGTGACCTACGCAGTCTTGGGCAGCACCACCACCCGCCAATTGGTCTCATTGAACCCGGCAACCGGGATCGGAACCTTGATCGGAAACCCAGGCCTGCAGATTTCCAGCATTGCATTTGGCGGCACAGGCACCCTCTACGCCATCACTGGAAACTCCGGACCCACCGCAGGTAAACTCTACAGCCTCAACCTCACCACAGGAGCCTCGACACAAGTCATGACGGTTCCTGTCGATGGAGGCAATGCTTTGGCCTACAATCCTCAGGACGGCAAGCTCTACCGCAAACGTTGTGGTGGCTTCGAGCGCATCGATCCGGTAGCTCAGACCGTCACGGCCATCACAGTAACGGGTTACAATCCCGCCTGCGCCTTCAGCATGGTGTACGAAAGCGCTGGAACCTTCCTCGTCAACGGCCAAACCAACTCCAATTGGGCCAGACTGACCTCATCAGGCTTTGGCACGAACGTGAGCCCATCTGCCACCACATATAAAGGTCTGATCCCCTTCAACCTGCCTTCCATCACCGCCAACGATGCCTGTGGCACCACATTGACCCAGACTTGCGGCTTGGCTTCCGGCTCCACTTTCCCGATCGGAACCACCCAAAACTGCTTTGTCGCCTCCGACCCGTCCGGAAATACCGCCTCTTGCACATTCTCGGTCACCGTTGCGGACCTCCAAGCCCCCACGATTGCCTGCCCATCCGCGATCCTCCACCCCAATGATCCCGGCCAATGCAGCGCAGCAGTCACTTTCTCCGCAAATGCCACTGACAATTGCGCTGTGACGATCAGCTACAGCATTGCCCCTGGCAGTTCTTTCCCCGTCGGTACCTCCACGGTGACAGCAACCGCGACCGACCCAGGCGGCAACTCCGCATCCTGCACCTTCACGGTGACAGTCAATGACAACGAGGCACCCGTGATCGAATGCAATGCGGGTGGGCTCATCAGCGGTCCCAATGCCAATTTCGCAAATGATGTTACCCTGAATGTCGATCCCGGGCTCTGCACTGCCTTGTTTGATTACACCAATGATGTCTCTGACAATTGCCCCGGCTTCACAGAGACCCAAACCGCTGGTCGGCCCAGTGGCAGCAATTTCCCGGTCGGAACCACCACCAACACATTTGTGGTGACGGACGCGCGTGGAAATTCCACCGTTTGCTCCTTCAATGTCACGGTGATCGACAATGAGGCCCCGACCATCAGCTGCCCCGCCAACATCGCCTCGGGTACTGGTCCCGGGGCCTGCAATGCCTCGGTCAATTTCTCTGTCACCGCCACAGACAATTGCGCTGCCCTCGTGAGCCTGAGCCATGCAAGTGGCACCCAATTCCCGGTTGGGACCACCACCGTCTCCGCGACAGCAACCGACCCAAGTGGCAATTCTGCATCCTGCACCTTCGATGTGACCGTGACCGATAACCAAGCTCCGAATGCCATTTGCCAAAATCTAACGGTCGTCTTGGATGCCAATGACAGCGCCCGCGTCGAACCGACGATGGTCAACAACGGCAGCGCCGACAATTGCGGCATTGACAGCCTTGCCCTTGACATCTGCAATTTCTATTGCCAAAATGTGGGGGCCACCACCGTCACCCTGACCGTATTCGATGTGAATGGCAACACCAGCACCTGTACTGCAGTGGTCACCACGCTGGACCAAACCGCGCCTACGGCGGTCTGCCAAAACCTGACATTGAACCTTGACAATGCTGGATTCGCCGAAGCTTTGGCTCCAGACTTGGATGGCGGCAGCTTCGACAATTGCGAATTGACAGCATCCATGTGTCCCAAACCGCATTCACCTGCGCCAACGTCGGCAACAACTCGGTTATTTTGACAGCCTACGACATCAGCGGCAATACCTCGACCTGCGCAGCTACCGTGACCATCCTCGACGTGACGGCCCCCGTGGTGACCTGCCCGGCGAACGTCTCCGTGTCGAACGACCCAGGCCAATGCGGCGCGGTGGTTGTGTTCGGCGCTAGCGCGACGGACAACTGCTCGGCGACGCTGTCGCTGAGCCACGCGAGCGGCGGCGTGTTCAACGTGGGGGTGACGACGGTGACCGCGACTGCCACCGACCCCAGCGGCAACACGGCGGCCTGCTCGTTCACCGTCACAGTGAACGACACGGAGGCCCCGACGATCACCTGCAACGACGGCGGCCTGATCAGCGGCCCTGGCAACAGCTTCGACGGCGACGTGACGCTGCCCACCGACGCGGACGCCTGCACGGCGTTCTACGAGTACGACAACCCCGCGTCGGACAACTGCCCCGGCTTCACGGTGTCGCAGGCCTCCGGCCTGCCCAGCGGCAGCGACTTCCCCGTGGGCGTGACGCTGAACACCTTCGTGGTGACCGACGCGAGCGGCAACACGGCGAGCTGCTCGTTCAACGTGACGGTGCTGGACGGCGAGGCGCCCGTGGTGTCCTGCCCGGCGAGCCTGAGCGTGAGCAGCGCCCCCGGCCAATGCAACGCGGTTGCGACCTACAGCGCGAGCGCGACGGACAACTGCTCGGCGACGGTGTCCCTGAGCCCGGCGAGCGGCAGCGTCCTCCCGGTGGGGACGACGACCGTGACCGCGACGGCGACCGACCCCAGCGGCAACGCGGCCACCTGCACCTTCACCGTGACGGTGGTGGACAACCAGGCGCCGGTGGCCCTGTGCCAGGGCGTGACGGTGGTGCTGGACGCGAACGACAGCGCGCGGGTGGAGCCCTCGATGGTGGACGCGGGCAGCACGGACAACTGCGGTGTGGACAGCGTCGCGCTGGACATCTGCAACTTCTACTGCCACAACACGGGCGCCACGACGGTGACGCTGACGGTGTTCGACGCCGGCGGCAACAGCGGCACCTGCACGGCCGTGGTGACGACCCTGGACCAGACCGCGCCCGTCGCGGTGTGCCAGGACATCACGGTCCAGCTGGACAACACCGGCCTTGTGGAGGTCCTGGCCCCCGACGTGGACGGCGGCAGCCATGACAACTGCGAGCTCGACAGCATCCATGTGAGCCAGACGGCGTTCAACTGCTCCAACACGGGCGCCAACACGGTGGTGCTGACGGCCTACGACCTGAGCGGGAACACATCGACCTGCACGGCCGTGGTGACGGTCGAGGACAACGACGCCCCCGTGGCCACCTGCCCCGCCAACACCACCACGGGCAACGACCCCGGCCAATGCTCGGCCGTGGTGAGCTACAGCGTGAGCGCCAGCGACAACTGCTCGGCGACCACGACGGTGAGCCCCGCCAGCGGCAGCGTGTTCGCCACCGGCACGACGACCGTGACGGCGACCGCGACCGACCCGAGCGGCAACACGGCCTCCTGCTCGTTCACCGTGACGGTCCTCGACAACGAGAACCCGACGGTGGCCTGCCCGCCAACATCACCACGGGCAACGACCCCGGCCAATGCTCGGCAGTGGTCACCTACACCGTGAACGGCACCGACAACTGCTCCGCCACCACGGCGGTGAGCCCGCGAGCGGCAGCGTGCTTCGCCAGCGGCGCGACGACCGTGACGGCGACGGCGACCGACCCCAGCGGCAACACCGCCTCCTGCACGTTCACCGTGACTGGTCCTCGACAACGAGGCCCCCACGTGACCTGCCCGCCAACATCACCACCAGCAACGACCCGGGCCAATGCTCGGCCGTCGTGAGCTACACCGTGAACGGCACCGACAACTGCTCGGCGACCACGACGGCTGGTCCCCGCCAGCGGCAGCGTGTTCGCCACCGGCACGACGACGGGACGGCGACCGCGACCGACCCCAGCGGCAACACCGCCTCCTGCTCGTTCACCGTGACGGTGAATGACAACGAGGCCCCTGCCATCACCTGCCCGGCTAGCTTCACAGCCGGGACCGACCCCGGCCTTTGCGGCGCGGCGGTGTCCTTCAACGCCCAGGCCGGCGACAACTGCGGCGCCGTGTCCACGTCGTTCAGCCCCGCGAGCGGCTCCCTGCTGCCAGTGGGCACCACGACAGTGACGGCGACCGCGACCGACGGCAGCGGCAACACCGCGACCTGCTCGTTCACCGTGACGGTGAATGACAACGAGGCCCCCGCCATCACCTGCCCGTCCAACATCACCACGAGCAACGACCCCGGCCAATGCTCGGCCGCCGTCAGCTACACCGTGAGCGGCACCGACAACTGCGGCGCGACCACGACGGTCAGCCCCGCCAGCGGCAGCGTGTTCGCCAGCGGCACCACCACGGTGACGGCGACGGCGACCGACCCCAGCGGCAACACAGCGACCTGCTCGTTCACCGTGACGGTCAACGACACAGAGGCCCCCGTGGCCACCTGCCCCGCCAGCATCACCGCCAGCAACGACCCGGGCCAATGCTCGGCGGTCGTGAGCTACACCGTGAGCGGCACCGACAACTGCGTGGCGACCACCACCGTCAGCCCCGCCAGCGGCAGCGGTGTTCGCCATCGGCACGACGACCGTGACGGCGACCGTGGCCGACCCTGGGCGGCAACACGGCCACCTGCAGCTTCACCGTGACGGTGGATGACACCGAGGCCCCGTGGCCACCTGCCCGGCCAACATCGGCGTCAGCAACGACCCGGGCCAATGCTCGGCCGTCGTCACCTACACCGTGGGCGGCACGGACAACTGCGGAGCGGCCACCACGGTGGTCCCCGCCAGCGGCAGCGTGTTCAACACCGGCACGACGACCGTGACGGCGACGGCGGCCGACCCCACCGGCAACACGGCGACCTGCTCGTTCACCGTGACGGTGAATGACAACGAGGCCCCGGCCATCACCTGCCCCGCGGACATCACGGTCACGCACGACCCGAACAGCTGCGGCTCCACCGTGTCCTACCCCGCCTTGACGGCGAGCGACAACTGCGGCGCGGCCACCGTGTCGCTGCTCTCCGGCCTTGCCAGCGGCAGCCAGTTCCCCATCGGCACCACCACGGTGGTCTGGGTGGCCACCGACGGCGGCGGCAACACCGCGACCTGCTCCTTCAACGTGAACGTGAGCGGCGTGACCGTGCAGCCCTCGGACTTCGTGACGGTGGGCGACGCGAACAACACCGGCGGCAACTGCTTCCAGGTCACCCCCGCGCTCAACAACCGCTTCGGCGCGATCTGGTACCAGAACCTGATGACGCTGACCTCGGACTTCTCCCTTGAGTTCGACCTGGGCTTCGGCACGCTCGACCAGAACGGCGCGGACGGCCTGGCGTTCGTCCTGCAGCCCGTGAGCACTGGCCAGGGCAGCAACGGCGGCGGCATCGGCTACATGGGCATCAGCCCGAGCGTGGACGTGGAGTTCGACACCTGGCAGAACAGCCAGAACGCCGACCCCGCCGCGGACCACGTCGGCATCAACGTGAACGGCAACACCAGCCACGCGACGGGCGCCCTGTCGGCCCCCGTGGCGGTCCCGAACCTCGAGGACGGCCAGCAGCACCACGCCCGCATCACCTGGGACGCCTCGGCGACCCGGATGGAGGTGTGGCTGGACGGCGTGCTGCGCAACAGCCTGGTGCAGGACATCGCCAACACGGTGTTCAACGGCAGCCCCGACGTCTATTGGGGCTGGACCGGCGCGACCGGCGGCTCGGTGAACGACCAGCGCGTCTGCGTGGGTGACGTCTCCTTCAGCGAGTCCTTCCTGGTGAGCTCCTCGAGCTCGACGCCCGAGAGCTGCCCCGGCGCGTCCGACGGCTCGATCGACGTGTCCGTGGTGGGCGGCGTGCCGCCCTACACCTACCTGTGGAGCAACGGCGCGACGACGCAGGACCTCGCAGGCGTGCCCGGCGGCGTCTATTGCGTGACGGTGACCGACCAGTGCGGCAACACGGCGGCGACCTGCGACACGGTCGGCTCGACGCCCGACAACACGCCGCCCTCCATCACCTGCCCGGCCAGCATCGTCACCGGCAACGACCCCGGCCAATGCGGCGCCGTGGTGTCCTACAACGTGGCGGCCGGCGACAACTGCCAGCTCGCCAGCTTGGTGATGTCCCCGGCCAGCCCCGCCACCCTCCCGGTGGGCACGACCACGGTGTCCGCCACGGCGACCGACGCCTCCGGCAACACGGCCACCTGCTCGTTCTCCGTGACGGTCAACGACACCGAGGCGCCCGTGGTGTCCTGCCCGGCCAACATCACCGTGGCCGCCCCGACGGGCCAGTGCTACGTGCCTGTGTCCTACAACGCGACCTCCGCCGACAACTGCCAGTCAAGCCTGGTGGTGAGCCCCGCCAGTGGCGGCAACTTCACCGTGGGCACCACCACAGTGACGGCGACGGCGGCCGACCCGTCCGGCAACACGGCCTCCTGCTCCTTCACCGTGACGGTGACGGGCGTCCAGGGCGGCATCACATGGACGGGGATCCCCGCCGACGTGACCATCGCCTGCACGGCCCCGGTGCCCGCGGCCCCCGCGATCGTGCCCTGCGGCGGCGGCTCCGGCCCGGTCAACCCTGGCGACTTCCGCACCCAGACCCAGGGTGGCTGGGGCGCGAACTGCAACGGCAACAACCCCGGCTGCTACCGCGACGCGCACTTCGCCTCGGCCTTCCCGTCGGGCGTGGTGATCGGCTGCCAGGCCAGCAGCCGGACGGTCACGTTCACCTCGAGCGCGGCCGTGAACACCTACCTGCCCTGCGGCGGCACCCCGTCGGTGCTCGCGCAGAGCTACACGAACCCGGGCTGCCTCTCGAACGTGTTGAGCTCGCAGCTGCTGAGCGCGGTGCTGTCGGTAGGCTTCGACAACGCCGACGCGAACTTCGGCTCGTCGAACGTGCCGCTGCAGTCGCTGGTGATGGCCAGCGGCCCGCTGGCGGGCCTGACGGTGGCGCAGGTGATCGCCGAGGGGAACAAGGCCCTTGGCGGATGCGCGAGCCCGTACTCGCTGACCGACCTGAACCAGGCGCTTCGCGACATCAACGAGAGCTTCGACAACGGCACGACCGTGGGCAGCGCCCTGGTGCTGCCGGGCAACAGCAACAATGGCGGCGGCGTCTCGGCGACCTCCGGCTGCGGCCCCTGCCCGGTGGTCACGATGACGCAGGCGACGGTCGCCGGCCCCTGCGCCGGGACCTACGACATCATCCGCACTTGGACGGCCCGTGA
>JAXLVK010000052.1:0-47253 GCA_046329055.1 Bacteroidia bacterium
TCTTTCCGCCGTTGCTGACCATGATCTTCCGCACCTGGAACTTGTCGTCGGGGTAGGGAATCTGGATCTTGCCGCTGACCACCTCCTCTGATTTTGCATCGAAGAGGTAGTAGAGGATGGTCTCGGTTTTGGTGCCCTCGTCGAGGTTTTTGTAGCAAAGGAGTTTCTTCTTGTTGATGGAACGAGTGTATTTCAAGTCCACCCTGTGCTCTTTCTCGTTTGGGAGCTCGGCGATTTGCTTTCTGCTCTCGATCTCGTTGCCATCCAGGTCGAAATGGCTGTACGTCGTGCGGATGGTGCGGTCGCGGGGGTGGTACTCGGAGATGAAAACATAGACGTTTTCACCCATCACCGCCATCAGGTCGATGTCGCATTGGCCGTTTTGCTGAAGGACTTGCTTGGACCATTCCTTTTGGAAGGAGTCGTCGTACTTATTCAGGGAGATGTAGCGGCTGGATTTCCGGCTCTGATTGCCGAGGGTCACGAGGCCGCCATCTGCCGCAACATATTCCAGAAAATCAGGCTCCGGGTCGCGCCGGTCGAGATCCAGCCGTGCGGACACCGTCTGGCTCATGCCGGGCAATGCCATGGACATCCACAACCAACAGGTCATTGCAGCAAGGGTCAAGGACGTCCCAAAGGCGTGGATGCGCGGCATGGAGTGGGATTAACTGTTGAAGGTGTCGTTGTTCCCGCGCAACATGCGGATGGCGAGGTAGAAGCGGAACAGTCCGTAGAGCAGCACGGGCAGGGCAAAGAGCCAGCGATTGTCTGGACGGATGTACTCATTGTCCACAAAGCCTGCCCAGATGCCGATCGCCCCGACGATGAAAAATGTGCTCATGAAGAGACGGAAATATGCGCCGATGCCTGGCTTTGAATTACCTTCCATGACGCAAATATCCATCGATTTTCCATTTTTTGCATCCCATTCGCAGAACAGGGCTAACGAGAAACGATCACCTTCGTTATTTTCGCATTCAGGCACGGTATTTGCAATCAACCCTGCCAGAATACACGTTGCTAGAGACATTCGCTATGAAACAGCTTTTCCTCTCATTGATCCTGATGCTCACGGTGGGTTTCCTTGCCGCTCAATCGACCACTGAGCAACACACCCCCAAGGGCAATACGAATGAAGGCATCGGCAATTTGATGCCGGCTTTTGAGTTTTATGACATGAACAACAAGCCGATCGGCCCGGCGTCGCTGCCTTTCAGCACCCCGACGATCTTCTTCTATTTCGATCCCGATTGCGACCACTGCCAACTGATCGCAACTTGGCTCAATGAGCAAGCAGCGCAGTTCAAGGGCATCACCCTCGTGCTCGTTTCCTGGGCTGAGGTGGAAGCCATCAAGGCATTTCCCGCCAAGTATCTCCCCAACTATCCCGGCACCCTGTTCGTGACCAAGGACAGCAAGTACTCCATCGACAAGTGGTTCGGATACAGCGAGACGCCAAGCATCTACGTCTATAACCGCCACTGGAAGCGCACTGCCTCCTTCAAGGACGAAACCAGACCCGAAATTTTGGTTAAGTTTGCGAAGCAAGATTAGTGCATTCGCAATGAGTCTGAAAGACAAAGTCCAAGCGGAAATGGTCACGGCGATGAAAGCCAAGGACCAAGCCGCCCTCCGCGCCCTGCGCGCCATCAAGTCCGCCATCCTCCTCGCTGAGACTGCCGAAGGCCGTGTCTCTGGCTCACCCCTCACCGAGGACGAGGAGATGAAGCTCTTGGTCAAACAAAGCAAGCAGCGCAAGGACAGCATCGAGCAGTTCCGCAACGCCGGCCGGACCGATCTCGCTGTGGGCGAGGAGGAGGAGCTGGTGATCATCGACCGTTTCCTGCCCAAGGCGCTTACGCCCGATGAGCTCAAGGCCGAGATCGAGGCGATCATCGCCGAGCTGGGTGCCACGAGCGCCAAGGACATGGGCAAGGTGATGGGGGCTGCCAACAAGCGCCTCGCAGGCCGTGCCGATGGCAAGGAGATCTCCGTTTTGGTGAAACAACTTTTGCCCTGATCCCAAGGTGAATTTCCTGGACATCCTCGCCCTGATCGCATTGGGTTGGGGTGCCTACAAAGGCTTCCGCAACGGTGTGATCATCGAGGTGGCGGGATTGGTGGGCCTCGTGCTCGGCTTCTGGGCCGCCATGAGGCTTGCTTTCCTCTTCGCACACTATTACCGCGACCATTTCGAGCTTCCTGAGAAGTGGGTGCCGGGCATCGCCTTCCTCACGGCTTTCGCTGTGGGCATCGGCGGGGTCTATCTGGCGGGATGGCTCGTCACCAAGGTCATCAACACTGCCCAATTGGAGCTACCCAACCGCATCGCCGGATTGGGTTTTGGTGTTTTGAAATGGGGATTTTTGGTGGGCGCATTTTTCAGCATTGTTGGGAACAGTCAGATTTTGCCTCCGGCGACCAAGGATGGCTCAGCGACCTATCCGGTGCTGACGGGCTATAGCAAGGCGGTTCAGGAATATTCCATCGGCCTGATTCCGGCTGCGCGGAATGTGCTGGATGACATGGAGCACTATTTCGTGAAGCTCGATTCCACACAGCGGGACAGTGCTGACCCTCAGCTCTCCAAGCAAGCGCCCGACTCCCTCTCCAAGCCCGCCCCGAAGGCCAAGCCATGATCTTGGTGATCGACAATTACGATTCCTTCACCTGGAACTTGGTGGATTTGATTCGCCGTTGCCATACGAATGTGAAGGTGGTGCGGAATGATGCCCATTCGGTGGAGGAATTGGTGGGCCTGCAGCCCCAAGGCATCTTGATTTCTCCTGGGCCGGGACGTCCGGAGGACAGTGGCGTCTCGCCTGCATTGTTGCGCTCGGTGATGGGCCGGATCCCGGTTCTAGGCATCTGCTTGGGACATCAATTGATTGGTCAGCAGCTGGGAATGGAGCTCGTGCATGGCGCAGCACCCGTGCATGGCAAGACCTATCCGATTTTCCACGATGGCATGGGCGTGTTCGAAGGACTGCCCCAACCGTTTCAGGCAATGCGGTATCATTCGCTGGTGCTAGAGCCGCGTTCCGATGTCGATGGATTTGAAATCACCGCGAAAACTGCGTCCGGCGAGGTGATGGGCATCCGGCATCGCGGGCTCCTGCTCGAAGGTGTTCAGTTTCATCCGGAGAGCATCTTGACCGAGGGCGGGGAGGTGATGATTGGGAATTGGATTCGGACAATCGGCTGAGCACCCCGGGCCCGAAAAATTCGCAACTCCCTGATCGACAGGGGATATTTGCCCCACATTTTGATGCCGCCTGATAAATTCCTATTTTAGGGAATCAATTGAAACCGCAGCCTGTGGGGATGCTGCGTGGATAGGGGATCTTTCGGTAATTCTTATTGTTGAAGCTATGAAACGGTACATCTACGCAATTGTATTGGCTGCGCTGTTTTCTCCCTTTTGGGTGAATGGGCAGGCGATTCTCACATCAGGCACCATTCCGGTTGCCTCGCAACTTGTGCCATTTTCAAGCACCTGTTTCGCGGCAAGCCCCACGAACACCTCAGTTTGTGGCTTTACCTCGACTTTCCAGTTCACCTCCTCACAATGCTGCGCCTGCCCCACATCCGGCATGGTCTGCTTGCCGGGTTCGGTTGCTTACGGTGGCCCGGGCAGCTCTGCCTCCTTCACCAACTACCATACGCTGAGCTACTCCCCTTTTGATGAGCACCAAAGAATCAGCTTCAGTCAAAAAATCAATCGCTTCCAATGGTCGGCATCAGGCCCTGCAGGTGCAGCTGAGCTGTTTCAGATTCAAGTGTTTGACGGTGTAACCTTGCTCAACACATTCACTTTCACCGTCCCGGGTACCGGGCTGAACAACAAGTACTATATCTCGGCTCCTCAGTTTGATCGCTTGGATTTCACTGAAATTCAGGCGATCAGCGCTGATGATGAGCTTTTTGGCGACTTCAGGGTCACTACCGCTGGCTGCCCGCTGGCGGTGGAAGAGTTTACTTGTGGTGCGGAGGCCGCAGCCAAGCAGCAAGTTCGTATCCACTGGGAGACCAAAAATGAATACAACAACATTCGCCATATCCTCTTTCACAGCACTGATGCCCAGAATTGGAACACCTTGACGGAGATTCCGGCGCAGGACGGTGAAATGAACCATTACGAATTCACACATGCCAATGCCAGCCTCGGCATGAACTACTACTTCATTCAGATCGTGACGCCTGACGGCAACGACTTCGCTGGGCACATCATGCAGATGCAGTTCGAAGACGAGGGCGACATCCGTTTCCATGTCTTCCCGAACCCTGCCACAGGTCGCTTCAATGTAGATTTCGAAGGCTTGGTTGGCGAAAAGGAGGTCACCTTGGTGAACAGCCTCGGACAAGTCGTGGTACGCGACCACACGAATGCGCTGCAAATGGAAATCGACGCCACGGCTTTGGAAAGTGGCTTGTACTTCGTGAATGTCTCGACCGCAAATGGTCAGGCCGTGATGAAAGTTGAGGTGGCGAACTGAGGTTTTGAGGGGTTTGGAATTATCTCCAAACTGCCCGTTCGTTCAACCAACCTGCCACTTCGTCCGTCCAGCGAGCCCGTTCGTTCAATTTGCCAGCGGGTGGTTTAGCCGTGGGCTATATTGGCCTCCATGTTGCGACCAAGCATCATTCTTCCATTGCTTTTCCTCTCAGGCTTGCTTTTCGCGGCCTTAGATGTAGCCTGCCAATCCTCGGGGCCGCATCTCACCCTCCATGCCGACATTGGGGCATGCCGAACATACGTCAACTACTACGATGCCTACGCCAGCGATTATCGCAAGAACCACTCGTCCCTCGGACTGAGCGCAAGCCTGCGGCTGCCTATATCTCGCACCCTTTCCTTCGATCCCGAAATCGGGGTGAACGCATACGGCATGACCTTTTTCTACTCCAATTCTACGTTTCGGCGCAGGGCAGATTCTGAACTGGTACTCGGCTATGCCTTTTGCTCCCCGATGCTTGCTTGGAATCCTGATCCACACTTTGGCATCGCGACAGGCTTCAGTGTCATGGCCTCCTCCTTCACCTTGGGTGACTTTGCCTTCTGGACATTTCACAATGGCCCGCATCGGGACATCCTCTTCAAGGGTCACCTTGGGGATGTTCGCAATCCGGTGAATTGGGGGCCTAGGCTCTATTTCCGATCGGAATTTCCTACCGAAGGAGGGCATTCATTGGGATTCAGAATCGGCTCGTTCCTGAATCTCAACCAGATTTTTGTTAAGTCCCTTGGCTCCCCGTTCAACCCCCGTTTTATTCAAGTCTTTGCAGGTTTCACCTATTGTCTGACAAAATCACCCCAGCGACCATGAGGGTTTTGCGGCTACTTAATCCCTTGCGAAGTGCGTGCATCGCTCGAATTCTCCCGAATCTCTTATGTTGGATCAGTTATCGCCTTCCTTTTGTTTGCGAGACAGTTGGGGCGAAACTGGTGGCTTGCAACGGCGAGGTTGGTTCCTTTCAGAGATTCATGATCCGCATTTCATGGACCTTATTTCTCTTCGCTTTCATCGTAAAATCCGTCTCCGCCCAATCTCCAGCGTTGACCCTGTACGCCGGAGCGGGCACATGGTGGCCCTATGCCTCCTCTGGTGAGACGTCCAACTATACTTTCTCAAACTGGGGACTGGCAACCTTCAGCCTGGGAACCACGCTGGAATTCAAGCCGGAGGGAAGCGTGGCGTTTGCCCCGTCGGGCAGTGTCGAGGTCATGCGGAGGCGGTTTCAAGTCAGTGCCTTCACCTGGCTAGAGGTTTCCGACCTTTGGTTGATGAATGCTCGATTTTCTCCGGGGCTGCGGCTGAACTTGTCCCGGCATCTGAAGTTGCGATTGGGGGTTTCGGCCTACATCTTGGGACTGTACAGGGGGCATCTGTCCATTACCCAATATCACTCTGACCCAGAACCTGATGTGGTCTCCGATTACAGCTCTCGGGTGCGCAATCAATTGAACACCATTACGGTGGGCCCGGATTTGCAGCTATTGGGACGCATTCCGATGGGAAAGGCTGGCGTCCTTGAGCCTGGGTTCAGTACCTATTGTAGCCTGAACCGCAGCGTTCCCAGGAATTCGCCGTTCCACTTCGAGCCCGGAATCTGGCAACTTGGCCTCATACTTGGCTGGCAACTGCCTTCAAAATCCATGTCTGTCCTAGGACAGAGACAACCTCCACTCACCAAACCCTACGATCAATTATGAACCGGTTCCTGCTACTCACGTATTCGTTACTGATTTTGGGTTATTGCTATGCCCAGAATCCAGCCATCCGATTGCATCTTAACCGAGGTTCATGGCTTGGACATGTCAAATTCCCAGACCCCTATTCCCACGTTTCTCAAAAGTTCCTTCCTCAAATCGGCGCTGGTATGGGCCTTGATTGGAGGCTTGCGGACGGGGTGAGTCTTTCACCAGAACTTAGCCTGGAATACTATGGTTTGAAGCAGGACTACGGGAGCGCAAAAAGTTTGCGGGATGTGGAAGCGAACCTAAGTGTGTTCTATGGCCGAATTTCGCCGGGTATCGCTTTTACGCCCCTGAAGTGGCTTTCCATTCGTGCTGGCTTTAACATCATGTTCTCTGCTCTCACTCGAGGAGAGTATTTAATTCGATCCTATAAGCCCTCCACCAGCCAAACCCTGACGATACTGTATGAAGATGATTTTTCCCGAATACGAAATCCGCTTTCCATTGTCCCGGAATTGGGCTTCGGATTTAATTTTCCGCTGGAAAGCGGAGGGCTTTTCAGCTTAAGACTGAATGGTTTCGTTGGTTCGCGGAGCATGTTTGTCTCCAGCCTTTGGACTCCATTCAATCCCAGGATCGCTCAATTGTCGCTCGGCTTGGCTTATACATTTGGGAAACGAAGCTAGCCGGAATTGCTGCGTATCCACATGATTTCCCTATTTTCTTTTCCAAATTCAAAATGCAACCATGAGAACTGCACGCCAGCTCATCTTGCTCCTTTGCCTGTCATTCCACGTAATGGCAATGGCCCAACCCATCCAACCCCATGCCTATGCGTCGGGCGGCATCTGGGCACTTCGCCTCGGCCCGGAATACTACGTCAACCACTACCCTGTCTTGCAGGGCTACGGAGGAATCGGCGGGGGAGTCCGGCTGCGTATCCTGAAGCCTGTCGATTTTTCGCCGGAGGTGGGATTGGATTGTTATGGCCTGCATTACAACTACGCACGATTGGGGGATCCGCGGGATCTCGTTTCCAGCCTGAATATGCTCTTTGTCAGGGTTTCTCCGGGCTTGGAGGTGCGGTTTCCATTTGGCCTGCAATTCCGGGCTGGGCTGCCATTGCTGCTGTCTTCTGGCGCCTGGGGTTCATATCAAATCAGAACCTTTACATCCGGCCAAGGGCGGATTCTCATCGGCGACTATCACAGCGGTTTCGGAAGGATCAGGGCGCCTGCGATCCTGGGCGCTGAGGTCAACCTGGGTTACCGGATCATGAATTTTGAGCGGTGGGGACTCACGGCTCAGATGTCCGGATACTACGGGTTCGGTTCGCCGATCATGAAGTACTCCGCTAATGCGCCCCACAACCCGTTTTTGCGGCGAATCTCCATCGGGATTGGGATCCTCCGATTGCCTGCGCAGCCCGGTCAAAAGTGACCCTCACCATCCCCTTTCATTGCCATCTGTGATAATTGTACGATTTCCCTAATTTTGTCCACCGTGAGGAAGACTTCGATTGCCGGGGTCGCCCACGCAATGAAAGCATGGATATCCGCATTCGACAAGAAGGTGGCTACGACTACGTACAGGAGGGAAGCGGCCCGCCGCTGATGCTGCTGCACGGTCTTTTCGGCGCCCTGAGCAATTGGAAAGCGGTCGTGGAGGCGTTTTCACAGCGCTTCACCGTCCTCATCCCCCTCATGCCCATCGTGGCCAAGACCAATGTCAAGCCCAGCATCCAGGGCTTGGCTGAGTTCATCGACGGCTTCGTGAAATTCAAGGGCATTGAGCGCTGCACCATCCTCGGCAATTCGCTCGGCGGTCACGTGGGCCTCAAGTACACCATGGCCAACATGTCCAAGGTGAACGCCCTCGTCTTGACGGGCAGCTCTGGCCTCTTCGAGTCGGGCATGGGCAGCACATTCCCCCGCCGCGGCAACTACAAGTACATCAAGGAGCGCGTGGAGTACACCTTCTACAGCCCGGAGACAGCGACCAAGGAGCTGATCGACGAGGTGTTCGAGATGGTGAACGACAACTACATGACCCTGCGCATCCTCAAGATCGCCCGGGACGCGCAGCACGAGAACCTCAGCGACGAGTTGCCCAAGGTCAAGGTGCCGACCCTGCTGGTCTGGGGCCTGAATGACAACATCACTCCGCCCCACGTGGCCCACGAGTTCCAACGCCTGCTGCCCAATGCGGAGCTGCGTTTCATCGATCACTGCGGTCATGCTGCCATGATGGAGCAACCCGAAGTGTTCAACGAAGTCCTGGAGCGTTTCCTCACCAAACAATACCCCGTCACTGCCTGAACATGCTGCTGGCCCGCGACCTCATCACCGACACCGTACCGTCCATCAAAACATCGGACAGTGCCACCCGTGTGCTCGAGTGGATGAATGAGTTCAAGGTCACGCAGCTACCTGTGGTGAACCACGAGCGCCTGCTGGGCATCATCTCCGAGGACGACCTGCTCGACTCCGGCGACGAGGATCAAGACATCGGTGCGATCCGCCTTCACCTGCCGGAAGGCACGTATGTCCACGAGGACAGCCATTTCTATGAGGCCCTCAAGATGGCGAGCCTCATGCGTCTGGACGTCCTCCCTGTGCTGAGCGTCCGCGACAATTCCTTTGTGGGGACCATCACCCGGGCCGACTTGGTGAAGCGTGCCGCCGAGTTCCTGAACGTCGAGGAACCTGGTGGTGTGATCATCCTGCATGTCCCAGTCAACAGCTACTCCGTCTCGGAGATCGGCCGGATTTGTGAAAGCAACGATGCCAAGATCATCAGCCTCACGGTGGGCAATAGCGGCGAGCCGGGCAAACTTTATGTGACGATCAAACTCAACATCCGCGAACTGTCCCGGGTGATTTCCACTTTCGAAAGGTTTGAGTACGAGATCGCCCTCGTGGTCTTCGACGCGGAGCAGCTCAATGACTACCGCGACCGCTACGAAAACCTGCTCCGTTACCTGAACATCTGAGCGCGCCCGTCGCCATACCGCGGCTGCATGTGATCACCGACACGGTGCTGCAACAGCGCTTTTCCCACTTCGATTTGGCCAAGATGGCCTGGACTGCCGGCCCCTGCGCTGTCCAATACCGCCAAAAGCAATGGCTCCGCGACCGGGACTTTTCGGAGCTCGCCCGCCTGGCGGATGCAGCATGCACAGGTCAGCATTGCCTCATCATCAATGACCGCGCCGACCTCGCTTTCGAATTGCGGGTACAGGGTGTACATTTGGGACAAGGAGACGGAGACCCCGCCGCTGCTGCGACCCTTCTAGGGCCGCAGGCCATCATCGGAGCGACTGTGCATTCCATGGCGGAATTGGAGGCGTTGAACGGATTGGCCATCCACTACATCGGGGTGGGTCCGGTCTATGGCACGCGTTCCAAGGACACTGGACTGCCAGACTTGGGGCTGGGCGGCTTGGCTGAAATCGCCGCTGCTTCCCCCTGGCCCGTGATCGCGATCGGGGGCATTGAGGAGCGGCAAGTGCCGGAGGTCATCGCCGCTGGCGCGCATGGTGTGGCCATCCTCTCCGCATTTTGTCTCGCAACTGAACCCACGGATGTCGCCAAGCGGTTTCTCAAAATGCTGGATGGGTACTAGACAGGTCATCACCTGCCTGGGATTGTGCCTGTGCCTGCTCGTGGGCGGATGGGCATCTGCGCAGACCGTGCGTGTGGATTCCGTCGTGGTGACGGGCCTCAAGAAGACCAAACGCGCGACCGTGACCCGGCAAATGGTCTTCCAAGAAGGCGATACCATCGACCTCGCACGGTTGGAGGAGCTGAACAAGGTCAACAAGAGCAACATCTACAACATGGGCATCTTCACCTCGGTGGAGATCGCAAATGAGATCGGCGACAGCAGCGTGGAGGTGCATGTGGACGTGCAGGAGCGCTGGTACATCTGGCCCACACCCTATGTGAACCTCAACGAACGCACCCTCAACGAATGGCTGGCGCATCCCGACCTGGACCGACTGGTTTATGGCCTGGGCGTGGAGTGGCACAACTTCACTGGCTGGAATGACAAACTCGTCCTGTACGCGCAGGGCGGCTATACGCAGGCATTGACGGGCACGTACAATCGGCCGTTCCTATTTCCAAAGGCCAAGGTGGACGGCATCTGGCAGGCGACCTACCTCAATGACAAGGAAATCGGCTACGGAACGGAAAATGGCTACCTCCAACTCATCCGGGACGAGGACCGCCGCATGCGCAAGAGCTATGGTGCCATGTTCACCTTGGGCAAGCGGTTCAGTGCTCGGAAGATCTTTTACGGATTTGCTGCCTACCAATACTTCCGCCTGAACCCCTCCGTCCGCGACTCCAACCCGGATTACCTTCCCTACGGATTGACCTCGATCCACTATCCGAGTGTCGGCGTCAGCTACGTGAACGACCAACGGGACATCCGCAGCTTTCCGCTCTCCGGCTACAAATACGGGGCACTGGTGCGCTATTTCGGCGTGCCGGGCTGGAGCAAGACGAATTTCGCCAAGGTTGCGCTGTCCTTTTCTCATCACATCCCGCTCACAAAGCGTTGGAACTTCGCCTACGGCAGCCAACAATTCATGCTTGTCGGCGACCACATCCCCTACTTCGACAAATATTTCGTGGGCTTCGGCAGCTTTCTGCGGGGTTATGAGCCTCACGTGATCGATGGCTCGTTCGTGAACCTGACCAAGGCCGAGTGGAAGTTCGGAATCATCCCCTACCACTTCGCCCACCTGAAATGGGTGCCATTTGCCAAGTTTCGCGACCTGCCCATGGGCCTGTACCTGAGCGCCTACTGCGACGCGGGATACGTGCATGACTGGACCTTCAGCAACAACGACCGCACCCTCAAGGACAAGCTCCTCCTCGGCTATGGCGGCGGCGTGAACTTCATCACGATCTACGATTTCTTGTTGCGTGTTGAATACAGCCGTAACATTGTGCGTGACTCCTACCACCCCTGGGGCCGTGGGGGCATCTATTTCAGTACCCTCGTATCGATCCAATGAAGCTGGCAATCTTTGGCAGAATCACTGACCGCACTGACATCCCCTTTCTGGCGCGGTTTTTCAAATTCCTCCGGGAAAAGAACGTGGACTACCTCGTCCATTACCGCTACGCCGAGGAACTGGAAAAGGTGATGCCCGAGCACCCGGAGCTGCTGGCCCACAACCTGCTCACGGACGAAGTGCAGTTGGATGACTGCGACTTTGCCTACAGCTTCGGCGGAGACGGCACCTTTCTGAACACCGCCATGGTGGTGAAGGGCGTGTTGCCGGTCTTGGGAGTGAATTTCGGGCGGTTGGGCTTCCTCACCACAGTCACGCAGGAGCACCTCTTCGCGGCGACCATGGAGATCATGAAGGACATGTACCGGATCGACCTGCGTTGGGGCATCGAGATCGACAGCTCACCTGCGGGCCTCTTCGGAGAATACAATTTCGGGCTGAACGATTTCACGATCCACAAGAGCGAAAGCAACGAGATGATCACCGTCCACACCTATATCAATGGCGAGTTCCTGAACAGCTATTGGGGGGACGGGTTGGTGATCTCCACTCCCACGGGCAGCACGGCCTACTCGCTGAGCTGCGGTGGTCCGATCATCCACCCGAATGCCAATGCCCTGGTCTTGACTCCGGTTGCGCCGCACAGC
Source organism: Bacteroidia bacterium (assembly GCA_046329055.1). Classification (GTDB taxonomy): domain Bacteria; phylum Bacteroidota; class Bacteroidia; order J057; family JADKCL01; genus JADKCL01. The sequence goes on from JAXLVK010000052.1 coordinate 11,876, forward strand.
ATCACGGTGCGCCCCATGGTCCTCGCCGATGACTGTGTGATCTCCTTCAGCATCGAAACCCGAACGGGCCGTGCGATGGTCGCACTCGACACCCGCACCGTCCCTGTGAGCGACAAGGTGGAAATCGCTGTGCGCAAGAGCAAGGATCCCGTGAAGATGCTCCGCGTCCAGTCCAGCAATTACTTGGACACCCTTCGCGGCCGCCTCATGTGGGGGAGTGACAAGCGGAATTGGAAGGAGCGCATGGGCTGAGGCATCATGCTGATTCAGTCACAGGCTTAACGCCGCCGCCACAGCCGAATCCGGTTTCCATCCGAGACGAAAATCTCGTCGTAATCCTCACGCAGCCGTGCTTGCATCGTTTCGACATCCTTGAAGGAGCGAAGTGATTCCGTGAGGCACCATGTGATCACGTAATCGACCGTGGCGCCAGTAAGGATTTGAAACCTGCGGAATTCCGCCATCGGCAGCCATCCCTCGAAGCCCGGCCCATCGATGAGGTGGACATACGGATCCCGGTTCGGCAGCCATCGCAGGGGGAACCAAGTGGTATTCGCCTCATAGTTGTTCAGGATCACGAGCGGCTTCACCGTGCCCAAGTACTCCGTGGTATGCCCGAAAATGTAGGCCTCACTGCTCAGGACAGTTTCCTCATTGGGATACCGACCTTCCGGCGCATAGTTCAGCGTCACAATGGTTTTGTTGGGCTCGATATGGTCTGCGGCGGACATCCACTCCTCCACGGCCTCGGAAGTAAGCGCGTGGTGTGGCAAGCGGACCAGGAGCAGCATCACTGTCACCACCGTCCCCACCAGGACTGCGCCCTTCCGGACAGCCAAGGGCAGTTTCTGGCAAGCCAGCCAAATCATGCAAAGCAAGAACGGAATCGCTTGCAAGCGCTCCGGCATGATGGCAGCGCGACCGACCAATGCCGGCTGGTTGAAAAACATGTACACCGAAACCAACAACATCAGCAGCAAGCCTTCATGCCCCAGTCCCGGGCGGCGCAGCCGCATCAGCCCGACCAGGGTCCCCAATCCGATCGCCACTGACAATACAATGGGCCAGGCTGCCTCCCCATTCTCGAACAAGATCAGGGACCTGAGCTCGATGAAGTCGTGGAACAGCTTGTGCAGCTTGAGCTGACTCGGCACCGCCGTGGTATCCTGTCCCGAGAGGAAGACGATCAGGATCACCATAGAGGGCAAGGCTGCCAGCAACCCCAGGCCGATTTTTCGAAAGAATGCCCGGTGAACGGTCCGCCGATCCGATGCCAGCAAGCCAAGCAGCCATTCTCCGATTCCGTGGCAAGCGATCGTGGCCATCCCCAACATGTAGCCCATGGCGTGGGTGAACAGGAGCAGCAGCAGCAGGAAGCCAAACTTGAGCCAATGCCGCCAATTCGTCGAGTTCCGGTGCCGCAGCCAGAAGCCAAGGACGAAAAAGACCACCGCGATGGAGGCCGCGAAATTGAAGAAGCCGAACAGCAGCACCTTGTTGTACGCCAAAGGCAATGCCAGGAAGGCGAGGCTACCATTTTCCTTGTGGATGGACCGGGACAGGTAGCGGAACCCCAGCACAAAGCCCAGGACGTACCCGCTCAGGAACACCTTCTCGGCCAGATTCGCCGGAAGCACCATCTGCAGTGCCATGAGCAGGAAGTGGCAGAGCCAGTTCGGATCCAAGTGATTGTTGGGGCTGTACCAGTTCGACCAAAGCTCCGTGTTGCGGCCCAGCAACATGTCCCGGAGGATGCCCGCGTTGTAGAGGTGGCAGGGGCCGTCATTCGTCAGGAAGTAGGCGTATCCCCAGATGGGCCACAGTGCGAAGCCGATGAGCAGCACGAGCAAGGCGCCCTCCAGTCGAGGGCTTCGAAGCAAGCGCGTGAACAGGGATTCCTGCATTTTGCCAAGATAGCCAGATTTCTCACCCATGACCGTCCGCGCGCTGCTGAATCATGTTCAAGGATGTTTCCACAAATTCCCTTAATTTGAGGTCAGGTACATTTTGCATTGATGAATTCGACGAAAAAGGCGGTTATGCTGCTGCCCTTGTTGGCGGTATTGGTGATCTGGGGTTGCAAGGAAAAGCAATACCTGGTGGGATATTACGACTACGCTGGCTTCCAGACGGAATGCCGGTGGGATCACTTCACGGATCCCAAGTACAAGCCCAGCAAGCGCTGGAGCGACAGCTTGGCCACCATCAACAGCAAGGACAGCCTGAGCATGAAAATCTTCCTGGGTTGCTACTGTGGCGACAGCAAGAAATGGGTGCCTCGCTTCTTCGATTTGAAGCCCAAGCTGCCGATCGGACAGGTGGATATCATCTCGGTGGATACCACCAAAAAGGATGAAAAAATGATGGCCCAGGCGGTCGGATTGAAAAAAATTCCTACCTTTATCCTTTACCAGGGTAGTAGTGAAATTGGCCGGATAGTCGAGAAGCCGAAAGGTGGATTGGAAAAGAGCTTGTTTATGCTCTTAAAAAAGTGTGAATAAGTTTTTCTTTTTCCGTCCAATGACTATATTTGTTTTATCTTCTTAGCTGTGTGACGATTTGCCTGATAATTTAAAAAGTAAAATGCTGCTTCCTATGAAATCTGTTAAGTACTTACTGGCGTTGGTTGCACTCTGCGCAGTGTTTTCCACGGCAACAGCCCAGTTGCGGACGAGGTATTTCTATGTGGGGGTTGGTATGGGTGCCACCAACTACAAAGGAGACCTTGACGATAACTTCACTTTGAAATTCACCAAGCCCGGACTCACCTTCCTGGGCGGCTATAAGTTTCACCCGCACATGTCTGTGCGCCTGATGCTTTCCCAAGGCTGGATGAAGGCTTCGGATGCCAAGGCTGCCCGCGACGTTCCGCGTCTGCGCCGCAACCTGAGCTTCCGCTCCCCCATCTCTGAGGCTTCTGTGAGCCTCGTGTGGGAATTCTTCGCCAACAACAGGAAGTTCCGTTACCGCACCCAGTACACCCCCTACATCTTCGGTGGCGTGGCTGTGTTCCGGTTCAATCCCCAAGCCAAGCTCGGCAACACTTGGTACGATCTCCAGCCGCTTGGCACCGAGGGTCAGTACATGATCAACTCGCACCAAGGTCAGATCTACGCTGACGCTACCACGGCTCCGTCTCCGAAGCCCTACAAGCTTGTGCAAATCGCGATCCCCTTCGGTGTGGGTCTCCGCTACAAGCTCACCGAAAAAATCGACATCAATGCTGAGATCGGCCTCCGCAAGACCTTCACCGATTACATCGATGACGTGTCCGGCTACTACGTGAACGTGGATCAGCTCCGTGCTGAGTCCGGCGACATCGCAGCCATCCTGAGCGACCGTATCGACCGCAGCATCTATCCCCAAGGCGGCGAGTTCTGGAACGGTATCCGCGGCGACAACAGCCAGACTGACTGGTATGTTCTCTCCCTGATCTCCGGCACTTATATCCTCGACTGGGCCATCTGTCCCAAGTTCCGCTAAGGATTACAATATCATCTCGCAAAAAGCGTATTGGATTCATGCCAATACGCTTTTTGGTTTTATGTGAGCCGGGAGCACCATTCGGGAATGCCGGGGAATGCGTTCATTCTGAATGTATTGGCAAGACCTTTTTTGCCAGCGATCAAGCAGGTGCAAACGGAATTGCCCTGCGAAATGTTCAAGAAATTCGTAATTTGGCCCACTATTTTTTGATGGGAAGCAAGAAAGAGCATATTGATTTGCGGTCGCTTCCCCGCCATGTCGCCATCATCATGGATGGCAACGGACGGTGGGCGAAACAGCAGGGCAATGTGCGCATCTTTGGTCACCGCCAGGCCCTGAGAGCCGTGCGCGAAGTGCTGGAAGCCGGAGTTGAGATCGGCTTGGGGTACGTGACACTGTTCACCTTTTCTACTGAAAACTGGAAAAGGCCCAAGCTTGAGGTGCGGGCGCTGATGGAGTTGCTCATCAACACCATCGGCAAGGAAGTCCCCACCCTCATGCAGAACAATGTCCGCCTGCGAGCCATCGGCAATCTGGAGGACCTGCCCAAACGCGCACAGAGGGAGCTGAGCCGCGCCATGAGCCTCACCGAAGGGAACACCGGCCTGGTGCTGACCCTCGCCCTGAGCTATGGCGGACGCAGCGACATCCTTCAAGCCGCTCAAAAGCTCGCCCAAAAGGCCAAAAATGGCGAAATCGACCCCGAGTCCATCTCCGAGGCCGACTTGCGCAGCCAAATGTCCACGAATTTCTTGCCCGACCCTGAACTGATGATCCGTACCTCAGGGGAGTTTCGCATTTCCAACTTCTTGCTTTGGGAGCTGGCCTATGCCGAAATCTACATCATGCAGAAACTTTGGCCCGACTTCACACGTGAAGACCTCTATGCGGCGATTCACGATTATCAAAACCGGGAAAGACGTTTCGGCATGATCAGCGAACAATTGAAGCCCCAATGAAGAAAACAGCGATTTCCTTCCTGATCTGCCTGCTTGGTTTCTTGCGCCTCACGGCGCAGGTGGATTACGAGAATCCCCACACCTATACCATCGGCGGTATCGACGTGGAGGGATGTCAGTACACGAGCAAGAACTCTGTGATCATCCACTCCGGCTTGGGCTTGGGTCAGGAGGTCACTGTTCCGGGTACCGAGATTCCCAAGGCGGTCAAGTCCCTCTGGGATCAAAAGGTCTTCTCCGACATCAGCATCTCCGCTGACAATGTCGTGGACGACAAGATTTTCCTCCTTATCAAGGTCACCGAGCGGCCCCGCATCAGCTCCTTCAGCTTCAAGGGCGATGTCACCAAGAGCCAAGCCGACGACCTCAAGGAAAAAATGAACTTCTTCCTTCGTGGCACCATCTGGAACGCCGAGAAGGAACGCCGCGCCCGCCGCGTGATCGAGAACTACTACATGGAAAAGGCACACTACAAGACGGATGTGACCTTCGATGTGGTGGAAAGCACGAACGACATGGCCGGCGGGGTCAAGGTTTACATGAACGTGGACAAAGGCCCCAAGGTCAAAATCCATGAAATCAAGATCGACGGCAATCAGGACTTCAGCGACAAGCGCCTAAAGGCCAAGATGAAGACCCTCAAGGAAGAGCTTTGGTGGCGCGTGTGGGCACGGAGCAAGTACCTGCCCAAGAAGATGGACGAGGCCAAGGACAACCTCATCGCCTTCTACCGCAACAATGGCTACCGCGACGCAGAAGTCGTTTTTGACAGCACCTACATGTTCGACGACAAGACCCTCGACATCGAGCTCAAGGTCATCGAAGGCAACCAATACTACATCCGGAACATCGACTTCTCCGGCAACTTCAAGTACACCGCCGACTCCCTCAAGCGCATTTTGGGCATTGAGAAGGGTGATGTTTACAATTCCGAGTTGATCGATCAGCGCCTGCACGGCAACCAAACCGGCCGTGACGTCTCCGGCCTCTACCTCGACGATGGCTACCTCTTCTTCAACGTGGAGCCTGTGGAGGTCGCCATCGTGGGTGACTCGGTGGACTTGGAGTTCCGCATGTTTGAGGGTCCGCAAGCCACCATCCGCAAGATCATCGTCGAGGGCAATACCAAGACCAGCGACTACGTGATCCTGCGGGAATTGCGCACCCGCCCGGGACAGAAGTTCAGCCGCGAGGACCTGATCCGTTCGCAGCGTGAAATCTTGAACCTGGGCTACTTCAACCAAGAAAACCTCCAAGTCCTGCCGATTCCAAACCCGACCGACGGAACGGTGGACATCAAATACGTCGTCGAGGAAAAACCCAGCGATCAGCTCCAAGTCCAGGGTGGATGGGGCGGCCGCATCCGGGACAGCCAAGGCAACGTGATCGGTGGCGGCTTCGTGGGTACCGTGCAATTGGGCTTCAACAACTTCAGCACCAAGCGTTTCTTCCAGAAGAAGGCTTGGACGCCGATCCCCTCAGGCGATGGCCAGAAGCTGAACCTTGCCGTGCAGATGAACGGTGTGGGTTGGCAGAACTACAGTGTGTCGTTCCTCGAACCCTGGCTCGGCGGCAAGAAGCCCAATAGCCTCGGCGCCAGCGTCTATTACACCATCAACCAGAACCAGACGACCCAGTTCCGGATGAAGACCCTGGGTGGTGGATTGGATTTCGGTATGCGCTTGAAGTGGCCTGATGACTTCTTCAAGGCGTACGCCTCCTTGAGCTACAAGTACTACGACATCCGAAACGGCAGCTCAGGCTTTAGCTCCTTGGGCTCCATCGGCGATGCCTACATCAACATCGTCTCCGCCCGTCTCACCATCGACAGGACCAGCATCGACGCGCCCATCTTCCCCCGCAGTGGCTCGGCGATCACCTTCTCGGTGGAGGCTACCCCGCCCTACGGCGCCATTCAAGGCATCAAGGACTACTCCACCATTTCCGATGCCCAGAAGTTCAAGTTCCTGGAGTACCACAAGTGGAAGTTCAACAGCACCTGGTACTTCCAGATCTTCAAGAACCTGGTGGTCAAGCCCAAGGTGCAGTACGGCTACCTCGGCAACTACAACCCCACCTATGGTGTGTCTCCATTTGAACGGTTCTACATGGGTGGCAGCGGCTTGGGATCATTCAACTTCTATGGTTGGGAATACATCGGCCTGCGTGGCTACCCCGACAACTCGATCGGCCCCCGCAGCGAGACGCAATCTGCCAACAACACCTTGGGCGGCAACATCTTCAGCAAGTACACGCTGGAGTTGCGCTACCCCATCACCCTGAACCAAGCCGCCCCCATCTGGGTGGTGGGCTTTGCCGAGGCTGGCAACTCCTGGCTGGGCTTCAAGAACTTCAACCCCTTCGAGCTGAAGCGTAGCGCGGGCGCAGGTCTGCGTGTGATGCTGCCCATGGTGGGTCTGCTCGGCGTGGACTGGGGCTGGGGCTTCGACAAGATCACCCCGAGCGCCAGCAAGCCCAACGGCAGTCAGTTCACTTTCCTCATTGGTCAAGAATTCTAAATCACATAGATCTGCATGAAGCGCATCATTGGCCTTATCGTTCTCGTCGCGGCTCTCAGCCTGTCCAGCCAAGCCCAAAAGTTTGGTTATGTGGACACGCAGTACATCCTGAGCAAGATGGAGGAGTACACCGCCGCCAAGCAAGAGATCGATCAGTTGAGCCAGAAATGGCAAAAGGAGCTCGAAACCATGTACGCCGGCATCGAGAAGATGTACAAGGACTACCAGGCTGAAGAGGTCCTCCTTCCGGATGACATCAAGAAGCAGCGCCAGGAGGACATCATGGCTGCTGAGCGCAAAGCCAAGGAGTACAAGGAAAAGAAATTTGGCTACGACGGCGAACTGTACAAGGTCCAGGACGAGAAGATCAAGCCCATCCAAGACAAGGTCTATGACGCCGTCGAAAAGGTGGCTCAGGAGCGCAAGCTCGACATCATCCTGGACAAGGCCGCCAACTCTGGCATCCTGTACAGCACCGCAGCATTTGATCGCACGGACGATGTGATCATCAAACTCGGCATCCAAAAGTGATTTGGCACTGGAATTGAAGTAGGTAATCCCGGGGAAGAATTGGCTCGTGCCTGCCCCATACAGATTGTATTATCTTTGTCCGCAAAATTTGACACGATGAAATTCAAAATGATGTTGTTGGCCGTGGGATTGATGCTGCTCGGCAGCTTCGCGGCCCAAGCTCAGGTGAAGATCGGCTACACCAACCTCGAGGTGGTGCTCGCATCCATGCCTGAAGCCAAAACCATGGAAAAAGAACTGCAAGTGTTCCAGGAGAAGCTCGCTGCCAAAATCAAGGTCAAGGACGACTACGTGAAGCAGAAGTACCAAGAATACCTGGACAAGAAGGAGCGCGGTGCATTTGCCTCCCCCGCAGAGCAAGAAGCCGCCGAGAAGGAACTCCTCCGCCTCGACGAGGAAGTCCAGAAACTCGCCTCCGATGCAGAATACGACATCATGGCCAAGCGCCAGGCTCTGCTTGAGCCCATCCTCGGCAAACTTCAGACAGCCATCGACGCTGTGGCTGTGGCAGGAGGTTTTACCTACATCCTGAACCAGACCACAAGCGCGGGTGTGTCCACCATCCTCTACGGCCCGGACGAGGCTGACATCACCAAGTCCCTTTTTGCCAAGCTCGGCCTCAAGTACCCCGAGCAGTGAGATTGAAATGTCCGCCGGGTCGCCTCACGTGACCCGATGGAATGGGAAACACCTGAAGAAACTGAGATGAGAAACTATATCCTATCCCTCCTGCTCGTGTGCTTCGGCGCAGCAGCGATGGCACAGGGCGCTACCAAGATCGGCTACACCAACGTGGAGCTCATCCTGCAGTACATGCCCGAGACCAAAGCCATCGAGAAGGAGCTGAGCACCATCGAGAACGCCGTCACCAAGGCCCTCGAAGTCAAGCAGAAATACTATCAGCAAAAGCTGATCGAGTACATGGAGTACAAGCAGAGCGGCAAGCCCATCACACCTGAGATGGACAAGCTCGCCCAGACTGAGCTCCAGAAACTCGAAGGTGAGATCGAAAAAGGCATCAGCGACGCCGAGGAGAAAATCGCCAAGCGCCGCTTCGAGCTGCTCAAGCCGGTGCAGGACAAGCTCCAAGGCGCCATCGACGCCGTCGCCAAGGAAGGCGGCTACACCTATGTCCTGAACCAAGCAGTGGGTGCCGGCATCCCGAGCATCCTCTACGGCAAGGAAAGCGACAACCTCACAGAGGCCATCGCCAAGCGCCTCGGCATCGCCGTCGAGGAGTAAGCGATCTCCCGAATCCCTTGAAGGTATAAGATTGGATCCCGGCTGGGGCCAATTTTATACCTTCTTCTTTTGGATGCAGGCAAAACGAGCGAACTTTCCCGTCCAATGAAGGAACAAGGCCCCATCGGCATATTTGACTCCGGCCTGGGAGGCTTGGTGATGACCAAGGCTTTCCGCGCCGCCCTGCCCGAGCACGATTTCCTCTACCTCGGCGACACCCTGCACGTGCCTTATGGTCCGCGATCAGCCGAAGCGATCCTGCAATTCACAACGCAGGCGGTGGACTACCTTTTCGACCAGGGCTGCCCCCTCGTGATCATCGCCTGCAACACCGCAAGTGCCAATGCCCTCCGCCGCATTCAGCAAGAATACCTGCCCCTGCATTACCCGGACAAGCGCGCCTTGGGCGTGATCGTGCCCACCATCGAGGCGACCATCGGCACGGGGCATACCCGCATCGGGCTCATCGGGACGGCCTTCACTGTGCAGTCGCATACCTACGACGAGGAACTCCGCAAGATCAATCCCGCGATCCGGCTTGTGGCCAAGGCCACTCCCCTGCTCGTGCCCCTTGCGGAAAATGACGGCCTTCATTATGCCCGGCCCATTCTCGAGGATTACCTACAACCCCTGCTCGAACGCGGCATCGACAGCCTGATCCTTGGCTGCACGCATTATCCCTTGTTCCGGCCTACCCTGGAGCAAATACTGCCCGCCGAAGTGGACATCATCGCACAAAATGAAGTGGTGCCTCCCAAACTCCTCGACTACCTGCGGCGGCACCCCGAGATCGAAGCGCGCATTTCCCGTGGCGGCAACCTGAATGCGATGCTCACGGATGTGACCCCGACCTACGACCGCATCGGTGCGAGCCTGCTCGGCGAGGAGATCTATTTCGAGAAGGTGGTGCTGGAGGATCGCTGAGCCCCTCAAAAATCTCTGATTTTCGACAGCATTGGTCGGCTGCCCTTGGGGGTATCGCAGACAAGAAGTGTATTCTCAATACCTTACTACCAACATGAAGGAACGTTTCCTCCTCCTTTGCTTGCTTTGCGCCCTGTTTCTCCCTCCATCGCACAACGATGGCGGCCCTTGTTGCCCGGCAACCTCCACTTCTTCCAATCGCCCTCGAACTACAGCATCCGCATCGATTCTGTTGGCGAGGTGAATGGCGACAGCACCTTTTGGTTGAATGACATTGCGGGGCCCCGGCCCCGGGTTGCTCGAACTACTATCACTACTTCCCGGGCTTGGAAGGATTCTGGGGAGACCGGTTCGTGGAGTTGTCAGGCGGAGTCTTTGCATTCATCGGCAGGGCGGGCGACAGCGCGATCTTCCACACCCTCGACCCCGTTGGGGAGTTCATGGGCATTTGCGACAATCGGGAACCAGACCGCCACCCTCAGCAGCCGGGCAGTGTCAACCTTTCTCGGCGTAAACGACTCCACCATTACCATCGACATCAGCGACGGAAGGCAGTTCCAGTTTTCCGAGCACTATGGAATGATTTCCGGAACGAACATGGGTTTTACCCGAGGCGGCGCAAATGTCGATGGCTTCCACCCTTCACGAACTTCCAGCTGTGCCCGACTTCAAACGCTTCTACGCCTGGCAACCAAGTGATCGCTGGGGTACCGCCAAGCACGTTGGCGGGGGGTCTGGATACGATGAATACCATGAGTACACAGTTCTGTCCCGGACAGTGAGCCCACAGGGCGATACCTTGACGCTGGTGCATGAAGACCGCAGTGTGCAGATTTGGTTTCCACCCTACGACACCATCCCGATTCCTATGCAAACCAACACCCGCGAGCCATCAAGGCCAATCTCCAGCACCTGGAGCTCGCGACCTAGGAAGTTTCCAGCGATGCCAACTTCTACTATTGGCGCAGCCGTGGATCCAAGCCTTGCCCACAAGCCGCATGGAGGTACGCTACCTTTACGGCCCCTCGCAAGGCTACGTGGATTCTTGCGGATACTTCCACTCACCATGTTTCCAGAACAAACGCAACTTCCCATTCGGTTCGTGGAGGGATTGGGCATGACCTACAAGATGTTCATCACTGGCACGGGAACCTCTGGCTATCATTACGGCACCTTTAGCTTGGATTGTTATGCGCAAGCATTGTGGGATTCCCTATGGCCCTGTCCAGGAGCATACATCCTGCTTGCGGCCGCATCCCCCGTGGAAATGGGCGTGAGCCTGACTCCATGGTTGGATGCAACACGTAGAGTCCAAGGCATGAGATGGGAAGGATTGGTTCCCGGCAACTACCAACTGGAATTGCTGGACATGAGCGGCCGTCAGCTCTGGCATTCGGAGGTATTCATGGCTGCCAATGGCAACTTGGAACTTCCCGACAATCTCCCTCAAGGTATCTGCCTGCTTCGACTGAGCAGTAGGAATGGTAGCAGGGCCGTTGCGGTCAAGGTTCCGATACTGCGAAATTGAGTTTCATGGGCCGGGAGCTGGTGATCGGTCACGTAACAGTGTGCCCTCGGTCGCAGCTTCCCTGGTCCAGCCAAAGTGACCTCAGTTGCGCAGTCAACAGACTTCGGGTTAGCTCCCCGGCAGTTTGTATATTTGCGCCGCATTTCACAACCATTGGGCGTGTCCGAAGGTTATGTGAGGTGGTTGAATACGCTCGGGCTTGAACCTCGCTCCGGAAATATTGCAAGTCGGCATCTTCCTCGTGTTCGTGGCGGCTTATGCTTTGGGGGCGGTGTATGCGGAGCGCAAGGTCTCTGGCTTCATCCAAGATCGGCTCGGACCCATGGAGGTCGGCCCTAGGGGCTTGTTGCAGACGGTCGCGGACATCCTCAAGCTCATTCTCAAGGAAAACATCACGCCCTCAGCTGCGGACAAGCGACTCTTCGCACTCGCGCCTATTGTGATCTTCGTTTCAGTGTTCGCGGGATTCGCGGTGATTCCTGTCGGGCCGGGCGTACTGGGTGCGGCATTGAATGTGGGTTTGCTCTTCACCATGGCCATCGTGTCCATCGACGTGATCGGTCTGCTCATGGCGGGCTGGGGCAGCAACAACAAATACGCCTTCCTCGGCGCCATCCGTGGGGTTTCACAGATCATCAGCTATGAAATCCCGGTGGCGATTGCCCTGCTCTCCGCGATCCTGATGTATGGGACGCTGAACCTTGGGGAATTGAGCGCAGCGCAGGGATTGACGAGCACTGAGCCGGTTCTCTTCCTGGGATTTTTGGACGTGACGCAACTTGGGGGAATCCTCTCTTGGGCCGTTTTCCGGTATCCGCACCTGCTTGTGGCATGGCTGATCTTCTTCATTGCGACATTGGCAGAATGCAACCGCGCGCCATTTGACCTGCCCGAGGCGGAGTCAGAATTGGTGAGTGGCTTCCACGTGGAGTATTCGGGCTTCAGGTTCGCGGTCATCTTCCTTGCGGAGTATGCGAACATGTTCCTGGTCGGGCTGATCGGGGCGGTGGTCTTCTGGGGAGGCTGGGCAAGTCCGCTGCCGAACCTGATGGCCCTCGCACCTGGCGAAGCCGCCAATATGGGCATCGGCGAACTCTTCACTCAACTGCAATTCGGTCACCTCACCACTGGCACTGGCCCGGCCTCGATGGCGATATGGGGTGCATTCTGGATCATCGCGAAGGCATTTTTCACGATTTTCCTCCAAATGTGGGTGCGATGGACCCTGCCCCGCGTCCGGGTCGATCAACTGCTCAAGGTGAGTTGGAAGGTACTGACGCCAGTGGGTTTCCTCCTTTTCTTCATTTCCGCGATTTGGAAGCTGCTGGAGGTCGGCGCGCAAGTATGAGCCGTCAGCGTCCCAGCTACATCCGCTCAGTATTGGACTCGATGAAGACCTTGTTCAAGGGCTTCCGGGTGAGTGGTCGCCATTATGTGCAAGGCTACAAGCGTGATGAGCCGCTGGGCATTGCTGACCCCGATTATTTCAAGAAAGACCAAGGCCCGATCACCATCCAATACCCCATGCAAAAGGTGCCTGTTCCCGAGACGGGACGGTATCGGCTGTACATGGAGACGGATGACTGCATCGGTTGCGACAAATGCGCGCGCATCTGCCCGGTGGATTGCATCACCATCGAGACTTTCCGGGCGGACGGCGACTTGGGCAAGACCAGTGACGGGACCGTGAAGCGCCTGCACCTGCCCGTGTTCGACATCGACATGGCCAAATGCATGTACTGCGGCCTTTGCACGACGGTATGCCCCACAGATTGCCTCTACATGACCCCGGTTTACGACTACAGCGAATACGACCGGGACAATTTTGTCTATCACTTCGGGGCCTATTCTCCTGAGGATGAGGCCCGAATTCGGCAAGAGACTGAGCTTGCCCTGGCCGCCAAAAAAGCCGCGAAGTCAGTTCCCGCCACAGAAAGCCCCGCCCAACCCGCAGAAAAGCGTCGCCCCATGGTGCAGCGCAGCCCTGCGACCGAGGTGCCGGTGACTGCTGAGGAAAACCCTGCCAAAGAGTCCGCAGATTCACCCTCGGAAGAAGCGCCCAAGGCGCGGCCCCGGCCCATGATGCGTCCCATCATGAAGACGGCAAGTGAATCCGAGCAAAAGGCCGAGTCAGAAAATCCTCCCTCGGAGAATCCAGTTACTGAGGAAGTCGTCAGTTCTGCCCCTCCCAAAATGCGCCCCAGGCCATTGATGAAGCCCGCGCAGGATACGGAGTCGGGGCAATCCGAGCCCAAGCCAGAAGCCGAGCTCACCAACTCCGCTCCGCCCAAGGTCAGGCCGAGGCCGATCATGCAGCCGGCACAGAACCCGGACGAGCAAACTGAACCCAAGCCAGAAGCCGAGCTCACCAACAACGCTCCGCCCAAGGTCAGGCCAAGGCCTATCATGCAGCCCGCACAAAATCCTGAGGTGACAAGCAGCGAACCCAAGCCGGAAGCCGAGGTCATCAACACCGCTCCGCCCAAGGTCAGGCCTAGGCCGATCATGCAGCCCGCACAGAACCTGGAGGTGACGAGCAGCGAACCCAAGCCGGAAGTCTCGGAAGCGGAAACTCCAGTCACACCGCCGACCGCAGAAAAGCCCAAGCGTCCCCGACCGATCATGCAGCCGCAGGAGCCGACTCTTGAGGCCGAGGCTTCTGAAGGCCCAGCATTGGAATCGATTGAAACACCGATGGCGGAAACCGAGACTTCGCTCGAAGTCGAAGCACCCCCCGCCACCGAAAAGCCTAAGCGTCCCAGGCCCATCATGCGGCCCGTGACGCCGCCCGAAGGAGGTGAGGCATGAGCGTGACGGAAATCCTGTTTCACGCATTTGTCTTGCTCACTGGCGGGGCAGCATTGGCACTCGCGCTTTCGCGCAATGTGGTCCATGCAGCATTCCTGCTCTTCCTCGTCCTACTGGGAGTCGCGGGGCTCTATGTCTTCGCTGGAGCAGAATTCCTCGCAGTATCGCAAGTCATCGTTTATGTCGGCGGGACCTTGATCGTGGTCATTTTCGGGGTGATGCTCACTGCGAAGATTCGCGAGATGAAGCCCAAGACCGAGTTGGTGAACTTGGTACCGGGCATCCTGCTGGCGGTGGCATTGTTCTTTGCGTTGCTGTATGTGATTCGCGAAAGTGGAGCGGGCAGGCCCGTTTCGATCTCTTCGACTCCGGTAGTGACAAACGCGGAACGTGTGGGCTTCGCGACATTGACGGAATACCTGCTGCCATTTGAATTGATTTCCGTGCTGCTGCTGACTGTACTCGTGGGTGCCGCCTACCTGAGCCGACGACCCCGCGCCAACAAGGAGGAAAATCCATGACCGCGGCGGAAATCTATATGACCCTTGGGGCCTTCCTCTTTTGCATGGGGGTTTTCCTGGTCGTTACGCGGCGGAATGCGGTGATGGCCTTGCTCGGCATCGAACTGGTGCTGAATGCGGCGAACCTGAACTTCGTGGCCTTCTCGACCCGGGACCCGGACTTGCTCGAAGGGCAGATGGCGGCCCTGTTTGTGATCGTCTTGGCTGCAGCGGAGGTCGCTGTGGCATTTGCCATCGTTTTGAACGTGTACCAGCGGTTCAAGACTGTGAATTTGGACGAGATCGATACGATGAAAGAATAGTTTTCTTAGTTGATAGGTGATAGTGGACAGTTGATAGGATGACGATAACCCGATTGAGCGACTTGGCTGAGGTGCCTGGGGTCCTGCTGGCTGCGGGGGCGGTGCCGCTGTTGCTGCTATTGGGGTTCGTGGTGCTGGCGGCTTGGGGAAGGCGGATGGGTGGAGGAGGATGGCTGGCTTTGCTCTTGAGTGGTGGGGCGGCTGTCGTTGGGGTGGGGATTTTCATCTTGGCAATGGACGACTCCTCCTTGCTTCCGGTCGCTGCGAAATGGACGTGGCTCAATCTGGGGGGTCCAAGCATCGAACTGGGGTTGAATCTCGATTTTGGCTCGTCCATCATGCTGGCGGTTGTGACCTTCATTTCATTCTTGGTGCACCTCTTTTCGCTGGCCTACATTGCTGAGGATCCGATGCGTCACCGCTACTGGGCCTACCTAGCGCTGTTTTCGGCTGCGATGTGCGGGCTGGTGCTGTCGAGCAATCTGTTGATGATGTTCATCTGCTGGGAATTGGTGGGGGTTTCGTCTTGGTTCCTGATCGGGTTTTGGTTCCGGGAAAAGGCACCTGCATTTGCCAGTCAGAAGGCTTTCATTGTGAATCGGATCGCGGATGCTGGGTTTGTGGTAGCCTTGGCGCTCATCTGGGCCTACAAAGGCAACTTTGATTTTTCAGATGGAGATTTCCGATTCTATGGCCCCAATTGGGTTGAGCTTGTGGTCGGTTTCGGATTGATCATGGGCGCGATCGGGAAGTCGGCGCAGTTTCCATTCCAGATATGGTTGCCGGATGCCATGGCGGGACCTACGCCTGTTTCGAGCCTGATTCACGCCGCGACCATGGTGGCTGCGGGGGTCTATCTGCTGATTCGGGTGAGTCCTATGTTTGGCTGGTACCATCATGCGGCGCTCATCGTGATTGGTGCGGGGACGGCTCTGATGGCTGCGATTTCAGCGCTGACGCAAACGGATATCAAGCGGGTGCTGGCCTATTCCACTGTTTCGCAGCTTGGCTATATGGTGATGGGCATCGGTTTGGAAGCTGGGGCAAATTCTTTCCTGCACCTGATTGCGCATGCATTTTTCAAATGCGGGCTTTTCCTTGCGGCGGGGGCGGTGATCCATTCCATCCACAAGGCACAGGAGGCAAGCCATGCCCATTTCGATGCGCAGGACATGCGGTTTATGGGAGGGCTGTGGCGACGAATGCCCCTGGTATTCATCGCATGGCTGTTTTTTGCGGCCTCATTGACAGGTCTGCCTTTCTTTTCGGGCTTTTTGACGAAGGATGGCATCCTGGAGGCAGCGTGGAATTTCCGAGAACGCTTGGACGGATGGGGCGTGATCGTGACGGCATTTGCCTTGCTCACCTCGGTTTTGACAGGCTTTTACATCGCACGTCAGGGAATTCAGGTCTTCCTAGGTAAAAACCGAGCCCAAGGCGCAGGAGCGGGGCCGGAGTTCCTTCAGAAGTTGCCAAGACTGGATTGGCGGATGGCGGTTCCTCTCGTGGTGCTGGCGCTTGGATCAACCTTCTTGGTGATTTCACCGAAAAGTCCCATGCATCTTCCTCGCTTTCCCTTTGAAAGATACATTGCCAATCCCGATTGGCTACCACTCGTTTTTGTGGGTTGCTCGGTGCTGGGGATTCTGGCGGCAGCGGTCATTTACCGCAAAGGGCCGCTGCCCTCACGGGGGTCGGCTTTGCTTTGGGACTTGAGCTTCCGCAATTTCTTCGTGGACGATATTTTCCACCGATGGATTGCCCGCCCTGTCTTGAAATTGGCGCATGGTTTTCAACTCCTCGACAAATACGTCGTGGACGGCATGGTGCATGTGGTTGCGGGATTGGTCCTGCGCCGTGGGCACCGCCCGAGCATCAGCACGGCCGCAGAATGGACCGACCAACATGTGGTGAATCCGGCGGTGGATGGATTGATCCAACCGCAGGAGAAGCACAGCATGTCCCGGGCGGCGACTTGGCTGGATCAGCGGTTCATTGACCGGATGGTGAATGGGCTCGCGGGAGGGCTGATGCGTCTCGGCAAACGTGTGGGCAAGCTGCAATCCGGCAAGCTGCAGCTGTACATTCTCTACACCCTGCTGGGCTTGCTGGTGCTGATATTGGCGATGGTTTATATTTTTACCCGATAGACGGATGGGATCGCTCACCATATTATTGATCATACCGCTGGTGGCACTGGTGGCGGTGCTGTGCATCCCGGGTGCGCAACGCGGGTGGATTCGCTGGCTCGGAATTGGGGCCACGGTCTTGCAGGCAGCTTGGGTGCTGGCTGCGATCCTACCGGCATTTCGGAGCGGCTCGGCGGATTTCATGGACTTCCGGCTCGTGGAGCAGGTGCAGTGGATCCGCCTCGACTTGGGCGCGACGGGCTTGCTGAACATCGAATTCCACTTGGCGATGGACGGGATCAGCCTGATCCTCGTCCTGCTTACGGTGCTGATCCTGCCGATCGTGGCCTGGAAATCCGCCGAGGTCGAGCACCGGGTCAAGGTCTATTGGGCATTGCTGCTGCTGCTGGACCTGGCGATGCTGGGATGTTTCCTGGCCGTGGACTTCTTCCTGTTCTACCTCTTCTACGAATTCATGCTGCTGCCCATGTTCTTCCTGATTGGGATGTGGGGCGGCGCAAGGCGGGAATATGCGGCCATCAAATTCTTCCTCTACACGCTCTTTGGCTCGGTGTTCATGCTGCTCATCATGGTGGGGCTGGCATTTTCCTTCACCGATCCGGGACTGAGCGCTGAACTGGGTCGCCCAGTCTATACCTTCAACATGCTGCACATGATGCCGGACGCGACGGGGCTGTTCCCGAACATGGTCTCGGGCAGCATTTTCGCCCAGGGCAGTGAAATGCTTGGGATGAATGCCCGGGCATTGGCTTTTGTGGTCCTGCTGATTGGTTTTGCGATCAAGGTGCCTTCGGTGCCTGTGCATACTTGGCTGCCGGACGCGCACGTAGAGGCGAGCACGCCCATCTCAGTGGTGCTGGCGGCGATCCTGCTCAAGGTCGGGGGTTATGGGATACTTCGGATCTGTTATGGCCTGTTCCCCGAAGCGGGGGCGGCGCATTCGGCGATCGTGGCGGGCATCGGCATGGTTTCCATCCTGTATGGGGGCCTCGTGGCGATGTCGCAGCGCGACCTCAAGGCCATGATCGCTTACAGTTCCATCTCGCACATGGGCTTTGTGTTGCTGGGTATCGCGAGCCTAGATGCGGCGGGGATCGATGGGGCTGTCCTGCAGATGTTCAACCACGGCGTGGCCTCGGCCGCATTGTTCCTGATCGCAGGCGTGCTGAGCGACAGGGTGCATGACCGCGAAATTTTGCATTTCACTGGCCTTTGGTCGCGGATGCCGAAATACACGGTGTTTGTGCTCATCGCCTTCTTTGCGTCGATGGGCCTGCCGGGCTTGAATGGCTTCGTCTCGGAGATGCTCGCGCTTTTCGGGAGCTTCAATGCAACGCACCACAGCATCCCGGTTTGGATTCCGATCGCTTCTGTTCTGGGCATTGTGTTCGCGGCGGTGTATTTCTTGCGGGCATTCAGGCAGATGTTTTTCGGCGAGTTCACATACGTGGGCACGGGAGATGCGGCCGCGCTGACCGACTTGCACACGAAGGAGGTCTTGATCTTCGTCCCGCTGACGATCCTGATGGTGGGTCTCGGACTTTTCCCCGGCTTGCTGCTCAGCCTCATGGAGTCGGCGGTGGTAGGCTACCAACAAATCCTGAGTCATTTCCGCTGAGATGGAGGCAGGCAATGGACTCCAGCACCTTCTGGCATTGCTCACGGGCAGTGTGGATGTGATCGTGCCGGAGTTGCTGCTCATCGGCGGATTCCTGCTGGCGATTGTTTTGGAACTGGTCTGGGGGAAGAAAAATGCCCTGGTGCTTCCGGTCTGGTCTGCGGTGACCATTGGGGTTTTCCTAGCAGCCTTGATTGCAGCGTGGCCGGATGAATCGGGCAGACATGGGTTCCTCGGCATGATCACAGCCGACCGATTTGCTGCCTACATGAAGTTGCTGGTCGGACTGTGCAGCCTGCTCGCCGTCATCGCCGCCCAGCAAAGCACGAAACTCCGCATCGACTCGCGAGGCACAGGCGAATACTACATCGTGCTGCTGGGGATGACGGTCGGGATGGCCTTCATGACCATGTCGCGGAACCTGCTCATGGTTTACCTCTCCTTGGAAATGGTCTCGCTTCCCTCCTACGCGCTCACGGCTTATGCCCGGATGCGCAACAAGGCGGCTGAGGCGGCATTGAAATACGTGATCTATGGCTGCTTTGCCTCCGGGGTTATGCTCTATGGCATTTCCTGGCTGTATGGGTTCACCGGGACATTGGACATGGGGGCGCCGGAGTTCGCAACTGGCTTGGCGAATGCGGGGGTCTGGCCAGTGACGATCATGCTGGCCATGGTGCTGGGCGGCTTCGCGTTCAAGGTCGGGGTCATGCCGTTCCACTTCTGGATGCCGGATGTGCTGGAGGGTGGACCGCATCCGGTGGCTTCCTTGCTGGCTGTGGCGCCCAAGGTCGCTGGCTTTGCGATGCTGGTGCGTTTCCTCGGGGGCTTGAAGGCGGGATTCGACGGGCTTGGTGCGGATGGCGATCCCGGGGTTTTGGAAAATGTGTACTGGATACTGGCCTTGATGGCGATGGGGAGCATGGTGCTGGGCAACTTGGTCGCGCTGCGGCAGGACAACCTCCGCCGGATGCTGGCTTATTCTTCGATCGCGCAGGCGGGGTATGTCCTCGCGGGGGCGATGCTCCTGCACAGCCAAGGCTTCGCCGTGGTGATGTTTTACCTGACCATTTACCTCTTCATGAACATGGTGGCCTTCCTGCTCGCGGGTTGGCTGGAGGAGGAGGCTGGGATCAAATCGATCAAGGAGCTGAAGGGGCTGGCTACGAGCTTGCCGATTGTGGCTGTGATCACCGCATTGGCGATGATTTCGCTCACGGGCCTGCCGCCTACGGCAGGATTCATCGCCAAGCTGCGGCTGATTCTGGCGGGATTGGCGGAGTACGAGGCCACAGGAAACGCCGTCCTGATCGTGGTCTTGGTGGCGGTGCTGCTGAACACGGTGGTCTCGCTTTTCTACTATCTGCGGGTCGCGAGCACCATGGTATTCGGCAATCCTTTGATCAAATCCTGGCCTCGGTTTCGCGGTTTGGTGCCTGTGGTACTGGTGATTCTGAGCGTGCCGCTGCTCTGGCTGGGGATTTTTTCATTCGACCGATTAATCAATTTCCTTCAAACGCTCGCGCCGAATCTCGGCTGACGAGACAATAAGATCAATAAAGACTTCGTAGTAAGACCAAGGAATGGAACGTGCCGACGACATCATCAAATCCCTCTGCCGCCCAGTGTTGGTGGTGGCATTGCTGGCTGGGCTGTTGCTGGGCTGCGACCGCGCTCCCCGCAAGTCCAAGGCAGGAAAAGAAGACGGCAAGGAGCTGAAAGAGGAGACTGCGGTGAAGGGCGAGATCAACATCGGCATTGACATCACGATGGAGCCGGTGTTGAAGCAGGTGCTGGACGCCTACCACATCGACTACCCCGATGCCACGATCCATCCTTGTTACAAGACGGAAGGTGAACTGGTGCAGGACCTCCTGGAGGACTCTGTGCGGATGGTCTTCATCAGCCGCGACCTGACCAAGGCCGAGAAGGGCGTGGTCCTCAAGGATCAGATCCATACCACGGCGACCTTGGTGGCCCGCGATGCGATCGTGGCGGTCCTGCACCCAGAAAATCCGATGGATTCGATCCAAATGAAAAATCTGGGCCGGCTCATGCGGGGTGAGGCCAAGACTTGGAAGGATGTGGGCGGCGCTGTAGCTGACACGGTACACCTTGTATTCGATGCGCCGCAGTCCAGCACTGTGCGCCTGTTGCGCGATCAGTTCCTCAATGGCGGCACGCAACTGCCCCGGAACGCATTTCAGGCGCATGACCAGGACAAGGTCGTCGAGTACGTGAGCCAAGACAAGAATGCCATCGGCTTCATCGGCTACTGCCTGGTTTCCGATCGCGACGAGCCCAAGGCGCAGGACATCTTGAGCAAGGTCAAGCTGGCTCGATTGGATGCCGCGGACACGAGTGATGCCCCCGGCTACTTCATCCGGCCCTATCAAAATGAGATCGCATTGGGCCGGTATCCGTTCTCTCGACCCATCTACGCAGTGAGCCGCGAGCACTTCACAGGATTAGGCACGGGGTTTGTATCCTTCTTTGCAGGAGAGATCGGCCAGCGGATCCTCTTGAAAGCCGGACTGGTTCCGGAGTTCATGCCGCCCCGAGTCGTCGTTCTTCCTGAAAAAGAGGATTAAAAACAAGGAAAAAAGGTATTTCACCTATATTCGCATGAAATTTTCACACACCATGGATATGTCACCAAAGATCAGGAGCATTTTCCTCGCCTTCGTCGCTGTCTTGTTCATTGGACAGTCGGTAGCAATGGCGCAGACCGAGGCGGAGATGAGGCGCCTCATCGAAGTGGGCAAATACGACGAGGCCCTGTCTATGGGCGGCAAGCTCCTCGCCGCTAACCCCAAGGACGACAAAATCGAGTACCTCATGGGCCGCGCCTACCTCGAAACGGATCGCGTGAGCGAAGCGTCGAGCTGGTTCACCAAAGGCCAAGGCCATAGCGCCCGCAACCCTTGGAACTTCATCGGCGGCGGCGCTGTGTCTGCTCGTCAGGATATGTTCGACAAGGCCAAGACCGACCTGGACAAGGCCGTGGAACTCAACTCCAAAAATGACCCCAAGGTATTCCTCGGTGTGGCAGAAGCCTACATGGGCTACAGCACCAAGGACAAGGCCAAGGCTCAGCCCTTCTTGAAGGAAGCCGAACTCTACCTCTACAAGGTCCAGAAACTGGCTCCGAACGATGCTGAAAGCTACGTGCTCCTCGGTCAGCTCTATCGCCTTCAAGGTGTGGAGGAACTCGAGCAAGGCATGTACGAGAAGGCCATCGAGAAGGATCCCAAGTACATCTACGGCTACTACCGCCTCGGTCAGCTCTTCAAGAAGCAGCAGAAGTACCAAGAGGCTGCTGACAAATTCCTGAAGGCGACCGAAATCGACCCCGGCTTCGGCCCCGTTTACAAGGAAATGGCTGAAATGTGGATGCTGGCCAAGAAGTTTGACAAGGCCGAGGAGAACATCAACAAGTACCTGCAAATCATGGGTGCCGACAAGAGCTCCCGCATCATCCAGCTGCAAATCATCTACCTCGGCGACCAGTTCGACAAGGTGATCACCCTGGGCGAGCCACTCTTGAAGGACACCAACGCCACTGTGGTCAAGCGCCTCCTCGCCTACTCCTATGTGAAGAAGGCCAGCCCCGATGCCGACAAGTCCCTGAGCTGGTTCAACGCCTACTGGGAAGCCACCAAGACCAATCCCGGTGCCGTGATCGCCGCTGACTACGAGAACTATGGCAAGGCACTGCAACTCAAAGGCGACTTTGACCAGGCCGTGGTGAACTATGAGAAGGCCATGGACAAGGCCAAGGAGAAAGGCGAGCCCAACTATGAACTGTACAACGCCATCGCGGACATGTACAAGGAGAAGAAGGACACCGCCAACCGCATCGTCTATCTGCGCAAGTACATCCAGAGCAACCCCACCAAGTACCAGCTCAAGGAGAACTTCACCCTGGGTCAGACCTACTTCCAGTTCAAGGATTACATCCATGCGGACAGCGTCTTCGACGTGATGACCCAGAAGATGCCCGACCTGCACATCGGTTGGTCATGGAGGGGCCGCACCAATGCCGCCATGGATGCTGGCAGCAAGGAAGGCAAGGCCATGCCCTACTACCAGAAGGTGTTGGACTTGATCGGTTCCGACCAAGAGAAGATCGCGAAGTACAAGGGTGACTACATCACCGCCCTGAACTACTTCGGCTCCTACTACACGGTCGTATCTGAGAATCTCGATACCGCGAAGCCTTACTGGCAGAAGATCCTCGACATCGATCCCGAAAACGCCAACGCCAAGAATGGCATGGAGTACATCAAGTCCAAGGGCAAATAACCCTCAGGCTTAGATCAAAGGATCCAATGAAGCGGGCCGTGCGAAAATGCACGGCCCGCTTCGTTTTCTGAAGTACAGCAACCAGAACACAGTTCCGCGAATCAAGAAGCGCCTGATCGGTTCAGAATCGATCGTCGGAAAGCCAATCCAATGCATGGTTGCGCTCATTCAAAATCACGGCCTAGGGGAATCAAATGTTTGAGCTCCAGCTCGCGGAGCACCCTACGCATTTCTCCAGATGAATATCGGCTTCAGTTCGTATTTCCGCATGGTCTCCATCCATCCGCGAAGGAGGCCTTTGGTGGTGCTGCCGTTCTGGAGTGTGATGAAGACCTGATGGGTTTTCGTCATCATGCCAACGACCTCAGGAACATCCGATGGCGCCGGCAAGGCCAGAATGACCGTCTCGTGGCTTGCAGTCAAGGAATTCAATGCGGCCTCAGCCGCCTTGGACAGCCACCAATTTGCGGACACCTCGGCAGGGATGCCCCATGGCGAAGGCTCTGTGGAGGGTTGCAGGAAGTCAATGAAGGCGGCCGTGCGATCATAGGACAGCTCCTGCTGCAAGAGCAGTCCACCGAACTCGGATGCACCAGACCCGAATACTGAAATCAGCCGCTTTTCCGACTGATTGCCCATCGCGATCTCGGTCAGTGTTTGCCGGCGCGCTTGCCCATCCGCAGGGAGGATCAGCCATGGCGCCTCATCTCCAAGGAGGATGCGCAGCTGCGAAAGCGACCGGATCGTGGGGGAAACCGCCACCAATATGATCGCCAACGAAAATCCGATCACAAATCCTCCCAAAACCAAAGCCAAGAACAACCGCATCCGAGAGCTGCGGCCGATGGACCGCGTCACGTAGGGCGGGTCCGCAACTGTGATCATCCGCACATCCTTCCGGGACAGCAGCTCGATTTCTGCCCGCTCAATCAATGCCGATTCGTATTCCTTGCGGAGCAGATAGGAGAAGTTGACAGTGTCCTGCCTAGAACTGAGCCAAGCGCCCTCCCACGTTTCCCGGATTTGATGGGCACCCTTGAAGGATTGGTTGAGCGACAGCAGCCTGGATTCGAGTTTTTGCAGGGAATCTTCCCGACTGTGGAGCAAGCTGTCGATCGTTGGTAGAGACAGGAGGCTATCACCAGTGAGAGCACCCCCATCGACGACAATGGCGTTTCTCAACTCCTCCCAGGTGGTTTTCCCCTGCCGGTAGGCTTGGAGCGCCTTGATGTCGATCAGGTGCTTCTGTATCCGAGACCGGATGCTTGCCAGCAACAGGTCCTGCTCCATGGAAACCCGCTCAAACCCAAGGGTCGAAAACCCACTTGGCAAGATGCTCTGGCCCATTTTCAAAATTTGGTGCTCCAGAACTGCGATTTTGGCATCCACTTGTTGCAGCCTCAGCAGCATGGGGGTGTAGCGATGCTGACGATAGGCCTCAAGATAGATCTCCAAGAAGGCGTTCATCTTGTCCAATGCCATCTGTGGATGCTCGTCCGTGAGGAAAAAGCGATAGAGGTTGGGATGCTCCACGAGATGACTCACTTGGAGGCGCGAGACAAAATCCCTGGTCGCCTGCTCCTGGCTCATCCACCGGAACTGAAATTCGGCATTCAGGTGGCGCGTGTCAAAGAAGTTGGTCAGGGATACCTGCAGCTTGACGCCATTGGCGTTAAGGATGCTCTTGTCCGGTCCCTGAAGGATGATGGAGTCCTGCCCTGTGCTGATGGCGACGCGAACCTGCCGATTGGGGAGAAGCTTGACCGAATGATCCTTGTCCTCCAGCAGCGACGGAAACTGGATCGGCACGACATCAAATGGCGACTCATCGTACATCTCGATCCAACCATACTTGGAGTCGTGAATCGTACGGTGCAGTCGATAATTGATGGCGACTTTCTCTGCGAAACTGCGAGAATGCAACCGGTCGAATTCGATGATGTACTCCTCAGTGGGCACGAGGATGGAGGCCGTCACCTCAAACTCATTGGGGGCTGAGCGCGCATTGAAGAGAGCGAGGATGAGCCCAATCGCCGTTGCCCCCGCCATCAGGTACCAGTGTTTGCGCACCGCATACTGGACCAATGCCCAAGCATTCTCCACGGACAGGGAGAGATTGGTCATCAGCTTCTGGGCAGTGTGATCCGAGATTTGGCGCATGCAGGTAGATAGCCTCAGCGACTAAGGTAAGCAAAAAAGGGAATTGCACCGGATTCTGCGGAATTGTGGCCCAGTGGGGCCTATTGATTGGGTAAAAAACCAAAACGCCCGCGAACTACCGATTCGGGGCGTTTGGAATTCAAAGAATAAGGAGCTACTAACTGATCGATTCACGAACGCGCTTGGTGTAATTGCGCAGCGCGTCCTTGATTTCTGTTCCACCTTGCATGTCTTGCAGTATTTCAATGGCAGCCATCACATGGGTCAATTGCTCCCCCTCGTCATCTCCTCCCACCTGTATCCCGAGCTGTTCTCCCTCAAGTATCTGCTGTTCAGCGGACTGGAGAGTACTCAAATCGTAGGTCTCTACCAGCTTTTTGATTTCCGCAAGTTTCATGCCTCACCAAGATAGTGTTTCGAAATGATGAATCCAAACCGGGCCTCAGAGAAGCTCTGAGATCATTCCCTCTACGGTTTCGGGCTTGGCAGTGAAGTCACCCTTCACCAATTGCCCGTTTTTGAAGGTCGCGAAGAAGGGGAGGTTGTTCACCCCGGCGGCCTTCCGCGCCTCCGGAGAGGTCTCTGCATTCACGTCCAGGAATTGCACCCCGGCGAACCTGCTGTCCTCGGACATCTTGCGGAACTTGGGGGAGAATAGTTTGCAGGCACCGCACCAGTCGGCGTAGTATTTCACCACCACCAATGGATGCTCTGCGAGTTGGGTATTGAAGTCTTGATCCGTTGCGACTACGACTGCCATTGTTTTCTTGTTTCCCCTATTCAACTGGGGTTTGATCCGAATTGTTACCTGATTCTGGTCATGCAGATTGTGACTGCAGTTGCA
The DNA here is from genome assembly GCA_046329055.1 of Bacteroidia bacterium. GTDB lineage: Bacteria > Bacteroidota > Bacteroidia > J057 > JADKCL01 > JADKCL01. Next base: position 37,773 of record JAXLVK010000052.1, read on the forward strand.
AACCGATGTGGTGCAACATGTCCTGCGTCATGGCTGCGAGGTCATACTCCATCTCCCAGCCCCAATCCTGCTGCGCACGGGTGTCATCGATGCTGTTGGGCCAACTGTCGGCAATCGCTTGGCGGAAGTCGGGGGCGTAGTCGATGGAAAATCCGGGGATGTGCTTGCGGATGGCGTCGGCAATCTGCGCAGGTGTGAAGCTGATGCCACCGAGGTTGTAGCTCGAGCGGATGCGCACCTGCTCGGCCGGGGCGTCCATGAGGGCAACCGTAGCGCGGATGGCATCGGGCATGTACATCATGGGCAATGCGGTCTCGGGTCCGAGGAAGCAGGAGAAGCTGCCCGTTTTGAGTGCTTGATGGAAGATGTCCACCGCGTAGTCCGTGGTGCCGCCGCCGGGCGCAGACTTGTAGCCGATCAGCCCGGGGTAACGCAAGCTGCGGACATCGACTTTGTAGCGTTGGAAATAGTACTCGCACCAGCGTTCTCCGGCGAGTTTTGAGATGCCATAGACCGTGTTGGGGTCCATGACGGTGTCTTGCGGAGTGTTGTTGGCGGGGGTTCCGGGTCCGAAGACCGCGATGGAGCTGGGCCAGAATACCTTGGAGACATTGAGGTCGCGGGCGGCATTGAGGACATTGAGCAGTCCGTCCATGTTCAGCTTCCATGCCCACTCGGGGTTTTTCTCCCCAGTCGCGGACAGCAGCGCTGCCAGGTGGTAAATCTGCGTGACGTTCTCGCGGCGGACGAGGTCATAGATGGCCTCCTTGTCCATGACATCCAGCAAAAAGAAAGGGCCGTCTTTGGACAGGCCCTCATGCTCACGCACATCCGTGGCGATCACGTTTGTGGCTGTATAGCGTGTGCGAAGATGCTCTGTGAGTTCAGTGCCTATCTGCCCTCCGGCACCGATGATGAGGACTTTTTCCATGGTGATGCAGCTCTTGGAATGAGCAGGGCAAAGGTTGAAAGATTGAGGGGAAAATGCAATGGAGGGGAATTCCACAAACTGAACTTGTGAAACAGAATGCATGCGAAGTTGGGTTCCAATTTTTACGGGCCACGGCTTCTATTTTTATCAATTCCGGGTCAAGACTTGCCCTTTTGTTCCCTATTTGCTAATTTCGTAAATATTAATGCGGGAAAGACATGGTGACTGATCGACAAATTGAGGCGTTTAGTGCTAGGTGCGCGGAAATCGGCAAGATTCCATCCGAGAGAATCGAGCTGATGAAGCGTGCAGGCATCTTGACCCAGAACGGTAACCTTAGATCGCCTTACAGAAGGTTGAAATTTCTCCTTCAGACTGCGCAATAGGTCATTGTGCTCGCAATTTGCGGGCTAGCTACAACTACCCACTTCCAAAACGAATTTCCCTATGTACCGTCGGAAACCAGGTCTCACCTTGGCTTTTCATGGTTGTGACCTTGAGGTGGCAACAGCCGTCATTCACGGCCAAAGTGATTTGAAACACAGCCGCAATTCCTACGATTGGCTTGGACACGGCATGTACTTCTGGGAATTTGATCCCGAGAGGGCACACGCCTACGCAAAAGCATTGGCGGTCAAGCGCGCCAAAGGTCCAGAGATCAATGTCCCAGGCGTGCTAGGTGCGGTGATCGATCTAGGTAACTGTCTTGATCTAATGGACTATCGGAACCTCACAATGGTCAAGCATGCCTACGACTCGTTACTCGCAGGTGCCGAAGGTGATCATGAGATTCTGCCCAAAAACAAACGAGACCTCCGGAGTGGGGACGTTCTTCTCAGAGACCTGGATTGCGCCGTGATTGAGTTGCTCCACGAGATTTGGGTACATGACCTGGAGCAGCCCCCCTTCGACTCTGTCCGCGGCGTATTCTGGGAAGGAAACGAGCTCTACCCCAATGCGGGATTCCGGGAAAAGGACCACATCCAAATCTGCGTCCGCAACCCGAATTGCATCAAAGGCTTCTTCCTGCCACGGAAGGAAGATGTGAAATTTCAGCCGGTCTGAGGGAATTCGCCCCTTACTCGACGGTCACGGACTTTGCGAGGTTCCGGGGCTGGTCCACGTTGCAGCCGCGCATAACGGCGATGTGGTAGCTGAGGAGCTGCAACGGAATCACGGACAGCAGCGGCTGCAGGGAGTCCACAGTCTGAGGAATCTCAATCACAAACTCCGCCATGTTCTTGATCTCCTGCTCGCCTTCCGAAACGATGGCGATCACGCGACCCTTGCGGGAACGCACCTCTTGGATGTTGGTGATAACCTTGTCGTGGCTGTGGTCGTTGGGGGCGATGAAGACGACCGGCATGTTCTCGTCGATGAGGGCAATGGGGCCGTGCTTCATTTCCGCCGCAGGATAGCCCTCGGCGTGGATGTAGGAAATCTCTTTCAGCTTCAAGGCACCCTCCAACGCGACCGGGAAATTGTATCCACGGCCGAGGTAAAGGAAGTTGGTGGCATCCTTGAAGGTGCGGGCGATCTCTATGATCTTCTCGTTTTGGAGGAGGATCTTCTCGACCTGTGATGGAATCTGCGCGAGGCCCTTCACCAATGTGTTCTTGCCGACGGCTGTGGTGCCCTTGAGCTGCCCGATGTAGAGCGCGATGAGCATCAACACTGTGACTTGGGCTGTGAATGCCTTGGTGGAGGCCACCCCGATTTCCGGACCTGCGTGGAGATACACGCCGGCGTCGGTTTCCCTCGGAATCGACGAACCGACCACGTTGCATACCCCGACCACGGTTGCGCCCTTTTCCTTCGCCAGCTTGATGGCAGCCAAGGTATCGGCCGTTTCCCCGCTCTGAGAGATGGCGATCACGATATCGTCCGGGAAAAGGACGGGGTTCCGGTAGCGGAATTCGGAGGCGTATTCGACTTCGACGGGGATGCGGTCGTACTCCTCAAGCAGGTACTCAGCCACCAATCCGGCGTGCCAAGAGGTCCCGCAAGCCACGATGAGCAGGCGGCGCGCATCCTTCAACTTGTCCTTGATGCTCGCTAGTCCGCCCAGGGTCACCTCGCCCGTCTCGATGTTGAAGCGGCCCCTCATGCTGTCCGCGATGGACTTGGGCTGTTCCATGATCTCCTTGAGCATGAAGTGGTCGAAGCCGCCTTTTTCGAGGGCCTCAAGCTCCAGCTCCAGGGTTTCCACGTGCGGGGTTGTCACCACATTTTGGATCGTCTTGATCACGATCACGTGGTTCTTGATGACGGCGACTTCTTCGTCATTCAGGTAGATGACCTCCTTGGTGAACTCCACGAGGGGTGTTGCGTCGGAGGCCACGAAGTATTCCCGATCCCCGATGCCGATCACGATCGGGCTGCCCTTGCGGGCGGCGATGAGCTGATTCGGCTCGGATTTGCAGATGACCACGATGCCATAGGCACCTACCACTTTGTTCAATGCCAATCGTACGGCTTCGTCGGCGCTGACCTTGCTGTTCACATAAATGTCCTCGATGAGCTGGATCAATACCTCGGTGTCGGTGTCACTCGTGAAGGTATATCCACGTGAGAGCAGCTCCTTTTTGATGGAAGCGTAGTTCTCGATGATGCCATTGTGGATGATGGCGAAGTTCTTGGAGTTCGAGAGGTGGGGGTGTGCGTTGATGTCGTTCGGGACGCCGTGGGTTGCCCAGCGGGTATGGCCCATGCCGATGTTGCCACTGAGTTTCTTTTCCGAGGCAAACGATTCCAAGTCGTTCACCTTGCCCTTGATCTTATAGACATTGAGATCGCCGTTCAGCAATGCTACGCCCGCAGAGTCGTATCCGCGGTACTCAAGCCTGCGCAAGCCATTGATCAAAATGGGATAAGCCTCACGGTATCCGATGTATCCTACGATTCCACACATAAACTTTTCAGGTATAGAGGGCAAATTTCTGGAAAAAGCAAAAGAGTTGGTAGAGGGCATATCCGCAGATTTCCCGACTCCATCTAGAATTGCCTACACTTTTGCTCAGTTAAGGAGGAGCAGATGGCAAATAGCTGTTTGGCACGCTTGGGGAAGCGTGGACTCTGTAACATTCATTCTGCTCATTGAAAATTACTTACTGCCCGGGCAGGGAGGTATAGATCACCTCTAGTCTGGGGCTGAGGGTCGGGTGTCCAGGACCTCCAATCACTACCCTGTTCAGGCTCACGCCATTCTCGCCGGGGATCAAGATGAAGCCCGTATCGTCCAGCTTCCCAGAGAAGATTTGCATCAGGGTCTGGGTCATCGGGATGCGATACTCTCCGGTCGCCTTGGAATAGGTCGCACTGGAGTTGTTGATGGCGATCGACTTCGGCTTGGTGTGGGTGCTGTCCGCCACGAAGAGGAAGATCTCGCTCGGCGGGGAATAGCGGGAATCGGAGCCAAGATAGGCGTCGTCCACCTTCAAGACGAGGGTCGCCTTGTTGATGATGGATGGATTCAGGCTCTGGATCCCAGGAATCGAGACGTACATGTTCACCAAGGCGCCTGCTTCAAGGCAAGCATTCATCGCCAATGGGTCCCCATTCGATTGAATGGCTTGCTCCAGCAGCTTCCCAGCAGAGTTGGTGCGTTCGATGCGGGTGAAGCGCTCCGAGCTGTTGGTGATGCCGAAGGTGTAGGCCTTGGCTGCCGTCGTATCGTGGTAATGCAGCTTCATGTAGCTCTTCTCGCTGCGCGGATCGATGTAGAACACACCGCCCGGTTCACGTGAGTTTTGAAGGCTGACCATGTCCGTCTTGATGCGCAGTCCCCGGAAGTACTCCATGAAGACGGCATTGGAGGTGAGCTTGGAGGGATCGGCGTACAGGAGCTTGCGACCGAGGCTGTCGTCCAACCGGAACGTGATGAAGTCCAAGTAACCCGGCAGATCGCTGAAATCGATGTTGTACCCGCGCGCGAGGTCGTAGGAGGAGTCCACCTCCAATGAGCTGCGCGAGTAGAGGCTGGAATCCGTGGCAAATGCCTCGGTGATCTCGTGGATTTTCAGCGGCAAGGGCTCATTGTACCGTCCATAGAATCCGGACAGGTCCAGCGTGAGGGTGATCGAGTCGAGTGTGAGCTTGGTGCGATCCGCGCCGAAGGTCACGTTGCTACCGCTCAGACGCGGGGAAACGTAGGTTTCCGCGAAGATGTGCCCAAACTGATCGTCGTAATAGTTGCCCAGCATGCATTGGCTCCGCTTGTAAGTGGTCGCCGAGTCGATCTGTAGGGTGCTGAGATAGATGGAAAACGAGTCAACGTAATGCCCAGTGATGGTCTCATCGTGGGGCAGGACGTCCTTGCCAGCATCGTTGGGATCGGTGCAAGAGGTCAGTATGAGGAGCAGTGCTGCTGTCGTCGCCGAGAGCAGCCTCGCACCTGAATAGCGTCTCATTCAGGAAATCAATTAAGGATCGTGGTGTAGAGATTTTGGTAACCTTCCACGAAACTGTCCGAATCGTCCACGTCGAAGAAGATTTTCTCATTTTGATGGGTCTGGATGAACTCCTCCAATGTGGAGTCGATCACCGAAGCCCCGAGGGTAGCGACATCCGCCAGTGCGATGCCACCCTTGCACACGCCCACGTAGTTGGGTTCCGAGAAGCTGGACCCTGTGGGGCGCAGGTTCTCGATATTGGTTTTTTCCAAGAAGTTCTGGGGCAGCTTGGATTCGAACCCGTTGTTGTACAAGGTGAAAACCACCTTGGTATGCTTGAACATCGGGTCATCCTTGTAGTGGGTGCGCAGGTAGAGGGGGATGAAGCTGGTCATCCAGTCGTGGCAGTGGATGATGTCCGGTTGCCAGCCCAGCTTCTTCACCGTTTCGATCACGCCCTTGCAGAAGAAGATGGCGCGCTCGTCATTGTCCTTGTGAAAGGAATTGCTCACGGGATCCACCAACACACTCTTGCGTTGGAAGTAGTCCTCGTTGTCCAGGAAATATACCTGCAGCTTTGCATTGGGAATGGAAGCAACCTTGATGGTGAGCGGTTTCTCCTCTTCGCCGACACGAATGTTGATCCCGGAGAGGCGCACCACTTCGTGCAGACGGTTCCGACGCTCGTTGATGACACCAAACTTGGGCATCAAGATGCGGATTTCGTGGCCCTTCTCCTGTAGTTTTTGAGGCAGTAACCGAATGAAATCGGCTGCACTGCTTATTTTCAAGAACGGATCAATTTCGGTTGTTACGTAGAGAATCTTCAACTTATCGCTCATACTTCTTGAATTGAACCTACTCTGAAAATCTTTCTCGGCTTTTTTCCATTTCCGTGCTGCAAAATTACGGAAAAATCCCTTGCAGATACAATATGCGTTTACTTAACTTCGCCGCTTTTTTGCAATACATACCTCCTTTCTAACATGTTGGTCACAGGAAATCCATTTGAAATCAGAACGGCCCTCCGCGAGGAATATTTGAAAGGCCGCACAATCGGCTTTGTGCCCACCATGGGCGCTCTCCACGCTGGCCATGGCGCGCTCATCGCCCGCAGCGCCGCCGAGAACGATGTGACAGTGGTCTCCATTTATGTGAACCCGACACAGTTTGGTCCGAACGAGGATCTTGCCAAGTATCCTCGCACCCTGGAGGCCGATCTCGAGATCTGCCGCACCATGGGCGCCACGTACATCTTCACCCCCACCGACGCCACCATGTACCCGGACGGGCGCGAAGGCTTCGAAGTGCAGATGGGTCTCCGGAGCATGGACCGCTACATGGACGGCGCCAAGCGCCCCGGTCATTTCAATGGTGTCCTCCTCGTGGTCGCCCGCCTCTTCAACATCGTACAGCCGACCCGCGCCTACTTCGGGAAGAAGGATTTCCAGCAGCTCAGCATCCTGCAGGCCATGAATCGCGAGTTTTTCTTCCCGATCGAGATCGTCCCTTGCGACATCGTGCGGGAGGCCGATGGACTCGCGATGAGCAGCCGCAACCGCTACCTCAATCCTGAAGAGCGTCTGCAAGCCTTGTACCTGAGCCGTTGCTTGAAGCTCGTGCAGGAACGTGCTTTGGAAGGCGCGAATGCAGCCGAACTCATGCACATCGCCGAGGAATTGGCCCCGGAATATTCCCTCATCCGACTCGAATACCTGGAAATCCGCAAGGCGCGGGACCTCTCACTTTGCGAGACCATTCATGCAGCGGACCAACCCGTTGCACTCATTGCTGCCTTCTGCGGCAGCACCCGCCTCATTGACAATGCGATGATTTTTTCCTGAACCGCCATGAGTCTCTGGTTTCCCGAATTGAACAAGACGCTTCCGCAAATCAAGGAATCGCTCGAACCCTTCGTAGGGCCTTCTGTGTTTGAGCTGATCGAACTCAGCAGCCGCGCCACTTCAACGCCTGTTCCGGTGCTGCAACCTATGGGTGACGGCTGCTACTTGGCGGTATCGACAGGAAAAACCCGTTACAACACCCTCGAGATGAGCCTGGAATTGAATTTGGCTCCTTGGGGCCGGCAGGAATCCCTCGTCCTGCGAGGCAAGTTCACCGATATGCGGTTGAGGGGCGAGCAATACGAACGCTGGTACCGCAGTCCATTCGCGCATCCTTACATCATGGAGATTTCCGACCGGGTACCGTTGATGATGGCTTACAGCATTCGGAGGATCGAGTTGGCTGCTCAGCAGCATTTGGAGAATCCCGGCCTTTCCATCTTGGAGTTCGTGCCAGATGCTGAGATTGAAACCGTTCGCAACTATTTCAACGTGCCGGTTCAGCTGGATTATCTCGGATAATGTCTCGGAATTAACGCTTTTTGGGATTTTGCCGTTCCCATGCTGATTGGGATTAATGCCTATATTTGCCGCCGCAATGCTCATAGAGGTCTTCAAATCCAAACTCCACCGCGCCACCGTCACTGAGGCCAACCTCAACTACACGGGTAGCATCACCATCGACCGCAACCTGATGGATGCCGCAGAAATGCTGCCCCACCAGAAGGTGCAAGTCGTGAACGTGAACAATGGCGAACGTTTCGAGACCTATATCATTGAAGGCATGCGTGGCAGTGGCGTCATTTGCTTGAATGGTCCGGCGGCTCGCTTGGTCCAGGTGGGCGATGTCGTGATCATCATCACCTACGCCAGCATGACCCCCGAGGAGGCTCGCACACACGAACCCGTGGTCTGCATCCTCGACGAAAACAATCGTATCCTCCCAAATCCGAACCATTGAGCAGGAAGACCATCACCACGATCATCAAGTACGTCCTCGGCGTGGGCCTGGGTGTGTTGCTGATGTGGCTGGCCATCCCCAATGACTTCGAGACCCAGCTCGGCTACTTCAAGGAGGCCAATTACCTCTGGGTCGCCATCGGATTGGTCGCTGCCATTTTGAGCCACTGGCTACGGGCCATTCGCAGTCGGCTCTTGATCGAGGCCGCCGGCTACAAGGCGAACACCTGGAACATCTTCTGCTCCATCATGGTCGGCTACATGGTGAACCAAGCGTTGAGCCGGGTGGGTGAAGTGACCCGCGCCACCATGACTGCCAAGACCGAGCGGATTCCGCTTTCGGTGAGCTTCGGCACCATGGTCACGGACAGGATTTTTGACGTGATTGCCCTGGGATTGCTCGTTTTGGGCGTTTTTGCCTTCGAATTGGACCAGGTGATGCTGATCATGGACAAGGCCTTTTCCAGCGCCACACCCAATACGATTCCAGAGGATGAGATACCATGGAAATTGATCTTCGGGATCATCGGAGCCGTCTGCTTGTTGGTCACGGTGATTTTCTGGAAGCGGCTGATGCGGATTCCCTTGTTTGCAAAAGGCATCAAGTTTCTGCTTGAGTCTTGGACAGCCGTTAAAAGCGTGACCAAGATGCGTCAGCCTTGGCTGTTTACATTCCTTTCCATTGGCATCTGGGTCTGCTATATCCTGATGACCTACCTGGTGTTTTTCGCATTGCCGGAGACATCCGGGTTGACCATCGGATTTGCGGTCACGGCCTTCACCATGGGTGGAATCGGGATGGTGCTGCCTGCTCCGGGCGGATTTGGCACCTACCATTTTGCGATCAAGATGAGCTTCAGCGCTTACGCGGGAGCATTCTTCGCTGGCAATGTCGCTTTGGCCGAGAATGTGGGCCTGAGCATGGCCTTCATCATTCACACTTCTCAGTTCTTGATGATGATCGCCGTCGGGATCATTTGCTATTTCGCGATCCTGCCCAAGCTCAAGATTGGCGGGGACAAGCCCGAGCAAGCGGTGGAGCAGCCCAAGGAAATGGCAGCAGCAAACGAATAAGTTGGCCTCGGCTTCCGGGCCTGCCTTTCTTTTTTCTACCTTGAGACCAAATTTTCAGCCCCCTCCTTATGTCGGAAAAGAAGCTTTTTCTGCTTGATGCGCTCGCTTTGATCTACCGCGCGCATTTCGCCTTCATCAAAACACCACGCATCACCACCAACGGCCAAAACACCTCCGCGGTCTTCGGCTTCATCACCTCCCTGATGCAAATTCTGGATCAGGAGAAGCCCTCGCACCTCGCTGTCGCCTTTGACATGTCCGGCCCGACCTTCCGCCACGAC